>JAHLYQ010000043.1 GCA_025127975.1 Synechococcus sp. CS-1331 | reverse complement strand
GTTCCGCCAATGCTGAGCTCAGGCGCTGGCGGACCCGTGCGATTGCCCCACAGCTCATCTCCACTCCCACCAGCTGCTGGAGCAGGGCCTGGGTCTTGCTGAAACTCAAGGGGAAGGCACTGCCCAGCAGGCCCACCAGGGCACTGAGCCTTGGGCCGTAGTGACTGGCTTCTACATCGGCCGGCAGCGTTGCACAGGTGCTGGTGGAACAGCAGGGGCACACCAGGCGATGCAGCCGGTGTTCAATCACCAGCGGCGTGATCGGCGGGATCTCGATCACCTGATGGCGCAAGGGTTCTGGATCAATACCGTCCAAAAGCTGACCGCAACGGCGGCAGGCATCGGGGTGGTGATCCACCACCTCATCCACCCGCTCGATCGGCAGCAGTTCCGGCCCACTGCCGGGATGGCCCTGCTGGCCGCCGCGCTTGCGGCCACTGCCCTTGCGCCGCTCTGGCGGCTTAAACCCAAGCCCGTCACTGGAGGGCGGCTTGGATGAGTTGCGAGAGCTCCGGTTGACCCGCTCCCGCAGCTGGGCCAGCTCGCTCGCCAGGGCGGTGAGTTGAACGCGGAGCTCATCGTTCTCTTGCCTGAGTGCCGGAATCTCCTGCTGCTGAGCGATGATCAGCGCTCTGACGCTGGCTGGAGTTTCCAACCAGTCCGCATCTGGAATTCCAACCGGGAGTGCGCTCATCACAGGCGGTCTCTGCCTGAGATGCAACCGGAAATCAAGCTGCCGTCAAGGGTTTAACAGGGTCGATGTTCGAGATGAGCCGTCCCGCCCCCTGAACGGATACAATTATTGATTGGTCTTGGGCCAGCCGCAGCATGGCCTCGATTGATATCGCCTTCCTGATTGGTGGGAGTACGCCCCACGTTCAGCGGCTGGGCCGTCATGAGGAGCTGTTGCAGGTCTGGCACGGTGGCCTCGAGAAAGGTGGTGTTCGCGACTACTCCCTTGCCGATGCCCGCCGGGACCTACAACTAGCCGCGCTGCGCTGCATGACCACCGGCTTGGCCATGCATGGCTTCTCGATGGGCCCTGACACCCCGGTTCGAGTGGCCCTATTTATGGATGATGCGATTCAGCGTCACGCTGCCTATGCGGTGGAGATCGAAGCCTGGCAAGCCCTGCCAGAGCCTGGGGGTTTCAAGGTGTGAATTAGGGTGTTAAACCTGCCATTTAAATACACCCATTCCATTACATACTGATCCCAATGGACATCCGTTCCTCTGGTGCAATTCTAAGAATTCTAAATATTATAGCGTTAGCCGACGGCTACCTTTCGCCAAATGAAGAACTCCTTCTTCAATCCCTGGAAAAGCAACACCGGCTGCGGGCGAAGGTTGTTTCCTGGGAGGATGAATTGGAAGATCCCCAGAGCATTAGCTGCCTGGCCAAACTGATTGCTTTCGACTATCACATGCTGGCCATGCGCACGGCCGTGATGGTTGCCAGTGTCTGCAGGGGAGGCGATGAGGATAACTTTATCTGTGAGGAAGAAGAGCGGCTGCTTAATGAGCTCGCCGGGGCCCTTTCTCTCCATGCTGATGACGTGAAACAGGCAAGGGAGGATGCCGCCAAGGAGCTTAATAAACAGCCATCCCTCTGGCAGGTTCTGTATGATTGCTTTGGCTCCCAGTTTGAGCGCCCACTACTAATCTGAAGACGAATTCAATGCATGCAACCTTGCGCGAGTATGAAGGTATCGGCGATCCAACCGAGGCCCTGCAGCCCTTACGGGATGGATTATTGGCTGAGATGGAGGCCCTGCCTGGATTCATTGCCTACTATTTCGTTGATGTGGGTGATGCGGGGGATCGAATGATTTCCCTCAGCGTGTTTGAAAGCAGTGAGGCTGCCGCAGAGTCAAACCGCATAGCAGCCGAATGGGTGGAGCGCTGGATTGCAGCCCATCCCAACACCGCCCCCACCGCCAGTCGTGTTGATGCCGGCCCCGTGGTGGCGAGCGCAGTCAGGTCCCATTGAGCCCGGCAGAAGACTCGACGCCAGCAGGAGCTGGATCGCGCTGGGCAACCCAGCTCACGGCAATCAACGCCGCCAAGCTGCTCACGATTGTGCTGCTCTTGGTGCTCGCCGCACTGATCGGTGTGAACGATGGGCGCCAGGCCCTGTATCTGAGCCTGCACATCAGCTACTGCCTGTGGTGGCTATTGGAACAGTGGCTCTTCCCTGAGCGACGCCGCCTGATGTTCCCAGAGCGCGTCGGCCCGGTTGGGTTTGTCTTTGCCCTGCTGTTCGTGGGGGTGCTTTACAGCCTGCCGGGGTTGCTGGCCTTCCTTAATCCCGTGCCGATTTCCCATGGCGCCGTTGCCCTTGCCGTTGGCCTGTTCAGCTTTGGCAGCCTGATCAATGCCAGCGCCGATGTGCAGAAGACCACCGCCAAGGCCATGGGCGCTGGCCTGGTTAGCGATGGCATCTGGCGGCGGGTGCGCCATGTCAACTATCTCGGCGATCTTCTCCGCTACCTGAGCTTTGCCGTGGTGGCTGGTAACGGCTGGGCCTATCTGGTGCCTGCCCTGGTGCTGCTCCTCTACCTGCAACGGATTGGCCAGAAGGAAGCACAGATGGCCGCCAAGTATCCGGAGTTCAGGGCCTGGCAGCAACGCAGTTCTCGGCTTCTGCCAGGTATCTGGTGATGCTCCCCTCAGGGTGTCTCAGCGGGCACGATGTCCACCACCAGGGCCCGGGCGGGGGTTGAGCCCTCGTTTCGCCACCAGTGGCTGATCCCGCTGCCCTCGAAGGCTGCCTCACCGCTGCCGATCACCTGGGGGACGAACCCGGGGCCGCGCCGCTCGGTCATCTGCCCCTCGAGGATGTAGGCCACGCCGGGCCGCTGGTCGTGAAGGTGCAGGCCGATGCTGCCGCCGGGGGCGATCGTGATCTGGCGCAGCCTGAGTTCACGGCCAGCCAGGGCCGGGAAGTCTGGCCCGAGCGGCTGGCCCCCCAGCCGTTTCACCTCCAACACCCCCTGGGTCACAGTGACCTGCTGGCCCTGGTTCAGCCGCTCTTTGGGTGGCACCACCGCCGGCTGGGGATGGCTTTCCGCTGGGAGGCTGCAGCTATGAAGCAGCAACATCGCGCCAGTACCTCGGATCAGTTGCCTGAGGTGCTTGGGGCGGGCGGAGCGTTGGACCTTGGGAGCCTTCAGCAGGGCTGCCGTAGGTCGGTTTGATTCGGCGGCTCCCTCCTTAGAAGCGGAAATGCTTGGCGAAATCATGCGGGGGAAATCCATGGTCAGCTGGGAGAGCCCTAACGTTTAGCTCGACTCAAGGGCATTAGGCGAATGACTGGCTCAGGGCTCCGCCAACGAGTATGGGAGCTTCTCGATGTCAGCGAGGATCCGCAAAGTGGCGTAGCTGATTGGGATTGGGTCGACGTGATCCTGCTGGTGCTGATCCTTTTAAATGTGCTTGCGGTCATCCTGGAGACTGTGCAGAGTCTCCAGTTTCGCTTCGGCAAGGCATTTTGGGCCTTCGAGGTTTTCTCGGTAGGCGTTTTCAGCGTTGAGTACGCAGCCAGAATTTGGGCCTGTACGGCTGATCCGCGTTATCGGCAGCCAATAATCGGAAGGCTGCGCTACGTGAGCAGCTTCGGTGGTGTGGTGGATTTGCTAGCCATATTGCCGTTTTACGTCTCACTTGCTGTCCCTGCAGCTGCACTCGATCTGCGAATTCTCCGGGTCCTGCGGCTGTTGCGATTTGCGCGGGTGCTGAAGTTGGCCCGTTACTCCGATTCCATCGTGCGCATGAAGCGCGTTATCGGTGCAAGGCGAGGCGATCTAGGCGTGGCTCTGGCAGCGGTTGGGGTCGTACTCATTTTAGCTTCTAGCGCCATTTACTATGTTGAGGTTGACACCCAGCCAGACGTTTTTACAAGCATTCCTGCGGCGATGTGGTGGGGCATATCGGCCCTAACCACCGTCGGTTATGGGGATATTGCTCCGGTCACACCACTTGGCAAGTTCCTAGGCGGCATCATCCAGCTGCTTGGTATAGCCATCTTCGCGCTCCCGGCTGGCATCATTGCAGCTGGCTACGAAGAGGAGTCCAGGCGTAAAGCAGCTGGCCCCGGCATTTGCAAGAGCTGCGGCCGCCCACTGGCCGCGGAAAGCCCGCCCGAGCAATGTTCAGACGGCTTGTGAGGACACCTGTTGCAAGTTCGATTCCTGGAGGATCTTCGCCTCAGCGCCAAAGCCAGCCAGCTCAAAAACCCGATAGACCAGTGTCCATAGCAGGGCCGACGCGAGTGCCAACAACAGTGCCGATAACAAGCTTTGCGGAGTTTGCCCAACGGGTTGACTATTCGCTGCTGGATGGACTGAAAGCCGATCCCCAGGCCAGCGGTGACGGCCGCGACCACCAGCCCCGCCAGGTCTTCTCGGGTCACTACGTGCCGGTGACGCCCACGCCGCTGCCAGCTCCGGAGTTTGTGGCCCACAGCAGTGCCCTGTTCCAGGAGCTGGGCCTGGGCGAGGCCCTGGCCCACGATGAGTACTTCCTCCGCCTGTTCTCCGGCGACATCAACGTGGCCACCGGCTCGATGAGGCCCTATGGCTGGGCCACCGGCTATGCGCTGTCTATCTACGGCAGCGAATACATCCAGCAGTGCCCCTTCGGCACCGGCAATGGCTATGGCGATGGCCGGGCCATTTCCGTGTTCGAAGGCCTGTTCAACGGCCGGCGTTGGGAGCTGCAACTTAAGGGCGGCGGGCCAACGCCCTACTGCCGCGGGGCCGATGGCCGTGCCGTGCTGCGCTCCAGTGTGCGCGAATTTCTTGCCCAGGAATTCATGCATGCCCTGGGGGTTCCCACCTCACGCTCGCTGACGCTCTATGTGTCCGGAGCTGAAACCGTGCGCCGGCCCTGGTACGCGCCGGGTTCCCAGTCCTTCGATCCCGACATCCTGGTCAACAACCCGGCGGCGATCACCACCCGGGTGGCGCCGTCGTTTCTGCGGGTGGGCCAGCTGGAGCTGTTTGCCCGCCGCGTGCGCCGCCAGGCCCATCCCGAGGCCCTCAACGAGTTGCGCATGATCGTGGCGCACCTGATCGAGCGCAACTACCGACAGGAGATTGATCCCGCTCTGCCGTTCAGCGAGCAGGTGGTGCGGCTGGCTGGCTTGTTTCGTGCCCGGCTTATTGGCCTGGTGGCCCATTGGATGCGCGTTGGCTACTGCCAGGGCAACTTCAACAGCGACAACTGCGCCGCCGGGGGCTACACGCTCGACTACGGCCCCTTCGGCTTCTGCGAACTGTTCGATCCCAGCTTCCAGCCCTGGACCGGCGGCGGCGAGCATTTCAGCTTCTTCAACCAGCCGCAGGCAGCCGAAGCCAACTACCAGATGTTCTGGGCTGCCCTGCGGCCGCTGCTCGCGGGCAATAACGAGGCGTTGGCCCGGCTCGATCAGATCCGCGAGGGCTTTGCAGCCGCAATGCAGCAGGAACTGGAGGCCATGTGGGCCAGCAAGCTAGGCCTGGCCAGCTACAACGCCAACCTGGTGAACGAGCTGCTGGAGCTAATGCTGAAGTCCCAGGCTGACTACACCATCTTTTTCCGCAGGCTGTCGGATATCCCTGCCACCATTGCCGAGCAGCTTTCAGCCCTGAAGCTGAGCTTCTATGAGCCAAGCAGCGAAGTGCTCGACAGGCAATGGAGCGGCTGGCTGCAGCGCTGGCGTGCCCTTATTGGCGACCTGCAAGCGACATCTGCTGCGATGCAAAGGATGAACCCGGCAGTGACCTGGCGCGAGTGGCTGATCGCACCGGCCTATGAACAAGCTGCCCGCGGTGATTACACGCTTATCCAGGAACTGCAGGGGCTGTTCAGCCATCCCTATAGGTCGCCAGCAGCGGAGCTGGCGACCACCTACGACCGCCTCAAGCCCAGGGAATTTTTTAACGCTGGAGGCGTATCCCACTACAGCTGCTCTTCGTGAGTCGATCGGATTGTTCGCCCAGGCAGTGCTTCGTCAGTTTTTTGCTGGTTGGGAGGGCTTGAGGAGCTGGCCCTCAGAGGAATGGGGGCGAATACATCAGGCCACCTTTGAGCCATTGCTGGTTGACACCTCGCTCGAGCTTGAGGGGCGAGCCCTGCCCCACATTGCGCTCAAACACTTCGCCGTAGTTTCCCATTGCTGGCCAGTCTTGCCGCTGGAACAAGTGCTGCTGCACTGGGCCGGCATGCTCACTGCAGCGAAGCAGTCCAAACATCAAAGGCGGTGACCGCACGGCCATTGCGGCAAATCTGCAATAGCGGGCTTTCCAACAAGCCAACGGGTTAATGCCCGTATTGCGACGACCCAGCGCCAGGTGCCCGGTGTCAACTACGTAGGCGGGCGCGTTGAATCTCAATTCTTGTTACCAGTCATCTAGTGTTGCCTCAGTCAAATTGTTCCTTTGGTGTCGGTATCCAGCTCTGGTGAAAGCCGGCTCCAGCGTCAGCGGCGCAGGCAGCTGCTGGAGGCAGCCCGTAGCCGCTACCAGTTGCTCAGTTACCAGGAGAAGGGTGCCCTGGTGGATGAACTGGTGGAACTGAGCGGGTATCACCGCAAATCGGTGCTGCGGTTGCTGCGCCAGCAGCCTGCGGACCATGGGGGTCCACCGGCCCGTGTTGCCGCTGATCACGAATCAGC
>JAHLYQ010000042.1 GCA_025127975.1 Synechococcus sp. CS-1331 | reverse complement strand
CACCGCGGTGGGGTGATGCCGTCACTGCTGAGCGATCCCTGAGGGCAGAAGAAAGGGGGGCACCGCATCTTTGCCCACTCAGGGATAAGCGATTAAGCGCGCATTCGAGCGGCGGGTAATCCCGCCCCCTGAACGCTTACAAAAATATCCCGCGTGCCAATCGCAAAAGTCAGCAGGGTACTCGCCAGGCTCATTACCACCGGCACGATCGCAATCAGCCGAAAGCGCCAGAGCCCCATCTCCAGCATCAGTTCCAATTTCTTCCGCAGTCGGCTGCGCCTAGGTGTCGGTTCGGTTGGATTCATGATCAGCAAGTAGTGGATTGCGCTGTTGAGCAGCTGCAGGCGCTTGCCAACGTTTTGCAAGCCTGCGCCGCATCCGTAGGTAGCCAGCTAATATTGACCTAATTGGATCAATATTGGCCCCAGGCTGTGTTCAGATCCTGACCACTTCGCTCGCGGCACGGGGCGATATTCGTTGTAGCCCCGTTCTGGTTGATCGCTTAAGCGCAACCTTCCAGAATCTGAAATCCCCGCTTGGGCGCGGTTTCAGGTTTTCAGCAATTACCCTCGGCGACATTTTGATGTTGCTATGGGGCTAACTAAGTGCCCTTTAGGCGAAGCGCAGCTTAAGTAAGGTTATTTTTTGCATTTATGGCCAAAGTTTATGGCCAAAGCAGGGTAGAATAGGAAGCGGTTTTATGTGCAATCTTTTGGCTGAGAATCAGTTCGAGTTTGGTGCTGCCGAAAACCGGCATTTTAATGCGCTTGCCAAATACTGTGTTATTTCGGCTTTGGCGCTCGTTGTTTTCGCTATCGCCAATGCATCATTCCTTTTTAATGTGATCGCGAGCGGCAAGGTTGCGCTCATGATAAAAACTCTCGACGACGCCTTTTTGACCTTGGCTGCTTTCTTTGCGGCCTATCAGCTCCGCCAGGCTGCTGGAAACTTTCGTCAAATTGTCCAAACCCAGGGCGATGATCTAAGGCTGCTGAATCGTTCAAATAGCAGTTTGCGGCTTGTTTTTGCAAGTCTTGCGGTCATGCTCATATCGCTGGCCATCAGGTTCATTCTTGATTACCCAGCCCTGATGAGTTGGATCAAAGCTGCCTGATCAAGGCTGCCTTCTTCACCTGCAAGGGCAGATCCGCCGGTTTGCCCCGATTGTCAATCACCACGTCGGCGAGGCCCCGCTTGCGTGCCAGGGGCCACTGGGCCTTGATGCGGGCCCGGGCTTCGCTTTCGCCCAGGCCATCGCGCTGGCCCAGCCGTTGCAGCTGCTGGCTTTCGTCGCAGTCCACCAGCCAGATCTCGCTGCAAAGCCCTTCCAGGCCCGCTTCAAACAGCAGCGGCACCATCAGCACCACTGCCGGTGCGCTGCCCAACTCCGCCAGAGCCGCTTCAAGGCCGGCCCGCACGATTGGGTGCACCAGCTGCTCCAGCCACTGGCGCTCCTTGCCATCGGCGAAAACGATTCGCCCCAGGGCGGCCCGATCGATCCCTGCTCCCGCACTGGGACAGCGCACTGCCTTCCCGTAGCGATCCAATACGGCTGCTGTGGCCACGCTGCCCGGTGCCAGGGCCTGGCGGGCCAGGACATCCGCATCGAGAACGGGCAGGCCCCGCTTCGCCAGCAACATGCCCACGCTGCTCTTGCCCGTGGCAATGCCGCCGGTGAGGCCGATGCGGCGCTGCTGGCCTGGGGCGCATAGCTGGTTCAAGCCGGAAAGTCGCCAACCCTGCCGGCCATTCTTCAGGATGGTGTTCCCCTTAGACCCTTTGATGCCTCTCACCACTGGCGATCCCCTCCCCTCCTGGAACGAGGGCCCGGCCAAGGAGGCGATCCTCGCTTACATCGCCCAGATCACAAATGCAGAATCGCCAGACTTCCTGCCGTCGCCTGAACGCATCGCTGTTTTCGACAATGACGGCACCCTCTGGCCGGAGCATCCGCTCCCCTTTCAGGCAGCATTTGCCATAGACGAACTCAGTTCGCGCATTCCCAGGGAGCCGCACCTTGCGGCGGATCCAATGGTGCAGGCCGCCCTGGCTGGCGACCTTGCCAAGCTGCTGGAGGGGCCCCGCTACGAAGGCCTGTTGCAGATCCTGGCGCTCACCCATGCCGGCATGTCTGTTGATGCTTTTCGTAGGACTGTTGAGGCATGGTTGGTGTCGGCCAGGCACCCGCGCTTTGACAGGCCCTACGACGCACTTACCTATTTGCCCATGCAGGAACTCCTGCGCTATCTGCAGGCCAATAACTTCAAAAACTTCATTGTTTCTGGAGGTGGTGTTGACTTCATGCGCGTTTGGGTGGAGCGGGTTTATGGCATCCCGCCGGAGCAGGTGGTTGGCTCGACCGCCCGCACCACCTTTGAGCTGGGCGCAGCGGGCCCGGTGCTCACCAAAACCCTGGACTATTTGTTCGTCAATGACAAGGGGGGTAAGCCAGTGGGCATCCATCAGTTCATTGGCCGCCGTCCGACGCTCTGTTGCGGGAATAGTGACGGAGACCATGAGATGTTGCAGTACACCACAATCAATAACCCCCGCCCCAGTTTCGGCCTGCTCGTTCACCACACCGATCCCGAGCGCGAATATGCCTATGCCGCCAAATCGACCAGCACCGGAAAGCTCGTTGAGGCCCTCGCAGCGGCCCCCAGCCAGGGCTGGTGTGTGGTGGACATGAAGGAAGACTGGAATAGGGTTTTCGAAGTTGATTAGGCGAGCCGAATAGTTGAGCCGAATAGTTAAGCCAATTAGTTAAATAGTTGCTTATTCGCCCTGCCGGCGCCGGTTCAGAATGGCCCCAGTGGCCCCGGCGCGTTGACCCACCCCTGGCATCCCATCTCCGGCGGCATCACCGCCCCCAGCGGTTTTAGGGCCGCCGCCGTTACGGCTGGCCTCAAGGCCTCCGGCAAGCCCGACCTCTCCTTGCTACTGGCCCCCGAGGGTGCGGTCTGCGCCGGCAGTTTCACTACCTCATTGGTGCGGGCGGCCTGCGTCGATCTCTGCGCCGAGCGATTGCGGGCCTCAGGCGGCCATGCCCGGGCCGTGTTGACCAACTCCGGCCAGGCCAATGCCTGCACTGGCGAGCGGGGTTTGGCCGACAGCCTGGGGGCCACCGCAGCCCTGGCCCAGCGCCTGGGCCTGGCGGCCGAGCAGGTTCTGATCTGCTCCACGGGCGTTATCGGTGTGCCGATCCCGATCGATACGCTCCTGGCCGGCCTCGATCCCCTGGTGGCGGCCCTCAGCCCCGAGGGTGGGGGCGCGGCGGCCCAGGCAATCCTCACCACCGACCTGGTCGACAAGCAAATCGCCCTGGAGGCCAATCTGGACGGCCGCACCGTGCGCATCGGCGGCATGGCCAAGGGCTCGGGGATGATTCACCCCGATATGGCCACGATGCTGGGTTACCTCAGCTGTGATGCGGGCGTGCCGGCCGAGGTGTGGAGCGCCATGGTGCGCCGGGCGGTGGATTGCTCCTTCAATGCGATCACGGTGGACGGCGACACCAGCACCAACGACACGTTCCTGGCCTTTGCAGCCGGTGAGCCCTTGAGCCCCGAGCTCTTTGATGCCCTGGAGGCCGGCCTGACGGCGGTGTCGCAACACCTGGCCAAGGCGATCGCCCGCGACGGTGAGGGCGCCACCTGCCTGCTCGAGGTGCGGGTGGAGGGTGCGGCCGATGACGCCGGCGCCCGCACCATCGCCCGCACCATCTGCGGCTCGTCTCTGGTGAAGTGCGCCGTGCACGGCCGCGACCCCAACTGGGGCCGCATCGCCGCCGCCGCCGGCCGGGCCGGCGTGCCCTTCAACCCCGCTGGCCTGGCGCTCTGGCTGGGCGGGCACCAGCTGATGGCGGCCGGCCAGCCCCTGCCCTTCGATCGCGCTGCCGCCAGCACCTATCTGCAGAGCGACACCGTAATAATCCGCCTGGTGGTCGGCAGGGGCCCGGGGGAGGGGTTGGCCTGGGGCTGTGACCTCTCCGATCAGTACATCCGCATCAACGCCGATTACACGACCTGATCCGGAGCCGCGTCAGAATGGCTGCATGGCCCAGGTTTCGTCCCGCCCCCAGCCCGGTAACAAGCCGGGTACCCAACCCCGCTGGCAGCTGCCGTTGCTGGTGGGCGTTTGCTTTGGCTTGGGCTACGGCGTGGCCAATCGCCTGCTTGCCCTGCAGCTACCTGCCTTTGTGAGGCTGGGACAGGGTTTTGAGGTGCGGCCCTTCCCCGGCCAGTCGCTGGAGAGCCTGCGCCTGCAGTTCGGCACCGAAGAGCGGGAGGTGCGCGGCAATCTCGAGCCCCTCGAGCCCGATTCCCAGCCCGGCGCCGACCAGCTCACAGATTCAGCATCCCCAGATCCAGTTGGCCTCGATCCAGCTGGCCCAGATTCCGGTTCCCTAGGGATTCAGGGCGATCCAACCCTGCCGCACGAGACCAGGCCTGCCGATTCCCCTCGGGCCTCCTCCTCGGCCGCCCCCTCGCCTGTCTCCTCTCCTGCCGCCGCGCCGCCGCCGCCGCGCTTGCCGAGCCCCGACCTGCCAAAGTCAACTCCAGACGCCGGACAGCCATGAGCGCGCCGCAACTCCTGCTTCAGGCTGCCGTCTACCGTCTTGGCGCCCGTCTGGGCAGTGGCCTGGTGGATGGGGCCGCCAACTTGGCCCTGCTGGCCCAGGACGCCCCCGAGCGACTCCGGCAGGAACTGCAGCTGTTCTGGGATGAGGTGGAGGCAGAGGCGGCCCGGATCGAGCGGGGCGAGCCTGGCGCTGGAGCCGGTGCGGGGGCTGGCGATCAGCCCCCTTCCCCTGAAGGGGTTCCGGATCCCCAGGATCAGATTGATGCCCTGCGCGCCAGGGTTGCGGCTATGGCCAGCCGCCTGGACAGCACTTCGTGATCCTGCTGCGGCCCCTGCGCATCTGGTGGCTGGCCCTGGCCCTGGTGCTGGGGCTCTGGTGGGACGCCCAGAGTTGGACCTACCTGGGCGGTGTCAGCGAAGAGCGTCAGCGGCGCCGCCAGGGGCGGCGGGCCCGCTGGCTCACCGACGAATTTCTGGCCCTGGGTTCGGCCTTCATCAAGCTCGGCCAACTGCTCTCGGCCCGCCCTGACGTGTTGCCCGCCGAGCTGGTGGAGCAGCTGGCCACCCTGCAGGACCAGGTGCCTGCCTTTCCCTTCACCGTGGTTCAGGACCTGCTCGAGCAGGAACTGGGCGGCCGCTGCGCTGAGATAATCGACCTTGAAGCTGAACCCCTCGGATCCGCCAGCCTGGCCCAGGTGCACCGGGCCAGCCTGCGCAGTGGCCGTCAGGTGGTGCTGAAGGTGCAGCGTCCCGGCCTGGAGCGCACCTTCCGACTCGATCTGCAGGTGCTCCAGCAGGTGGCCGCCGCCGTTCAGCGCCACCCCCGTTGGGGCCAGGGACGCGACTGGATCGGCATCGCCCAGGAGTGCCGCCGGGTGTTGCTGCGGGAGCTGGATTTCCGCCTCGAAGCCGAACATGCGGCCCGTTTCCGCCAGCAGTTTCTCAGCGATCCCGGCATCCGGGTGCCAGCGGTGATTTGGGAGCTGAGCAGCCGGCGGGTGCTGTGTCTCGACTACCTGCCCGGCATCAAGATCACCGATCGGGCGGCCCTGCTGGCGGCGGGAATCGAGCCTGCCGCGGTGGCAGAGAAAGGCGCCGCCAGCTACCTGCAGCAGTTGGTGCGTTTCGGCTTTTTTCACGCCGACCCCCATCCGGGCAACCTGGCCGTGGCAGCCGATGGGGCGCTGATTTACTACGACTTCGGCATGATGGGTCAGCTCTCGAGTCGCCTGCAGGCCCGGCTCGGCAGTATGGTGCGCGCCGCAGCCGGCCGGGATGCCGCCGGTCTGGTGGATGAGCTGCAGCAGGCGGGCCTGATTGCCCCCGGCATTGACCCTGGGCCGGTGAGGCGCCTGGTGCGCGTGATGTTGGAGGAGGCCCTCACTCCGCCCTTCTCCGCCAATGTGCTGGAGCGGCTTTCCGGCGATCTCTATGACCTGGTCTACGGCCAGCCCTTTCGCCTGCCCCCTGAGCTGATTTTCGTGATGCGGGCCCTCACCACCTTTGAGGGGGTCGGCCGCAGCCTCGATGCCAGCTTTAGCTTGGTGGCGATTGCCCGCCCCTACCTGCTTCCTCTGATGACTTCAAGCGGTTCGGGCAGCAGCGGCGGCGATCGGTTCGGCAACGAGCTGTTCAATGAAATCTCGCGCCAGGCGGCCGAGGTGGGCAGCCGCGCCCTGGGTATCCCCAAACGCCTGGACGACAGCCTGGCCCGCATTGAGCAGGGCGACCTGCAGGTGCAGATCAGGGCCGGCGAAACCGATCGCCTGTTGCGTCGCCTCGCCCTGGCCCAGCAGGTTGCCGGCCAGTCCATGCTTCTGGCCGGCCTGGCCGTGGCTGCGGCCCTGCTGGCAGCCAGCAGCCGCCCCGCCCTCACCGCCATTCCCCTGGTGGGCGCCCTGCCCGTGGCCCTGAGCTGGTTGAAATTGCAGGGCCGGCTCAAGCGCGATGGCCGGCTCGATCAGCTGCCCGGTTCTCGCTGAGCGAAGAGGTCGCTGAGCTCAGGCTTTGCCGCGGGGGCCCCGGTCTTCAGCGCCGGCATACACCGCCTGGCTGCCGAGCTCATCTTCGATCCGCAGCAGCTGGTTGTACTTGGCCACCCGATCGGAGCGGCTGAGGGAGCCGGTTTTGATCTGGCCGGCGCGGGTTGCTACGGCGAGGTCGGCGATGGTGGTGTCTTCGGTTTCGCCAGAGCGGTGGCTGATCACGCTGGTGTAGCCAGCCCGACCGGCCAGATCGATCGCCTGCAGGGTTTCGGTGAGTGAGCCGATCTGATTCACCTTGATCAGAATCGAGTTGGCCACGCCCAGGTCGATGCCCCGCTGCAGCCGGGTGGTGTTGGTCACAAACAGGTCATCGCCCACCAGCTGCACCGTCTTGCCCAGCCGCTCGGTCAGCAGGGCCCAGCCCTCCCAGTCGTCTTCGGCGATGCCATCTTCGATCGACACGATCGGGAAGCGGCTGGCCAGCAGGGCCAGCTGGTCGACCATCTCGGCGCTGCTGTAGCTGCCGCCGCCGAAGTTGTAGCGGCCGTCCTTGAAAAACTCCGTACTGGCCACATCCAGGGCCAGGGAGATCTGGTCGCCGGGGCGATAGCCGGCCTTCTCGATCGCCTGGATCAGCAGCTCGCCGGCCGCATCGTTGCTGGCCAGGTTTGGGGCGAAACCGCCCTCATCGCCAACGGCGGTTGACAGGCCCTGGCTGCTCAGCAACCCCTTGAGCGTGTGGAACACCTCGGCGCCCATGCGCAGGGCTTCGCTGAAGCTGGCCGCGCCGTGGGGCACCAACATGAACTCCTGGAAGTCCATGTTGTTGGAGGCGTGGGCGCCGCCGTTGATCACGTTCATCAACGGCACCGGCAGCAGGTTGGCCAGCGGGCCTCCCAGGTAGCGGTAGAGGGGCAGGCCGACGCCGTTGGCGGCTGCCCGGGCGGTGGCCAGGCTCACGGCCAGCACGGCATTGGCGCCGAGGCTGGATTTGTTGTCGCTGCCGTCCAGTTCGGCCATGGCGGCGTCGACGGCACTCTGGTCGAGGGCGCTGAGGCCGCAGAGGGCCGGCGCGATCCTCTCCTCGATGTTGCTGACGGCCCGGGTCACCCCCTTGCCGAAGTAGCGGTTGCCGCCGTCGCGCAGTTCGTGGGCCTCATGGGCGCCGGTGCTGGCGCCGCTGGGCACGATCGCCCGGCCACTGGCGCCGCCCTCCAGCATCACCTCCGCCTCCACGGTGGGGGTGCCGCGGGAATCGAGCACCTCCCGGGCCACCACGGTGTCGATCACTAGGTCGAGGGAGTCGATCACGTGGGTCGTCGGCTGTTGTCTTTGGGGCGATCCTATGATTGATAGCTGGCAGCTAATCGGGTGGATCGATGCGAATGCTGCACACCATGCTCCGGGTGGAGGATCTGGATCGCTCCCTTCTCTTTTATACGGAGGTGCTGGGCATGGACCTGCTGCGCCGAAAGGACTACCCCTCGGGCCGGTTCACCCTGGCCTTCGTGGGCTACGGCGACGAGAGCGACACCACCGTGCTGGAGCTCACCCACAACTGGGATACCAGCCACTACGAGCTAGGCAGCGCCTACGGCCACATCGCCCTGGGGGTGGATGACATCTACACCACCTGTTCGGCGATAGCGGCCAAGGGGGGCAAGGTGGTGCGCGAACCCGGGCCCATGAAGCACGGCAACACGGTGATCGCCTTCGTGGAGGATCCTGATGGCTACAAGGTGGAGCTGATCCAGATCTCTGCCCCAGGCTGATCCCCAAGCCCATGTCCCCAAGCCTCACCAGCGACCCCGATCGCTTCAGCGATGACGGCTGGGAGCTGCTCCTGGCTGCCCAGGACACTGCTCGCCGCTGGCGCCATGGCGCCATGGACGTGGAGCACCTGCTGCAGACCCTGCTGTCGGAGCGGCGCTTTGACCGCTGGCTGGATCCCCTGCCCCTCGATCCAGACCGGCTGCTGGATCGGCTGGAGAGCTTCTGTGCCGACCAGCCCAGCGCCAACGGGCCGGAGCTGTACATCGGCGATGCCCTGGAAGATCTGCTGGAGGCTGCCGAGCGCTGCAGGGTCGCCTGGGGAGCCCCCTTGCTGGATGTGCCCCAGCTGTTGGTGGCCCTGGTGGGGGATCCCAGGATCGGAGCCTCCCTGCTGGTGCCGGAGGGCCTCAGTGAAGACCTGTTGCGGCGCCAGTTCTGCCCGGACGACTGGATCGACAGGCCCCCAATCCCCACCTCCCCAACTGCTCCTTCAGCTGCTCCTCCAGCGGCTCCTCCTCCTGGCCCCGCTGCTGGCCCTGCTGCCCCAGCCCCCGAGCTGCGCCTGGAACCCGAGCCCCCAGGCTCCTCCGAGCCAGCCGAGGCCTGCGCCCTCGAGCGCTACGGCCGCGACCTCACCGCCGCCGCCCGCTCTGGCGAGCTCGATCCGGTGATCGGCCGCGACCTGGAGATGCGTCGCCTGATCCAGGTGCTCTCCCGCCGCAGCAAGAACAATCCGGTGCTGATCGGCGAGCCCGGCGTCGGCAAGACCGCCGTGGCCGAGTTGCTGGCCCAGCGGATCGTGGCCGGCGAGGTGCCCGATTCACTTCTGGGCCTGCGGCTGGTGGCGCTGGATCTGGGCGCCCTGATCGCCGGCGCCAAGTTTCGCGGCCAGTTTGAGGAGCGCCTGCGCGCCGTGCTCAAGGAGGTGCGCGACGCCGATGCGGTGGCCGGTGCGGCCGGCGTGGTGCTCTTTATTGATGAGCTGCACACGGTGGTGAGCAGCGACCGTTCCACCGCCGATGCCGCCAGCGTGCTCAAGCCCGCCCTGGCCCAGGGGTACCTGCGCTGCATCGGCGCCACCACCCCGGAGGACTACCGCCGCAGCATCGAGAAGGATCCAGGCCTGGAGCGGCGCTTCCAGCAGGTGCTGATCAAGGAGCCCGGGCCAGACACCAGCGTGGAGATCCTGCGGGGACTGAAGGAGCGCTATGAGCTGCACCACGGTGTGGCGATCACCGACCAGGCCCTGGTGGCGGCGGCCCGGCTGGCCGATCGCTACATCACCGACCGGGCCCTGCCCGATTCGGCGATCGATCTGGTGGATGAGGCGGCCGCCCAGCTGCGCATGGAGGTCACCTCCAAGCCCCAGCTCGTCGAGGCGGCGGAAGCGGAGCTGCGCCGGGTGGAGCTGGCCCTGCTCTCGGCTGAGGCGTCACCCCAGCAGGAAAGGGTGCAGTGGCAGGAGCAGCGGCGCCGGGCCACCGAGGCCCTCCAGCAGGTGCAGCAGCGCTGGCAGGCCGAGCGGGAGCGGCTGGCGGAACTGCGGCAACTGCTGCAGCAGGATGAAGACCTGCGCACGGCGATCGCCGAAGCCGAGCGCGAGGGCGACTACGAGGAGGCAGCCCGGCTGCAGCACGACCAGCTCTATGGGCTGCAGCAGCGCCGCGAAACCCTCGAGGCCGAGCTCCAGGCCGAACCAATCCTGCGGGAGCAGGTGGAGGAGGGCGACATTGCCGATGTGGTGGCCCGTTGGACCGGTATTCCGGTGCAGCGGTTGCTGGCCGGCGAGCGTCAGAAGTTGCTCGAGCTCGAGGCCAGGCTCGGCGAGCGGGTGATTGGCCAGCCGACGGCGGTGGCGGCCGTGGCCGCGGCGATTCGCCGGGCCCGGGCCGGCATGCAGTCCCCCACCAGGCCGGTTGGCTCCTTCCTGTTTTTGGGTCCCACCGGCGTCGGCAAGACCGAGTTGGCCAAGGCTCTGGCGGCGGCCCTCTTCGATGAGGACGAAGCCCTGGTGCGGCTCGACATGAGTGAATTCATGGAGCGCAACGCCGTGGCCCGGTTGGTGGGGGCGCCGCCCGGCTACGTGGGCTATGAGGAGGGAGGCCAGCTGACCGAGGCGGTGCGGCGCAGGCCCTATGCGGTGCTGTTGCTCGATGAGGTGGAGAAGGCCCATCCCGAGGTGTTCAACCTGCTGCTGCAGGTGCTCGATGACGGCCGCCTCACCGATTCCCAGGGCCGCACGGTCGATTTCCGCCACACGGTGGTGATCATGACGAGCAACCTGGCCAGCCGCGCCATCTTGGTAAACGCCAGGGCCGGCGGCGACCCGGCCGAGCGGGAGCAGGCCCTGGAGCAGGCCGTTGATCAGGCCCTGGCGGCCCAGTTTCGACCGGAATTTCTCAACCGCATTGACGAGGTGATCCGCTTCAGGCCCCTGGCCCCGGCCGATCTGCAGCGCATCGTGCGCTTGCAGCTGGCCGAGCTGGCCCGGCTGCTGGCGGAGCAGCACCTCGAGTTGGAGGTGCCCGAGCCGGTGGTGCAGGCCCTGGCCGAGCAGGGCTACGAGCCCGAATATGGGGCCAGACCCCTGCGGCGGGTGCTGCGCCGCCAGCTGGAGAACCCCCTGGCCACCGAGCTGCTGGCGGAACGCTTCAGCGGTGCCCTGGGCGTACGTGTGGTGGCCGGAAACCCCCTTACCTTTGAGCCCCTCGGGTAGGGTGTTCGTTTGCCGATCCGCGCGGACGCCACCGTGCGCAAGCGCCAGTGGATTCCGACTCCCCCCAACCCGATTCCCCAAGCCCTGAACAGGCCACCCCGGCTGCCGAGTCATCGGCCGTTCCCGGAGGCTTTGTCGCCGCAACCCTGGCGGAGTTGCGCAAGGTTGTCTGGCCAAGCCGCCAGCAGCTGTTCAGCGAATCGGTGGCCGTCATTTTGATGGTGAGCATCTCGGCTGCGGCGATCGCTGCGCTGGATCGTTTTTACGGCTGGGCGTCCAGTCAGGTGTTTGGTTGAACCCTTGTTGCTTGCTGTCCCGTCCGTCGATTCCGTTCTTGCCGTGAACCCCGTGTCCGAGCCCTTAACCGAGCCCATTAGCGAGCCCTTTAGCGAGGTGGTGAGCCCCCTCGATCTTCAAGAAGCGCCGGCCGCTGTCGGTGAGAAGCTCCAGGTGGCTCGCTGGTATGCGGTGCAGGTGGCCTCCAGCTGCGAGAAGAAGGTGAAGGCCACGCTCGAGCAGCGGGCCGTCACCCTGGGGGTCGACAACCGCATCCTCGAGATTGAGATCCCCCAGACCCCGGGGGTGAAGCTCAAAAAAGATGGCACCCGCCAGAGCACCGAGGAGAAGGTGTTCCCGGGCTATGTGCTGGTGCGGATGGTGCTCGATGAGGACACGATGATGGCGGTGCGCAGCACCCCCAATGTGATTAATTTCGTGGGGGCCGAAGAGCGCCGTGCCACCGCCAAGGCCCGCGGCCATATCAAGCCCCGGCCCCTGAGCCGCAACGAGGTCGACCGGATCTTCAAGCGGGCTGCCGAAAAGAAGGCCGTCGTCAAGGTGGATCTCACCGAGGGCGACCAGATTCTGGTCACGGCAGGCCCGTTCAAAGACTTCCAGGGCGAGGTGATCGAGGTGTCGGGCGAGCGCAACAAGCTCAAGGCCCTGCTCTCGATCTTCGGCCGGGAGACCCCGGTGGAACTGGAGTTTTCCCAGATCAGCAAACAGAGCTAGGCCCCAGCCCCGCCCAGCGGCCGTCTCCCTGCGGAGGACGGCCCTCACCCCACACCTCCACTACCTGGGGGTCATCCGCAGATCCGCCCCGTAGCCTCAGACGATGGCCAAGAAAATCGTAGCCGTGATCAAGCTGGCCCTCCAGGCCGGCAAAGCCAACCCCGCGCCGCCGGTGGGCCCTGCCCTCGGCCAGCACGGCGTCAACATCATGGCGTTCTGCAAGGAGTACAACGCCCGCACCCAGGAGAAGGCCGGCTATGTGATTCCGGTGGAGATCTCGGTCTTTGAAGACCGCAGCTTCACCTTCATCACCAAGACCCCGCCAGCTTCCGTGCTGATCACCAAGGCTGCCGGCATTGAAAAGGGTGCCGCCACCTCCGCCAAGGGGGCGGTGGGTGCCATTTCCCGTGCCCAGCTCGAGGAGATCGCCAAGACCAAGCTGCCCGACCTCAACTGCACCAGTGTGGAGTCGGCCATGCGCATCATCGAAGGCACTGCCCGCAACATGGGCGTCGCTGTCAACGACTAATCCCGACTAATCCCGACTAATCCCCACCTATCCGGGGGAGATCCAGGCAACCCTGACCAGTTCATCTGTTCAACGGCCACGCCCTGAATCGCCCGTACCCCATCCTCACCATGCCGAAAATTTCCAAGCGCTTCGCTGCCCTTAGAGCCACGGTCGAAGACCGCAGCTACGCCCCCCTCGAGGCGATTGAGCTGGTCAAGACCACCGCCACCGCCAAGTTTGATGAAACCGTCGAGGCCCATGTGCGCCTCGGCATTGATCCCAAATACACAGACCAGCAGCTGCGGACCACCGTGGCCCTGCCCCACGGCACCGGCCAGACCATCCGCATCGCCGTGATCGCCCGCGGTGAGGCAGTGGCTGCCGCCAAGGCCGCCGGCGCCGACCTGGCCGGTGACGACGATCTGGTCGACCAGATCGCCAAGGGCGCAATGGACTTCGACCTGCTGATTGCCACCCCGGACATGATGCCGAAGGTGGCCAAGCTGGGCCGGGTACTCGGCCCTCGGGGCCTGATGCCAAACCCCAAGGCCGGCACCGTCACCACCGACCTGGCCGGCGCCATCAACGAGTTCAAGGCCGGCAAGCTGGAGTTTCGGGCCGACCGGGCCGGCATCGTGCACGTGCGCTTCGGCAAGGCCAGCTTCGATTCGGCCAAGCTGCTCGAAAACCTCAAGGCCCTGCAGGAGACCATCGACCGCAACAAGCCCAGCGGCGCCAAGGGCCGCTACTGGAGGAGCCTGTATGTGACCTCCACCATGGGCCCCTCGGTGGAAGTCGACTTCTCGGCCCTGCAGGACATCAAGCAGGACGCCTGAGTCTCCGTTCCAGCTGCTTGAACAGCAGCGATGCGGCGGTGGTCATCACCAGGTACACCAGGGCCACCGCCAGATACACCTCAAAGGCCTGGTAGCTGGTGGCCACCACCAGCTGCCCCTGGCGGAACAGTTCGTTGAAGCCGATAACCGCCGCCAGGCTGGTGTCCTTGATCAGGGTGATGAACTCATTGGCCAGGGAGGGCAGCACCCGCTGCAGCGCCTGGGGCAGGATCACCATCTGCAAGCTGGGGATGGGCCGCAATCCGAGGGCTTTGGCCGCTTCCCATTGGCCGCGCTCAATCGAGCTGATCCCTGCCCGCAGGGTCTCGGCCAGGTAGGCCGCCCCGTTTAGCCCCAGGGCCAGTACGGCGGCGGCGAAGCGGTCCATCTGGAGGGTGAGCCCCAGTTGCTGGGCCAGGGCCGGCACGCCGAAATAGATCACGAACAGCTGGACCAGGATCGGTGTCCCGCGAAAGAAGTCGACGTAGACCCGGCTGCAGCGCTGAACCAGCGGATTTGCTCTCAGCAGCCCGGTCGCCACCAGGGCGGCACCGATCAGGCTCACACTGAAGGAGCAGAGGGTGAGGGCCAGCGTCACCCCGGCGCCGCGGAGCAGATTGCGCAGCAACTGCATCAAGTCGAGCCCCGCACTGCCGCTGCGGCTGTCGAGGGCCGGGGCGCGTTGCGGCAGTGAAGGCGGAGCCTGGCCAAACCAGCGCTGGTAGATGCGGGCGTAGCTCCCATCGGCCAGGAGCTGGCCCAGGGCCCGGTTCACCGGGGAGCTCAGCGGAGAGCCCTTGGGGAAGGCGATGCCGTAGTAGTCGGAGGTGAGGGGCTTGCCGGCGATCTCAATCCCCTTGAGCTCAGCGGTTTCAATCGCGTAGAGGGTGGCGGGCAGGTCATTGACGTAGGCCTCCACATTCCCGTTCAGCAGTTCCTGCAGGGCCAGGGGGCCTGAATCAAAGGTGCTCAGCCTGGCGCCGGGTACGGCAGCCATGGCCTTGGCTCCGGTGGAGCCGATCTGCACGGCGATCGTGCGACCTTCGAGATCCTTGAGGGTGCTGATGCCCCGGGTTCCTTCCCGCACCACGATGCCCAGGCCGGCGGCGAAATAGGGCCGCGAGAAGTCGACCGTCTCGGCCCGCTCTGCGGTGATCGTCATGGCGCTGATCGCCAGGTCGAGGTTGCGCACCTGGAGGGCGGGGATCAGGCCATCGAAGGGCAGGGGGGTGAGCTGGAGGCGGTGACCACTGCGTTTGGCGATGGCTTCGATCAGCTCGATGTCGAAGCCGCGCAGTTTGCCGCTGTCCCCATCCGTGAAGCCGAAGGGGGCGTAGCTCGGATCGGTGCCCACGTTCCAGAGCGGCTGGGCCCGCCCCGGCGCAGCCAGAGCGAGGCCCAGGGCCAGCAGCAGGGCCAGCAGCAGGCTGGGCAGCAGCACCGCCATCCGGCGAGCAGGAGGGAGCATGGGGTTGGGGATTGGTTGGGGAATGGTCGCTGTGTAGTGTGGATGACTGGCTTAGGCCAGAAGGGCACGCGCCCTACCCCAGACAGCAGGTGGGTTCACGCCCGTAAGTCCTGCCGAGGTGATCGCGACAGGTTTGGCTCCAGGCAGGATTCGTCCGACCGGGTGGCAGAACAGGCAGCGGCCTCGAGTTGATCCCCCCCCAAAGGAGGGCTTCATCGTCCCGGGCTGCGTTCCCCGCTTGTTCCCCCGATCCGTTCCTTCCCTATGGGCCGCACTCTGGAGAACAAGCAACAGATCGTCGAAGAGCTCAAGGGGCTCCTCGGCGAGGCCGAAATGGCGCTGGTTCTTGATTTCAAGGGCCTGACCATCAAGGAGATGTCTGATCTGCGGACCCGTCTGCAGGCCAGCAACGGCGTGTGCAAGGTGACCAAAAACACCTTGATGCGCCGGGCCATTGATGGCGATAGCGCCTGGTCGAATCTCGATTCCCTGCTCACCGGCACCAATGCCTTCGTGCTCGTCAAGGGCGACGTGGGTGGTGCGGTGAAGGCCGTGCAGTCCTTTCAAAAGGACACGAAGAAGTCGGATGTGAAGGGCGGCCTTTTCGAAGGTCAACTCCTTTCCCAGAACGACATCAAGGCCATCGGGGACCTGCCCTCCAAGGAGGTGCTAATGGCCCAGATCGCCGGTGCGATCAATGCCGTGACCACCAAGCTGGCCGTGGGTATCAACGAGGTTCCGTCCGGTCTTGCCCGGGCGCTCAAGCAGCACGCCGAAAGCGGCAGCTGAGCTCAAGCGACTTCCCCTTTCTGTTGCTGATTCCCAACCATGACTGCTACTACCGACAAAATTCTCGAATCGCTGAAAACCCTTTCGCTGCTTGAGGCTTCCGAGCTCGTCAAGCAGATCGAAGAGGCCTTTGGCGTGTCTGCCGCCGCATCCGCTGGCGTGGTGATGGCAGCAGCTCCTGCAGCTGCTGCTGAAGCCGTTGAAGAGCAGACCGAATTCGACGTCATGCTCGATAGCTTCGACCCCGCCGCCAAGATTAAGGTGCTCAAGGCCGTCCGCGAGGTCACTGGCCTCGGCTTGGGCGAAGCCAAGGCCCTAGTTGAAAGCGCCCCTTGCGCTATCAAGGAAGGCATCGCCAAAGGCGACGCCGAAACCATCAAAAAGGCCGTTGAAGAAGTTGGCGGCAAGGTCACCATCAAGTGATCTAGCCCCAGCTGATCCAGCCCTGATAGCTCGGCCGGCCCCGAATGGGGCCGGTTTTTTTTGTGGGCTGGTTCTAGAGCGAGCCCCAAAAAACCAGCGAGACAAAAAAAACCCCGCCGAAGGCAGGGCTTTGAGTTGGAACGATTCCGGGAGTCTTGCCTCGTTTCGACCCCGGAAGAGCGTTCCCACTCCTCACACCCCAGAAACTTAACGGTGGGATGGGGGTGGGGCCAGGTCGGGGAGGCCTCTCTGCCAACTGTCACTCGCGGAAGGGGATCACCGGCAGGCGGATCGGCCCCTGGGCGAGCAGCTTGCTGCGCTCAGCCCTGGTGGGCTCAGACGGCAGCGGTGGGGGCGCCATCGGTGGCTGGGCTGTCGTCGCCAGGGAGCCATTGGCACTGGCCAGCAGCAGGGGCAGGGGGATGGGGTTGGCGAAGTAGACGTGGTTGAGGGTCTGGGCGTTGAAGCTGCGTCGCTGCAGGTCCCAGCCAGGTTCGAGTGTCAGCGCCACAAAGCCATCCTTCTCTCGCAGGGGCACCTGGGCCCTGCCCACCACCAGCACGGTGGCATCGCTGGGGGTGCTGGCCTCCAGCCGCAATTCCGCTCCGCTCTGGCGCAGCTGCAGCCGGTAGCGGCTGGCCAGATCCTGATCGCCGATGCGCAGGGAGTAGCCGTTGCTGTCGAGGTAGCGGTTGCAGATGCCGGTGAAGTTGAAGCGGTTGAGGGCCGGCTCGGTGAGCCCGTCAGGACGCTGCTCCCAGCAGAGGGGCTGGGGCCTGATCTGCTCCAGCACCAGCAGGTTCCAGCTGTTGCTGCCTACGGGCCTGGCCAGCACGGCGAAGCGGCTGGCATCCAGCGGCTGGCTGGTGAATACGTTGGCCGCCTGGGCCAAAGGGCTGATCGCGGCCAGGCCCAGGGCGGCCAGGGCCAGGTAGGTTCGATGGGGCTGGCGACTGGCTGGGCCTGGGGCGGGGGAGGCCATGGCGGGGCTGGGGTCAGGCAGAAGCGTTCTCTAGCGAACTTTCGGGGGTTGTCCAGTGGCTGCTGAGCCGGTAAAAGTGGTGGCCGCAGCCTGTGACGGCGCCTGCAGTGGCAATCCCGGCCCCGGGGGCTGGGGGGCCTTGCTGCGCTTTGAGGACGGCTCGGTCCATGAAATGGGCGGGGCCGAGCGGGCCACCACCAACAACCGCATGGAGTTGACGGCTGCCCTGGCCCTGCTGGAGGCCCTCAGGGAGCTGCCCCATGATTCGGGCCTGACGATCCGCACCGACAGCCGCTATCTGATTGATGGCTACAGCAAGTGGATCCAGGGCTGGAAGCGCAAGGGCTGGCGCACGGCCTCCGGTGGCGTGGTGCTCAACCGGGATCTGTGGGAACAGCTGGATCAGGCCCGGCTGCCGGGGGTGGAGCTGGTGCATGTCAAAGGCCACAGCGGTGATCCCGACAACGACCGCTGCGATGCCATCGCCGTGGCCTTCTCCCATGGCCAGATGCCGGCCATGGCGGCTGGGGAGGTGGTGGCCAGCGCCCGGATCGAAGCCGATGTGCCGCCGCCTGGCCTGCAACAGCTGCTGAGTCGCCTGGAACTGGCCGATCGCCTCGCCGACCAAGGCTACGGCCTCAATCTGGTGGAACTGGCCCAGCTGGTAGAGCAGCCTTTGCAGCAGCTGGAAAGCCGCAGCGACCCCTGGGTGTGGCGGGATTGGCAAGTGCTGCCCCTGGGGGGTGGGCGCTGGCGTTTGCAGAGGAACGCGGGAGGATTGGCGGATCGGGAGTAGGCGGCGGGCGATGGCGAATCCAGCTGGGGCAACCAATACAGGTGCTCTCTATCAGCGGTTGCTGGGACCCCTGCTCAGCCGCGATGAGGGCGCCGATGCCGAGCAACTGAGCCAGCTCACCCTCACGGCCCTGGGCCAGGCCTCCTTGCGGCGAACCTGGCCCATCGTCAGCGGCGCCCTGGCCGGCCTGGCGGCGGAGTTGCAGCACCCCGATCCCAGGCTGGAGCAGAGCCTGTTCGGCTGCCGCTTCGCCAATCCGGTGGGCCTGGCCGCTGGTTTTGACAAAAATGGGGTGGCGGCTGCCATCTGGCACCTCTTCGGCTTCGGCTTTGCCGAGGTGGGCACGGTGACCTGGCATGGCCAGCCGGGCAATCCCAGGCCGCGGCTGTTTCGGCTGGCGGCCGAGCGGGCGGCCCTGAACCGGATGGGTTTCAACAACGATGGGGCCCAGGTGCTGCGCCGCACCCTGGAGCGCCAGCAATTGCCCCCGCCCGGTCGGCGCCCCGCCGTGCTGGGGATCAACCTGGGCAAATCGAAGCTCACCTCGCTGGAGCTGGCTCCAGACGACTACGCCTCGTCGCTGGAGCTGCTGTCGCCCCTGGCCGACTACGCCGTGATCAACGTCAGCTCGCCCAACACGCCCGGCCTGCGGGAGCTCCAGGAGGAAACCCTGCTGCGGCGCCTGGTGGAGCGGCTGCGGCGGCTCCCGGCCTGTCCGCCGCTGCTGGTGAAGATCGCCCCCGACCTCGAGGACGACGCCATCGATGCGATCGCCCGCATCGCCTACGAGGAGGGATTGGCCGGGGTGATTGCCGTGAATACAAGCCTCAACCGCTTTGGCCTGGAGCAGCGCCGCTTGGCCCAGACCGGCCGCACCCTGGCCCAGGAGGCCGGCGGGCTGAGCGGTGCCCCCCTGCGGGCCCGGGCCCTGGAGGTGTTGCGGCGGCTGCGGGCCACGGCCGGCCCTGCCCTGCCCCTGATCGGAGTGGGCGGCATCGATTCGCCCGAAAGCGCCTGGGAGCGGATCGCCGCCGGGGCGTCCCTGGTGCAGGTCTACACCGGCTGGATCTACTCGGGGCCGGCCCTGGTGCCCCAGATCCTGGCGGGTCTGGCCTGCCAACTCGAGCGCCATGGCCTGGCCCATATCGGCGCAGCTGTGGGCTCCGGCCTGGCCTGGCGGTGAACTCTCGATAACCTTCAGGCGGTGGTTCGGGAGTCCCGTTGGTCGTTGCACGCTTGCAGGAGGAGTGGCAGACGCTGAGGTCTGAGCTGTTTCCCACCAAGGTGGTGCTCGATCTCAGCGACCTTTTGCTCACGGCCCAACGCCTGCCGAAGGCCAACCAACCCCTGGACGCCCCTTGGATAGTGCCCTTGCCGGCGGCCACCTGCCGGGGGGGTAGGCCCCTCCAAACGGAGGCCCTGGGTGATTTCATCGGCGACCTGCTGCTGAGCTACGGGGAGATCAAGGCCCTTTTGAGCGTGGTCCTGCCGGCGCCGGCCTGTTACTGGCGGGCATTGCAGTGGCCCCTCGCTGCGTCGCCCCTCCCCGCCTCGCCCCTTTCGGCCTGGCCCCCAGAGCCAGCGCGGCAGCTGCGAGAGCTCCAGCCCGATCTGGGCTTGCCCTTCGCGCTTGAGCAGGGCTGGCTCGACGTCATGCCAGTCCAGGGCGGTGACGTCGATGCCCTGGTGGTGGCCATCGAGCGCCAGCTGCTGGCGGATTGGCTGGAGGTTTTCAACATTGCGGGGGTGCGCCTGGGTCGGCTCGTGCCGGCCCAGGTGGCCTGGATGGTGGGCCTGCAGGAGCGGCTGCTGGCGGCGGATTCAACGACCCTGGTGGGCCTGTTGCTGCCCGAGCCGCAGGCCCTGCGCCTGCTGGTGTGGCGCGATGGGGTGCCGCTCTACGAGCGGCTGCTGAGCGGGGAGCTGGAGCAGTGGCTAGGCCAACTCGAGGCCTGCCTGCGCTTTCTGCGCTGGCAGCAGGGGATGCAGGCCAGGGGCTCCATTGAGCTGCTGCTGGCTGCAGGGCTGGCCGCCGGCCAGCAGGAGCGGCTGCAGCTCGGCTGCCCCCAGCCGCTGGAGCTGCTCGATTCTGGCGGCTATGGAAACCTGGCCCTGCGCGGTCTAGCCCTGCTGGAGGGGGCCCGATGAGCGCCCAGTTGGATCTGGTTGCGGGGGTGGACCTGCTGCGGGAGCGGCGCCGCGAGCTCGGCCTGGCCGATCCCCAGGAGCTGCGGGCAAGTCAACGGAGCCAGCTGGTCCGTGGCTGCGGCTGGGCGATGCTGCTGGTCGGTGGGGTGGCCCTTTTGGGAGTGCTGCTGACCATGCGAGCCCAGTCTGTGCTCGCTTCGCTCGATCGGGAGGCCCTGGTGGAGGCGAAGGTGGCCGAGCTGGAGCAGGCTCTCAATGGCCGCAGGGGGTCCCTGGAAAAGCTGGGCAGTGCCAATCGCACCCTGGCCAATGCCCTGGTTGCAAACCGTTCAGGCTCGGCGCTGATGCGGGATCTGCAGCTGCGGGTGCCCCAGGGGGTGCGGCTGCGGGAGGTCAAAATCCTCACCGATAGCCTGGAGATCAAGGGCGAAGCGCGGGACCCGCTCAGCTTTGGCCGCATCAATGCACTGCAGCTGCAGTTGGCCCGCTCGCCCCTGCTCGACCCCCAGGGGGTGGTGTTGAGCCAGGCGGAGCGCATCCGCGGCGAGGGTTCCCAGGCCATGGGATCAAACCAGGTGGGCTTCCTGGTCACCGCCAGGTTGCGGCCGCCGCTGGCGGCAGGCCAGGAAGCGCTGATCCTCCAGCAGCTCGGCGCTGATGGCATGGTGCGCCGGCTCCAGATGCTGAAAGGGGAGGGACTGCTGCCATGACCAACCCGCAGGCCCCTGCTGGTGAGGAACCTGCCCTGGCCGGCAGCCGCCTATCGCCGCGTCAGCTGCTGCTGCTGCCCCTGGCCCTGGGCGGGGTGGTGGCGCTGGCGTTGCTGGGGGGCTGGGTGATTCCCCAGCTGCAGAAACTCAACCAGGCCAACCAGCGCCAGGCCCAGAAGCAGGCCACGGCCGCCGGGATTCCGCTGCTGCGGGAGCAGCTGGATCAAACAATCACGACGACCCAACGCGCCGAGGTGCAACAGGCCCGCCTGCTGGCCCTGATCGCTGGCAGTGGGGATCTGGCCACCTTCCTCACCCAGGTAGATCGGCAAGCCCAGCGCCACGGCGTGCAGCTCGATGTGCTCCAGCCCGCCAAGCCGAAGGGCGTGCCAGGGGAGCCCGCCCCAGCTGCCCCCGCAGCCCCGGCTGAGTCGCCCGATCCCCTGGCCGGTGCGGGCCTGCAGGCAACCCAGATGCAGCTCAAGGCCGTGGGGACCTATCCAAGCCTGCTTGGCTTCATCCGGGCGATGGAGCGGTTGAGCCTGCTGGTGCGGCAGAGCGGCTTCACGCTGCAGCAGGTTGGGCCCACGGCTGGCCCGGCCCCCGCCGCCGCTGATTCGCCAGCCAGCTCGCCAGCTTCCCCCCCACCCCCTGCCACCGCGCCGGCCCCAGCTCCCACGGCGATGACCTTCACCCTGACCCTCTACAGCTCCAGCAAGACTGGTTCCAGCCAGCCTTAAGCGGGCCCAGGGGCCTGGCGGGGCGGGGTTCGGATCGATACCATCGAGCCATTCCCGGGAAGGCTGGCCTTGGTGGCTCGGATCGGCTGCGCCTGGTTGTCGCTGGTGGTGGCGACAACGCCCCTGCTGCTGCCCGCCAACCAGGTGCTTGCCCAGGCCCGCCGGCCGGCTCAGGCGGCTAACCCTGGCCTACAGGAGGCCATTGGTGGGCTGCAGCTGAAGGTGCGGCGCCTGCCCGATGCGGTGGAGCTGGTGCTGGAGCAGGCGGGCCTGGGGGCCTCCCTGACCCAGCAGCCCCTGGCCGACCGCTGGCAGGGGGACCTGCGCACGGATCGCCCCCGGGCCCTGAAGGTGGGCCCCCAGTCGCTGGCGCTGCCGGCTGAGGGTTTTGAGCGCATCAGCTTCGAGGGCAGTGGTGAGAATTTCCGGCTCACGGTGACGCCCGTGGCCGGACGCCCCCTGGGCTCGCCGGTGATCAGCAGCGACGGCCGGGACCTGGTGGTGAGCTTCCCGGCCCAGCCCAATGTGCTCTCTCAGACTGCGCGCCCCAATTTGCGGCAGCCCACCCCGGTGCCCATCGAGAGCTTTGTTCCCCCCCTGCGGCCCCGGGCCGTGGCACCGCCCCTGGGAGATATGGCGGTGGGCACGATGACTATGCGGAGTCCAGGATATCTTCAAGTCAAAGGACCAAATATAACCTTGACATTTAGGAACGCCCCTGTCCGAGATGCATTAATGGCAGTTGCCCGCGTCGGTGGTTATGGGTTTGTCTATTTATCTGAGAGCTTGACAGAGGAAGGAAGGAAAGACTATCTCAGCATTGAAGAAGTTAAGTCAAGGTACAAAGAGTTTGCCACTAATTCGGGCAATAACTTTGAGAGAGGGCCGGACAATATTTTAACTCTCAAAGAAAACCCTAGGGCAATCACTGTATCATTTGCTAATGAGAGTTTCTCTGGCGCGGTAAATGCAATTTTAGCAGCAGGTGGCCTGCAAGGCAGATTGCAGGGACGAACAATTTTTGCGGGCCCTAATCTGCTTGCCTTGTCTACTTATGGACCACAGCTCTCCAAGGTGTATAGGCTGAATCAGGCTAGCGCTAAAGACGCAGCGCAATACTTGGCAAGCTTGGGTGCCCGCATGAGCATACCCCAATCAATTACTAATGTGCAAAGAACCGGCAACTTAATAGACCCTGCTGGCAGCCCAGGCGGGGATAGGTCCACATTCAGCGCAACAAATACATCAACAAGTAGGTCAATTGAAATCCAGCAATTTGGTGGCAAAATTGGGCCTTTATTGGGGCTGACTGGTACAATTGATAGCAGGCTTTCCACAATCACTCTTATTGGAGAGCCTTCAACAGTTGCCATTGCGGAGACATACCTTAGGCAAATAGATCTGCGCCAGCGACAGGTGGCGCTATCCTTGAAGATCTTAGATGTCAATTTAGATAACGACTCGACGATGAGCAATAGCTTTGCGATTCGATGGGGCAATAATTTCATCGTCAATGATAATGGCCAGCTGCTTGGGGCGTTTGGTAATAATTTGCCGCCGACATATAATCCACTGACAGGAAGTTTTTCGGATCCGCAACAGAATCCTGGATCTGCCTATCCTAAAAATGAGTTTTATGATTTCTTGAGGGCTCAGATTGTTTCTTCAAATACAAAATTATTGGCTAGCCCAACCCTGATTCTCCAGGATAATCCTTCGGAATTGCGGGTAGATAATCAGAGCAATGGGGGATCAGCTACTAAAGGCAATGAGGAAGATGATAAGAAAGCTGCCCTTGATGATTACAATATCGACTCTCCAATTGGCAGGCGTCGCGCCAATGAGGGAGTGGTTCGAGTGGGCACCAATGTGATCTACAAATACGACGTCCTTAGCTCTGCGAATTCTGCTGTGGGAAGCAATATCATCACCTGTACACCCTCGCTTGCCACAGCAGGCCTAGTGTTGGGTGCACGAATTGAAAAAATCGATGACAATGGCTTCGTCACATTTGCTCTGTCGCCCAGTGTTTCTGCAGTGACGGATCGTGAAGCTGTTCCGGGCTGTGGAAGTATTGATATTTTGAGTATACGTCGCTTGGATACTGGTGCGCTACGGGTGCGCGACGGTCAGACCCTAATCATGACCGGCGTGATTTCCGATTTTGATCGTGCCGAGGTCAGGAAGTGGCCCATCTTGGGGGACATTCCATTTATTGGCTCGCTGTTCCGCTCCAGCGGGAATGTTCGTCAAAAGCGTGAATTGGTGATTATGGTAACCCCCAAGATCATCTATGATGAAATGGGTGGTGCCTATGGATATGGGTTCAGGCCTGATACGGAAGAGGCCAGGCGCATGATCTATGGCTCCCCTGGCCAATGAAGGGGCGTTTGTTGGCTGTAGGCGCACTTTTGCTTGCCCTTTTTGGCTGCAGCAGCGCACCTAACGGCGACTCCGCAGCCAATCTGGCCGATGTCGATCCGTCTGCCCTGCAGCGGCGGCCTCTACTGGAAGAGCCCACCGCCCAAGCCTCCCTTGCTTCTGCAGGTCTTACCCAGGCCCCTACGGCCCAACAGGTGATCGAGAGCTTCCCTGAGGGTCGACTGGATCCTTTCGGCGCCATTCCCGCTCCCATTGCTGCAACGCCAGCCAGGATCCGTGAAATGCTGGGCAACTTTGCGGTGCTTGGTTTCATCAAGGTATCCGGCCAGCAGACTGTGTTTGTTCAATACGAAAGTAAGTCGGGCGAGGTGTACCTTGGCCAGGTGGGCGGCCAGTCGACTGAATTTTTGCCCAAGGGCTGGAGTCTTGCTTCCATTGACGGCAACAAGGGAGTTATTGGTTTGACCAGATCAGATCTCAAAGACCCTATATATTTAAATATCTACCCAGATATAAAAAACTAGGTCACCGGCGCTCGCAAACAGCTGGCTGGCGCTGGCTGGTTTTGTGACTGCTCAGAAGGGCAAGGGGATCAGGGCCTTGGCCGCCAGCGGTGCCAACACCTGGAAAAGCCCGGCCGCCCCTTGGAGCAGGGTGCCGCCCATGCCGTTGCCCCCCGCCGGTTTCTTTGCTCCTTTATTCAGTTGTTCCGCTTCCCTGCGCAGCTCGATGGCTGTTTCTGGGGCGCCCTGCCGCTCATAGAGGCTGGCTGCATAGATGAAATCCTGCACCCCTTCCTCGCGTTTTGCCTGCTCGAGCCGCGTGATGCCGCGGGCCAGCCAGGTGATCGCCGCATCCGGTTGTTTGAGGAGGGCCTGATTGAAATATTTTTCCGCCTCTGGCAGGCGCCCCTCGAGGGCCGCTTCCACGCCCGCATTGTGCAGCGCCGCATAACTGCTGAGCTCGGCGCCCACACCAATGGCCCCTTTCCAGTGGCTTGTCGCTAGGGCATTGGTGTCGAGCTGGGCGCCACTGAGATCCGCGTCGCGCAGATCCGTGCCCTCCAGCTTGGTGCCGCGCAGATTGGCCCCCCGTAGGGATGCCCCCAGCAGGGAACTGAAGCTCAGGTCGGCCCCGCTGAGGTTGGCGCCATCGAGCTGGGCCCGGCCCAGATTGGCTCGCTGCAGCTGGGCTCGCTGCAGCTGGGCGTCCCGCAGATCGGCGTGCACCAGGTCTGCATCCTGGAGTTTGCAGCCCTGGCAGGTCTTTTGAGCGAGCAGCTGCATCAGCTGGTCGTTGTTCACCGCCCCGGCCGACCCCAGCCCTAGGGCCAGCTCCAGGACCAGACCCATGGCCAGCCCCAGGAACGGGGCGGCCGCCGCGCCCGGTGGCCTGGGGATCGGGATTGCCATCGGGAGCCTGGGGGAGCTGGAGCGCCAAGCTCTTGATAGCGCAGCCCCGCCTCGCCAGAAACCTCCTCGCTGCGGAGCCGCCTGTGGTTGTCGGGCACCCCGATTAACTTGCAGCCATGCCGATGCCGCCGCCTGAGCGCCACGGCGGCAACCTGGTCACCACTGCTGAGCGTCTTGGTTGCCGTCCCTCCCAGCTGCTGGATGCCAGTGCCTCCCTGGTGCCCTTTGGGCCGCCCTGGGCTGTGCGCTGGCAGTTGCTGCGGGCTGCTTTCGGGGCCCAGGCCCGGGTTTACCCCGATCGCGATTACGCCGCCCTGAGGGCCGCCCTGGCCGGGTTCCACGGCCTCAGCCCCGATGCGGTGCTGCCGGGCAACGGCGCAGCCGAGCTGTTCACCTGGGCGGCCCGGGATGCGGCGGCGGCTGGCGTGAGCGTGCTGCCCCAGCCGGGCTTCGCCGACTACCCGCGGGCCCTCGCCTGCTGGGCCGGGGCCTGGCGGGCCCAGCCCCTGCCACTCCAGCCAGCACTGCAGCCAGCAGTGCAGCCCCAGCAGTTCCCTGCCCCACCTGCGGGCGAGGTGCTGTGGATCACCAATCCCCACAACCCCACCGGCCAGCTGTGGAGCAGGGCCTCCCTGGAGCCCCTGCTGGAGCGGTTTGCCCTGGTGATCGTCGATGAGGCTTTTCTGCCCCTGGTGCCAGCGGGAGAAGACCAGAGCCTGATACCCCTGGTGGCGGCCCAGCCAAACCTGGTGGTGATCCGCAGCCTCACCAAGCTCTACGGCATTGCCGGCTTGCGGCTGGGCTACGCGGTCGCCCAGCCCCAGCGGCTGCAGCGCTGGGGCTGCTGGCGCGATCCCTGGCCGGTGAATGGTCTGGCCGCCGCCGTGGGCGAAGGCCTGCTTGGCAATCCCGCTGCCTGCCGCCGCTGGGGCCGCAGGGTGCAGCGCTGGACGGCCCGCGAAGGGGCCTGGCTCCAGCAGCAGCTGGCCCAGTTGCCGGGTATCAGCCCCCTGCCTTCGGCCGCCAACTTCCTGTTGATCCGCGGCGAAACCTCCCTGCTGCCCCTGCGGGAACGGCTGGAGCGTCGCCACCACATCCTGTTGCGCGACTGCCGCTCCTTTGACGGCTTGGGGCCGAACTGGCTGCGGATCGGCTACCAGAGCCACCAGCACAACCGCCGCATCATCGACGCCCTGCGTCAGGAGCTGGCTGAGCGCTGAGCCTGCAGGCTCAGCAGCAGCGCCGCCACCTGCCGATCGGCATCGCGCACCGCCAGCTGGACCATGGCGGATCCCATGGCTACCAGTGGATCGCAGTTGGCAGCCGCCCCCCTTAGTCGCGGCCCCAGCAGGCGCCAGAGGCTGCGCTCGAGAGCCGGTTCGCTTGGCGGGTGCTGCCACACGATCACGGCGGCCCCCAGTTGGGCCGCAGCGGCGGCATTGGCATCCTGGTGGCGATCGGCGGCGGCGGGATAGGGCACCAGGATCGCCGGGGTGCCGGCCACCGCCAGTTCGCTCAGGGCGCCGGCGCCACTGCGGCTGATCACCAGGTCGGCCTGTTGCAGCAGGCCGGGGATCTCGTCGCTGAAGGGCCGCTCCACCACGCCGGCCGGCAGCGGCTGGCCCGCCTCGGGGTCGTTGCTGCCGGTGAGGTGCACCACCCGCACCCCGGCCGCCGCGAGCCTGGCCAGCAGGGGCCGCAGCATGCGGTTGAGGCCGAGGGCCCCCTGGCTGCCGCCCATCACCAGCAGCAGGGGGCCCGGCCCCAGGGGCGCCCAGGCAGGCAGGGGGGCGGGCTCCAGGAAGGCCTGGCGCACGGGGGTGCCCGTGACGACCGGCCGGCAGCGGGGCAGGCGGGCGGCGGCCTGGGGCAGGCCGACGGCCACCCGGCTGCAGAGCCAGCCCAGCAGGCGGGTCACCTTGCCGGGCACGGCATTGCTCTCGTGCAGGACCACCGGCACCCCGCTCCAGCGGGCCGCCAAAATTGCCGGCGCGGCGATGTAGCCGCCACTGGTGAAAACCGCCTCTATGCCCTCCCGGCGGATCATGTGCCGCACGGAACCACTGGCCCGCAGCAGTTGCACCAGGTTCCAGAGTTTGCTCAGGCCCCGGCCCTGGAGCCCGCCGGCCCGCACCGTCTGGAGTGGATAGCGGCTGGGCACCAGTTGGCGTTCCATCCGGTCGGGCACGCCAAGCCATTGGATGCTCCAGTCCGCCGGCATCGCATCGGCCACCGCCAGGGCTGGGAACAGGTGGCCGCCGGTGCCGCTGGCAGCGATCAGGAGCCTGGGCATGGATGCGAGGGGTCGCGGGCGCGCCTAACTTAAAAGCGGTTTCCGCCGCCCAGATGCCGAGCCCCCAGCTTTTGAGACGCTTGCCGTTTGGCCTGCTGTTCGGCCTGCTGCTGGCCAATCCAGCGGCGGCGGTCGCAGCGATGCCAAGTGGGGCCCAGCTGCAGCTGCTGGAGCAGGCCCTCAACGGCGGCGCAGAGCTGGCGGCCGTGCTGGAGAACGGCACGGGCCTCGATGTCACCCTGGTGGAGTTGCGGCGCCGGGCCCTGCTGCGCCAATTTCCCGATGCCCGCTGGCAGGTGGGCCCCGGCGCGCCCCTGCGTGACGGCAGCGCCACGGTGCAACTGCAGGTGACTGGCAGTCGCCAGGAAGGCCCCACTCGCTTCCGGCTGGAGGCCCAGCAACAGCTGGTGCTCAGCAGCAGCGGCAGCCGCATCAATGGCCAAACGGTGATTCGTGAGCAAGCCTTGCTGCGCAGTGGCGAGGTCGATCTGCCGGTCAGCCTCTTGATCCCCGATGCCGTGCTCACCGGCCAGCGCTACGACCTGGATGTGCTGATTGACGAACCCCTCGATGGAGCCATCGTTGCCGGTGGCCTGGTGGCCCTCACCGGTCAGCAGGTAAGTGCGCTCGAGAGCCCCGACCTGCAGCTCGGCGCCCTCGGCGGCGGCGGCCTGTTCAAGACCGTGCAAGCTCCTTTCACCCCCGGTTCCCAAACCTGGGCCGTGCTGCTGGTGCACCCCAAGGGCCTGGTCAGTGCCACCAAGCGGGTGCGGGTGGTGACTGACAAGGCCCAGTTGAATCCCTGAGCCGAGTTGTTGTAACTGAAGCCCTGCTTCAGACCTCGTCGAGGGCTGCCACGCCTGGCAGCACCTTGCCTTCCAGCAGCTCCAGGCTGGCGCCACCGCCGGTGGAGATGTGGCTCATCTTCTCGGCCACGCCCACCTTCTCCACGGCGGCCACCGAGTCGCCGCCGCCGATGATCGTGATCGTGCCGGTGGCGCTCAGCTCCGCCAGGGTGTGGGCGATGCCGTTGGTGCCGGCGGCAAACTTGTCGAACTCGAACACGCCCATCGGCCCGTTCCAGATCACGGTCTTGCAGTCGGCCAGGGCCGCCTGGAACACCTTCAGGGAGTCGGGGCCGATGTCGAGGCCCATCCAGCCGTCGGGAATCGCCTCCACTTTGGCGATCTGGCTATTGGCATCGGGGGCGAAGTTGTCGGCCAGCACCACATCGGTGGGCAGCAGGAACTGCACGCCCTTGGCGGCCGCCTTGGCCTCGAGTTCCCGGGCCAGCTCCAGCTTGTCCTCTTCCACCAGGCTCTTGCCCACCGAGAGGCCACGGGCCTTGTAGAAGGTGAAGATCATGCCGCCACCGATCAGGATCTTGTCGCACTTGTCGATCAGGGCTTCCAGCACGCCGATCTTGCTGCTCACCTTGGAGCCACCCACGATTGCTGCTAGGGGGCGCTTGGGCGCATCGATGGCGCCCTGCAGGTAGGCCAGCTCCTTCTCCATCAGGTGGCCGGCCACGCTGGGATTGAGAAACTTGGTAACCCCCTCGGTGGAGGCGTGGGCCCGGTGGGCGGCGCCGAAGGCGTCGTTCACGTAAACCTCAGCAAGGGAGGCCAATTTTTGGGCAAATTCGGCCTCGTTCTTCTCTTCTTCAGCGAAGAAGCGCACGTTCTCGAGCAACACCACACCGCCTTCCTCCAGGGCGGCCACCTTGGCCTCGGCGTCGGGGCCGATGCAGCTTTCAGTCTTGGTGACGGGCACGCCCAGCAGGTCGCTGAGGCGGGCGGCTACCTGGGTCAGGCGCATGCCTTCGTTCACCTGGCCCTTGGGCCGGCCGAAGTGGGCTGCCAGGATCACCTTGGCGCCGTTGTCGCGCAGGTGGGCGATGGTGGGTAGGGCGGCCCGGATGCGGGTGTCGTCGGTGATGGCGCCGGCGTCGTCGAGCGGTACGTTGAAGTCAACCCGCACCAGCACGCGCTTGCCGCGGAGATCATCGGCCGAAAGGCTGGCCAGGGATCGCTTCGCCATGGGGCTCCAGGTGATAGGGAATTGCCGGGGGAGGTTAGCCCCCGACCCGCCCCGCTCCTGCTCTCCCGCTGGCCTCGCTTCGGCTTTCCCCCACCCGGCCGCCCTGGCCGGATTCCGGAGCGCCCTCCAGACTGAAATATCCCAGCCCTTAACGGCCCTGTCTGCGTACCCCGCGCCATGTTCGAAACCGTTCTTTTTCCCATTGACCAGAGCCGTCAGGCCTTGGAAACGGCGGCGGTGGCCCTGAAACTGGCCCAGCAGCACGCCAGCTCCCTGGTGCTGCTTTCGGTGGTGGAGCCCGGCCAGGACGACCCGGCGGCCACCGCCGAGCTGCTCCAGCAGGCCCGGGCCCGGTTTGAGCAGGCTGGGGTGAGCTGCCGGGTGATCGAGCGTGAGGGCATGCCGGCTTTTGTGATCGGTGATGTGGCCGATGAGATCAATGCCGATGTGATCGTGATGGGCACCCGCGGTATCGCGATCGAGAGCGACCAACAGAGCACCGCGGCGAGGGTGATCCAGCTGGCTCCCTGTCCGGTGCTGGTGGTGCCCTAGGTGACGCAACTCAGCGTCAATGCCCCGGCGATCCAGTGGTATCCGGGCCACATCGCCAAGGCGGAGAGGGCCCTCAACGCAAATCTTGCCAAGGTGGATTTGGTGATCGAGGTGCGCGACGCCCGCATTCCGCTGGCCACCTCCCACCCCCGGCTGCAGCGCTGGATCGGCAATAAGCAGCACCTGCTGGTGATCAATCGGGTCGACATGATTCCGGCGCCGGTGCGCCAGGCCTGGACCGCCTGGTTCCGGGCTCAGGAGCAGACCTGCTGGTGGTGTGACGCCAAGGTGGGCACCGGCGTCAAGCAGCTGCAGCAGGCGGCGATCCGGGCCGGGGAGGCCCTCAATGCCCGCCGGGCCGGCAGGGGCATGAAGCCGCGGCCGGTGCGGGCCCTGATGCTGGGCTTCCCCAACGTGGGCAAGTCGGCCCTGATCAACCGGTTGGTGCGCCAGAAGGTGGTAGACAGCGCCCGCCGGGCCGGCGTGACCCGCAGCCTGCGCTGGGTGCGGCTGGGCCAGGACATCGACCTGCTTGACGCCCCCGGCGTGCTGCCGCCTCGCCTCGACGACCAGCAGGCAGCCCTGCGCCTGGCCCTCTGCGATGACATCGGCCAGGCGGCCTATGACAACGAGGCCGCTGCCCTGGCCTTTGTGGCTCTGCTGGCCGGATTGGAGCAGCTTCCCGCCGCTGGAGTGCCCCATGGCCTGCTGGAGCGCCGCTACGGATTAGCTGTGCAGAATTCTGTACAGGATGTACGGAATCTTGAAGGCCCGGCTTTTCAGCCTGATGCCGATGCCTGGCTGGCCGCCGCCGCCGCGCGCCATACCAGCGGCGACAGCCTGCGCATGGCCACCAAGCTGCTCGACGATTTTCGCTGTGGCCGGCTGGGGGCGATCGCTCTGGAATTGCCGGCCCTCGAGCTGCCCTGAGCGGATTGGAACTTAGCCAATCTGCTCACCGATCACACTGATGTGATATCCAAGACGATGGAGGATTTCCCCGCTGCTTAAGACGCCGAGCTCGGCTTTGAGTTGAATCGAATCAACAGCAGCATCCTCCATGACCAGGTGAAAAGAGTTGACGGCCCAGCCGACATTGCTGAAGCCAGCCATGGCATTAATGCTCAGGAAGGGAACTGCTTCGAGCAACCTGAAGCTCTGCCCATCTCCCAGAAAATTGGCGGGAAGGGCAATATGCAGGGATAGATTCTGGATGAACCATCTGGACGCAGCATTCTCATTGCTCCAGCCTGGTGATTTTAGATCCACGTTGACGATTCCAGAGAGAAGAACCATCTGGCGGCCATCGCTGAGCCCATAGCAAGTGGCATGTGTTGAACTGAACTGATCAGCCTGTTTTGGATCGAGTTGGTTAATCTGCATCGGCAATATCATGCTTGTTGCAAACTTTAGGGCATGGGGCAAATAAAAGCTCTCAAGTGGCGTTTCTGTCTGGATCTTCTGCGGATCAAGCCAGTACGGTTGTTGGCTGGGAGGAGGGGCGGATGGTCGAGGCCAACTTCGGAGTAGGTGCAGGCGAGCTAGTCACCCTCACCTACCCCAAGCCCCTGCCGATGCGGCTGGATCGCTGGCTGGTGGCCCAGCGGCCGGAGCAGAGCCGGGCCCGGATCCAGAAGTTCATCGAGGCCGGCTATGTGCGGGTCAATGGGGTTACCGGCCGGGCCAAGACCCCCCTGCGCCAGGGCGACAGCGTGGCGCTGTGGATGCCGCCGCCGGAGCCCCTGCCCTATCTGGTGCCCCAGGCCATGGCCCTGGATGTGCTCTACGAAGACGCCCACCTGATCGTGCTCAATAAGCCCGCCGGGCTCACCGTGCATCCGGCGCCCGGCAACAGGGATGGCACCCTGGTGAATGGCCTGCTGCACCACTGCCCCGACCTGCCCGGCATCGGCGGGGAGCTGCGGCCGGGGATCGTGCACCGGCTCGACAAGGACACGACGGGCTGCATCGTGGTGGCCAAGAGCCAGGAGGCGCTGGTGAAGCTTCAGGTGCAGATCCAGAAGCGGATCGCCTCGCGCCAGTATCTGGCGGTAGTGCACGGGGTGCCTGCGGGCGATTCCGGCACGGTCGTGGCCCCCATCGGCCGCCACCCAGCCGACCGCAAGAAATACGCCGTAGTCCACGACGACTCGGGCCGCCACGCCTGCACCCACTGGCGCCTGGTGGAGCGGCTGGGCGACTACTCCCTGCTGCGTTTCAAGCTCGATACCGGCCGCACCCACCAGATCCGGGTGCACTGCGCCCACCTGGGCCATCCGATCGTGGGTGACCCGGTGTACTCCCGCTGCCGCAAGCTGCCGCTGGATATGCCCGGCCAGGCCCTACACGCCGTGCAGCTGGGGCTCAACCACCCGATCCACGGCGAGCGGATCGTGTGCGAGGCGCCCCTGCCGGAGCTGTTTGAGCGCTTGCTGGCGGCGCTCAGGCGGCGCTGATGAGACGATTGTCGGCCCGATGCGGCCAATGCAAATCAACGCGATTTTTGTTTGTTACTAAAATAACCTCAACATGCACATTTTAATTGTTCATATTGGCCCGCCTTTGCCTGTCTCTGCTTATGGCGGCACTGAGCGAGTGGTATGGGATCTGGGTAAGGCTTTGGGTAACCGTTCAGGGGTCGGGACGGCTCAGCGCGAACTTTGTCCCTGCTGAACCCTTGACGGCAGCTTGATTTCCGGTTGCATCTCAGGCAGAGACTGCTTGTGATGAGCACACCTCCGGCCGGGATTTCAGAAGCTGACT
>JAHLYQ010000041.1 GCA_025127975.1 Synechococcus sp. CS-1331 | reverse complement strand
TTTTAGTTTTGAGCTTGTCAACCCTCTGCTGCTCGTCCCAGAAGCCTCTTTGGCCCATACCAGGGATGCAATTAACTATCCAAATTATAAGCTATTGCCGCCTCAACGCAAGGGCTGATCGTATTTTTCGAGGTGCCCTATAGGAAAACCTGGAGTTATTGGCTACCGCTCCCCCGGCAACACCCAGCGATACAGCTGCTGCTGCGCTCCCCGGGGCCCCACTTTCTTCGCGTCACTGACACCGCCCAGGCTGCGCACCACCGTGCCAATCGTCCTGGCCGGTTTGGCACCTGTGCCCTTCAGGTCGACCTGCAGCCAGACCGCATTGCGCAGCACCCGAGCAGCCTCTGGGATTTGCAAAGCCTCGGCCACGGCCCTGACCAGCTCGTGGTCTCCCGCACGGCGCTCTCCGTCACAGAGCCGCCCCAGGCCGGCGCTCAGCAGCAGCTCCAGCACCTCGGACAGGTTCGCGGACAGCAGGTCCGCGCCGGCACTACCGACCTTCGCCTGGTTGCTCTCCGCCAGGGCCTCTGCCTGGGCCTGCGCCACCTCGCACACTGCTCCATTGGCCTGCAGCCGCAAGCTGCGCACCAGCAGCTCATGCCATTGATCAAGCTCGCCGTAGGGCACTGGCTCGGTGCGCTTCTCACGCACTCCCCCTGACCCCTTCAGCCGAGGCAACGGCTTAACAGGCGCCAGCTCTTCCGTGGCCCAGCCATCCACCGCCGCGTAATGCAGCGTGTAATCACGGAACAGCGCCAGCTCCTCGATCTGCCTCCGGGCTGCCAGCACGAACACTCGCTCCAACAGCACGATCTCCCAGCCATGCGCGATCGCTAGATCCCCCGCCTGCTCCCGCGCTTTACGCAGTTCTGCTCGAATCTTGTCTTCCTCCTGGTCGTACAGAGGCAGCGAGCGGTCCCACTCGGTCTTTGGCACATACGCCACGCAGGTGGTCGCCGTTCGCTCACGGCGTCCTGCCTGACCTCCGCAGATGTTCGGTGGCAGCGTTCGCCCACCGGCAACAAACACTGTCTCCGCAAACGCACTGACCCAGCTCACCCCGGACTGAGCCACTGGAGTGCAGATCACCACGTCCCAGCCCTCCACCTCACCCCGCAGCACCTGCTGGGCGGCTTTGATGTCTTTGCTCTCGGCGTCGATGATCAACACCCGGACCCCGGGAACAGCCTCCAGAAGCGCGTCACGCAGGGCCCTAGCCGATAGACCCCGCTGCCCTTTGCCCTCCTTGCCCTTCGCTCCAGTGACGACTAGTAGGGGCCTATCGGTTGCAGAACGGGTCTTCGCGTGACCCAGCAAGCAATCGCGCCAGCGGTTCTGATCCGACGTCCAGCACATCGTCCTGGATGGTGCAACTGTCGGGCAGCCCAGGACCCGAGCAGCCTCGACGCGCCCGATGCCCCGCAACAGCTCCTGCTCAGGCACTCCAGCCTGTGCATCCATTGCCAGCACCACCCCGGCATGTGCGATCGAGCGCACTAGGGCGATTCCTGAGCGCCAACGTTTTGCAGGCTCTTCCCACAACGTTTTCGGGCCGCTGGGTGAGAGCAGCAGATCGGTCAATATCTGGCGGAATTCATCGAGGATCAGCACCGCCGCCATGACCCCCCGCCCAGTAGGCACAGGCGTGGATCCAGCATCCCCCAGACTCTGGTACTCCCCCCAGAAAGCAGCGTGGCCGTTTTGCTTGTCCGGGTTCCCCAGCGATTGCAAGCAGCACACATAACGGTTGGGCTGAGTTCCTGGCTGACGGAAAGGGTCTCCCTTCCCGGTTAGCCGCCCGGAAACGTTTACTGCCCTGAGCTTTTGCGCCGACTGACTGTTGATGGTGCGCCGTGGCGTAATCATGACCGCAGAGAACTCACGAGCTGCGCCAGCCCAGTTTTCGTCCAGTCGATTTACATAAGCGAAGGCGCCCTCACTCTTCCCCGTCCCAGTGCGGCACACGAGCAGGCCAGGACCACCGGAGAACAGCGCCTCACTGATCGCCTCAGAGTTCGGGGCCACCAGTTCGCTGGGCTGCAGGACGCCCTCCAGCCCCAGTGCCGGCCGGTGCCAACCGTGCTCCCGCTCAGCCCACACAGCCAGCCAACCCAGGTGATCCGCAGCACCCTCAGGATCCGAGTCGAACGTCCCGCACCACTGCCGCAGGCCCTCCAGCGACGGCCGGCCCTCCTTATCCAGGTGTCCCGCACGGTGCAGCACCTGCGCCGCTTCCTCCGCCCCCAACGCCCGGCTCAGCGCACCCACCAGCTTGAGCACCGTGTCGTAGGTCCCGCCTCCCGGCACCCGTATCGGCACAGCCCGCGCCAGGCTCACCAGCTCATCGATCCGCGCATCACCGCTCCGGCCCAGGAACTGCCCGGCCTCGCACTTACGGGCAAACGCCTGCTTGGCCACCGTCTTCGGGACCTCCGTGCGCTTCGCCCACTCCTCCACCTCCGACCAGGCCAGAGCCAGGGCCTCCAGCGCTACCGGGCCCTCGCCCCACTGGATCACCTCCGCCACCTTCCTGCTCTTCTTGTGCACCGCACCCGGCAGCCGCATCACTTGGGTGGGACCGTGGCACGCATTATCCGGCCCTTTCGGTAGATCCAGGCCAGCCTTCTGTGCCGTCTCGACAATCAGCGCGTGCCATCGCTTCGATGTGTAGCTGTACTGCTCGACAGGGATCGCTGTTGATGAGGCGATCCACGCGTGCAGCGACTTCCCGCCGGTGTCCAGCAGCGTGAACCGGATGCCGTAGCGCTCCTCCACAGCCGCATACACCTGACGCTGCAGCTCGTGGCTGTCCTCCAGATCGATCTCCGCACGCAACCCATACAGATGGGTGATCTGCGCCTTCTTAGAGCCCCCCACCCCGGCAACAAACCCCAGCTGGCGGTCTTCCTCCAGCTCAGGCAGCAACCTCTCCTCCACCTCCTGGCGGAGCGCCTCATCCCACACCACAGGCAGCGCACCGCCGCCCTCCGCGTGGCCCCGCCACCGCAGGTGGTGGCTGCCGCTGCTCCCGTCTTTACCCCCGTAGAAGGTCACCACCACGGGGTCGCCCCCTCGGAAGCCAGCCGCCAGCTCCAGGAAGCGCGGCACGGTCTGGAGCGCCGCATGAACACTGCAGGGCAATACCGAGCCCCCTGAGCCTGGATTCATGCCCTCGGCGTCTGCTGGGGAGAGAACTTCCTCGCCGGCATCCGTGCCAGCTCCCCGAAGCGCTGCTGGCAGCGCTCCACATCCCATGTGTATGGGGAGTTTGGATGCGGGCCCCGAAAAAAGTGCACCCCAGGGGTGAGATGCCCATCCCTGGCATATCGGAGCAAGGTGAGTTTGGAGCGTCCGAGCATCTCTACAGCTCGGGGAGTCGGCAGGCAGCGCATAGGTCAGAGGAACAGCATGGTTCCGATTCGCATTTAGCGAAAATCGGCGGTTGGTTGAACTCTGCGTACCGATGGGGCGCAACATGGTTGGCCGCCGCTGGCGTTGCTTAAGACGGGCCAAAAAAAGCGCTCCCGATTGGTCGTTAAACCACAGGGACATTTCACGCTGCTACCACCTTCGCGGTGGGGGGCGACGAAATGTTGACGCTTGTTTGGTAGTCCGCAGTTGAGGACTCTTCATTCTAGGCGACACGTTCGATGCTCCAATTCGAACGGATTGGTATCTGCAGACGGCTAACCGGACCCCCGCATCATCTGCAGACGCGCACTCACGGCCTTGGTCCGTTCCAAGACGTTCTCGATCACTTCACGGTCCGTCCAGGCGCCATACGTATCGCTGTGAGTCTTCAAGCTGTGGCCCATCATCGCCGCCGTCGCCCTAGGGCTATGGCCATAGATCTCATGGGCGCGCAGGGCATACCCATGACGCAGGCTGTAGGGCACCAGCGCTTGTCCGGCCCCATCCGTGCTCGGGGTGCGCGCCGTCCCTTCCATCAGCTCCCGCCAGATCCGCTGCCGGCCAAGAAATTGCCCCAGCGCCTGCCCGGCCCGCTCCGGGCGCCTAACAGCCTCGGGAAGTGCTGCAGAGCCTTGCTCCGCCAGCTGGGCCAGCAGGTTGGCGCTCAGGCCAGCAAGCCCATCAGGGTCAAGGCCAACGATGTCACGGGGCTTGGTGCCTTCCGGACAACGCTCCGTGCGCTTGCGGTAGTTGCAGTGGAGCAGGTCGCCACGGGGTTGGATGTAGGCCAGCTCCACCCCACGAAGCCCGAAGCAGGCCACCAGAGCCACGGCTTGTCGCCACTGGGGGTTGTCTACGCCGGCCAGCAGGCGAACCACCTGGTGGTCTTTGATCGGCGTGGTGAACTCCTTGCCCTTGCCTCGGATGCCGACATAGGGCTTCAGGCTGACCGGGGGCTCCCAGCGACGATCAGCGGCACACTGCGCCACCGCGAACCGCAGCAGCTGGGCGGTGTACTGCAGCCGCAGCTGCCGACCTCGACTACCCGGATCGCCGCCGTGGGCTGCCACCAGCCGCTCCAGGAGCACCTTGCTGTTTACGGGACGAGGTGACGCCAAGAAGGCAGCCAGAGCCTGCTCCATCACCGGCCTGTACATCTCCTGCCAGTTGCTGGGCTTCACAGCGCCACTGCCCACTTTGAACTGCTCGAAGCGGCGCACCACTTCCTGCCAGTTCAGTTCGCCGGCCTTCGTCTGCGTTCCCTTAGAGCCGACCAGCAGCCCGTAGGCCTCGCGCAACCCCAGGCCCTTATCGAGCATGAGCTTCTTAAGTCTGTCCGCCGTCGCTAACAAGTCGGCATGGCTTACGCCCGCCCAGGGCAGATCCAGCACCAAGCTGGTGCGCTGGCCGTCTTCAAAGCGGACCGAGAGTTGGATCCGGCCCCGAATGTCGCGTACGGTCCAGCCTTCACCGTTCAAACCCGTCAGCCCATTTCGCATGGAGCTAACCCAGGCCAGAGGTCGCTTCGTCGCCATGAGTGCCTGCCTTAAACCGTGCGCACATGTTCGCACAGCCGTGCGCACAGACGCCATAACAAGCGATATCAGGACATATCAAACGAATGCAGTGCTTCGCTTAAAAGGCGTGTCAGCACTGGAAAAAGTCGATGCGCGATGCCGGGTTCGAACCAGCGACATCCTGCTTGTAAGGCAGGCGCTCTACCGCTGAGCTAATCGCGCTTGCTGGGCAACTTACACCAACAAACCATGGCCAGCGGCTCCAGCCACGACCGAGCAACCTGGGGGCTGTGTCTGCCCTTCGGATTGCTGTGGTGGCCGTGGCAGGGGCTGGCCGGGGCGGCCTGCGCCAGCCTCGCCTTCCTGCTGGGGGGCCTGCTGCTCTCCCCCGACCTCGACACCCGCTCCAATCCCACCCGCCGCTGGGGGGCCCTGCGGCTGCTCTGGTGGCCCTACCGCAACCTGCTGCGCCATCGCTCCCTGCTCTCCCACAGCCCCCTGCTGGGCAGCTGCGGGCGGCTGCTCTATTTGGGGGGCCTGCTGATCGGTCTCAGCTGGTTGGCCCAACCCCTCGGCACCCCGACCCCCGCCGCCCTGGTGCAGCTAGTCCAGCAGCTCTGGCGCGGGCACCAGCCCCTGGTGATCGCGGCGCTGGTGGGGCTGGAGGCCAGCGCCTGGCTGCATCTGGTGCAGGACGGTGATCCGATGCCCAAAACGCCGCGGTTGCTGCGGAGGTGGCACAAACGGCGCCGGTGAGAGGGTGGCGATGAGAGGGTGGCATTACCGCGCCCCGCCACCCCCATGGGCTCCCCCTCCAGCACCCCGACCCTTGAGGCCCTCGCCGAGCTGATCGCCGTGGTGGCAAGGCTGCGCGACCCCAGGACCGGCTGCCCCTGGGACCTGGAGCAGACCCACGCCTCCCTGGTGTCCTACCTGCTCGAGGAAGCCCATGAGGTGGCCGATGCGATCCGCCATGGCGACGACAACCACCTGGCCGAGGAGTTGGGCGACCTGCTGTTGCAGGTGGTGCTGCACGCCCAGATCGCCGGCGAGGCAGGGCGCTTTGATCTGGCGGCGATCGCCCGCGGCATCAGCGCCAAGCTGGTGCGCCGCCACCCGCACGTGTTCGGCGGCGAACCGGCCAGCTGGGAGGAAATCAAGGCCGCCGAGCGCCTACAGGTCCCCTCCACCAGCCCGCTTGTTAGCCCCCTCAGCGAGCGCCTGGCCCGCAAGGTGCGCGGCCAGGGCGCCCTGGCCGGCGCCATGACCATCTCCAAACAGGCGGCTGCGGCCGGCTTCGAGTGGGATGACATCGAGGGGGTGTGGGCGAAGGTGCACGAGGAGCTCGACGAGCTCAAAGAAGCTGTGGCCTCCGGGGATCACCGCCATGCCCAGGAGGAACTGGGCGATCTGCTGTTCACCCTGGTGAACGTGGCTCGCTGGTGCCGGATCGACCCGGAAGAGGGCCTGGCGGGCACCAATCGGCGCTTTCTCGATCGCTTCTCCCGGGTGGAGGCCGCCCTGGGCGGCGATCTCCAGGGCCGCAGCATTGGCGAGCTCGAAGGCCTATGGCAGCAGGCCAAGGCCCAGATCCGGGCGGAGAACGGGCCGCCGGCTGGCAGCTGAGGCGGCAGGCCCGCTGCCTATCTGGTGCCTCCGGGAGGTTGTACAGATGTACAAGCTCATGTAGGCATCCATAAACAGCTCAGTCCTCGGGCAGCAGAGGACGCGACCCCCGCTGCCCCTTGATCGCACCGCGCAGTTTCTTGGCGGCGAGGCGGCGCTCTTTTGAACCCCGGGTGGGCTTGGTGGCCCGCCGCGGCGGCGGCGGCGGTTTAATCGCCTCCTGCAGCAGCTCCACCAGGCGCCGCTGGGCCGCCACCCGGTTCTGCCACTGGGAGCGGTGCTCACTGGCCGCAATCACCACACAACCCTCCACTAGCCGCCCCTCCAGCCGCCGCAGGGCCCGGGCCTTAATCGTGGGCGGCAGGGCAGCGGAGGCCGCCAGATCAAACACCAGCTCCACCCGTGAATCGGTGGTGTTCACGTTCTGGCCCCCCGGGCCAGAGGAGCGCGAAAAGCGCCAGCGCAGCTCCGCTGCGGGGATCACCCACCGCTCACTCAGCCGCAGATCGCCAGGCACCCCACCAGTCATCCCCAAAGCCTGTCATGGGCAGCCCGGGGGGATCGGCAACCCGTGATGCGCAAATGTGGAGATGCGATCCTTCCCGTCCATGGCCGAGAGCAGCACCCCACCCAGCCCAGGCTGGATAGACGAGGTCTTCGACGGCGTGCGCTATGGCCTCGAGGGCACGGTGGTCGCCGAAGCCCAGTCACCCTTCCAGCGGGTGACGATCATCGACAGCCAGCGCTACGGCAAGGGCCTGCTGCTCGATGGCTGCTGGATGACGGCCGAGCGCCAGGAGCGGCACTACCACGAGGCGATCGTGCATCCGGCCCTCTGCGGCGCGGCGAGCATCGAGCGAGTGCTGGTGATCGGCGGCGGCGATGGCGGCACCGCCCGCGAATGCCTGCGCCACGCCGGCGTCCAGCAGCTCGACTTAGTGGAAATCGACGGGCTGGTGGTGGAGTGGAGCCAGCAGTACCTGCCCTCCATCGGCGGCGGTTGCTGGAGCGACCCCCGCTTCCAGCTGACGGTGGGCGACGGCATCGCCTGGGCCGCCAATGCGCCCGATGCCAGCTACGACGTGGTGATCGTCGATGGTTCCGACCCGGCCGGCCCGGCCGAAGGCCTGTTCAACCGAGCGTTTTTCGAGCACTGCCGCCGCATTCTGCGGCCCGGCGGCGTGTTCGCCACCCAGAGCGAATCACCGGAGGCCTTCCGCCAAGTGCACATCGACACGGTGAAGCTGATCCGCGAGGTGTTCGGCTACGCCGACCCGATGTATGGCTGGGTGCCCATGTATCCGAGCGGCTGGTGGAGCTGGACGTTCGCCGCCACAGACGGCCGTCGCTATCTGGAGCCGGATCCCGCCCGAGCCGCGGCCGTCGTCTGTGGCTCGGAGATCTGGAGTCCCCGCTGGCAACGGGGCGGCTTCGACGCCATCCCAGCCGCAATCGAGCAGGAGCTTCAGTAGCAGCAGGTGCCGCTGGTGCGCTGCTCGCGCAGGCGTTCATGCTGCTGGCTGATCAACAGCACGGCCAGGGTGGGGTGGTTGTGCAGCAGGTTGAGGAAGCGGAGGCGATCGAGGCGCAGGATTTCCACCGGGGTGCGGGCCAGGGCCTCATTGCGATAGCAGCCATCGCCCCAGACGATGTCCTGGTAACTGAACAGCTCGCCGGGCCGGTAGCAGAGTTTTTCCCCGCCTTCGCCCACCAACTCGACGATGCCGCGCCGTGCCCCATAGATGGAATCGGCCCGCTCCCCGCGGGAAAACACCTTGGCACCGGTGGGCAGGGTGAGTATCTCGCAGTCCACCTGGGCCGCCATCAACTCGATAGGGGTGGTGATCGACATAGTTGCGGTCATCTCAGCCTCCTCCGGGAACCATCAGATAACTTAATAACGCAGCATCTCTGCTGCGGCCAGGCAATGCGGCCAGGGCGAGCAGTCGTGTAAAAAATTTATATCCGCTTCAGCTTTGGCCCAGAACGGCATCGAGGCTGAGTTGCTGATTCGGCAGGGACCCAGCTAGGGAGCCATCAGCTGATCCGGCGCCTTGGCCCCCCGCCAGCACCGGCAGCCGCGGCGGCCGGGCCGTCCAGTGGTGGCACCACAGCTCGGTGGCCAGCTCGGGGTGGATCTGCAACTGGCGCAGCTGGCACCAGCCCATCTCCGCCCCCCTGGGCGGGGCGCAATGGCGGCAGCTACGACAGCAGGGTCTTTGACCCATTAACAGATCGGGATTTGGTCTCCCAAGGTATGGACGCCTGGCACTGCTGGGAAGCAAGAAACCCGAATCTTTCGAGTTCCTTCGTGATTGCCACGACCCCCAATAGGATCCCCCCATGACCCTGCTGCACACCCCACTATTCGAAGCAGCCCGGGCGGCTGGCGGCCGGATGGTGCCCTTTGCCGGCTGGGAGATGGCCGTGCAATTCGCCGGCCTGGTTGCCGAGCACACCGCCGTGCGCAGCCACTGCGGCGTTTTCGATATCTCCCACATGGGGGTGCTGGGCCTGCGGGGCGATGGCGTCAAAGATGCCCTGCAGGGCCTGGTGCCCACCGATCTGTTCCGCATCGGCCCCGGTGAGGCCTGCTACACGGTGCTGCTCAACGAGGCCGGCGGCATCCGCGACGACCTGATCGTCTACGACCGGGGCTGGCGCCAGGGAGCCAAGGGCGAAGCGGCCAGCCATGAGCTGGTGCTGGTGATCAACGCCGCCTGCGCCGACACCGACACCGCCTGGATCTGCAGCCAGCTGGAGCCCGCCGGCATCGCCATCGACGACCGCAAGGGCGATGGGGTACTGCTGGCCCTGCAGGGGCCAGAGGCCCAGGTGCGCCTGGAGGCCCTCTGCGGCGAAAGCCTTTCTGGCCTGCCCCGCTTCGGTCACCGGGAGCTGGAGCTGGCGGGGGCCACCGCCTTTGTGGGCCGCACCGGCTACACCGGCGAAGACGGCTTCGAGCTGCTCCTGCCCGCTCAGGCGGGCCTCAACCTGTGGAGCCAGCTGCTGGAGGAGGGGGTCACCCCCTGCGGTCTCGGCGCCCGCGACACCCTGCGCCTGGAGGCCGCCATGCACCTCTATGGCAGTGAGATGGATGCCAGCACCACGCCCCTGGAGGTGGGGCTGGGCTGGCTGGTGCACCTGGAGATGCCCAAGCCCTTCATCGGCCGGGCGGTGCTGGAGCGCCAGAGCGCCGAGGGGGTAGAGCGACGGCTGGTGGGCCTGGAACTGCAGGGCCGGGCGATCGCGCGCCACGGCTACCCGGTGCTGCACAACGGCGCAGTGGTGGGCGAGGTGACCAGTGGCAGCTGGTCCCCCAGCCTGGGCAAGGCCATCGCCCTGGCCAGCGTGCCCGTCGCCGCCGCCAAGCTGGGCACCGAGCTGGCGGTGGAGGTTCGGGGCAAGGCCGAGCCGGCCACCGTGGTGAAGCGGCCCTTCTACAGGCGCTGACGGCGCCGTGGGAAAATCGCGGATTCGCTTGCCTTCTCCCCATGCGCAGCCACGGATGCGGCGACCTGCGCCAAGACGCCAGCGGTCAGGCCGTAGAGCTGTGCGGCTGGGTAGACCGAAGCCGTGACCATGGCGGTGTGATTTTCGTTGACCTGCGCGACCGCAGCGGCAGCGTGCAGATCACCGTCGATCCCGACAACGGCGCCGCAATGTTCGCCGTAGCGGAGCACCTACGCAATGAAACGGTGATCCAGGTGGCCGGTACGGCGCGCCAGCGGCCCGCCGACGCCATCAACGACAAGCTGGCCACCGGCCAGGTGGAAGTGGTGGCGGCCTCCATCACCGTGCTCAATGCCGTCAAGGGCAACCTGCCTTTCCCGGTGTCGGTGCACGACGAGGAGAACACCCGCGAGGAGCTGCGCCTGCGCCACCGCTACCTCGACCTGCGCCGCGAGCGCATGGCCCGCAACCTGCGCCTGCGCCACAGCACGGTGCAGGCCATGCGCCGCTTCCTGGAAGAGGCCGGCTTCATCGAGGTGGAAACCCCGGTGCTCACCCGCTCCACCCCCGAAGGCGCCCGCGACTACCTGGTGCCCAGCCGGGTGTGCGGTGGCGAGTGGTTCGCCCTGCCCCAGTCGCCCCAGCTGTTCAAGCAGCTGCTGATGGTGGGCGGCATCGAGCGCTACTACCAGGTGGCCCGCTGCTTCCGCGATGAAGATCTGCGGGCCGATCGCCAGCCGGAATTCACCCAGCTGGATATGGAGATGAGCTTCATGGGCCAGGAGCAGATCCTGGAGCTCAACGAGGCCCTGATCGCCAGCATCTGGCAGGCCGTCAAGGGCATCGAGCTACCGCGGCCGTTCCCGCGGCTCAGCTGGCATGAGGCCATGGCCCGCTACGGCACCGACCGGCCCGACACCCGCTACGGCCTGGAGCTGTGCGATGTCTCCGACCTGGTCAAAGACATGGGCTTCAAGGTGTTCAGCGGCGCCGTGGCCGCCGGCGGCGCGGTGAAGTGCATCGCCGTGCCCGGTGGCAACGAGGCAATCAGCAACGTGCGGATCAAGCCCGGCGGCGATGTGTTCAGCGAGGCCCAGAAGGCTGGGGCCGGCGGCCTGGCCTTTATCCGGGTGCGCGAGGGCGGCGAGATCGACACGATCGGCGCCATTAAGGACAACCTCTCAGACGACAAAAAAGCCGAGCTGCTGACCCGCAGCGGCGCCACGCCCGGCACCCTGCTGCTGTTCGGCGCCGGCGATACCGCCACGGTGAATAAGGCCCTCGATCGGGTGCGCCAGTTCCTGGCCCGCGAGCTTGGCCTGGTGCAGAGCGAGCGGCAGAACGACCAGTGGAACTTCCTCTGGGTGGTGGATTTCCCGATGTTCGAGTTCAACGCCGGCGAAAACCGGCTCGAAGCCCTGCACCACCCCTTCTGCGCCCCCAACGCCGCAGACCTTGGGGCAGATCCGGCCGCCTGGGCCGAAACGCTGCCCACGGCCCGCGCCCAGGCCTACGACCTGGTGCTCAACGGCCTGGAGCTGGGCGGCGGCTCCCTGCGCATCCACGATTCAGCCCTGCAGCGCCAGGTGCTGCAGACCATCGGCCTGCCGCTGGAGGAGGCCGAGCGCCAGTTCGGCTTCCTGATGGAGGCCCTCGATATGGGCGCCCCACCCCACGGCGGCCTGGCCTACGGGGTGGACCGGATCGTGATGCTGCTGGCGGGCGAGGAGTCGATCCGCGACACGATCGCCTTCCCCAAAACCCAGCAGGCCCGCTGCCTGATGACCCAGGCGCCGGCCGGGGTGGCCGACAAGCAGCTGGAGGAGCTGCATGTGGCTAGCACCTGGACGGAGGAGGAGGGGTGACTCCCAAGGCACCCCAATCTCCCCCAGAAATGACAAAACTGCTACCGATTAAACATGACCTTGAGTGTCTGAATTAGATCACGCAATTCCTCGCTTGTGACTGTTACACTCACGCCGGCTGCGCCAAGCTGATTGACACCTGATTGGCCACTCTGCAAAGTTTCTCGCACTACTGGAGCCGTATCTTCAGCTTCTTTTTGCAGCGCCTTGGCTAAATCAGCAAAAGATCCCGCCCCTTGACGCATGGAACTCAATGTGACGGGGACATCACTGGCAAAGACCTTGCCTGCATTGGCAATTGTTGCATCAAGCCGCATACGGGTTTCCGCCAGGCCTATCAATAATTCCCTTGTATCAAGTGCAGGCTCGAGAGGAAGCTCGAGCGTTGAATCACTTGCCCGATTGACCTTTTTAAGCTTCGCCTTGGCAAGATCTGGGGTTATGGAAATAAAAGAATCCCCAATAAGCCCCTCCTGATCTACCCTCAAAATGCTAGATGGGCCGATAAAATTTGCATAGCCTGGGTCCACATCGAGCTTTCCGATTATGCGGGCATCGCTTGCTATCGAGAGAGTCTTGAGCCGGCCAACAGTCAGTCCAGACAACTTGACCTCCATGCCAGGGCTCAAGGATTTCGCCGACTTAGCCACCAGGGTGATCCGCAGTGGCCTTTGCCCCCAGGAAATCCAGCCCTGCTCCATGGCCAACGCCACCAATGTGGCGCCGAGGATCGCGAGGGTAATGGAGCTAAAAATCCAACTATCTCGCTTCATTTCACCATCTTTTTAGAAAATTATTTGGCGTACAAAGATCCAGACAATTTTTGTCGCCATCACAGCAGCAAACACATGGATCGTTACCGAGCTAATCACTAGGGCAATGGGCTTGCCCTTGCCGATGCTAGACCTAGACTCTACCAAAGCCCATGTACTTGCGATCATAACATAAATACTTGCCTCCAAGCTTGAAAGGGCCAAGTCTGCGGGCCTGATGGCGGCAAAAACAAGCCGGAATTCACCAATCACATCCTGGCGAGAACTAATTAATATGCCAGCAACAACGGAGGCCAAAAGAAAATAAAAGTTCAAAATAGCGCCGGTAATCGCCGCGGATACAACGACCCTCAGCCAAGCGACACCCATCCCGAGCCGATAATACCGAACCCAATAGGGGCTCAGCCTCACGGTAATCAACAGCGCACAGGCAATCGGCCCTGCAAGATTTAACGATGCATTAACCAGCAACAGGAGCCCAAACGCATTTGACTGGTTTAGCTTTTCGGCAATATATACACTTCCAGCGCCCACAAATAGGCCGGCTAAAATTGCCTCATCGGCGCAGTGCTTGCCATCTCTCTCGATGGCTCGCAGCAGGGCCATAAGCCTCTTGATCACAAGACGCTTGATCACAAGCCTGGATTTCCGGTGCGCGTTCAGGTGTCGCGGTGCCAGCACATCCATCTCCAGAGGCAGCTCAGCCGCCTGACGGGAACGCCGGTGGCCTGCGGAACAACAAAGCTCAACACAGGGCGGCCAGGCCCCACCGACCAACTAAAACGGAATTATTACGCATAAGTCCCATGGCATCCAAGCCAGCCGCTCCCACCGGCGCCCCCCCGATCGACATCGGCATCCCGGAAGCCCAGCGCCTCCAGGTCGCCGCGGGGCTGGGCCAGGTGCTGGCCGACAGCACCGTGCTCTATGCCAAGACCCACGGCTTCCACTGGAACGTGACCGGGCCGATGTTCAACACCCTGCACCTGATGTTCATGGAGCAGTACACCGAGCTCTGGATGGCCCTAGACGCCATCGCCGAGCGCATCCGCGCCCTTGGCTGCCCAGCCCCCTACGGCGGCGCCACCTATGCGGGCATCTCCTCAATTCCCGAAACCGAAGGAGTCCCCGGCGCCCTGGCCATGGTGCGCGAGCTGGTGGAGGGCCATGAAGCCGTGGCCCGCACGATACGCAGCGTGTTTGCCACCGCCGATGGCGCCAACGATCAGCCCACCGCCGACCTGCTGACCCAACGGCTGCAGATCCACGAGAAAACCGCCTGGATGCTGCGCAGCCTGCTGGAGGTCTGAGCGCCCGCTGGGGGCCCGGTAGATTGACGTTTCCGCCGCCGGGCCATGGGTAAGTTTGTTTTTGTGACCGGCGGGGTGGTGTCGAGCATCGGCAAGGGGATCGTGGCGGCCAGCCTGGGAAGGCTGCTCAAGAGCCGCGGCTACAGCGTTTCGATCCTCAAGCTCGACCCCTACCTGAATGTGGATCCGGGCACGATGAGCCCGTACCAGCACGGCGAGGTGTTCGTCACCGAAGACGGCGCCGAAACAGATCTGGATCTGGGCCACTACGAGCGCTTCACCGACACGGCCATGTCGCGGCTGAACAGCGTCACCACCGGCTCGATCTACCAGGCGGTGATCAACAAGGAGCGGCGCGGCGACTACAACGGCGGCACCGTGCAGGTGATCCCCCACATCACCGGCGAAATCCGCGAGCGCATCCACCGGGTGGCGGCCAACAGCAATGCCGACGTGGTGATCGGCGAAATCGGCGGCACGGTGGGCGACATCGAATCGCTGCCCTTCCTGGAGGCGATCCGGGAATTCCGCGGCGACGTGGGCCGCCACGACATCGCCTACGTGCATGTCACCTTGTTGCCCTACATCGGCGTATCGGGCGAGCTCAAGACCAAACCCACCCAGCACTCGGTGAAGGAGCTGCGCTCGATCGGCATCCAGCCCGATGTGTTGGTGTGCCGCAGTGACCGCACCATCAGCAACGACCTCAAAGGCAAAATCGGCGGCTTCTGCGGCGTGCCGCAGCGGGCCGTGATCCAGGCCCTCGATGCCGACAGCATCTATGCGGTGCCCCTGGCGATGGAGCAGGAGGGGCTCTGCCGCGAGGTGCTGGAGGTGCTGCAGCTCACAGACCACAACAGCGACATGGAGCGCTGGCAGGAGCTGGTAACCAAACTGCGCCACCCCGGCCCAGCCGTGAAGGTGGCCCTGGTGGGCAAGTACGTGCAGCTCAACGACGCCTATCTATCTGTGGTGGAGGCCCTGCGTCACGCCTGCCTGGATCGGGACGCCTCACTGGATCTGCACTGGGTCTGCGCCGAGCAGCTCGAAACCCAGGGGGCCGAAGCGCTGCTGGCGGGCATGGATGCGGTGGTGGTGCCCGGCGGCTTCGGCAACCGGGGCGTGGACGGCAAGGTGGCGGCGATCCGCTGGGCACGGGAAGAGCGGGTGCCCTTCCTGGGCCTGTGCCTGGGCATGCAGTGCGCCGTGATCGAGTGGGCCCGCAACCAGGCGGGCCTGGAGGGTGCCACCAGCGCCGAGCTGGATGGGGAGTCGCCCCACCCGGTGATCCACCTACTGCCCGAGCAGCAGGACGTGGTGGATCTAGGCGGCACGATGCGCCTGGGCGTCTACCCCTGCCGCCTGGCCGCCGGCACCATGGCCCAGCGGCTCTATGGCGACGAGGTGGTGTATGAGCGCCACCGCCATCGCTACGAATTCAACAACGCCTACCGCAGCCTATTCACCGAAGCGGGATACACCATCAGTGGGACATCACCGGATAACCGGCTGGTGGAATTGATCGAGCTGCCAAGCCACCCTTTCTTCACCGCCTGCCAATACCACCCGGAATTCCTCTCCCGCCCCGGCAAGCCCCACCCCCTCTTCCGGGGATTGATCGAGGCGGCCCAGCAGCGGGCCGGCGCGAGTTAGGCGAGTTATTCACAACCGCTTTAGTGAATCGGTCTTGTTCTTAAATTCACCCAGCAGCAGCTGCAGATATGTCACCTTGCGCAGCTTGATGTTGGCGCTCAGCGACATCCCCACCTGCAGCGGTAAGCTTCGGCCGGATTTGAGTTTGAGCTGCTGGCTATCGAGGCTGATCGTGGCAGGGAAGCGGTAGGTCTGGTGGCGTTCATCGGGAGGCAGGGCGTCCGAGCCAATGCCTTTCACCGTGCCCAGCAGCACGCCGAAATCGGTAGCAGGAAAGGAGTCAATGCTGATCTCTGCCGGCCCGCCCACCTGCACAAAGCCGATATCGCTGCTCTCGATCTCCACCTTGGCCTGGAGGGCATCAAAGGGCACCACCTTCATCACCGGCTCGCTGCCCTGGGCGACAAAGCCCGGGCCGGTGGGTTTGAGATCAAACACCACCCCATCGGCCGGGGAGCGCACATCCTGATAGCGAATGTTCACCCGTAGTTCGGTGAGCTTGCTGCCGAGGTCTGCCAGGTCGCCCCTGAGTTGTTCAACTGCCTGCTCCAGGATCGCAATCTGGCGCAGCCGGTCTACCTTCAGCTTGGAGAGCTCACCGGCTACTTCCTGCACCTTGTTGCGCTGCTGGAGGTACTGCAACTCAGCAGATGCACCGACGGCCTTAAGCCCCTCCAGTCGCTCCAGGATCTCTGTTTCGAGCACCAGGTTTTGGCGGGTCAGGGCCTGTTCGGTGTCGTTGAGGTTCAAGTAGCGCGCCATCTCCACTTCCTTGAGCCGCAGCTGGGAGCGCTTCGCTGCAATCGTGGCCCGCAGACTCTGCTGCCGATCAAGGGTGGCCTCGTTGTCGAGGCGGAGCAGCACCTGCCCCTTGCTTACCCGCTGGCCATCTTTGACCAGCATCGTCTGCAGCACCCCACCCACCGGCATCTGAATTGTCTTGACGTCGCCGATCGGCTGAAGCTTGCCCGTAGCCATCACCACCTCATCGGTCTGGGCCAGGGCCAGCCAGGCCAGACCAGCTGCCGTGGTGCCCAGCAGGGCCCAGGTGATGGCGCGAGCTAAAAAGCGCGACTGCTGCAGCCCCATCTCTTCGTGGCTGGTCTGCACCCGCCGCTCAATGGCATTCTGGGCCCGCCGAATGGGGCCTCCTCCGGAACGGTTCAGGTTCCCCATTAGCTGTCCTCCTGCTGGCGATAGAGGGCGTAGTAGCGGCCGCGCCGCTCCATCAACTCGGCGTGGGTGCCCGTCTCCACAACCGCACCTTCGTGCAGCATCACGATCAGCTGGGCGCGGCGGATCGTGGTGAGCCGATGGGTGATGAAGAAGACCGTGCAGTGCTGGAGGTTGTCGAGCAAGTTGTCGCAGACGCGCCGCTCGGTGTCGTAGTCGAGGGCGCTAGTGGCCTCATCGAGCACCAGCAGCCGCGGCTGGCTGAGCAGGGTGCGGGCCAAGGCCAGCCGCTGCCGCTGACCGCCAGACAGACCGGCACCACGCTCGCCCACATTGCTGCTGTAACCGGCGGGCAACTCCATGATGAAGTCGTGGGCGCAGGCCAGCCGGGCCGCCTGCACGATCGAATCGCTGCTGGCATCGGGATCGGTGAGGGCGATGTTTTCCGCCACCGTGCCGGCAAACAGCAGGGGCTCCTGCGGCACGATGCCGATCTGGCGCCGCAGCGAATAGAGCTCGACCTTGTCGATGTCGTAGTGGTCGATCAGAACGCGGCCACTGTTGGGTGAGTAGAGCCGGGCCAGCATCTTGGTGAGGGTGCTCTTGCCGCTGCCGCTCTGGCCCACCACCCCCACAAAGGTGCCGGCGGGAATTGTGAGCCTGATGTGGTTAAGCACCTGGGCGCCGCCGGGGGTGAAGGAAAAGCAGAGGTCTTCAAAGCACACCTCACCGGCGATCGGCGGCAGGGGAATCTTCTGCTTGTCGGCCTCGTTTGATTCTTCGGGGGTATCAACCACATCGGCCAGCCGCTCAAACGACACCTTGAGCTCCTGGATGCTCTGCCAGATCGAGGAGAGCCGCAGCAACGGCTGGGTGACATAACCCGAGATGATCCGGAAGGCAATCAGCTGGCCCAGGGTCAGCTCCCCCGAGAGCACCAGGGAGGCCCCCACCCAGAGCACCAGCAGCTGGGAGAGCTTCTGCAGCACCTGGGAGGTTTCGGTAAGGGCCGTGCCGGTGATGGTTTTTTCAAAGCTGCGGGAGATGTACTTGCCGTAGAGGTCTTGCCATTTCCAGCGGCTGATCATCTCCACGTTCTGGGCCTTCACCGTTTGGATACCGGTGAGCACCTCCACCAGATGGCTCTGGGTGCGGGCGTTCTCCTGGGCCGCATCGCGATATTGACGCCGAAAAAGCGGAGCCCCGAGCACGGTGAGCCCGATCTGGATCGGCAACACACACAGGGCGATCAGGGTGAGCAGCCAGCTGTAGATCAGCATCACGGCGATATAGATCACCGAGAAGGCCGTATCGAGCAGGGTGGTGAGGGCCTGGCCGGTGAGGAAATTGCGAATCTTCTCCAGCTCGGCGATGCGGCTGCCGAGTTCGCCCACGGGCCTGCGGTCGAAATAGTTGAGCGGCAGTCGCAGCAGGTGGTCGATCACCTCGGCGCCCAGCCGCATGTCGATCCGGTTGGTGGTTTCACTGAACAGGAAGGTGCGCAGGGCGCCGATCAACCCCTCCATCAGGGTCACCACCACCAGGGCAAAACCCAGCACTTGCAGGGTGTCGAGACTGCGCTGGTTGATCACCTTGTCGATGATCACCTGGATCAGCAGGGGGTTGGCCAGGCTGAACAGCTGCACCACAAATGAAGCGATCAGCACCTGGGTGAGGATGCCGCGGTAGCGCTGCAGGGCCGGCCAGAACCAGGCAAAACCAAAACGCTGCTCGGGGGTGGCCGAGCTGCGCTCCAGCAGCAGCAGCTCAATCCCCTCAGGAAACGCCTCCTCCAACTGGTCGGGGCTGAGCTCCACCCAGCCATCCCGCGGCGAGGCCAGCACCAGCCCCCGGGCATTGGCGGCCCGCACCACCGCAAAGCCCCCCTGCCAGGGCACCAGGGCAGGGGTTTGCAGCCGGGTGCCCTGGCTGGCCGGCACCCGCAGGCCGCTGACATGCAGCCCCATCATCGCGCCGATATTGCCGCAGAGCTGCAGGTCTGGCGTCTGGCCACGGCGCAACACATCCCGCAGGATCTTCTCGATCGAGTCGCGGCGGAAGGGCAGCTTCAGCTCGGCTGCCAGCATCTGGAAGCAGGCCAGGGTCTCCTCCAAAGGGCCGTTGCCGCGCAGCAGCTGCAGAACGGGCCGGTCGCGCTGGCCCAGCTCTAGCCCCGAAGCCAGGGGCGGGGTGCCGGCCACCGCCAGGGGGGCAGAATCCGGTGGGTCGTTGGATCCAGCTCGACCATCCTGGTCGGCTGCAGGTCTGTTATCCAGCAGGCAATACCAATCCAGAGGCACCCCGATCAGGCGGGCCGGCAGGGGGGGGGTGGCCTTTGGAGGTCCGGAGGCAGGATCGAGCAGCGAGCCCAGCGGGTGGTCGGGCAGGTTGTGACTGGCGGCCAGCAACACCAAATCGGACGGAAACTGGGCAAGCACCCGCGGCTCTGGTTCAATCAGCCGGGCGAGGGGTCGCAACCGTTCCATCTCCGTCAGCACACTCACGCCCTGCCGGGGGTGCTCCACCAGCAGCTGCTCCACCAGGGCCAGCAGCTCGGCACTGAAGAGCTGCTGGCCGCACCACTGCGCGAAGGAGGGCTCGCTGGCAAGCAGGTCCAGCACCAGGGCATCGGGGATGGCCCAGGCCTGGAGGGGACCCGTGGTGGCCACCTCCTCGCAGGCCCAAGCCCGGAGCAGCGAGACCAATCCCACAAAGGAGCCTGGGCCCAGCTTTTCAACAGTAAAGAGGCGGCCGCGATCCCTGCTCAACAGGCGTGCCTGACCGTCGAGGAGCCAGAGGATGTCACTGCTGATCTGCTGGCCATGGCTCAACACATCGCCAGTTTCGAAAGATAGGAGCCTCGATCCCGAATCAAGGGCTGCCATGCCCTGGCTCGAGAGGCCGGCAAAGGCTGGACAATCGCGCAGCTTCTGGAGAGTTGACAACTCACTCATGGGGGTGACCCAGCCATCACAGGCAGCTCCAATGAGCCCAACTGCTGAACCTTCTGGTCCACCTGCTGGTCCAACCACTGGTCGAAAAGCTCCTGACTCATCTGCATGGCCATGCGCTGATCAAAGGTGGCCTGCCTGAGAGATTCCAAACGCACAACCAGCCACCATTGCTCAATCTGAAAGGGTTCCACCAACACGCCAGGCTCCGCTGAGCGCAGCCGTTCAACCAGCTGGGGGTGGGCCTGGGCGAGGGGCACTGGTCCCACGATCCCACAGGTTGCGCGTTCCGGCCCTTCACTGAATTGAGTTGACAGATCTGCCATGTTGGACTCACCTTCCTGCAGCTGTAGAAAAAGCTCTCGAGCCAGGCCCCCACTTCGCAGTCGACACAAGCTGTAGACAACTTGATCGAGCTGATGCTTACGCTCGAGGAAACGGGCTTCTGCCTTAGCGCTGTAATGCTGTTGGCAGTGAAGTTGAACGCGCAAAGGCAATTCCGCCTGGTGATTCAAGGCAGGGGCAGACAGCAAATGAGCTTGGCAGAATCTTTGCACCGCCTCCTGACTGTCAAGCCCACGCTCCTGAGCGAAAGCGCGCAATGCATTATTATGCTGCTCGTCTGTGAGCACCTCACTTGCGACAGCCTCAATCATTAGGCCTTGGCGCAATACCGATCTAAGCATTCCTTGCTCTGCAAGTACTCGCAAGGATTCAAGGGGTAGGTGCAAAAGCTTAAAAGCCAGCATCGATCCAGAATTCTAGCCTACAAACAAAAATGATTCCAGCGAATGCCCATAGACCCTATGCCGCCAACCGGTTAAATCTTTTTTAGCCGGAACTTAGCCAAGCGATAACCTAGCCACCAGCAGGGCTCGCCACTCCCATGTATCAAGGGCGACTATCAACGTGCAAGGAGGGCTACATGTGCGCCTGGATCGGCTTTTCCTTGAGTCCCGGTTAATCACCGCTTAATCGCTGCCCTCCCCTTGACGGGCAAGATAATAAAAACACGTCTCCTGGTTCATGTCTTTCGGTCTCCTGAACAGCGTCAACCTCGGTGGTGCCGAGATTGTTTCGTACTCAAAGGAACACAATTCAGTACTTGTCATCACAGGGGGTTCAACCCTTGAACTCCTGGCCTTCAACGGTCAGCAAACCCCCACCCGGGTTAGCCAGTTGACCCTTTCCGGTTCAGCTCAGAGCGTCGACGTCAGTGGCGATCTCGTGGCCGTCGCTGTTGCAGACGCCACCAATCCCAAGTCAGCCAACGGCCATGTGGCCTTCTATCGCCTCAGTGGCACAGGTTCAAGTGCAACCTTGACCGAACTGGGCAAGGTGACTGTGGGGGCCCTGCCTGACGCGGTGAGCTTCAACAGTGACGGCAAGAAACTGGTCGTCGCCAATGAAGGCGAGGTGATCGACGCGACCACCAGCGACGCGCTGGGCACGATCTCGGTAATCGATACCACCTCTTTCGGATCGACCACCACCACCACCACTGGCTTCACGGTCCAGACCGTTAATTTCGAAGCCTTCAACAACCAGGCCGCACGCCTCAACCTGCAGGGCATCCGCATCAGCGGGGGCAGCCTAGGTGCCACCGTCGCCCAGGACATGGAACCAGAGGGAATTGCCGTGCAAGGCAATACAGCCTGGGTGACTCTTAGTGAGAACAATGCTGTTGCCGAGATCAATCTGACCTCCGGCACCCTGACCAAGGTCTGGGGCATGGGCATCAAGGATTGGAGCCGCGGCACAGCCAAGGCCACCAACTACACCTTTTCCCTCTCCTACCCCACAGGAACCAACAACAACCAGCGCCCTGATTTCAACGGCAATGGAGTTGTTAATTCAAACGAGGTGACCGCAGGCGGCCTTTCCGGTGCGGTGTACGGAGGTATCGAGAACGGTCAGGACATTTTCTATGTCATCACTGATCGGGGCCCCCAGGCCGCGGGCATTGGCGATCGCCTTAACGACAATCCCAATGATGCCAATAAAGGCGGCAAGATTTTTGATGATCCTGATTTTCCGATCACGATCTACAAACTCGCCCAGACCGCTTCTGGCTTCCAGCAACTTCAGTCGATCACCCTCAAGGTGCCCGATGGCAACGGCGGCTTCCGCAGCGCCACCGGCATCGGCGCCCTGGCCACCCACGACAAGGGCTTCCAACTGAGCCAAGCCGGCAACGCCAGCGATTCTAGTCAATACAACGTCTACACCGAGATTCCCAGGGATGCATTCGGCCTGGATGCCGAATCGATCAACGTGATCACGGTTGCATCGTTAAACAGTGGTAAACAAATGTTTGCCGTTTCCGATGAATATTTTCCCCAGATTGCCCTGTTCGACAGTGAAACCGGCAATCTAGTGCGCCGTTATGTGCCTGAAGGCACTGTCTTTAGTGGTGTGACCTATGAGACAGGTCGTGGGGATGTTTCCTCCTATACCCTCGCAACTCTGCCAGCCGTCTACGCCAACCGCTGGATCAACCGCGGTTTTGAAGGCATGGCCTTCAACAGCAAGGATGGTCTTCTGTATGCCTTCGTGCAGAGTCCACTGCAGCCGAGCGGATTCCAGAACACAGAGTTCATCCGGATCCTCGCCATTAACCCTGCAACTGGCGCTCCCGTAGCTGAGTATCTACATCTTCTTGATGCCGATTCCAAGCTGGCTGGATCAGCCAAGGTCGACAAGATTGGCGATGCGGTCTATGACGCAGCCCGCGAGCGGTTCCTGCTGATCGAGCGCGACTCTCTTATCGGAGCATCAGCGAACAAATCCGTTGTCGAGATCGACCTCATCGGTGCCACCAATGTGCTCGGCTTCGACTGGAACGCCAAACTTGGGGTCGCCCAACCTGAATTGCTGGTTACATCCAGCATTGCCGATGCTCTGGCAGCACAGAACATCAGGATGGTTCAGCGAACCGAGCTGCTGAACATTCCAAGCGTTGGCGCCGACCCAGCCTTCGACAAGCCTGAGGGCTTAGCCCTCAAGCTTGATGGAAGCTTGGTGGTGTTTAACGACAACGATTTCGTTGCCGTTGCTGGCCGCGCTGATAACTCGGCTGCGGTAATCAGCTTCAAATCCACTCCAATCGATACATCGGACAAAACAGAAGCCGGTGGTGTCCTGGGCATCAAAGACGTCTATGGCCTGCCCATGGCCGACGGCATCACGGCCTACCAAAGCAAAGGTGTTACCTACTTGATCGTCGCTGGCGAAGGAGACGACCGTGACGGCGATTTAGACGAAGGTATCCACATCGCGGATGCCGCGCGCGCCAAAGATGTTAAAGGCGCTGATACAGCTAACCTAGGAGACCGCCTCAAGCTGGTCACTACCGAGGGTGACTACAACAAAGACGGTACCCTTGACCAGGCCTACTCCTTCGGCAGCCGCAGCTTCCGCATCTACGACACCAATGGCAACCTGGTGTTCGATTCGGGCAACCAGCTCGACGAGATCGCCAAGACAGCCGGCATCTATGACGATGGCCGCAGTGACGACAAGGGCATGGAACCCGAAATGGTCACCACCCAGGTGGTCAACGGGCGTGTCTTCGCCTTCGTCGGCTTGGAACGGGGCACATCCGCATCCATCGCCGTTTACGACGTCACCGATCCAAGCCAGGCAACCTTTTTCAAGTTGCTGCAGAACGTGAACTCGATCTCTCCTGAAGGGCTCGAGTTCGTAAGCACCGATAGCGACGGCAGTGGCTTCTTGCTAGCTGCCAATGAAGTTTCAGGCACCCTCGACACCTACGAGATCAACATGAAAACCATCGGCGAAACAACGGCCCTGATCCCCCAGGCCGGAACCTCCACTGCTCCCGAGCATCTCATCGACGGCCGCAGCGGCCGCACCGACTTCCCCAACGGAACCTTCAAGGCCCTCGCCACCGTCGGTGAAGTGGACAAAACCACTGGCTTGGCCCTAACCGGCTGGCCGGATGGCAATGCCGCCTGGCTTTTGGACGACACCACAATTCGGGTGGCGTTCCAGTCCGAGTCGTATGCCACGAGCTCCAGTCAGACCTACGCCCAGCCCTTGAATAATGGCAAGGTCACCTTCACCGGCTCCAAGACCCATTACATCGACTACGACCGTGAGGGCTTTGCCGATTTCCTCAAGACCGGCGATACAGGCGCTGACATCGTCAAAGGCAGTGGCTTCCTGTTCGACACCCTCTACAACGTCTTTGGAGAGGTTGTAGACGGCAAGAACACCGACAAAACTGATCTAAGTGCAAAATGGGGCAACCAGACCAAGCCCGACGGAACCTTCGTTGAGTTCAGCAGCGCCCCGAAGGATATGAGGCTTACCGAAGCTGACTTCCACTTCCATTCCTTCTGCGGCTCCTGGTTCGAGCAAGCCAATAAGTATGGGACCAATATCGGCTTTGCTAACGATGTTTGGTTCATGGCAGAAGAATGGAACATGGGTTCCTCGTACTTTGGCAGCGCTGCCACGGCGAACGACACCATGGGCCTAGCCTCGATGGTCGTCGACGTTGCGAACAAAACGGCCTATACAATACCCGTCGTGGGTCAGGGCGGTTATGAAAAGCTCCTGCCGATCAACCCCGGCCACAAAGACTACGTGGCCATGGTTTTGTCGGGTTACAACCACGACAAATCTGCCCCTAACCGCATCTACATCGGCATCAAGGACAAACTGGCTGATGGCACCGCCATTAACTACAACACGGCATCAGCGCGGGATAGCTTCCTGGCTAGAAATGGTCTCCTGCATGGCAAAATCTACGGCTTAGCCCTGAGCGATGCCACCTACACCACGTTGGGGATCAATCCCGATGCTGACAATGATCTTCTCATCGACGATAAGTCCGCAGATTCATACCTCAAGTCCGCTACGGCTCCAGACAATATCCAGGGTCGTTTCTACGGCACTTCCTATCAGTGGGAAGGCTTCGACAAGCCGAAGGCTGTCAAAGACACCGACATGAACCTTTGGGAAAAGGCAACTGAACAACCCACTGGCTACAAGTTCTTCACCGCTGACAGCAAGATCGAGCATTCAGCGGTTGATCCTGACACCAGCAAGGTGCGGTTTGTCCAAAACATGACCGCATCAGGCGGCATCCTTGGCTTTGATCTCACCAACACGATCAGCCAGGAGCTGATCGCAGCTAATGGTGCTCTGCCCCAGTTCCTGTCCGTGAATGTCAACCGGGTGCTGCCCGCCATTGAAGGTGCCCTCACCTTGGACACCAACGGCGCTGGTGAAGCTCACGTTGGCAAAAACAACCTCGACGGCAGCAAGACCGCAGCCCTGCACCTCGGGGGCACCGCCCCTGCAGCCAAAGCGGTTGCACCAGATGGTCTGATCTGGGTCAAGAACGACGACGGAGACTTCCTCATCGTTGATGAAGACTCTGGCAACGTGGCCGGTGAGCGCAAATACGTTTTGTCGCTCGATTCCACGACCCTGGCCTTGAAGGAGGAAGGTACCGGCGACCTGCTGGCCATCGCTGGTGGTGCTGACAACCCCCGCGCTAAGGCAAAGGTGGCGGCCATGGAAGGGGCCTTTACCAGAGCCACAGGCGCTGAGTTCTCGGGTTCCTGGAACGCCACCGGCCTGGTCGCCAGGAAAGCTGACGGCAGCTTCTACACCACTGCAGAGCTACAAGGCAACAAGGTGCAAACCATTGCCAATCAGATTCCCCTTTCGGAACAGCTCTTCATCGGCGTTGTGCAGATGGGTGGTGAGTCTTCTGGCCAGGTCAAGGATGTCAAAGCCGATTACGGCGGTCAGATCTTCCAGTTCTCCGTGGATCTGGGACTCTACGAGTCCAAAACCGGTACAAGCGGCGGTGACAGCACAGGCGACGTTCCCGGTAAAACCAAGCTGATGAGCTTTGATGGAGTTATGGACACCCTTTTCACCGGTGCTGGCGAAGACGAAATTGACATCGCCATCGTCGACGGTCATTCCAACCTAGTCTTTACTGGATCAGGAAAGGACACGGTGTATGGCAATGCGCGGGACGTGATCATCGGTGGTACTGGTGACGACGAACTGTGGGCCATAAACTTGGATAACAACCGACTTGACGGCGGGGCCGGTGTTGACACCTTCTATATCGGCACGACTGGCAACCGTGTCCTCGGTGGCAAGGGTGATGACATCATCAACGTGCTTGATGGTGCCCTCACCAACTACCTCAACGGTGGTGTTGGCTCCGACCAGTTCTGGCTGATTAGCGCAACTGGTGATAAGCCTGGCGCTAAGCAGTTCGTGATGGACTTCAAGGCCGGTGAAGACTTGGTGGGCCTGCAGGGAGTGGCCTTCGCTGACCTCAGCTTTAGCCAGGTAGGTGCCGACACGCTCTTGAGCGTTGCTGGCACAGCTGTTGGCCACTTCACCAACATGAGCGCCGCCAGCCTCACCAGCCGGGACAATTTCGCCGGCCTGCTGGCCTGATTGCACCCCCAGCCGGAACCCTCATGAGGGTTCCGGCTTTTTTGTCGCCGCTCAGGAGACAAAAAACATTTTTTTGCCCATCCGCATGTTGAATACCCAGGACCATGATGGCAGTCTCTTCCAGCGGCAACAACGAGCCCAAATCAACGACGAAGATCACCTGGCAGCCTGACTGGCGCGAGCTGGATCTGGTGTTCGGCTTGGCCGTCGATGGAGCAGGTGGCTCTACCCTCCTTGACCCGGCCGCCTATGCCAGCGTGCCCAGAGACGGCATCCAGCTGGCGGACGTGACTGTTCTGGGTTCTGCCGTTACCGACCGCATCTACGCCGGTGTTGGCTCCACCGTGGATGTAGGCCACGGCAGCGACGAGCTGTTCAACACCGACAGCCTGGGTGGCAACATCCTGGTGGGTGGCCTCGGCTCGGATCGCTTCTTCCTGCGGCCGGTGCACGATCAGGTGATCGGCGGGCAACTACTCACGGGCGCAGCCGGGCTTGGACTCTCTCCCTTCACAGCCCTGGTGGACCAGGTACGGGACACCTTCCTGATCGATTCATCTGATCCAGGAAGCGGCGGGGCTCTGCAAATTCTCGACTACGCACCAGATATCGACGAACTGCTGATCGACGGGGTGGCCCCCTCAGGAAAGTGGGCCGATGTGAAAGAGCTGCTGCGAGGACTCAATGTATCAATCAACTCCGTACCGGAGCTGAAAGCCGGACCCGTCATCCTCGAGCTCGGGCGTGGGGTTCAGATCACCAGTGATCTCAGCATCCATGTCAATGATCTTGATGGCGACACTCTGCAGCTGCTGAAAGTAAAGGGTCCCGAATGGTTCACCACCTCGGGCACGACCCTCAGGGCCACCGCTCCGCTTGATCTCACCGAGGAGCAGCTGGCCAGCATCGACCTGCAACTGGCCTTCAGTGACGGCAAAGCCGCCGCAGTTTTCTCTCCCCAGTTGAGCCTGATTAACGTTGCGCCCACAGCGCTGAGTCTCGCCAACACCACCCTATCCCTGGCCGAAAACACCAGCACCGCCAGCCGCATCAAGGTCGCTGACATCGTCATCTCCGATGACAACCTCGGCTCCAATGTGATTAGCCTCTCCGGCGTCGATGCCGCCAGCTTCGAGGTGGTCGACACCGCCCTGTTCCTCAAGGCCGGCATTGCTCTGAACTTCGAGGCCAAAACCGCTTACGCCCTCACGGTCCGTGTCGTCGATCCTTCCCTGCCTGTCAGCACTCCCCTCAGTGCCAACTACGCGCTGGCCATAACAGATGTAAATGAAGTCCCTGGGGCTCAAGCCGTTAGCACCATCGTTTCGGTCACCCTTCCAAACGGCGATGTCAAACCGATCACGGTCACCATCAACAACGCCGATCTCGTTGCAGGCACCAACCTCTCGGTTATCAGCAACCTCGGCATCAATCAAGCTGGTCTCACCACTTTGGCCGAGCTAGGGGTCACGACCAATACATCGGGGCTTGATTTCCAGCTCACAGTTGATCAAGGCGCCAGGGCCTCCCTCAATGGCCTGCTCGAATTGGTGGCGGCAGACCTCTTGCCCCAGCTCACTGACTCAACCGGTGCAAGGCGAGCCGATCGCAAGCTCCTCTACTACGCCATCAATCAAATAGGCGCCATCTCGCCCCTCACCCACGACCCGGTCACCGGCGCCGGCGCACGCTTCTTCGACCTCGACAACAACGGCACCGCCGATTTCTTCGCCCTCAGCCTGATTGATGGCGGCTACGGCGACAAGGATGGCCTAGTCAACGGGGTCATCGATGATCCCTCCGTCGCCGGTTTCGTCGACCTCACCAATCTTCGGTTCTCCAACGCCGGCTCCGGCATCGTCACCATTAGCGATCCCACCAATGCCGCACTCGCATCCGTAAGCCTCCGCGCCACACTCTCCAGTCGCGCCAGTAGCTCCAACGAGATTGGCTACGTGGTGCTGAAACCCGAGGAACTCGCCAGTGCTGATTCCCTGCTCCGTGACCTCTCCTGGCTGCGCAGCCGAGCCCGGACACTGGTCTCCACCCTTGAGAGCGCCGATGTCACCCTCCCGGACGGCAGTTCCTTTGTTCGCGACCTGCAGCTGATCAACGGCCAGAGCCTGCACTTCTATGAAGTGATGGATGCCAGCCTCGTGCAGCTCAACAGCATCTCCGACAGCCGCTTCCGCCTGCTCTCCTCCCCAGACTTCGCCAACGGCCAGGTGGCCTTCAGCTCCAGCAGCGGCGTGCGCTTCTCCCTCAGCCTCCTGAACGGCGATCCCGGCCTCAATGCCCTGATCGGCAACGGCCAGGGGCAGGCACCCGTTTTAGATCTCAGTGCCTTCACCACCGCCCAGAGCCTGGGAGGCACTCTTGTGATCGGCCGGGAAGCCGATTTCACTTCCGTCGCCGGCTTCTACCGCACTGTGGACATCACAGGCCTGGTGATCGCCGCCGATGGCATCACCGGCCTGCTGCCCGGTGACAACGGCTACGCCGCAGCGGCCCTGCGCCCAGCCAACGTCGTCAGCCAGCTCAGCGGTTTGACGGTCGCTGACAATCAGTCCAGCTCCCGCAGCTTCTCTGGCGTCAGCGGCGGCACCTTCCTGGCGCCCTTCGCCCAGCATAACGGCGAAACATTCTTTGGCTACGGATTAGCAAACCGCGACCGCATCAGCCACTTCCGCATACTGGGAAACAATCAGTTCGGCCTGGAAGACATCCTCGGCGGAGGTGACAATGACTCTGATGATCTGGTGATTGGATTAAATTTCACGACGGTTGTCTGATTTTCATTGCCGCCGGCTTTGCGCTGGACATTATTCCGGATAATCACCACCGCAATCGTTTGCAGTGCCAGCAAGTTCCACTGACGTTTTCAGGGATCATCCTTCGCTAAGGCTGTAAACATCTCACTTCACACCCGGCAACTGAGACACCCAGCAGGTGATCCGCGCCCTCTGCGACATGATGAGGCAGCACCTGCAGAGCTGGACGCCTCAATCCGCTGAGTGGTACGAAAAGAGCGGGTTGCATAAGGCCGGTTGGCGCCATAGCGCCAGCGAGTACAGATTGCCTTCAGCCCGGCCACCTGGGCGAGGTCGATCTCAGCCAGGAAGCGCTCGCGCCAAACAACGCACACCAGGCCTCCACTATGTCTTCGCGTAGCAGACTGCTACGCTGCATTTGGTGATTGGGTCTGAGGGTCGTCCATGGCGAAATCCGCCTCCCCCGTGCGACTTCAGGAGGAGCTGATGCGCAGTGCGGCGCTGGCAGGCTCTCTGCACCAGCGCAGTGCCGCCCAGCAGGTGGAGTATTGGGCCGCCCTCGGGCGTGACGTGGCGGGAATGCTGGATCCGGAGCGGTTGCTGGAGGTGAAGACCGGCCTGGCACGCCTGAAGCTCGAACCGGTGCGGGCGGCGAGGGTGGATCCAGAGCAGGTGGTTGCTGCCCTGGAAGTCGCGCGCGACAACGGCAGCCTTTCGGCCTCAGTGAGCTCCGTCGCTGTGCGCTACCAGGCCTCCAGCCGCCATCCCGGCTATCTGGAGCGGATCAACAGCGATGGCAGCCGCAGCACCGGCAGCTTCAGCGGCGGCGTCTTCCATCCCTGCTATCCAACCACCCGTTGAGCGAGCGGCCTCAGTTGTGGATGCTGGTGGGCGGCAATGGGGCCGGCAAGAGCACCTTCTTTCGACTGCTGCTCCAGCCCCTCGGTCTGCCATTCGTGAATGCCGATCTGCTGGCCAGGGCCGCCTTCGCAGACGATCCGGAAGCCCACAGCTACGAGGCCGCCCAGCTGGCGGAGCGGCAACGGCTTCGGTTGCTGCAGGACGGCGTGAGCTTCTGCTTTGAAACGGTGTTTTCCCATCCCTCCAAGATCGATTTCATCGCCCGTGCCAAAGCGCTTGGCTATCAGGTGATCCTGGTGCTGATTCATCTGGAGTCGGCGGAACTCAACCAGGCACGCATCGCCTGCCGTGTCAGTGAAGGCGGCCATTCGGTGCCGGCAGACAAGGTGATCAGCCGCATCCCACGCCTGCTGGAGCAGGTGCAGGACGCCATCCCACTGGTGGATGTGCTTCAGGTCTATGACAATTCCTCCGCTCTGGATCCGTTCCAGCCCGTGTTCTCGATCAGCGATGGAATATGCATGGTTCAGCAGGATCCCTTGCCTGGCTGGGCGACGGCATTTCTCACTTGACGCTGAACCAGCTGAGATCCCATTGGCAACGTGTCATCGAAATGAAGTGGTCCCAATCACTCGGGAACAGCTTGCGACGCGGTGGCCCTGCCCAGCTCCCAATCTCCCCGTCGCTGATAATCAGACCACCTGCCGCAGCTTGAGCGTCGGCGCCTTCCTGGCACTCTCTCTCGATGTCGCCCTCCGTTGCAGGCCCGTCCCCGCACCTCCCGGTGGTGGAAACCTTCCACTCCCTCCAGGGGGAGGGAATCCACGCCGGCCGCAGCGCCTTCTTCGTCCGCCTGGCGGGCTGCGGCGTGGGCTGCAGCTGGTGCGACACCAAGCATTCCTGGGCCGCGGCGCCCCACCCCCTGCGCCCCCTGGCCGAGCTGGCAGCCGAAGCCGCCTCAGCTTCAGCAGCAGGGGCGGCCTTTGTGGTTGTCACCGGCGGTGAACCCCTGCACCACGAGCTCACCGCCCTCTGCGCCGCCCTCGCCAGCAGCGGCCTGCCCCTGCACCTGGAGACCAGCGGCGTCGATCCCCTGAGCGGCCGCTTCAACTGGATCACCCTCTCACCCAAATCCCACCGGCCGCCCACAACCGAGCTGCTGGCGAGCTGCCACGAACTCAAGGTGGTGGTTCACGGGGCCGGCGATCTGGCCTTCGCCGAAGCCATGGCGGCAGCGGCGAAGGGCTTGCGCGCCGCTGGCAACCAGCCGGCGCTGCTACTGCAGCCGGGCTGGGACTCCCAGAGCGGCCAGGCCCTGGCCACGGCCCACGTGCTGCGGCATCCCGAGTGGCGGCTCAGCCTCCAGAGCCACAAGTGGCTGGGGCTGCGCTGATCACTGCAGGCGAGCCGGCCGCTCTTGGACCTCGGCCTTCCACAGCCGCCAGCGCAGCTCCAGCGGCCGGGGCGCATCGACCACGATCGGTTGGCTGGCGTTGTAGGGCACCACAAAGGCCTTGCCAGCCATCGGCACAAAGGCGCGGCGCCGGGGCTGATCCGGCGGGCAAGCCATGCGGGTGGAGGCCAGCTGCCCCACATCGGTGACCCGATAGAGCAGGGGGCCGCCCGGCTGGGCTGGCTTCAGCGGCCGCAGCTTGCCGCCAAAGGTCTGGCGGTTGCAATCGAGCTCCACCATCTGACCCACGATCAGCTGCACCCGCCAGTCGGCGGGGTTGGTTGACAGCGCGGGATCGGCCTGGGGGGGCAGCACCCCCGGCAGCTGGATCACCCAGCGGCGATCGCCGGCGGCAGCTTTGGGATGGCTCGAGAGATCGAGCCGGGGTACCGCCGAGACGGGCGCCGCAGCGAGCAGCAAAGCAAACGCCACGTTTTTGATGCCCCTGGCCAAATCCATATCCCCAAATGCACGGTTGGGGCCATCGTGGCGGCAGCAAGCGGCGCTGGCATTGGGGAAGATGTACTTCTGTACAAGCTCCCTAACGCCATCGCCAGCCCCATAGCCCCATCTGCCCCACCCCTTGCGATCGCTCTGCTCTCCGGCGGCCTGGATTCAGCCACCGCCGCGGCCCTGGCGATCGAAGCCGGTTATCGGGTGATCGGGCTGTCGCTGGATTACGGCCAGCGCCATCGCCGCGAACTGCAGGCCGCCGCCGAACTGGCCCAGCTGCTGGGACTGGCTGAACACCACACCATCGCCGTCAACCTGGCCGCTTGGGGTGGCTCCGCCCTCACCGACACCGCCATCGCCGTGCCGAGCGCCGGGGTTGAGGCGGGCGTGATCCCGAGCACCTACGTGCCGGGTCGCAACACCGTGTTCATCGCCTTGGCGCTGAGCCTGGCTGAGGCCCGCGGCGCCCAGAAGCTGGTGCTGGGCGTAAATGCTGTCGACTACTCCGGCTACCCCGACTGCCGCCCCGACTACCTCGAAGCCTTCCAGACCCTGGCTGAGCTGGCCAGCAAGGCCGGCCGTGAAGGCCGCGCGGCCCAGCTCTGGGCACCCCTGGTGAGCTGGAGCAAAACCCGGATCGTGCAAGAGGCCCGGCGGCTGGGCGTACCGATCGAGCGCACCTGGAGCTGCTACGAGGGCGGCGAGCGGCCCTGCGGCGTGTGCGACAGCTGCCGCATCCGCGATGCCGCCCTGCTGGCAGCCGGGGTATGAGCCCGCCCCGCCACCGCGAGCCCCTGCATCACCCCCTGCCCTGGCGGGATCCCTGGCCCCTGGTGCAAGCCCTGGCCGCCGAGCTGGGCAGGGAGGGTCTGGTGTGGCTCGATAGCGATGGCAGCGCCCAGGGCCCCTGCAGCCGCCTCGGCCTGGCGCCCCTAGAGCAGCGCATCTGCCGCGGCCTACCGGGGGAGGCCGGAGCCAGGGATCCATTTGCGCTGCTGGCCGATCTGGCGGCGGGCGGCGGCCACTGGATGGGCTGGCTCAGCTACGAAGCCGGGGCCTGGGTGGAGCCCGCACCCCACTGGCAATCCCCCGACATGGCCCTGCTCTGGGCCGCCTGCCACGACCCGGTGCTGGTGATCGACCACCCCAGCCAGAGGCAATGGCTCGAGGGCCAGGATCCAGGGCGGCTGAGCAGCTTTGCCGCCCTGCTGGAGCGGCTTGATCTGGGCGCCCCGCCAGCGAGCCAACCGCCAACCGCGATCGCGCCAGCCTCCTGGCACTGGCACACCCCCCCCGAGCGCTTCGCCGATCAGGTGGAGCAAGTGTTGGCCTGGATCGCCAGCGGCGATCTTTTCCAAGCCAACCTCACCGCCTGCTGCGAGCAGCAACTGGCGAACCCCGCCGATCCCCTGGAGCTCTACGGCCGCCTGCGCCGCAGCTGCGCCGCACCCTTCGGTGGCCTGGCGATCGCCGGAGCGGCGGCGGCTGGTGAGGCGGTGCTCTCGGCCTCCCCGGAACGGTTCCTGCGGCTGGATAGGACGGGGCAGGTGGAGACGCGGCCGATCAAGGGCACCCGGCCCCGCCACCAGCACCCCGAGGCCGATGCCGATGCCGCCGCCGACCTTGTCACCAGTGCCAAGGACCGGGCTGAGAACGTGATGATCGTGGACCTACTGCGCAACGACCTGGGGCGGGTGTGCCAGCCAGGCTCGATCCAGGTGCCCCAGCTGGTGGGGCTGGAAAGTTATCGCCAGGTGCACCACCTCACCTCGGTAGTGCGGGGCCAGCTGGGCGATGGGCTGAGCGCCATTGACCTGCTGAGGGCCTGCTGGCCGGGGGGCTCGATCACCGGGGCCCCAAAAATCCGGGCCTGCCAGCGGCTGCACGGCCTGGAGCCGGTACCCCGGGGGCCCTACTGCGGCTCGCTCTTCCGGCTGGGGGCCGACGGGCAGTTCGACAGCAGCATCCTGATCCGCTCGCTGCTGCTGCGCGGCCAGCGCCTACGGGCCCACGCCGGCTGCGGCATCGTGGCCGACTCCGATCCCGCCGCCGAAGCCGAGGAGCTGGGCTGGAAACTACAACCGCTGCTGGAGGCCCTGGCGTGAATCGCCCCCAGCCCATGGCCGCCGCGATTGCCTGGCTGGGGGATCGCTCGGGGCATGGTTGCTGGGGCAGCCCCGCTGACCTGGCCATACCGCTCGACGATCGGGGCCTGCTGCTGGCCGACGGCCTGTTTGAAACGGTGCTGGTGGAGGCCGGCCGCGCCTGGCTGCTGGCGGAGCATCTGGAGCGCTGGCAGGGCTCGGCGGCCCTGCTGGGGCTACCACCGCCACCGGGGGCAGCGACCGTGGAGAGCCTCCTGGGCGCAGCCACCGCCCGCAGCGGCATCGGCACGGCCCTGGGCAGCAGCGGCGCCCTGCGGCTCAACTGGAGCCGGGGCAGCACCAGCCGGGGGATCGACCTGGCCGACAACGACGAGCCCCGCTTCTGGCTGCAGCTCAGCGCCATCGAGCCCTGCTTCGCGCCGCTGCGGGTGATCGTCAGCCCCACCGAAACCCGCAGCGCCACCAGCCTGCTGAGCCGCTGCAAGAGCTTCGCCTATGGGGCCTCGATCCAGGCCCGCCGCCAGGCCCGCGCCGCCGGCGCCGACGATGCCCTGCTGCCCAGCTCCGCCGGGGGCATCTGCTGCGGCACCACCGCCAACCTGCTGGTGTGGCGAGGGGACAGCTGGATCACCCCACCGCTGAGCAGCGGCTGCCTGCCGGGGGTGATGCGGCGGCGGGCCCTGGAGCGGGGGCTGGTGGCGGAGGCCCTGATCGGGGAGCAGGATCTGCTCGGGGCTGGGGCGGCCTGGTTGATCAACAGCCTCGGCTGCCGGCCGATCAGCCACCTGGGCGCGGTGCCCCTGGCGAGCTGCGGCCAGCAGCCCGGCCAGCAGCCCGAAAGGTTCTGGCGCCAACTACTCCTGCCCGATCGCCCCTGCGGTTAGTTGCAACGCAGTTAGTTGCAACGCAGTTAGTTGCAACGCAGTTAATTGCAACCCATGGTGGAGATCCGATAGGTGAAGCCGGTGGCCGCCTGGTCGGCGCTGGCACCGATCTTGAAGTTGAGCTGGCTGACGGTTTTGCCGGGAATCGCCGGGAAGGGGCCCCACATGCGGCCCGTACCCATCTGGGGGGCGAACGACTCGTTGATCACCTGCAGGCTGGAGCCATCGGTGAACTTGAGATAGCCCTGGATCGGGTAGGTGGCACTCACCGAGGAGTCAGCTGTGAAGAAAAATTTGTAGCTGGCGTAGGGCTGGGTCACGAAGAAATCGGTGTTCCAGTTCGGACGGCCAAAAGGATTGCCCGGGCCCACTGTCTTGAGCACGATGTTGGAGGTGCCATTGCCGCCCACCGGGGCCAGGAACTGGCAGGTTTGGGCCTGGACCAGCGCCGGTGCCGCCAGGGTGGCGCCGGTGGCAAAAATTCCAGCGATCGCAGCGTTGAACAGGCTAGGGCGCATGAATTTGCCGAAAGGGTCGGCCACTGTAGCCGGGCTTCCGTATCAATACACACCGGCGATAAGCCCGCCGGCTGGACATGATCCCGCCACGTCGAGGGGGTGATCCATGTTCACGGAATACAAACCCAACAAGGGCTACGACGAATATTTCAGCGGCGCCGACCAGCCCCGCAGCGCCCTGAGGCCCCTGGTCTCCTCCCTGGGCCAGCTGGGCCTCGACGAACTCAACCGCAACCATGCCGCCGCCGGAGTGCTGTTGCGGAGGCTGGGGGCCACCTTTCGCCTCAACGATTCCGGAGGCCAGGGGGGGGAGCGGATCCTGCCCTTTGACCCCCTGCCCCGGCTGATCAGCAACGACGACTGGCAGCGGCTGGAGGAGGGCCTGCTGCAGCGCCTGGAGGCGATAGACCTCTTTCTGGCCGACGTCTATGGCCCCCAGCAAATCCTGCGCGATGGCCTGATCCCCAGGGAAGACGTGGAGAGCTCCCAGGGCTGGCGACCCCAGCTGCAGGGCTTCAAGCCGCCCCTGGGCCGCTGGTGCCACATCTCCGGCCTGGATCTGGTGCGCGACGGCCAGGGAGCCTGGCGGGTGCTGGAGGACAACCTGCGCTGCCCCTCCGGCGTGGCCTACTTCCTGGAAAATCGCCGCGTGATGAAGCGGATGTTCCCGAGCCTGTTTTCAGGACGCACGGTGCAACCGATCGACGATTACCCCTCCCGCCTGCTGCAGACCCTGCGGGAGCTAGCCCCCTGGACCGATACCCCCAAGGTGGTGCTGCTCACCCCGGGGGTTTTCAACAGCGCCTACTTCGAGCACAGCTACCTGGCCCAGCAGATGGGCATCCAGCTGGTGGAGGGTCGCGACCTGATCTGCCAGGACGACCGGGTGTGGATGCGCAGCACGGCCGGCCTGGAGCCGGTGGATGTGATCTACCGGCGCATCGATGACGACTTCCTCGATCCGGCCGTATTCCGCAGCGATTCAATGCTGGGGGTGCGAGGCCTGATGGCGGCCTACCGGGCCGGCCGGGTGGCGATCGCCAATGCCCCCGGCACCGGCGTCGCCGACGACAAGCTGATCTATGCCTACGTGCCGGAGATGATTCGCTATTACCTCAGCGAGGAGCCGATCATCGAAAATGTGCCCACCTACCTCTGCTCCCGCCAGGAAGACCGGACCTATGTGCTGGCCCACCTGGGCGAGCTGGTGGTCAAGGCGGTGGCTGAGGCGGGCGGTTACGGCATGCTGATCGGCCCCCATGCCAGTCCGGAGGAGATCGCCGAATTCGATGCCAAAATCCAGGCCGATCCGCGCAATTACATCGCCCAGCCCACCCTGGAGCTCTCCACCGTGCCGTCGTTGAGCGAGGGCGAACTGTTTCCCTGCCACGTTGACCTGCGGCCCTACGTGCTGCGCGGCCGGGGCTCCTGGGTGAGCCCCGGTGGCCTCACCCGGGTGGCCCTGCGCAGGGGATCCCTGGTGGTGAACTCCTCCCAGGGGGGAGGCTGCAAGGACACCTGGATCGTGGCCGAGCAACCATGCTGAGCCGCGTCGCCGATTCGCTCTACTGGATCAACCGCTACGTGGAGCGGGCTGAGAACATCTCCCGCTTCGTCGAGGTGAGTGAGGCCATGGCCCTCGACTGCCCCCCCGGCAGCGCCGAGCCCTGGCTGCCCCTGATCGATGCCAGTGGCGATCGGGAGTTGTTCGATGAGCTCTATCCGGCCGGCGGGCCCGAGCAGGTGGTGGAGTTTCTGGTGCGGGCAGAAGCCAACCCCTACAGCGTGGTCAACTGCATCGCCATCGCCCGGGAAAATGCACGCCAGATTCGCGACGTGATCACCACCGAGATGTGGGAGCAGCTCAACGACACCTACTGGACCCTGCTTGACAGCGAAGGCTTCTGGAAACAACAACCCCAGGAACGGCTGCGGGATATCCGTCGGGCCTGCCAGCTCTTCTACGGCATCACCGATGCCACCCTCAGCCGAGATCTCTCCTGGCACTTCAGCCGGCTGGGCCGACTGCTGGAGAGGGCCGACAAGACCACCCGCATCCTCGATGTCAAATACTTTCTGCTGTTGCCCACCCCGGATGAGGTGGGCGGTGTGCTGGATGAACTGCAGTGGATCTCGCTGCTGCGCAGCGCCGGGGCCTATCAGATGTTCCGCCAGTCCCAGCAGCAGGCGATCGAACCGAAAGCCGTGGCCGCCTTTCTGCTGCTAGATCCGATCTTTCCCCGGTCGGTGCGCTACTGCCTGGAGCGCATCAACGAAACCCTACGCATCGTGCGGGGCCAGGCCGTGCCTGGTGCCCCCGATGAGCTCGAATGCCTCAGCGGGCTCACCCTGGCCCGCTGGAGCTACACCAGCATCGACGAGCTGATCGCCGGGGGATTGCACGAGTCGATCGACGATTTGCAAAGCGATCTCAACCGGCTCCATGATCTGGTCGAGCAGCGCTACTTCATCGCCGACTCCGCATGCGTGCCCGCGTAATCCACACCTTCACCTACAGCTACAGCGCACCCGTGCTGCTTGGCCCCCACCGCTTCTGCCTCAAACCCAGGGGGCAGGGGTTCCAGCGGCTGCTGGATTTCCAGCTGACGATCAGCCCCCAGCCCGGACGCCAGTACCCCCTGGTGGCAGCCAGCGGCGATGAGATCATCCGGGCCCGCTTCAACGGACCCTGCGAAGCCTTCAGCGTGCAGGCCAGCAGCCTGGTGGAAACCGAAACGCCCCCCCTACTGCAGGCCTGCCTGGAGGGCAACGAACCGCTGCTGCCATACCCAGTGGGCCACCTCAACGGGGATCTGGCCGGCAGCCTGGAGGGCTGGCTGCCCAATGGCCAGCACGATCCAGCCGCGGTGGACGTGGCCCAGGAGGCGCTGATGGGCAGCGATCAGCGGGCCCTGATGTTCCTGCAGCAGCTGGTTGAGATCATCCAAGACCGGGTCAAGTACACCCAGAGACACATCGGTCCGGCCTGGCCCGCAGGCAGGACCCTCAAGGAGCGGGTGGGCTCCTGCCGCGACCTGGCGATGTTGATGGTCGAGGCCTGCCGCTGCGTCGGCCTGCCGGCCCGTTTTGTCAGCGGTTACCACCTGGTGGAACCGAAACCCGAGATTTACGACCTGCATGCCTGGGCCGAGGTCTACCTCCCCGGCGCCGGCTGGCGGGGCTTTGACCCGAGCGGCAGCGGCATCATCGACGACCGCTACATCCCCCTGGCCACCTCCTCCAAGCCGGAGCTGACGGCGGCGGTCACCGGCAGCTTCTCCGGCCCCAACGGCGTGGAAAGCACGATGGGCTGGAGCATCGCAGCCGAAATCCTGCAGCCAGCAATCCAGGAGTCGACGATTCATGAGTCGACCATCAATGAGTCGACCGTGGCCCCTGAGGTTCCCCATCCCCTCTGAGCCCGAGCCAGCCGTGTCTGAAGCGATCCCAGGTCCTGCTGAGGTCATCCCAGGACCTGCCGAGGTAATCGAACAACGCCTGCGCCAGGCCGGCGTGCAGCTCACCATGGGTGGGGAGCCAACCTTGGTGCCCCTCGAACCGGATGGGGCGGAGTGGAGCGTGGCCGCCGATGGCCCCACCAAGCTCGGCTATGCCAGGGCCCTGGCCAAGGAGCTGCAACGTCGGGCCTGGCCCGACAGCACCCTGCTCTACTGCCCCGGCAAGCGCTACGACGGCGAAGTCAATCCCCGCTGGGCCCTACGGCTGATCCGCGGCGGCGACGGCGACCCCCTGGCGCTCTGGCCTAGCCCGAACCCAGCCGCGGTGCCCAGAAAAAGCCAGGCGCTGAAATTTTTGGCGAAACTCGGCGAGGGGCTCGGCATCCGCCTGCACCCCCTGGCCCTGAGGGACCCCCTCCAGGCCGATCGGCGAATTTGGGCCATACCACTGAGCTGCGAGCAGGGCCGCTGGCATTCGCTCAACTGGCCGCTGGCCAAGCCCCTGCGCCAGCTCAGCGCGGCCCAGGGCCCGGCCGGGCTGCGCCTACCCCTGCAGCACTTCCCTGAGCAGGGCCTGCGCCAGGTGCTCACCCTGGAGCTCGATCGGGAGGGCTGGGGGCTGTTCCTGCCACCCCTGGCCCGGGAGCCCCTGGAACAGCTGCTGGAGCTGATCGCCCGGCACAGCAGCGCCTGGCAGCGGCCGGAGCTCAGCGGCGTGCTGCCGGTGGACTGCAGCGGCCACTGGCAGGTGCTGGGCCTGACGGCCGACCCCGGCGTGCTGGAGGTGAACCTGCCGGTGTGCCCCAGCTGGCAGGACTATGCCGAGTGGATCCTGCTGCTGGAGCAGGCCGCCGCGGCCGTAGGCCTGCGCTGTTGGCGTGAGCAGGGCGGGCGCCGCGAGGGCACCGGCGGCGGCAACCACCTGCTGCTGGGGGGGCCGAGCTTGGAGACCAACCCCTTCTTTGCCCGACCAGCCTGGCTGGTGGGAATCCTGCGCTACTGGCAGCACCACCCATGCCTGGCCTATCTGTTCAGCGGCCGCAGCGTCGGCCCGGCTTCCCAGGCACCCCGAACCGATGAGGGCTCAGCCAGCCCGCTGGACCTGGAACTGGCCCACCGGGCCCTCGAGCACCTGCCCCCGGGGGACCAGCGGGTGGCGATCGGCGAAACCCTGCGCCACCTGCACGCCGACCGCAGCGGCAACACCCACCGCAGCGAGATCAGCCTCGACAAGTTCTGGAACCCGGCCTGGGCCGCCGGCTGCCAGGGACTGCTGGAATTTCGGGCCCTGGAGTCCTTGCCTGAGCCCGGCTGGACCAACGCCGTCGCCCTGCTCTGGCGCGCCCTGGCCGTGCATCTGCTGGAGCCCGCCCATCGCCCCAGCCAACTGCGTGACTGGGGCCCAGCCCTGCACGACCAGCTCCTACTCCCCAGCCAGCTCTGGAGCGATCTGGAGCAGGTGCTGGCCGAGCTCGCTGCTGACGGCCTCCAGCTTGATCCGAAACCCTTTGCGGAGATCTGGCAGTGGCGCTTCCCCCAGCTGCTGCACTGGCAGGAGGGGGCTGCAGAGCTGACGATCCGCCAAGCCCTCGAACCCTGGCCCCTGCTCTGCGACACGCCGGTGGAGGGGGGCAGCACCAGCCGCTTCGTGGACAGCTCCCTGCGGCGCTTCGAAATGATCACCAGCCCCGACTTCCGCCGCCGCTTCCGGCTGGAACTGCAGGGCAGAGCCGTGCCCCTGCCAGCGCCAGAGGAGCAGGGGCCGCTGGCCGTGCGCTACCGCCAGGAGGCCCTATTCCCCTGCCTGCATCCCTGCCTGCCAGAGGATGTGCCGCTCGAGCTGGAACTGAGCGATGCCGCCAGTGGCACCAGGCTGCAGGCCTGGCGCCTGGAGCAGGAGGAGCAGGGCTTTGGGCCCATCGCCGTCGAGCCCGGGGGGCCCAGGCGTAAGGGGCCAAGCCTGCGCGGCCCAGAGCCGGGCTCCTGCAGCCTCGATCTGCGCCTCTAGGGCTACCAGCTCACCCCGTGCAACTTGGGCAGGGGCGCCGTTTTGAAGGTGGCGGCAAACAGGCGCGGGATGCGGCGGCTGTTGTAGACGCGGAATTCCCGCAACACGCTGGCACCCTCCTCGCGCACGGCCTGGTTGAGCACCACCGAGCCATCCGGGTCGGAAACGGAGCGGTGGAAGGTGCCCGGAGGAATGCGCAGGATGTCGCCGCCGGTTTCTAGGCGAACAATGTGATACGGGTAATTCCAGCCGAGATTCACCAAGTAGAAAGTGCGGCCGCCATGGAGGGCCAGCAGGTTGTCCTCCTGGTGGGGGTGCAGATAAAACTGCCAGGCGCCAGTCTTCTCCTCGTCAGGGGGGCTGATGGCCGGGCCGGCATGAATCACCAGGTCGCGGGCATTCGATGCGGCGACGGTGATGTCAAAAAAGCGCACCGCCGGGGTATCTCGGAACTTCTCGTAGGGGATCAATTCAAACATCGGCGCCGGTTTGGGCATGAACGCAGTCATTAGGTCCGGCACGGAGGCTGGCTTGTGAAGCCTCAGTGAAACGAACAATCCGACCAACCAACCGTTTCAACCACTACTGAAACCGCCGAACCACGGGCCAGTTTCGCTAGTGACCCGCAGGGCCTGCTCCTCAAAGCAGAGCCTGCCCCTCAAAAGGGAATCGGCATCTCCACGGCAGCTGGAGCGGGACTGCAGGCGGCCACCCGCTGGGCCACCACCGGGCCCACCAGCACGATCGAGGGGGAGGCGAAATTCTGCTCGCCGGCCCGGTCGGCCAGTTCGCCCAGGGGGCTGAGCAACAGGCGCTGGCCCACCACCGTGCCCTGCTGGATCACCGCCGCCGGCGTGTCAGCGGCCAGGCCCCCCAGCATCAATTCCTCGGCGATGCGGCGCAGGTTGTGCAGGCCCATGTAGATCACCAGGCCGTCGCTGCAGCGGGCCAGGCCCCGCCAGTCGACCCCCGGACGCTGCTTGTCGATCTCCTCATGGCCGGTCACAAAGGTGACGCTGGAGCCGGCCCGCCGGTGGGTCACCGGAATGCCGGCGTAGGCAGGCGCCGCGATGCCCGCCGTCACGCCGGGCACCACCTGCACCGGGATGCCCCGGGCCGCCAGATGGGCCGCCTCCTCGCCGCCCCGGCCAAACAGAAAGGGATCGCCGCCCTTGAGCCGCACGATCAAGCGGCAGCGGCCGGCCAGCTCCACCAGCACCGCATTGGTACTGGGCTGGGGCACCGAATGGTGGCCGCGGCGCTTGCCCACGAAGCGGTGCTCACAGCCCGCCGGCACCAGATCCAGCAGGGCCTTGGGCACCAGGGAGTCGTAGACGAGGGCATCGCACTGCTGCAGCAGGCGATGGGCCTTGAGGGTGAGCAGCTCGGGGTCGCCCGGACCCGCCCCCACCAGATACACGGTGCCGGGCTGGGGGACAGTGCCGGGCTGGGGGGCGGCACTCATGGCAGGGCCTCCAGTTCGCTCAGCAGCAGCTGGTGCAGGAGCGGCCTTTGCAGCAGCGGCGGACCCACCTGATCGGCAAGCTGGTCGGTGAGCCGATTGGCCGCCAGAACCAGGGGCAGCGCCGGTGCGGAGAGGGTCAGCTGCAGCTCGGCGAGGTGCTCTGCACTGTATGGAGTGGCCAGACAACGGCAACCGGTGCGCCGTTCCAGGGTGGCCAGATATCGCCCTGCCAGGGGGCCCTCGAGGGGATGGTGCAGCAGCAGGGGCGCAGCGGAGCCCTGGGAATCCCTGGGGCCCAACCCCGCCAGCTCCACAGCCAGCGCCGCCTGCCAGCGGGGCCAGGCCCCCAGAAAGGGGATGCGCTGCACCCGCGCAAACCCAGCCCAATAGCGCGCGATCGCCGGCAGGTCGTGGCGCACATGGCCACCCGGCAGCAGCAGCAAGGGCACCAGGGTGAGCTGCTGATCGCCCAGGTCGCCCTGCAGCAGTTCCTGGGGCGCCGGCGGCGCCAAAGCGCTGAGGGCCTGCAAGCGCACGGGCGCGCCGCGGCGCTGCTCCAGCTCGGCAGCCAGGGCGACCAGCTCAGCCGGCAGCTCCCCGCCCATGCGGCCATGCACCACCAGCAACAGGGGCCGGGCGGGGATGGCCGCGAGGCGGCGACGAAGGCGCTCCGCCACCTGGGGATCCAGCTGGCGAAGGCCCAGGGGCACCAGGGCGCGGCGGGCGCCGGGCAAGCGGGCCAGCAGATCCACCGCTGTAGCCGCCAGCTGGCTATCTAGGTCGGCGGCGAGGGCGCTGAGCTCAACCAGCAGCTGGGCCCGGGGCCACACCGACAGGCCCCGGGCCACCCCCTCCAGCGCTGAGCGCCGCAGGTGCCTGGCAATCGGCGCCTGCAACCAGGCCTGCAGCACCGGCCAGGCCTGACGCTGGCGCTGGTGACCCAGCAAGGGAAGCAGGGCCGCCGCCACGGCGGGGGGCAACTCCGCAGCAAGGGCAGCCGGGCCAGCGGCCAGCTGCTCCAGCAACCAGACGGCACTCGCCCCATCCCGGTGACGCAGCACCTGGGATGGCAGACCGGGATCGGGCTTGGCCTGCTGGCGCCACCAGCGCAACATTCGCAACTGGGCCGGAGGATCCAGGCGCTCCGCCAGGACGGCCAAAAGATCCTGGTCTGCCCCCAGAACTCCAGCCTCCAGCGCCGCCAGCCAGGGTTCGGCAACCAGCTCAGGCTGGTGGCGCAGCCTTTGCAGCCAGGGCCAGCGATCCGCGCAGCCAATCGGTGGCAGATCCACCGGCATTAGTTGGGGCTCAGGGGCCAGGGCGATCAGCTCGCGAGGTGTGCTGGGTAGGTAACCACTGGATTCCAGCCCGCTGGTGTTCTTACCACCACCACCCTGATCAGCTGGCTGCCTGTTCGCGGCGGCGAGCTCCAAAGTGCTCCACCAAGAGCTGCTCCAGCACATCCGGCAAGTCACTGAGGGGAACGCCCTTGTGGTGCAGCTCAGCCAGCTTGGGCTCATCTCCCATGGAGCCGCCAAGAAAGAGCTTGGCCGCCTCCACCATCTCCCCATCCTTGCGGGCCTTGGCCCCCATCAGCCCGATCTGACCCATGTAGGGCTGGCCGCAGGCATTGGGGCAGCCGGTCCAGTGCATTCGCACCGCCTCAGGCAATTCGATGCGCTGCTCCAGCTCTTCGAGCACCTGCTGGGCCACGCCCTTGGTAGGGATCAAAGCAAAGCTGCAGTAGGCGTTGCCGGTGCAGCTCACCGCTTCAGCCTGAAGGGTCGAAGGGTCGGGGCGGAAACGCTGCAGCAGGGGTTCGGCCAGCAGGGCCTCGAGGCGATCGCCGGGCACATCAACGATCAAGGCGTTCTGGGCCTCGGTGAGACGCAGCTCGCCGCTGCCATAGGTGCGTGCCAAACCGGCAAGTTCCAACATCGAAGCCGCCTCCAGCCGGCCCATGGGCACATGCAACCCCACCCAGTGAAGTCCCGCCTGCTTCTGGGCATGGACGCCCAGGCCCGAGCGGGGGGCACGATTTACCAGGTGGGAGCCATCGTGGGGGAGCACGGGTTCGGCAAAGGCTTCAACCAGCTCAGCCCGGTAGACGTCAATGCCTAGCTGGTCGATCAGATACATCAGCCGGCTTTTATTGCGCTGCTGGCGATTGCCTGCGCGCTCGTAGTGATGCAACACCGCCAGGGTGAAGTCGGCCAGCTGCTCCGCCCGCAGCCACAGGCCTAGGGGCACCGCCAACTCGTTGCGCTGGGCTGAAAAGAAGCCCCCAACCAGCACCGTGAAACCCAGCTCACCGTTGTGCTCGGCCGGCAGGAAGGCCAGGTCGTTGTGCAGCAGGAAGCTATCTGGAGCGCCCCCCACGGCCACATTGAACTTGCGCGGCAGGTTGCGGGGACCGGCCGGCCCCAGCAGGGCGGCCTGAATCGCCTCCACCAGGGGGCGGGTGTCGACGATCTCCTCTGGGTCAATGCCCGCCAGCGGGTTGCCGGTGATGTTGCGAGGGTTGTCGTGGCCCGACTGGCGGCTGGTGAGCCCCATGGTCTCCAGCGCCACCATCAGCGGCGCCATGTCCTCCAGCAGCAGGCCCCGCAGCTGCAGGTTCTGGCGGGTGGTGATGTCGGCACTACCGTGCTCGCCGCAACGGTCGATCGCCTCGGCCAGCAGCTCCAGCTGCTCGGCGCTAACAACGCCGTTGGGGATACGCAGCCGCACCATGAAGCGCCCCGGGGTCACCGGCCTGAAGAAGATCCCCAGCCACTTGAGCCGGATCGTGAGCGTGGCTTCATCGAGTGATTCCCAGCCTTCACGCCCCATTTCGGCAAGCCGGGGCTCCAGCTCGAGGCCGCAGAGCTCGGCCTTGGCCTGCTCGATCTTGCTGAGGGGCGGCTGGCTGGCCGCAGAAATGGTGGGGCTCGTCATGGGGCGGACTCTCGAAACACGGAACAACCTCGGCATGCCCGCCCTGCCGCCACACAGCCGCAAGGTGGATCCGAGCAAGCGCCGATGAGAGCTACGCCGCTGGAAAAACAGAAATGGGGAAAAAACTCCCCGCAGGGAGACAATTGAAATTGTCCGCAGTGCGGGTCTATTACTGTGTCGCAACCGCTACAGCCTGCACCACATGCGGCGGATGCGGGGTCAAGGCGCCTGCAGCGCCTCAACGCCCTCGGCCCCGAGCGGGCTCGCTTTCGCGAACTTATTGCCAAGGTGGGCAGCGGCGAGCACACCAGCACGGGCCTGAGCCGCGCTGAGGCCCGTGAGGCCATGGACCTGATGCTTCAGGGTCAGGCAAGCGATGCGCAGCTGGGAGCCTTCCTGATTGCCCACCGGATTCGCCGGCCGCTGCCGCTCGAATTGAGCGGCATGCTCGACAGCTACCGCAGCCACGGCCCGAAGTTAAAAACCCCTGGCCGCCAGGCCATTTGCTTCGGCGTGCCCTACGACGGCCGCAGCCGCACCGCCCCCCTGCTGCCCCTGCTCGCCCTGGTGCTGGCCAGCGCCGAGATCCCGGTAGTGCTCCACGGCGGCGATCCGATGCCGATTAAATACGGCGTCACCCTGGCAGAGCTGTTCGCCGCCCTAGGCATTGAATGGCGTGGGCTCAGCCTCGCAACTCTGCAGCAACGGTTGAGTGCCCACCACCTGGCCCTCACCCACCAGCCCGACCACTTCCCAGCTGCGGAAAGGTTGCTGCCGGTGCGCGATGAAATTGGCAAACGCCCCCCCGTGGCCAGCCTGGAACTGCTCTGGACCCCCCACTGCGGCGACCATCTACTGGTGAGTGGCTTCGTCCATCCCCCCACCGAAAAACGGGCCTGGGAGGCCCTGGCCGCCGCCGGTGAAACCGAGGTGCTCACGGTGAAGGGCCTGGAGGGGTCAACCGACCTGCCTACAAGCCGGGCTGGCATCACCGCCCGGGTCCGCGACGGCTCGCTGGAGCGACTGCTTCTGCACCCCCGAGACCATGGCCTCAACGGCGAAGAGATCGCCTGGGAAAACCTAGAAACCTGGCAGCAACAGGCGCTAGCAGCCCTGGGTGGTGAAGGCCCCCTGGCTGTGCCCCTGCTCTGGAATCTGGGGGCCTACCTCTGGCTGGCCGGTCGCTTCGAAAACCTTGCAGATGCCCTAGAGCAAGCGCGAGCTCTGCTGGCTTCCCAATGCGGCGAGCGACTGCGGCGAACCCTTGCCGATCCCGACGAAAGCGGCGATCGGTAGCAATTGCAACCCTCAACTTGAAGCCGGCCGTGGTGTTGTTATCGCACCGGTCAGCCTGCGCGCCGGCTCAATTTTCAGACCGGTTCGGTGCGCTTCTTTATGGAGCCCGTCCGGAGTGCAATTGCCGCCACTCCGGCCTTTCCCTATCAAGCGATGTCCAATCTTTCACGCCGCAAGTTTCTGATCACCACCGCAGGTTCAGCCGCTGGAGCCTTCTGGCTAGCTGCCTGTGGTAGTCCTACCAAAAAATCCGAAAATCAGATAACTAGTCCGGCCGGAGGTGCGGATGCACCTGAGCTGAAGACTGCCACCTTGGGCTTCATCGCCCTCACCGATGCCGCACCCCTGATCATCGCCCTGGAGAAGGGTTTCTTCGCCAAGCACGGCATGCCAGAGGTGAAGGTGGTGAAGCAGACCTCCTGGGCTGCCACCCGCGACAACCTGGAACTGGGCAGCAGCCGCGGCGGCATTGATGGCGCCCACATCCTCTCGCCAATGCCGCTACTGCTAACTGCCGGCACAATCACCAAGACCCAGCAGCCCCTACCGATGTACACCCTGGCAAGGCTCAACCTGCAGGGCCAGGGGCTGTCGGTGTCGAAGGAGTACCTGCCCAACAAGCTCAGCATCGACAACAAGGCCGGCCTAGCAAAAGCAACGCAACAGGCAAGCGCTAAGGGAAAGAAGTTCAAAGCAGCCGTTACCTTCCCAGGCGGCACCCACGACCTATGGATGCGCTACTGGCTCGCCGCCAATGGCATTGATCCCAATAAGGATGCCGACCTGGTAGTAGTGCCACCTCCCCAGATGGTGGCGAACATGCAGACCGGCACCATGGACACCTTCTGCGTTGGTGAGCCCTGGAACCAACGCCTGGTTAATAAGAAGCTGGGCTACACAGCGGCCGTTACCGGCGAACTCTGGAAAAACCACCCCGAGAAGGCCTTTTCAATGAGGGCCGACTGGGTTGACCAAAACCCCAAGGCCACCAAAGCCCTACTGATGGCCGTACAGGAAGCCCAGATCTGGTGTGAAGATCCAGCAAACCTTGACGAACTCTGCGAAATCACAGCCAAGGACAAATACTTCAAAGCCAGCGTGGCCGACATCAAACCCCGTCTGGCCGGCGACATTGACTACGGCGATGGCCGCGTTGTCAAAAACAGCCCCCTGAGAATGCGTTTCTGGAGCGAACAGGCCTCCTTCCCCTTCAAGAGCCATGACAAGTGGTTCGTTACCGAAGACATACGCTGGGGCTACCTACCTTCGGGCACCGATATTGACGCTTTGGTGAACAAGGTGAACCGGGCTGATCTCTGGAAGGAAGCCGCCACCTCAATCGGCCAAGAAAAGGCAATTCCCGCCAGCGATTCACGCGGCAAGGAAACCTTCTTCGACGGTGTGGTATTCGACCCCGAAGATCCCAAGGCCTACCTAAATGCCCTGGCAATCAAGGCGATGAAGTGAGCTTCAACGCCCAGCGACCTCTCCGTTCCTACGCCCACCATCCGTGACCCCAACCACCTCCCCGGGCCGGCGCACCCGTCGGCGTCGGCTGCTACCGGCACTGCCCCAGATCCTGCCCTACCTGATTTGCATAGGTTCCTTTCTACTGGTCTGGCAGTTGCTTTCGGGCGTCCTCGGTGCTGCGCGGCTCCCCGGCCCGATCAACGTGCTGATCGATACCTGGGATCCGTACATCAGCCAGCCGTTTTTCGATGACGGTGGCACCAGCAAGGGCCTGGGTTGGCAGATCCTGATCTCTTTGCAACGGGTGGCGGTGGGCTACGGCCTGGCGGCGGTAGTAGGCGTCGCCATCGGCGGCCTACTCGGCCTAAATCGTTTCGCCGGCAAAGGGTTTGATCCAGTGGTGCAGGTGCTGCGAACCGTGCCGCCACTGGCCTGGTTTCCGATTTCGCTGATGGTGTTTCAAGATGCCAATACCTCAGCGGTGTTTGTAATTTTCATCACGGCGATCTGGCCAATCATTATCAACACGGCTGTGGGCATCCAGGAGATTCCCCAGGATTACACCAACGTGGCCAGGGTGTTGCGCCTTAGCAAGCGGGCCTACATCAGCAGCATCGTAATACCAGCAACGGTGCCCTATGTCTTCACCGGCCTGCGCATCGCCGTGGGCCTGGCCTGGCTAGCAATCGTGGCCGCAGAGATGTTGAAGGCCGACGGCGGCATCGGCTACTTCATCTGGGACGCATACAACGCCGGCGGCGATGCCAGCTCAAGCCAAATAATCCTGGCGATTATCTATGTAGGCGTGGTGGGCCTGCTGCTCGATCGACTGGTTGCCTTCGTCGGCCGCCGGGCGAGCCAGGGGGGGAACTGAAGCCATGCCCTCCATGTTCACCGTCGACCATGTCACCCAGGTCTTCCCCCTCCAAGGAGGCGGCAGCTACGTGGCACTGCGCGATATCTTCCTCGATATCGCCGAGGGCGAGTTTCTCTCGCTGGTGGGTCATTCAGGCTGCGGCAAGAGCACCTTGCTAAACCTTCTGGCCGGCCTCAGCCAGGCCAGCGAAGGCGGGATCCTGATGAACGGCCGCCAAATCACCGCTCCAGGTCCAGAGCGAATGGTGGTGTTCCAGAACTATTCCCTGCTGCCTTGGAAAACGGTGCGGCAAAACATCGCCCTCGCCGTAGACAACGTTTTTGCCACCAAAGCAATAGCTGAGCGCTCGGCGATTGTGGAGCACAATATCCAATTGGTTAACCTAAAGGCAGCAGCAGATAAATATCCCCGCGAGCTCTCCGGAGGCATGAAGCAGCGGGTGGCGATCGCCCGGGCGCTGGCGATCCGGCCGAAGCTACTGCTGCTCGATGAGCCCTTCGGAGCCCTCGATGCGCTCACCCGCGGCAACCTGCAGCAACAGTTGCTGCGCATCTGCGCTGAGGCCGGCGTAACGGCCGTGATGGTGACCCACGACGTGGACGAAGCCCTGCTGCTCTCTGACCGGGTGGTGTTGATGACCAACGGCCCGGAAGCCCACATTGGCCAGATCCTCGAAGTGCCCCTGCCCCGACCCCGCAGCCAGCTGACTGCGGTGAAGCACCCGAGCTACTACGCCCTGCGGGCCGAGATGGTGGGCTTCCTCAACGATCAGCGGCGAGCCCGGCAGCAGCGGCTCAAGCCGGCGGCCGCCATCGCCGCCAACGGTCTGGAGAAGGTGAACCTATCGATTGGCTTCATTCCACTGAGCGACTGCGCCCCACTGGTGGTGGCCCAGGAGAAGGGCTTCTTCAAGCGCCATGGCCTTGAACAGGTGGAGCTGCGCCGGGAGGCCAACTGGAAAAGCCTCGAAACCCACGTGCGCCAGGGGGTGCTCGATGCCGCCCAAATGGTGGCAGGGCTGCCCTACGCCATGGCTTTGGGGCTGCGGGGGCAGGCTCCCCTGCCGATGGTCACCGCCCTAACCCTCTCGCGAAACGGCAATGCCATCACCCTGCATCGCAGCTTCCAGGAGGCTGGCGTGCACGACGTGGCCGGGCTGCAGCGCTGGATAGCGGCCCATCCCCAGAAGCGTCCCGTCTTCGCGATGGTGCACCCGGCCTCGATGCACAACTTCCTGCTGCGGGCCTGGCTGGCCTCAGGTGGCATCGACCCCGACAAGGATGTGGACCTGATCGTGATCCCGCCACCCCAGATGGTGGCGACCCTTCGCGCCGGCACGATCAATGGCTTTTGCGTGGGCGAGCCATGGAACAGCCGCGCCGTCAAGGAGGGGCTCGGCACGGTGATCGCCGCCGACACCGAACTCTGGAACGGCCATTGCGAAAAGGTTCTTGGCGTGCGGGAGGACTGGGCCTCAGCCCACCCCCGCACCCACGAAGCCCTTGTCCATGCCCTGCTGGAGGCCTGTCGCTGGTGCGAACAGCCCGCCAACCGGGAGGAGCTGGCCGAGTTGCTCTCCCGCGCCAACTTTGTCGGGGCCGATCTGGACACACTCCGGCCCGCGCTGGTGGGTCCCTTCGACCGGGGTCTCGGCGAGCCTGTGGCGGAGCCCCAGCTGCTGCGCTTCCACGGCGGCGTGAATGCTCCGGAGCGACAGGATGCGGTCTGGATTATCACCCAGCTCGCCCGCTGGGGAATCTGCCCCTTCCCCCACGACTGGCAGGAGGTGGCTGACCGGGTGCAGCATCAGTATCTATACCGCCGCGTGGCGGAGGCCCAGGGCGACCAAGCCGGCGATCAGGCGGAGCCCACCGCCATCGAGTTGTTCGGCAGCGACTGCCTGGATCTGGGCGATCCCCTGGCCTACCTGCGACGACATGCTCCGGCAGCCTTAAGGGCAGCCTCTGCTAACTGAACGTCAGCAATTACACCACCAAAACTTCAACCGCAAATTCAACCGCGTCCCCAGCGATGACCACCCTTTCCAGCACCGTCGCCGTTGGCCCCGATGCAAAGAGCGAGCCTTTTCTAAAGATTGAGTCATTAAGCAAGGTCTACGACACCCCGAGCGGGCCCTACAGCGTGCTCGACAACATCGACCTAACCGTGGCCGAGGGTGAATTCGTCTGCGTGATCGGCCATTCCGGCTGCGGCAAGTCCACCCTGCTGGACATGGTGTCCGGCTTCCGGCAGCCCAGCAGCGGTGAGGTGCGGGTACAGGGGGAAAGGATCGTCGAACCGGGGCCCGAGCGGATGGTGGTGTTTCAGAACTATTCCCTGCTGCCCTGGCTGAGCGCCTACAACAACATCGCCCTGGCGGTGAACAATGTCTTCCCCCAGCACCGACGCAACGGCCAGAGCCGCTCCATCGTGGAAAGACACCTGGAGATGGTGGGCCTCAGTGAGGCCGCCCACCAGAAACCATCAAGTCTCTCCGGGGGCATGAAGCAGCGCGTTTCGATCGCACGGGCGCTGGCTCTCCAGCCGAAACTGTTGATCCTCGATGAACCCTTCGGGGCGCTGGATCCGATCACCCGCGAAGAATTGCAGGAGGAGCTGTTGCGGATCTGGTCCGAGCAAAAAGTGACGGTGCTAATGATCACCCACGACATCGACGAGGCCCTGTTTCTCGCCGACCGAATCGTGATGATGACAAACGGCCCGGCCGCCCAGATCGGCGCCGACCTCAGACTGCCCTTCCCCCGCCCACGCCAGCGCAGCCAGCTGATGGAGATGCCGGAGTACTACGAATTCCGCAACGAAGCACTCGATTTTCTATACCGCCGCTTCGCCCACGACGTTGATTAGGTCAGGCCGGCGTCAGCGCCACCGCCGCTGCCTTGAGTTCCGGCTGCTTCGAAATCGGGCAGCCCAGCTCATGCATCAGTCGATTGGCCTCGCAAGCCAGCTCGCCTTGGGAGGCGCCCCAATGCATCGGCAAAAACACGGTGCCGGGCCGAATGCGTTCGGTGATTTGCACCTTCACCGACACCGCACCGCGGCGCGACCGCACTAGGGCCAGGGCCCCATCAGCCAAGCCGGCGCGAGCCGCATCGCTTGGATGCACCTCCAGCAGCGGTTCGGGGTGGGCCTTGAGCGCCCGGGCCACATGGGCCGTGCGGGTCATGGTGTGCCAGTGGCCCAGCAGCCGCCCCACCGTGAGCACCAGGGGATAGGAGTCGCAGGGGGGTTCGGCCAGGCCCAAGGGCGGATCGGCCCAGAGGCGTGCCTTGCCGGAAGGAGTCGGGAAGGCCAGATCGACGTAGAGGCGCGCTGAGCCGCCGCCGGGGGCGGTGCCGGCGGGGAAGGGCCACTGCTGGGGGCCGTGCTCGGCCAGGAGCCCGTGGCTGAGGCCGCTGCTATCGCAGAGCCGGCCAGTCGTGAGTGCCACGAATTCGGCATACACCGCGGCAGCGTCAGGCCAGCCGAACTGCGCCTCAAAACCGAGACGCCGGCCCAACTCCGCAAAGATCGCCCAGTCGGCCCGGGCCTCGCCAGGGGGCTGGCGGAAGGCAGAGCAGAGGGTGACGCGGCGCTCGGAGTTCACCATTACGCCAGCCTTCTCGCTCCACTGGGCCGCCGGCAACACCAGATGGGTCAGGGCCTCGGTTTCCGTACCGGCATAGGCCTCACTCAGCACCACCAACGGGCAGTTCGCCACCGCCGCCCTAACCCGATCGAGGCTGGGCAGGCTTACTAAGGGGTTGGTGGCCGCCACCCACCAAAGGTCGAGCTCGCCGCGCTCCATCGCCTCGATCTGTGGCCACACCGCCAAGCCAGGCTCTGGCGAGATCGAGCCAGCAGCAAAGCCCCAGTGGCGTTCCACCTCGGCCCGGTGCGCTGGATCATCCACGGAGCGGTAACCGGGCAACAGCTGGGCCAGGCCACCCACCTCGCGGCCGCCCATGGCATTGGGCTGGCCGGTAAGTGAAAAGGGTCCGGCGCCGGGGCGGCCGATCTGGCCGCTCACCAGGTGCAGGTTGCAAATCCCAGCCACGGTGGCGGTGCCCTCGCGGCTCTGGTTTACCCCCATCGACCAAAGGCTGAGCGCCGCCTGGCTGGCGATCCACCAGTCGGCCAGCTGGCGCAGGTCGGCCTCGGCGATGCCGCACACCGCCGCCGTCCGCGTCGGCTGCCAGGCCCACCAGAGGGTCTCCAGCTCGGCGAAACCCTCGGTGTGGGCTGCCACGAAGGCCCGATCCACACCGCGCCGCTCTAGCAACAGGTGGCCCAGGCCGCAGAGCAGGGCCAGGTCGGTGCCGGGGGCGATCGCCAGGTGCAGGTCGGCGGCATCGCTGGTGGCGGTGGCGCGCGGATCCACCACCACCAGGCGCGGCCCAGCCCCCTTGCGCCGGCGCTTAAGCAGCCGCTGGAACAGTACCGGATGGCACTCGGCCGTGTTGGTGCCGATCAGAAGCACCAGATCGGCCAGATCGAGGTCGTCGTAGCAGCAGGGCGGGCCATCGGAGCCGAAGCTGCGGGCATAGCCCGCCACCGCCGAACTCATGCACAGGCGAGAGTTGGCGTCGAAGTTGTTGCTGCCCAGGGCGCCCTTGAGCAGCTTGTTGGCTGCGTAATAGTCCTCGCTGAGGAACTGCCCAGAGCCGTAGATCGCCAGCGCTTGGGGCCCCTTGGTGGCCAAGGTGGCCTCGATGCGCTCCACCAAAATGGTGAAAGCCCGCTCCCAGCTGATCGGCTCAAAGGGCTGGTCGATGCGCGCACGCCACAGGGGCGTGGTGAGGCGGTTGGGGTGCAGGGTTTCGCCCACGGTGGCGCCCTTGATGCACACCTGGCCCAGGGACGAGGGATGGTGGCGGTCGCCGCGGGCGGTCCAGAGGCCGCCGGGTTCAGCGGGGGCCTTCAGCTCCAGGCCGCAGCCCACGCCGCAGTAGGGGCACTGGGCTAGGGCAGCTGAACTGGCGGGATCACTGACCATGGGGCTATTCGACCAAGCCAGGGCACCCGATGATGGTGGCAGTTGTTACCGCAGTTCCCCCTGGGCTCCCTCCTAGCTAGCACCTGCTTCCACTTTGAGGCCGACTTCACCGCCGACCTGCGCTGCATCCCCATGGCCGTGCGGCGCAAGCTCGATCTGGCCGGCATCAAGCTGAAGCTGCAGCATTGGAGCGAGCTGGGCGAGGCCGAGCGCGCTGGGCTGCTGGCCTGGCCCGACGACCCCGCCGCCATCGAGGCGTTGCGCCAGCACCTGCAGGCGCGCACCAGCGCCCTCAGCGCCGGCCAGGCCAAGGACCTGCCCCGAGCCAGCGCTGAGCCCTGGCAGCAGGCCGACCAGCTGCCCGAAGTGCTGACCACCTCCTGCGCCCAGCTGAACCTTGAGCTGCGCAGCGGCGGCTGGGCAGAGCTCACCGAACTGCAGCGCTTCGCCCTGGTGAAGCTCAGCCACCCGGGCCACGAGCACCGCAACCTGCCGCGGGCCCTGGCGGAGTTTGGGCTGCTGGCTGAGGTGCCCGGACCTGCCTGAGCTGCTGCCCGGCCGGCCTGGTCACCACTTGCGGTAGGGCAGGAACTTGCCGTTCATGGTCACCACCACCCGGTCGCCCTTGGGATCCTCCTGCTTGGCGACGGTGAGGCTGAAATCAATCGCCGACATGATGCCGTCGCCGAACTGCTCCTGGATCACGTCTTTGAGCGGCAGGCCATAAATCTGGAGAATCTCGTAGAAGCGATATAGCAGTGGATCGGTGGGGATCACCGGATCGAGGGCACCCTTCACGGGATAGGTGGTGAGGGCAGCCAGCAGGGCAGGCCGCTCCGGCTCGGTGATCTGCAGGGCCTCGAGCAGCAGCTGAGCCTGATCGGCTGAAGCCGTGGCCTGGCCGTAGAGCAGGCTGGCGGTCCACACCTCATCTTGACCAAGACGGCCGCCAAGGTCGGCGAAGCTGAGTCCGCTGCAGCGCTTGGCGTCGAGCAGGGTCGTGGTGTGGGGAGGCAGAGCCATGGAGGAAGCGGACATGCGGCGGGACCCTACGGATGGGCGCGGGCCTGCCTGGCAGCCGTTGCTACAACTGCCCCTACGCGCCTGCCTGCTCAGCGGTGGCGAGAGCCGGCGCATGGGCCGCGACAAGGCGTTATTGCCCCACCCCGAGGGCGGCACCTGGCTGGAGCGCAGCTTGCGCCTACTGGCCCAGCTAGAGACGCCGATCAGCCTGCTGAGCCGCCATGGGGCGCACCTGGAGCTGGCGGAAGAGCTGGCCCTCGAGCTGGCCCCGAGCGCACCGATGACCGTCCTGGCCGAACCGCCGCCCTGGGAGGGGCCGCTGCTGGCCCTGCACCGGCTGATGCAGCAGCACCCGAACGAGCAGCTGCTGCTCTGCCCGGTGGACATGCCGGATCTCAGCCTGGCCGCCCTGCAAACCCTGCTGGCGGGCGCAGCAACAGGGAGCCCGACCAGGCTCCAGCTGGCCCACGACGGTGAGCGGCTGCAACCACTGCTGGGCCTATATCCGAGCAGCCCGCCGATCCGCGCCCACCTGGCAGCAGCGGTGGGCCGAGGCGAACGGCGCCTGCAGAGCTGGCTGGCCTCACAGCCCTGCCGGGCGGTGCCGCTGGATCCCCGTGCCATCCGCAACGTGAACCGGCCCGGGCCAAGTCAGTTGGCCTAAGCCAATCAGCCGGCCTGAGCCCGATCAGGCGTCCGATTCGCCCAGCGCCTCAACCGCCTGCTGACACCGCTCCAGCTCCGCCTCGACCAGGGCCAGCAGCTCCTGCCGCGGCGCGGGGAGCGGAAATGGGCCCTGCTCATAGCGGGCCTCCACCGCAAACACCTGCAGCTCCAGCAGCAGGGGATCAAGCTGCTGACCAGCCAGGGCGAACAGATCTTCGAGGTCATGGACCCGGGGTGGCCGCCGGTCGGCCAGCACAATCCACGCCTTGAGCAGTTTCTCCACCGCCTGCTGGGCGGTGAAGCCCCAGTCTTCCTCTGGATAGGCCCCATCCAAGCCAAAACGCAAGGCGCGCAGATGGCGGCGCACAATCGCCAGGAGCAGCAAGGCGTCTTCAGCGGGCGACATACAGCACCCGGCCCTCACGGGCCACATCGCCAAACACGTGCCAACGGGAGCCACTCAGGCGCTCGGCATCAGCGCTGCCAGCCACCACTAGGTCGACAGCTACTCCCTGCCGGCCCAGCACTCGGTTGAAACGCTTCCAGCAGGCCATCTTCTCGGCCGGCGTGAGCTGGGGCTGGCCCACGATCACCGCCAGATCCAGATCTGAGTCGCGCCGTGCCTCACCCCTGGCCCGGGAACCAAACGCGATCACCGCCTGCACATCGGCTTCGGCGCACAGACGCGCCAAGGCTTCCCCAGACCTCTGGGGATCCAACCCCGGACCCAGCCCAGGAGCCGGCTCCAGCGCCAGGGGATGGCGCCAGGGGATGGGGGGCGGCGTGAAACGCTCGGCAGCGGGGGCGATCATGCTGAAACGCTACCGCCAACATCAGCCTGCGAAACCGAGGAGCTTCAAGGCGGCCAGCAGCAGCACCAAGGCCAGACAGCGACGGATCCAAGCCACCGGCCAGTGGCGGCTACCAAGCCGCGAACCCACCGCACCGGCCAGCAGCACCATCAGCAACATCCAGCCCAGCTGGGCCGGCAGCAGGGCACCTGATAGCTGGCGGGCCAGCAGCAGGCCGGCCAGGCCGCTGAGCGAGTTGCCGAAGATGAACAGCGACGACACCGCTGCCGCCTGGCGGGTGGAGGCCCAGCTGCAACCCAACAGCAGGGGCGTGAGAAACACGCCGCCGCCGGTACCGGTGAGGCCGGCCAGCAGCCCCAGCCCGGCACCGCTCAGCACCAACAGAATCAATGGCGGTTGCGTCAAGCGCTCGGGATCGCCGGGCTGGCGGAGAAAGCGCAGGGCCGAGGCCAGCAGCACCAGTGCGACCAACCGCTGAAACCAGAGCGTGGGCAGATCGAGCCAGCCCCCCAGAAAGGCCGCCGGCAGGCCGGCCAGCAACACCGGCCAGAACAGCCGCCAGCGCAGGTGGCCGGCTCGCCAGAACTGCCAGCTGCCCTGGGCCGCCACCGCAATGTTCAGGATCAGGGCAAGCGGCTTGATCTGCTCCGCCGGCAGACCGGCCAGGGCCAGCACGGCGATGTAGCCGGAGGCGCCCGCATGGCCCACGGCGGCATAGAGAAAGGCCACCAGGCCCAGGAGCGGCAGCAGCCAGAGGGTCACAGCCAGTGGTGCGGATAGGGCAGCGCCCCCTTCACCCAGCGGCTGAAGGCCGCGGCGATCAGCACAAGCAGCAGCGAGCCGCTCAGCACAGGGGTGAGTACAAACAGCGGTGTGGCCCCCAGCGCCACGCCGAGAAAGGCGAGGCCACCGGCAGGAGGATGCAGGCAGCGCAGCTGCTGGCCCAGCAACACCGTAAACCCCACCGCCAGGGCGATCACAAGCGGCCCCTGGCCGAGCCAGGCCACCGCCGCCACGCTCACCAGCGCCCCCACCAGATTGCCAAGCACGATGTTGCGCGGCTGGGCCAGGGGGCTGGCGGGGTAGCCAAACAACAGCACCGATGACGCGCCGAGAGGCGCCGCCAACAACACCATGCCGCTCCAGGCACTGAGCAGGCTCAGCAGAGTTAGAGCCAGCAGCGCTCCCAGCCAGGAAAGCGACCGTTGTCGGCGCCGAAAGCGGGGCTGGTAGGCCCGGCCGCGCCGCCGCTGCTCCACCAGCCAGCTCTGCAGCTTCACCACACCCCCAAGCCACAAGCTGCCCTCTAGCCCTCACTGTCGACGGCGGCCGGCGCCGCCGTGGTGACAACGGCTACGCAGGGGAGCAGTGGCCTCAGCTGCCACCTCACCCTGCACGGTCACCTGCTGGTGGGCCCGCAGGCCACAGGCAGCCAGATCCTCGGGTTGACCAGGATCGTCTGGCGGTGCGGAATGCCCCGATAGCTGTCGCCCTGCTTGTAGACCACCGTGTTGTGCTGGCCGTAACTGCAGGCGGTGATCAGGTTCAGCACTAGGCCCTGCTCGCCGGCGAGGGAGTCAAGGCCAGGGCGTTGGTGTCGAGCAACGAGCGCAGGCCGAGGTCGGCACAAAGCTCCATGGCCCCGATTCTGATCAGCCTGCAGAGAAGAGAAGGCGGCGTCCACGGCTGCACAGACACCTGCCAACTGGCCTGATCATTAATTTAATTAACGCGCCTCCAAGCCGTCAGCGCTATTCCTCCTCCCGATGCGTCCGGAACCGCAAATCTCAGTTCTTCCCTGCTGATATTGAATGGCCACTTCTGCTCGGTTCCATCCCAGTTTGGGAATGTAGAATTCTCAACCTTGAAGATGAGAACCGTTCCTGTTTTGTTCAAGGAGATACTGCCGAAGTGAGCGATGCTTCCCGCTACAAGTGCTTGATTCTCGCTAGAAATGGTTGTTGTACGGGTGCCGGAAGCCACCTTGGGAAGATCGGCTCGCATGGCCACAATTGCATAGCGGCCATTGGCATCAACGGCAAGAATACCCTTTGGATTAAGACCATAGGTTGGGGTGGTTTTATCGCCCTGTTCCGTTGTAGCTGATATAAGCCTCCAAGTGCCAACCAGCTGTTTAGCGGCCTGAGCGCACGCCACATTTGCTGACAGGATCACGCCTGAAAACAGCACTCCCATGGCTAGGCGAGTGCGCGAAAAAATTTGGCTCATCATTTTCTGTTAATAGATAGATTTAACAACCTTAGCATGACTTAAAGACAAAAAGGAGCGCGGAGTTCCAAAGTACGAGAGATATGATGACGACGACAGCAACACCCGTCTCCCTTGATCACATCATCGGTAAAGCGCCCATGATTCATCATCTCTCGATAGCTGTACGAAACCCGCAGAAGGTTGCCACTGTTCTGGCTGAGATCATCGGGGGCACCGCCGTAGCATTTCCGCCAAACCCCGGCAGCTATTGGGTACTACAACTCGACCCGAACGGCACCGGAATCGAAATTTATCCTGCCGGCACGACGCTCCATCCCGACGGCGCGCAGGGTGTCGCCTTTGTCCCGGGATTAAATCGTGAGCCCGAATACGGCGCCTTCCATTTCGCCATCAGCGTGGCCACGGAAGCCAGCAAGGTCGCTGCGATCGCGGCTCGAGAAGAATGGCAATGCTACGAGTGCATGCGCGGCGGTTTCCATGTGCTTGAGATTTGGGTCGAGAACAAGATCCTGATCGAGGTCCTTCCACCCGACTTCACCGCTGAATACCTGGCCGTGACGAAGCCCGAGGGAGTCGTGGAGCACATGTCCCGTGTCCAGCGGCTGAAGTTGCCGGGCTAGGGCGATCGAGGCGGGGCTGATAGGCCCGGCCGCGGCAACAACAGGAGACCACTCTCGATGGCGGGGTTGGCAACCAGGATGGCGACGGCGACAGCTCAGCTGCCACGCAGCAGCACCGGCACCCGCTTGAAGGCCGGCGTACCGCTCTCGGGATCGCTCACCGCCCGCATCAGCACGTTGGCCTCCGGATAGAACATCAGCGCCGCGCCACGCCGCACCGAGCCGGGAATCAGCTCGATCCCATCCAGCTGGCCCGCTTCACCCTGCACGGTCACCCGCTGGTGGGCCCGCAGACCACAGGCAGCCAGATCCTCCGGGTTGACCAGGATCGTCTGGCGGTGCGGCATGCCCCGGTAGCTGTCGCCCTGCTTGTAGACCACCGTGTTGTGCTGGCCGTAACTGCGGGCGGTGATCAGGTTCAGCACCAGGCCCTGCTCGCCGGCGGCCAGCCCGCCGAAGTGATCCGCATCCGGCAATCCGAGCTCGGGCAGCGGTGTCACCGCCAGCTGGGCCCGGCCCGTGGCGGTGGCGAAACGGGGCTCCTGGAACACCCGGCCGGCAACCTCGAATTCCTTCTTGCTGGCGTCGATCTCGGCGATGGCGGCGTAACCGGGCACGGTGCGGGCGATCAGCTCGCGCACATACACGGGATCCTGCAGCCTCCGCCAGTCGATCGGCTCGGTGCCGTGCAGGCGGTGGGCCAGCTCGGCCAGAAACTCCACCTCGCTGATCAGCTGGCCGCTGGCCAGATGGGTGCTGCCGGGCTCATTGAGCCGCACCCAGTTGTTGCCCGATTCCACCGTGGTGCGGTGGGGCGTTTCGAAGCGGTTGAACACCGGCAGCAGCAGGGTCTGGCGGGCCGCCAGGCCATGGAAGTGGCCGGTATTGGGCTTGGTTGCCAGGTAGATGATCGTGTCGATGCGGCCAAGGGCTGCCTGGGCCTGGCGGCTGTCGGGGTTGGCGCCGTAGAGGTTGCCGCCCAAACAGAGCAGGGAGTCGACGGCACCGGCAGCGGCCGCCTCGATCAGGGCGCGGGTGTTGTAGCCCCGGGTGGGGCTGAGGGGCCGGCCGAGCAGCTGCTCAAGCGCCAGCCGCATCGGCTCGCGCAGATTCACCGTCACCCCCATCGAGCCGAAGCCCTGCACGTTGGAGTGGCCGCGGATCGGCATCGTGCCCGCCCCCGGCCGGGCCACGTTGCCCGTGAGCACGGCCGTGTTGGCGATCGCCTGCACGTTGGCGGTGCCGTTGGCGTGGTGGGTGATGCCCATCGCCCAGGCGAACACCACCGCCTTGCACGCAGCCAGCCGGGCAGCGGTGTGCTCCAGCTCCTCGCGGCTGAGGCCGCAGCAGCCCGTGATCGCCTCCCAGCTGGTGGTCTCGATCTGCTCGATCAGGGCCTGCCAACCATCGGCATGGGCCTTCACGAAGTCGAGGGCGATGGCGCCACGCTCCAGCAGGGCCTTCTGCAGCCCCAGAAATACGGCGGTGTCGGAGCCGGGAATCGGCTGCAGGAACAGGGAGGCGATCTCACTGCCCCCGCCGAGCATCGAGCGGATCGGGAAAGCGGGCGAGCCGAACTTGAGCAGCCCCGCCTCCAGCACCGGATTGATCACGATCACCGTGCCGCCGCGCTCCCGCAGGCGGATCAGCTCGTTCATCAGCCGCGGGTGGTTTGCCGGCGCATTGGAGCCCACCAACACCACGCCATCAGCGTGCTGCAGGCTGTCCAGATTCACCATCGAAGTGCCGCTGCCAAACACCCGGCTGAGCCCGATGCTGGAGGGGGCGTGGCAGAGGTCGGAGCAGTCGGCCAGGTTGTTGGAGCCGAGAGCCCGCAGCAGCAGTTGCAGCAGGTAGGCGGCCTCATTGGAGGAGCGCCCGGAGCTGTAGGAAGCAACCCGCTCGGGAGCTGGCCTAGCGAAGGCCGCGGCGCTGAGGTCGTGCACCTCCTTCCAGCTGATCGGCTCGTAGTGGTCGCTGCCGGCTCGCCGGATCAGGGGTCGATCGAGCCGGCCCAGCTGGTCGCATTCGGCGGAACTGAGCTGCTGCAGCTCGGCCAGGCTGCGGCCGGCAAACACCTCCGCTGGAACCGCGGCCTGCAGTTCGGCTCCGATCGCCTCCACGCTCTTGAGGCAGCGCTGCAGGGGCTCGCCCAGTTCATCGCGAAAGCCGCCGTTCTGACCGCCCGTGCCCCAGGCGCAACTCAGGCAGGCGCTTTTGTGGTTGAGGGTCTGCCATAGACGCAACCCCGTGGGTGAGAGGGTGGCGCGGGCCCAGCCCTCGATCAGGGGCCAGCCGCCCCCACTGGCGGCGCCTTCTGGAGCCGGTGGCTGGGTTGGTGCCGGCGATCCAGATAGCTCAGGCGCCATGGCTACTACTGCCTGCGTTTGTCAAACCCTAGGGGTATGGCAGAGGGGCTGCCTATGAATAGGCCCAGGCAGTGCCGGGGGCCCCATATCGGCCTGTTGGTTTTTCCCCAAACTTTCAAGAGGCGGCCGAAGGCAGTGAAGGCTTGATTGCCATAGCCAGGCTCGGGTATACCAATGCGGCAAGTACGCTGCCGCCGATGATCAAAGCGGAAACTTCAGACGTCATCAGGCCGGCTTCAACCTCCATCTGGGTCACTGCGATCGGAATCGACAGCGACTGGGAGACGAGCAGGGAGAAGCGAAAGCGCTGGCGGCCAGATGGTAGCTGCTTCCAATAAAGTAGAAACTGGGGAAGACCGCGCACCAGAAAGAAGGCCAACATCCATACCAAGGGCCAAAAAGGAGTCGCAATAACAGCATTAATATTGATGCGGCTGCCGGCGAGAATCAAAAAGAGCGGAGCCAAAAATCCATCGATAACAGCATTAAAATGGCCAATCACAGGCGCCTGGCCGGGATCAGGCAAGTAACGCCTCAGCACGAAGCCAACTAGCAATCCACCAAGGAGGATATCGACACCGAGAACCACACACAGGCTCAACAAACCCACGCTCAGCAGCAGCACCAGTTGAAATGATTCCTGAGCGGAGACGTGTACACGCAACACCCCGGGCAGGGCACTAAGCACAATCGCAATCACGGCTAACAGGGCCAACCTGAAGAGGGTGAACTGCGGCAGCTGGGTACTCAATAGGAGTGTTAGGGCCAATACCGGACCCACCTGCCCCATGATCCCTGCAGTGAGGGCAGCGGTGCCCAACGGCTGTGCCCATTCACCTGAGCCCTGAAGAACGAACTTCATACTGGGCAAGGCACTGGCACTGAGCGGAATCACCAGGGCCAGTGCCCGGGCCAGGCCAGACACCGGCAAACACAGCGCCAGTAGCAGGCCGGTCAGCACCGTGGTCAACCAGCCCCAAATGGCCAACCGGCCCATGGGCCCGGTGAGATCGCGCAGGTTGAACTCGTAACCGATTACGGCAAACACGGCCGCCAGCGCCAGCTTGCGCAGCAGGTCCATTGCGGGATCAGGCTGGATCCAGCCCAGCAGTGCGGGGCCCACCACGATTCCGCTGATCAAATAAAGGATGATGGTGGGCACGCGCCCGCGCAGGGGCCTGGCCGCAAAGGGCACTCCAGCCGTTAAGAAGGCAACGACCAATAAGGCCTGAAGTGAAGAACTCATGGGTGCTACTAACTCAACCCACTCCCCCGATGCAGTAAGAGCACAGGAGTGGGGCCTCCATCATTGAGCCACGGCCCGTGCCATAGGCCAAATTTGCGTCCGGGCAGGAGCTCTAGCGTTGCGGCTATGGCCAGCGCCGTCCCCCACCCCGAAACCGTCGCCACCCGCGCCCACCCCAGCGACCGACTGGGCCGGCCGCTGGGCGTGCTGCGCCTATCGCTGACGGCCCGCTGCAACCTGGCCTGTCCCTACTGCTTGCCCGATGGGGTGGAGCCGCCGGGCCTGCTGACGCTGGCGCAGCGATTGCGGGTGATCGAAGCAGCCGTGGCCCTGGGGGTCCGCAGCCTGCGGCTCACCGGCGGCGAGCCCCTGCTGCACAGCCAGCTTGAAGAGTTGATCAGGGCCGTTCAGCCCCTGCGCGCCAGGGGCCTGGGCGAGATCGCCCTCACCAGCAACGGCGTACTGCTCAGCGCCGAACGGGCCCGGGCCCTGCGCGCCGCCGGCCTCGACCGCATCACCCTCAGCCTCGACGGCACCACGGGCGCGGCGGTGGCCCGCATGGCAGGCCTTGGCGATGGGGGGGCCGGGGAACGCACCCTGGCCCAGGTGTTGGCGGCGATCGAGCACGCCCGCGCCGCCGGCTTCGATCCAGCCCAGGGCGGCCTCAAGCTCAATGCCGTGATCCAGCGCGGCGCCAACGACGACCAGCTCCTGCCCCTGGCGGCCCTTGCCCGGGAGCGGGGGCTGGAGCTGCGCCTGATCGAATTCATGGACGTGGGCAACCGCAACGGCTGGCGGGAAGCCCAGGTGCTCCCGGCCGCCGAGATGGTGGAGCGGATCGGCAGCCGCTGGCCCCTGGAGCCCGTGGGCCGTCCGGCCCACGGCACCGCCAGCCGCTGGCGCTACCGGGATGGGGGATCCGAAAGTGGCGGCACCGGTGGCGCAGGCCAGCTAGCGGTGGTGGCCTCGGTGAGTGCACCTTTCTGCGGCGACTGCAACCGGCTGCGGGTCACCGCAGATGGCGTCGCCTACACCTGCCTTTTTGCCTCCCCGGGCAGTGGCCTGGATCTCAAACCATGGCTACAGGAAAAACAAGCTGGGCCAAAACTTGAACTAGCCATGGCCGCCCACTGGAATCAAAGAAGCGACCGCTATAGCGAGGAGCGCAACACTACAAATTCCACAAATTCAACCAAGAGCACACGAGCCGAGATGGCCTACCTAGGGGGCTAGGAGCAAACAGCCGGCGAATAGGAAGAAAGGCCTAAAAGGCTTTGTTAGAAGAAAAATTAAGATGTGCCTTGGGCTACAAAGAGTGCGCCGGTCCGAGGGTACATTTATTCTAGCAAGTTCATAAGCATGCGCATACAAAAAGATCAAATACCCGCCAAGATCAATGTTCCTGGCGCGATCGCCCGCGTTGCCACGGATTTTGGCGATGCAACAGGTTTCGGGAAAATGGGGGGTGAATATTTCTCCCTAGGTGCCGGCACTGACATCGCACCCCTTCTGAAGGGCCTCAAAGATGATGCCTGCCATGCACCCCATTGGGGCTACATGATATCTGGGGAGTTAGTTGTGACCTATACAGATGGCACTGTTGATACCTGCAAGGAAAATGATTTATTTTACTGGCCACCAGGGCACAGCGTGCGGTCTGTCAAGGACTCTGAGGTTATTTTATTTAGCCCCCAGTGCGAGCATGGGCTCGCGATGGACCACATGCTGAATGCCATGGATCAGACCTAAGACTGGATCAGCCTCGCCAAGTGGGCATACCTCCAGCCATGAAAGTTCCCCGATGGCGCCATAGCGCTTCAGGTGTCACGGAGATGTGGTTGACGGCTGCCAGTTTGGCGGCCTCCTGGGTTGACCGGGTAGCCAGCAGAGCGGCAGTGAAGGCGGGATCGCGCCGGACCAGTTCTTTGAGTTGATGCAGGGCGGCGGTGGATTGCATTTGACAGGTAGTCATCTCACTTTCCTCAACTATCTGTACCTATGCTAGGTAGCCTTATTCAGTCCAGAGATGAGTAAAAATACCCGTTTTGTTTGACACACAAAGGCAAGGCTTCTGCCTCTGGCAACCGCGCCAGCAACCCCTGGGCGGCCCCTTCGTTCAGATCCAGTTCCACTCCCATAGCAAATGGGCACCGATGAGGCGCTTATTGGAGAGCCAATCAGCCTTGGAGACATCAAATCCTGCCGCCTTGGCAACGGTTACGGCAGCATCAAGATCAGCTGCGCCCTTGAGCTTTTCCTGTAACTCCGCATCGTCTTTTAGCTGGAGCAGCAAGGCCTGCAGTTGATCCTGCGCCATCATCAAGAAAAGGATTGAACTCTCCCTTCCTAACCCACTCCTGACCTCTACCCCCTGGATGTACTCCCCCTGCAAGGAGCAAGATCTCAGGGTTGCTGAGGCTTATGGGCCAGCCTGCCCATCCTGCGACTCTCGCAACCGCGGCAGCAGCTGAACCAGGTTGCAGGGTCGGGTGGCGCCATTGAGCTGGGCGGAGATCAGGCGATCCCAGGCAGTTTGCACCGCATCGAGGGATCCCGGCAGCACGAAGATCACGGTGCCGTTGGCAACTCCCGCCAGGGCTCGGCTCTGCAGGCTGCTGGTGCCGATCGTTTCAAACGAAAGCACCCGAAACAACTCTCCGAAGCCCTCGATCGTCTTGTCGAGCAGGGGCGCCACCGCCTCCGGCGTGCCGTCGCGGCCGGTGAGCCCGGTGCCGCCAGAGCTGATCACCACCTGCACGCCTGCATCGGCAATCCAGCGGCTCACTTCAGAGCGGATCTGATAGCGGTCGTCTGGCACCAGCAGGCGCTGCACCAGCCGGTGGCCGGCCGCCTCGAGGCGCTGCTGCAGGGCGTCACCGCTGCGGTCGTCTTCCAGGGTGCGCGTGTCCGACACCGTGAGCAGGGCGATGGCAAGGCTCACGGGCAGGGCTCAGGCGTTTGGGGCATTCTGAGTGGCGGAGCCAGGCGCTCGATAGTGATCACTCCGCCCGAACCCTGCCCCTGCAAGCCATGGCCGTCTCCGCTGATCCGCCATCGCAAGTGCAGGTGCACCTTTTCGCCGGCTTGCGAGAAGCGATGGGCTGGAGCGAGCAACTGGTCGAGCTAGCCCCAGCAGCTGACGCCACACCTCACCAGCTTTGGCGGCAACTGGGTCTGCAGCCCGCCCATCCCCCCGCCGGCGTGCGCGTGGCAATCAACCAGCAGTTCGCCACCTGGGACGCAAGCCTGGCCGCTGGCGATGAGCTGGCCTTCCTGCCACCGATCAGTGGTGGCTGACGCGATGTTGGCAATCCAGCTGGAAGCGGAGCCGTTTGAGCCGCTGCAGGCCCTGGCCGAGTGGCATCAATTGCTGGCTGCAGAGCTGGGAATGCTGCCTGCGGCCGAGAGTCATTTCGTGGGCCGAGTGCGCCCCAGCGGCGCCAACGACTCGCCCCTCACAGCTCTGGAGCTGGAGCACTACCCCGGCATGACCGAGGCCTGCATCGCCTCCCTGGCGGCCGCCGCCGCAGGCCAGCACGGGGCGACTGCAGTGCTGGTGAGACATCGGATTGGTCTGGTGTTGCCGGGAGACCCAATCGTGCTGGTGGCCATCGGCGCCGACCGCCGCGGCCCGGCCCAGCGCTGCTGCCAGGAGCTGCTGGAAGCCCTCAAGCACGACGCCCCCTTCTGGAAAAGGGAGTGGCACGCCGATGGCAGCAGCGCCTGGATCACGGGCAATACGGCCCTGTAAAGCCATGCCCCTCAGCTCCTGTACACCGCGTCGTGACTGCCAATATCAATAGGGATCAGGCGCTGGCCATCGATTATCAGCTCCAGGGTGATCCTGTAGCTGATGTTGATCGACACGGAATGCAAGCCCTGCAACCGCCCCTTGAGGGCATGCAAGCGCAACGACGGATGACGCGGATTCGCTTCCAGCAGCAGCAGCGTCTTGCAGTAGGTGTCACGCAACTCAGGGTGACGCTGCAGAAAAAGGGCCGCGCGCCGGTTGTAGCGCTCCGTGAACAGAAGGGTCCAACTCAAGGCCGCTCAGCCGCCAGGGCATCCAATCGCGCCAGGTGATCATCCACAGACTCCTGAACGCATCGCCCGGCGGCCACATCAGCGCGTGTCTCCTGCAGGGCCAACTCCAGCTCCAGATCCCGCAGCCGCTGGAACTCCTCAGCTTCCAGCACCACATACCTGAGGCGGCCGCGAACCGTCACGCCTGCCTCGCGTTCGTGCTCCAACGCCCGTGTGATCGCACTCACCCCAGCGGTCTTCAGCTCGTTGGCCGAGAGGATCTGCATCGCACGTGTGCCAGGTTCTTAAACAATACGAACAACCGCACGCTTCAGAGCAGCGGCAGCCGCAGCAACTGCGCCCACAGCTCCGTGCCCGCCTCCAGGGCCCCCAGCTCCGCCGGGATCTCCAGCAGCAGATCCGCCCCCTGCAGCGAGCCGATCCGCGAGGAAGCCTGGGACCCTGCCACCCGGGCCAGCAGTCCGCCATCAGCTGCCACCACGAGCTGGGCCCGGGCCAGCTCCGGCCGCCCCACCCCCCGCCGCAGCGGCGCCTCCAGCCGCACCTTCAGCCGCAGCAGCAACTGGGGCTCCGCCCCCTCAAGCCGCTGCAGGGCTGGCCAGAGCAATTGCAAAGCCGTGACCGCCGCCGCCACCGGATTGCCCGGCAGCCCGAAAAAGGGCACCCCGGCCACCTGGCCCCAGGCGAATGGTCGCCCCGGCTTGAGGAACAGCTTCCAGAAGTTCACGGCCCCCAGCTCCGCCACCAGCGGCCGAATCCAGTCGCTGTCGCCGGCGGAAACCCCACCGGTGCTCACCACCACATCGCAACCGGCCGCCAGCTGCAGCAAGGCAGCCCGCAACGGCTCCGGTTGGTCCCCAACCACCCGTTGATCGGCCACCGCATAACCGAGTCGGTTGAGCAGAGCCGTGAGCAAGGCCGAATTGCTCTCCCAGATTTGGCCCGGAGCCCGCTGCCTCCCTGGCGGCAACAACTCATCACCACTGATCAACAGACCCAGCCGCGGCCGCTGGGTCACCTTCAGCTGGCACACCCCGCAACTGGCCAGGCGTCCCAGCTCCGCCACCCCCAGCCGCTGGCCCGCCGCCACCAGCTCCTGACCCGCAGCCGCCTCCTCTTCGGGCCCGCGGATCCAAACGGAGGCTCCACAGGGCTTGAGCAGCTCCAGCTGATCCGCCTCCACACCCACCAGCTCCTGGGGCAGCACCCGGCCACTGCCCTCGGGCACCACGGCGCCGGTGAGGATCCGCACCGCCTCGCCCGCTGCCACAGCTGCGCCAAAGGGGGCACCGGCGGCCGAGGTGCCCCGCAGGCGCCAGCGGGCTCCCACCAGCGGCTGCTCGGATCCGGGAATGGCGTAGCCATCCATGATCGAGGCCCGAAAGCCCGGCACAGCCTCGCCAGCCAGCACCGGCTCAGCGGTGATACGGCCCAGACAGGCCGCCAAGGGCAGCTGTTCCACCAGCCCAAGGGGTTGGAGCTGCTCCAGAATCCGCTCGCGGGCCAGCTCCAGCGGCAGGCCCTCCGGGCCGAAGGGTTCACCCATGCCGTTGCCACTCCCCACCGCGGCCGCCACTCTTGGCCAGCAGCCGCACCGGACCGATGGTCATGGCCGGATCGGCGCTCTTGAGCATGTCGTAGAGGGTGAGCAGGCCCACCTGCACGGCCGTGAGCGCCTCCATCTCCACCCCGGTGGGACCGGTGGTGCGGGCGGTGGCGAGCAGCCGCAGGCCACTGCCATCGGCGGCGGGCTCGAGCTGCACACTCACGCCGCTGAGGGCGATCGGGTGGCAGAGGGGAATCAGCTCCCAGGTGCGCTTGGCGGCCTGGATTGCCGCCACCCGCGCCACCGCCAGCACATCCCCCTTGGGGGCGCGGCCCTCCAGCACCAGGGCCAGGGTGGCCGCCTCCATGCTGATGAACCCCTCAGCGGTGGCCTGGCGGGCGGTGGCGGGCCGATCGCCCACCTCCACCATGTGCACCTCGCCGGCGGCATTGAGGTGACTCAACTGGGGTGCTGTCATCTCCTCCTCCTCAAACCGGGCGCCAGGCCCAAGCATGGAATGCCCGGCGCCAACCGTCCTTGCCTCCCCCCATAACGTGAGGAATCCCAGCCGCCCGGCCATCTCCCGCCCCTCCACCTTCTTCTGCGCCTTCCTCACCCTGCTCAACGACCGGCTGGGGGAGTCGATCGTGTTTCCGCTGTTGCCCTTCCTGCTGGCGAGCTTCACCGGCGACGGCCGGGTGCTGGGTCTGCTGGCCGGCAGCTATGCGGTAGCCCAGTTTGCCTTCACGCCCCTGATCGGCGCCCTCAGCGACCGCTTCGGCCGCAAACCGGTGATCAGCATCTGCGTGGCGGGCTCGGTGCTGGGCCTGGCCCTGTTTGCCCTCACCGTCAGCCTGCCCTGGCGGAGCCTCTGGCCGGCCGCTGACGCCGCCGGGCTGCCCCTGGCCCTGTTGTTTGCCGCCCGGCTGATCGATGGGGTAAGCGGCGGCACCGCCGCCACCGCCAGTGCCGTGCTGGCCGACATCTCGCCGCCGGAAAAACGGGCCAAGGCCTTCGGCCTGATCGGTGTGGCCTTTGGCCTGGGTTTCATCCTCGGCCCGGCCCTGGGGGGGCTGCTCGGCCAGATCAACGTCACCCTGCCGCTGGTGCTGGCGGTGGCCATCGCCGCACTCAACCTGGTGCTGGTGCTCGCCCTGCTGCCGGAAACCCACCCGGCGGCGGCCCGGCGGGCGATGCCACGCAAACGGGATCTCAACCCCTTTGCCGCCCTGCAGCGGGTGTTCACCAACCCCCAGGTGCGGCGGCTGTGCGTGGCCTTTTTTCTGTTTTTTCTGGCCTTCAACGGCTTCACCGCCGTGCTGGTGCTCTATTTTAAACAGGCCTTCAACTGGGGGCCCGGCCTGGCGGCGGCGGCCTTCCTGGTGGTGGGCGTAGTGGCCACGGTGGTGCAGGGCGGCCTGATCGGCCCCCTGGTGAAACTCTGCGGTGAATGGCGCCTCACCCTGGCCGGCCTGGGCTTTGTAATCGCCGGCTGCCTGCTGATCCCCCTGGCCACAAAGGCCAACGCCCAGCCGGTGGTGTTCAGCGCCGTGGCGATCCTGGCCCTCGGCACCGGCCTGGTCACCCCCTGCCTGCGCAGCCTGGTGTCGCGCCGACTCGATAGCGAGGGCCAGGGCGCCGCCCTGGGCAGCCTCCAGGGGCTGCAGAGCCTGGGCAGCTTCCTGGGGCCGCCCCTGGCGGGCCTGGCCTACGAAACCAGCGGTCGCCAGAGCCCCTTCTGGCTTGGCATCGCCCTGCTGGTGGGGGTGGCCCTGCTGGTGGCTGGCGGCCTGCCGGGCCAGGGTCCAGGGGGGATGACAACCTCGATACACGGTTCAGAAGGCTGAGATTGCTACCTTGCGAACCATCGAGCCCGGGGCGGCACGGCCATGGCAAAAACTGAGGCGCTGCTGGCCCCTGAGCTCTACATCAACCGCGAGCTGAGCTGGCTCGATTTCAACTACCGGGTGCTGGCCCAGGCCCTCGACGAGTACACGCCCCTGCTGGAGCAGGCCAAGTTCAGCGCCATCTTCAGCAACAACCTCGACGAATTCTTCATGGTGCGGGTGGCATCACTGAAGTCCCAGATCGAAGCGGGCGTAAGCACCCTCAGCGACGACGGCCTCACCGCCCAGCAGCAGCTCCAGGCGATCCGCGCCAAGCTGCGGCCCCTGCTGGAGATCCAGCAGCAGCACTACCGCCATTCACTCAAGAGCCAGCTCTCCAGCTACGGCGTTCACCTGATCGACTACGCCAACCTCAACGAGGGCCAGCGCGCGTGGATCGAGACCTACTTCCAGAACGCAATCTTCCCGGTGCTGACCCCCCTGGCGGTGGATCCCTCCCACCCCTTCCCCTTCATCAGCAACCTCAGCCTCAACGTGGCCGCCCTGGTGCGGGATCCGGATACGGGCCAGCAGGAGTTCGCCCGGGTGAAGGTGCCCCAGAAAAACCTGCCCCGCTTTGTTCAGATTCCTGCCCAGCTGAGCGGAAAACAGCCCGAGCCGATGTACACAGCCGTGCCACTGGAGCAGGTGGTGGCCTTCAACCTCAGGCTGCTGTTCCCTGGCATGCATGTGGAAGGTCACTACTTCTTCCGCGTCACCCGCGACGCAGACCTGGAACTGCGTGACCTGGAAGCCGATGACCTGATGGAGGCCCTGGAGGAGGGGCTGCGCAAACGTCGCCGCGGCGGCGAGGTGGTGCGGCTGGAAGTGGCAGACGAAATGCCCGAGGTGGTGGTGCAACTACTGATGGAAGGCACCGCTGTGGAAGCCGAGGACGTCTACCGGGTGAATGGCCCCCTGGGCCTCGACGACCTGATGAGCCTGGTCGCCATCCCATTGCCCCAGCTGAAGTTCAAGCCCCATAAGGGCCGCACCTCCCCCGCCCTGGCCCGCACCCAGAAGGGCCAGCTGGAAGACGGCTCGATCAAAGCGGAGGAATTCGAGAGCATCTTCTCAGTGATCCGTCGCGGAGACGTCCTGCTCCATCACCCCTACGACCTGTTCTCCACCTCGGTCGAGGAATTCCTCAACCAGGCCGCCGATGACCCCCTGGTGCTGGCGATCAAGATGACCCTGTACCGCACCTCAAAAAATTCAGCTGTGGTGGCAGCCCTGATCCGGGCAGCCGAAAACGGCAAGCAAGTGATGGCCCTGGTCGAGCTCAAGGCCCGGTTTGACGAAGACAACAACATCCAGTGGGCCAAGCAGCTGGAGGCATCAGGGGTGCACGTGGTCTACGGCGTGCTGGGCCTCAAAACCCACACCAAGATCCTGCTGGTGGTACGCAAGGAAAAGGAGCGTCTCAATAGCTACGTGCACATCGGCACCGGCAACTACAACTCCAAAACTTCCAGCCTCTACACCGACATCGGCCTGCTCACCGCCCGGCCCGAATTCGGGGCCGACCTGGTGGAACTGTTCAACTACCTGACCGGCTTCTCCAAACAGCAGAGCTTCCGGCGGCTACTGGTCGCACCCGTCACCCTGCGCAGCCGCATGGAAGGCCTGATCCGGCGTGAAATCGACCACGCCCAGGCCGGCCGGGGGGGCCATATTCGGGCCAAGATCAATTCCCTGGTCGACCCGGCAATTATCGCCCTGCTCTACGAAGCCTCCCAGGCTGGGGTGACCATCGAACTGGTGGTGCGGGGCATGTGCAGCCTCAGGCCAGCTCTCGAGGGCATCAGCGAGGGCATCACTGTGATCAGCGTCATCGGGCGTTTTCTCGAGCATTCGCGCATCTTTTGGTTTGGCAATGGCGGCGAAGCCGAATTGTTCATCGGCAGCGCCGACTGGATGTCACGAAACCTTGACAGGCGCGTGGAAGCCGTTGCGCAGATTGAGGATCCGCGCCTGCGCCACCAGCTCGAACAGATTCTCGATTTATACCTTCAAGACACCGGTGCCTGGCACATGAACAGTGAGGGCCAGTTCCACAAGCGTCAGCATGGGGGCGAACAACATCTCGTGCAGCAAGAAATGGTGAAGCGCTGGCGAGGCGGCCTGATAGCAGCCACTTAGGCCTGGAAAATGGCTTGGAAAAACCGGCGCAACCTTATTGAACGGCAGCAATCCATACAGGAAGCCTTACCAATCAAGAGGCAGTGTGCACAGGAGTGCTACATTCCTGTCAAATTCAATTCGGAGGCTTGGGTGTGGGGACGCCTTTGCAATCCGTTCCTGACGTTGTTGACAGCAACGTTGCGGAGCGATCGCCATCAGAGCTATCAAGCCAACCGCCATCCTTAATGGCGTCCACAACAGCAGCAAAACCTGCCAAAGCCAAGGTTGTGCTGCCCCGCACCGGCGGTCGAGTCAGTGCCGATTCGATCGGCTGGTATCTGAGCACCATCGGCAGGGTGCCCCTGCTCACCGCAGCCGAAGAAATCGAGCTGGCCCACCACGTGCAGGCGGGCAAAAAGCTGCAGGAGCTACCTGCCGAGGAGCACACCCCCAGGCACAAACGCCAACTGCGCATGGCCCAGCGGGCCCGCGACCGCATGATGGCGGCCAACCTGCGCCTAGTCGTCAGCGTGGCCAAGAAGTATCAAAACCAGGGGCTGGAGCTGCTCGATCTGGTTCAGGAAGGGGCGATTGGCCTGGAGAGGGCCGTCGACAAATTTGACCCGGCAATGGGGTACAAATTCTCCACCTATGCCTACTGGTGGATCCGCCAAGGGATGACCAGGGCAATCGACAACAGCGCCCGCACCATTCGCCTCCCGATTCACATCAGTGAAAAGCTCTCCAAGATGCGCCGCATCAGTCGGGAGCTTTCCCATCGACTGGGTCGCCAACCCAACCGGCTGGAGCTCGCCCACGCCATGGACATGGCTCCCCATGAACTGGAGGAGCTGATGACCCAGAGCGCCCCCTGCGCCTCGCTCGATGCCCATGCCCGCGGCGAAGAAGACCGCAGCACCCTGGGGGAACTGATCGCAGATCCGGCCAGCAACGAGCACATGGACTCGATGGACCGCCATATCCAGAAAGAGCACCTGGGCGCCTGGCTCTCCCAGCTGAATGAGCGGGAGCAGAAAATTCTCAAGCTGCGCTTTGGCCTGGAGGGTTCCGATCCCCTCACCCTCGCAGAGATCGGCAGGCTGATCAACGTCTCCCGCGAGCGGGTGCGCCAGCTGGAGGCCAAGGCGATCATGAAACTGCGGCTGATGAGCAACTACCAGCAGGCCGCCTGAGCCGGTGCCCGGCGGCTGGCCGCAACAACTCATCGGCGTTGCCGCAGTGGCTGGCTGGCTCACCCTGCTGGCCATCGCCGCCCGCCAGGTGCGGCAACGCTGGAACGGCCAGAGGGAGTGGAGTCGCAAGCTGGTGCACATCGGCACCGGAGCTGTGGTGCCGATCGCCTGGGCCTGCGGCACCAACCGGCTGATCGCCATCCCAGCCGCCGGGGCGATCACCCTGCTGGCGGCGCTCAACCACCGCTTCCGCCTGTTGCCGGCCATCGAGGATGTGGGCCGCCGCAGCTACGGCACCGTGGCCTACGGCGCCTCCATCACCTTGCTGCTGCTGCTGTTCTGGCCCCAGCAGCCGGCGGCAGTGGCCGCCGGGGTGCTGGTGATGGCCGTCGGTGATGGCCTGGCCGGGCTGCTGGGGCCCCTGGTGGCCTCCCCAAGCTGGCAGCTCTGGGGCCAACGCAAATCCGTAGTTGGCACCGCTGCCATGGCAGCGGGCAGCCTGGCCATGCTGCTGCTGGTACGCCAGCTGGCGCTCAATACGGGCCTGCCCCACCCGGAGCTTTCCCCCCTACTGGCCATCACGGCCGTAGCTGTGCTGTTGGAGCAGGTGGCGGTGGGAGGCCTCGACAACTTCACCGTGCCGCTGGCAGCCGGCTGGCTCTGGCAACTGCTCAGCTGAGCACCAACTGGGTCTGAGCCACAGCCTGGGCCAGGGTGTCGAGGGCAGCAGCGGTGGTGGCCAGATCGATGCAGGCATCGGTGATGCTCTGGCCGTAGGTGAGCGAGGCGCGCTGGAGCTGGGCCAGATCGGTGGGAATCTTTTGGCTGCCGGCCACCAGGTGGCTCTCCAGCATCACGCCCATCAGCTGGCTGGAGCCAGCCCGCAACTGCTCCGCCACCTCGCTTGCCACCTCACTCTGACGGCGGTAGTCCTTGTTGGAATTGCCGTGGCTGCAGTCCACCATCACCCGATGGGGCAGCCCCGCCTTGGCCAGCTGGGCGGCGGCCTGATCCACCGCCTCAAGGTGGTAGTTGGTTCCCCCCTTGCCCCCCCGCAACACCAGGTGGCCATCGGGATTGCCGGTGGTCGAGACAATCGCCGCCTGGCCGTCGCCGTTGATGCCGAGGAAATGGTGGGGCCGGGCCGCGGCCTCCATCGCATTGATTGCCGTGATGGCACTGCCATCGGTGCCGTTCTTGAAGCCGATCGGCATCGACAGCCCCGAGGCCATCTCCCGGTGGGTCTGGCTCTCTGTAGTGCGGGCGCCGATGGCGGTCCAGCTGATCAGGTCTGCGATGTATTGGGGCACAACAGGATCCAGCAGCTCGGTGGCAGCAGGTAGCCCCAGCTCGGCCAGGTGCAGCAGCAGGCCGCGGGCCAACCGCAGGCCGGTATTGATGTCATAGCTGCCATCGAGGTGGGGATCGTTGATCAGCCCTTTCCAGCCCACGGTGGTGCGGGGCTTCTCGAAATAGACCCGCATCACCACCTCCAGCTCGGCGCGGTGGCGCTGGCGCGCCTCGGCGATGAAGTCGGCGTACTCGTGGGCCGCCGCCACGTCGTGCACCGAGCAGGGCCCCACGATCACCAGCAGGCGGGAATCGCGGCCATGCAGGATCGCCTGGATCCGCTCCCGGGCCTGCTGCACCGTGCTGGCGGCCCGATCGCTGAGGGGGAGGTCCCGATGCAGCACCGCCGGAGGCACCAGCGGCCGGGTTTCCACGATGTGGAGATCGCTGGTGGTGGCGTGCATGAAGTGCAGCGCAGGATTGGTTCAGCCTAGAGAGCGCTCAGCCAGCGACCCCTGCCAGCTGGGCGTGCACCGCGATCAGGATGTTCTGCAGCCTTCGTCACCAAGGCCCCGGGGGCCGCCAAGAAGAATGGGAAGCAGATGACGCACAAGGGCATGTCCCCAGCCACCTTCCTCAGCAGCTACCGCGCCGCCGCCGCCGAGCGAGAAGCCCTGGGCGTGCCTGCCCTGCCGCTCACCGCCAGCCAGGTCCAGGCGCTCACCGAGCTGCTAGCCGCCCCCCCCGCCGGCGAGGAAGCTTTCCTGCTGCACCTGCTGAGCGAACGCATCCCCCCCGGCGTCGATGAAGCCGCCTACGTGAAGGCCGGCTGGCTCAGCGCCGTGGCCCAAGGCAGCGCCACCAGCCCCCTGCTGGGCCCGATTGAGGCGGTGCGGCTGCTGGCCACCATGATCGGCGGCTACAACGTCAGCGCCCTGATCGAGCTGCTCAGCAACTCCGATCCGGCCATCGCCAGCGCCGCCGCCGAGGGTCTGAGCCGCACCCTGCTCGTCTACGACGCCTACAACGAGGTGCTGGAGCTGGCCTCCAGCAACCCCTACGGCCAGCAGGTGATCGACAGCTGGGCCGCCGCCGAGTGGTTCACCGCCAAGGCCGAGCTACCCGCCGAGATCACCGTGACGGTGTTCAAGGTGGAGGGTGAAACCAACACCGACGATCTCTCCCCCGCGACCCACGCCACCACCCGGCCCGACATCCCCCTGCACGCGATGGCGATGCTGGAAACCCGCATGCCCGGCGGCCTGGAGTTGATCAGCCAGCTCAAAACCAAGGGCCACCCGGTGGCTTACGTGGGCGATGTGGTGGGCACGGGCAGCTCGCGCAAATCCGCCATCAACTCCGTGCTCTGGCACACCGGCAGCGACATCCCCCACGTGCCCAACAAGCGCGGCGGCGGTGTGATCCTGGGCGGCAAGATCGCGCCGATCTTCTTCAACACCGCCGAGGATTCCGGCGCCCTGCCGATCGAGTGCGACGTGAGCGCCCTGAGCAGCGGCGATGTGATCACGATCCGCCCCTACGCCGGCACGATCGAGCGCTCCGGCGGCGAAGCGAATGCCGGCGAGATCGTGGCCCGCTTCGAGCTCAAGCCCAGCACGATCAGCGATGAGGTGCGCGCCGGCGGCCGCATCCCCCTACTGATTGGCCGCTCGCTCACCGATAAGTTGCGCGCCCAGCTGGGGCTGGCCGCCAGCGACCTGTTCATCCGCCCAGTGGCCCCGGCCGACACCGGCAAGGGCTACACCCTGGCCCAGAAGATGGTGGGCAAGGCCTGCGGCCTGGCGGGCGTGCGCCCCGGCAGCAGCTGCGAGCCACTGATGACCACCGTGGGCTCCCAGGACACCACCGGGCCCATGACCCGCGATGAAATGAAGGAGCTTGCCTGCCTAGGCTTCTCAGCCGATCTGGTGATGCAGAGCTTCTGCCACACCGCCGCCTATCCCAAGCCGGTGGATCTGAAAACCCACGCCGAGCTGCCCGATTTCATGGCATCCCGTGGTGGTGTGGCCCTGCGCCCCGGCGATGGGATCATCCACAGCTGGCTCAACCGCATGCTTCTGCCAGACACCGTCGGCACCGGCGGCGACAGCCACACCCGCTTCCCCTTGGGCATCTCCTTCCCGGCCGGCTCCGGCCTGGTGGCCTTCGCTGCCGCCATCGGCGCCATGCCGCTCGACATGCCCGAATCGGTGTTGGTGAAATTCACAGGCTCCCTGCAGCCGGGCGTGACCCTGCGCGATGTGGTGAACGCGATTCCCTACGTGGCGATCCAGCAGGGCCTGCTCACGGTGGCCAAGGAGGGTAAGCAAAACGTGTTCAACGGCCGGATCATGGAGATCGAGGGGCTGCCCGATCTCAAGCTCGAGCAGGCCTTTGAACTCACCGACGCAACCGCCGAGCGCTCCTGTGCCGGCAGCACGATCAAGCTCAGCGTTGAAACGGTGAGCGAATACCTGCGCAGCAATGTGGCGCTGCTCAAAAACATGATCGCCCGCGGCTACGGCGATGGGCGCACCCTGGCCCGCCGCATCCAGGCGATGGAGGCTTGGCTGGCCAATCCGGTGCTGCTGGAGGCCGATGCCGATGCCGAATACGCCGCCGTAATCGAGATCGATCTCGATCAGATCAGCGAGCCGATCCTGGCCTGCCCCAACGACCCCGACAACGTCAAAACCCTTTCCGAGGTAGCCGGCGCACCGATCGATGAGGTATTCATCGGCAGCTGCATGACCAACATCGGCCACTACCGCGCCGCCGCCACAGTGCTCAAAGGCCAGGGTGAAAACGCCGCGCGGCTGTGGGTGTGCCCCCCCACCCGCATGGACGAGGAGATGCTCAAACAGGAGGGCTACTACGCCATCTTTGAGCAGGCCGGCTCCCGCATGGAGATGCCGGGCTGCTCCCTGTGCATGGGCAACCAGGCCCGGGTGGAAAACGACACCACGGTGTTTTCCACCAGCACCCGCAACTTCAACAACCGCCTGGGCAACGGCGCCCAGGTGTACTTGGGCAGCGCCGAACTGGCGGCGGTGTGCGCCCAACTGGGACGGATTCCTTCCAGCGTCGAATACCTGAAGATCGCCGCCGAAAAGATCGATCCCAACGGCGCCGAGCTGTACCGCTACCTCAACTTCGATCAAATCGAGGGCTTTGAAGACAGCGGCCGGGTTGTGAGCAGCGAAGAGGAGGCCAGGATGCTCGCGGGGGTGTGAGGGCTTAGGCCTGCAGAAAACAGGCTATCTCGCCCGAACCATAGGCAACTCTGGGAAGCATACTGACTTCTGGTTACTCGGATCGGCGTTACCCACTCGCACCGCACTGGCGAAGCTGAGAGGTAGTGGCGGCCTGTCCACTCGAGGGGCGTGATCGAAGTGTCATACCTCTACAGAAAACATCTGATTCACGGGGTGGCCAAAGGAATCATCTGTCTTCCATGTCGGCGGTAGATATGGAAGTCACTATCGGTAGTAAGAAGTAATGGTGAGTCGGTGATCTCAGCCAACCGAATCAAAGCAGCGTCAGCAAGAGAAGCGGGCACATTCTCGTAGCGCTTGAAAAGTGAACTCACGGAGCCAATCTGGTCCTGGAGCACGAAAGGCAATTGCACAACCCCTCGCTCAATGAACTGCAGCGCCAATGAAGGATCAAATCCAGAACGCTTCAGCAAAAAACAGGTTTCTGCAACAACAGCCTCACAGCTAAGCAGTGGAGGCTGGATAAGCCGAAACTGTTCAACAGCCCAGTTGTGATGGGTGTCGCTGCGACTCAACAGGGCAACCCAGGGGCCTGTATCCAGCAGCACCGCCATAATCAGTTTGCGCCGAATTCTGCGAGATAAGCAGGGTTGGATGACAGATCAGCTGGACCATCTTCACAACAACCAACCAGATCGGCCACCAGATCAGCTGCGGATTGTGGTGCTGAGCCCTCCACGTCTTGGCGTGAGGGCTGGAGGAAGGCAGTCAATGCTCGACGAACCAACTCAGACTTACTCAGCCGACGACGGTGAGCCTGATCTGTGAGCTGGGCATCAAGGGCTTCGGTCAACTTGAGTGAAATCACAGCCATGGCAAACACCCCGCCAGAACACATTTATCCTACCAGCTGCCAAACGGTATTACGACCATCGATGGACTACCGCTGTCGGAATTGGCCTGCAGGGTCTGCTTATTCCAAGAGCACCGGCCTCCACCCAGGAGCATTTCCACTCCGCTCTTCCCGATCCTTCGAACGCTGGCCATCGCTTGGACGCAGAGAATGTGTGAACGGAACGCCCCAGGAGGTCAAGCGTGCTAGGAGGCGGTTCTGGTGAATGGCTGTGTTAGCCGGCCACAGAAAAGCGTACTCACTTTGTAGCAACCTCTACCGACGTCAGCGCTTGCCCCAGCTCTAGCTAACGCTGGCTAGCTGACCATTGCCTTGACTTGGGGCGCTGGCGCTCCACGAAGTAAGCCTTCCACACTTAAGTCCTCATCAATATCTGGCCAGTGAAGTCCATAGCCAGCCCCAGCAATCTGCCAGTTTTCACGCTCCTGGAAAGTTGCATGCAGAAGCCGTGGAAACCAAGCCAAAGGCACCGAGATTGATCGTCCATCAGTTAAGTCAATGATCAACCTGTCCTCAGTCAATGCAACGTCTGTGACCCGCTCTCCAGGGTTAGCCATGAAACTCCTCCCATGCTTTCAGCAGCATAGCTCTGTTCATGCTGACCAGCCGTTCAACCTCACGCAGCTCCCTGGTTCGAGTTAGCCACCTTCACACCGACAATACCGGGCGCGGCCTTCCTGTGCAGCTAAAGCTCAAGATCAGCGGCGGGGCTTATTAGCCAAGACGGCCCTCTATTAAACACATTGGTGTAGACCATGGTGGCTTTCACATCCCTGTTCCAGAAGGTGCCTGGCGAAAGGATGGCAAAGGGTGTCGCAGGTCACCAGATGGCACATCTGGTGGAACCGCAGAAACCGTCCAAGCCACTGCCCATAGGAGGACATCGTGCGACGGGGCGTAGTGCCTTAGTTGAAGCTCCTCCCTGTAGCGCTGAATCAGGCCACCCGGCAGCTCAGCCTCCAGACTGACCACTTCCGGCCAGACCCCCCCCACCTGAACCAGGAAACCCTGCTGTTTGATCCCGCCGTGCCGGAGGCAGGAGCCCTGAGGGCGGTGCTGGCCTTCCCCAGCACTTACACCGTGGGGATCACCAGCCTGGGCTACCAGGTGGTGTGGGCCAGCCTGGCCCAGCGGGCCGATGTGGATGTACGCCGCCTATTCACCGACCAGGGCGATCCAGCGCACCGCCACTGCGACCTCTTCGGCCTGTCTCTGAGCTGGGAGCTGGATGGGCCGGTGCTGCTGGATCTGCTGGAGCAGCAACGCATTCCGATCTGGGCAGCGGAGCGGGACGACGCTGACCCGATCGTGTTCGGCGGCGGTCCGGTGCTCACGGCCAACCCCGAGCCGCTGGCGCCTTTTTTTGATGTGGTGCTGCTGGGCGATGGCGAGCTGTTGCTGCCGGCCTTCATCGATGCCCTGCAGCAGCACCGCGGCGCCCCGCGGGCCGAGCGGCTACTCCAGCTGGCCCAACTGCCGGGGGTGTACGTGCCGAGCCTCTATGCCCCCCGCTACTCCAGCGATGGCCAGCTGCTGGCAGTGGAGCCCAACCAAGCCGGCGTTCCCGCCACCGTGGCCAAGCAGACCTGGCGCGGCAACACCTTGAGCCATTCGGCGGTGATCACCCCGGAGGCGGCCTGGCCCTCGATCCACATGGTGGAGGTGGCGCGCAGCTGTCCGGAGCTGTGCCGCTTCTGCCTGGCCAGCTATCTCACCCTGCCGTTTCGTACCCCCAGCCTGGAAGACGGCCTGATCCCGGCGGTGGAAAAGGGCCTGGCCGCCACCCAACGGCTGGGGTTGCTGGGCGCCTCAGTAACCCAGCACCCCCAATTCGCCGACCTGCTGGCCTGGCTGGATCAGGACCGCTTCGAGGGCACCCGGGTGAGCGTCAGCTCGGTGCGGGCCGCCACCGTGACCGCCGAGCTGGGCCGGATCCTGGCCAAACGGGGCAGCAAATCGCTCACGATCGCCATCGAAAGCGGCAGCGAGCGCATGCGCCAGGTGGTGAACAAGAAGCTAAGCAGCGAGGAGATCTACTCAGCAGCCCGCTATGCCAAAGAAGGTGGCCTCACGGGCCTGAAGCTCTACGGCATGGTGGGCCTCCCCACCGAAGAAGACGCCGATGTGGAGACCACCGCCGCCCTGCTGCTGGATCTGAAAAAGGCCACCCCAGGGCTGAGGCTCACCCTGGGAGTGAGCAGCTTCGTGCCCAAGGCCCACACCCCGTTCCAGTGGCAGGGGGTACGCCCGGAAGCGGAAAAACGCCTCAAGCTGCTTGCCAAACGGCTCAAGCCCAAGGGCATCGAGCTGCGCCCCGAAAGCTACGGCTGGAGTGTGATCCAGGCGCTGCTGTCGCGCAGCGACCGGCGCCTGGCGCCAGTGATCGCCGCCGCCCGTGGCCGCCACGACAGCCTGGGGGGCTGGAAGCAGGCCTATCGGGGGGTGCGGGAGCAAACCTCCGGCCCTGAAACCCCGCCCCCCTGGGAGGGGGTGATCCATGCCAGCTGGAGCCCGGGGCGCGTGCTGCCCTGGGAGCACCTGGAGGGCCCCCTCCCCAAAGCAACGCTCGCCCAGCACCAGGCTGGGGCCCTCACTCAAACACCGCCGTGCGGCCCCGATAGACCATCACCTGGCGCCTGAGGTGCAGCCTCACAGCCCTGGCCAGGGCGAGCCGTTCGCAATCACGACCCATCCGAATCAGGTCTGCGACCTCATCACGGTGACCCACCGCCACGGTGGACTGGGCAATGATCGGGCCGCCATCGAGCTCCTCGGTGACGTAGTGGGCCGTGGCGCCGATCAGCTTCACGCCCCGCTCCCAGGCCCGGTGATAGGGCTGGGCCCCTTGAAAGGCCGGCAAGAATGAATGGTGGATGTTGATCACCCGGTGGAAGGCATCGGGGGAATCGAACGTCGCCAGAAAACGGGGCGTCAGCACCTGCATGTACTTGGCCAGGATCACCAGCTCGATCTGATGCTCCGCCAGCAACTCGAGCTGGCGGGCCTCCGCTTCCTCTCGGTTGGCCGCTGAGACCGGCAGGTAGGCAAAGCTCGCCCCGAATTGGGCCGCGATCGGCTCCAGATCGGCATGGTTGGCGATCACAAGCGGCACCCGCATCGGCAGCTCGCCGCTGCGCACGCGCCAAAGCAGGTCGAGCAGTGCGTGGTCTTGCTTGCTGACAAAGATCGCCACCGCCGGGCGGTAATCCGAGAAATTCACCCTGTAGGCGCCGTCCAAGCGCTCAGCCAGGGCTCGAGCCGTGGGGCAGATCGCCTCCCGCGGCAGCCCAAAACCCTCCAGCTGCCATTCAATGCGGCTCAAAAAGAGGCCGGCGCCCTGATCGCTGTGGTGGTCGGCGTGCACGATGTTGCCGCCGTTGGCGGCCACCCAACCGGAAAGCTCCCGCACCAGCCCAGGCTGGTCTGGGCAGATCATCTGCAGGATGGCGGTGGGGGCAGACATGGCGCTGGCTCCTTCAACTGCAGAAGTAGCACTCAAGGCACCGGCAGGTTGCAGATTGCAAGCGACTACAGACCCTTCTAGGGGGCCGGCCAACCCCGATACACTCAGGCCCACGAACCCCTGGCCTTGGCGACTGCGATGGTTTTTGCACAGATACCCGCCGCGATACCAGCCGCAATCAGTGCCCTGGCCCAGCAACTGCGCCGGCTGGCCGCCCTTGGCCTGGCCCTGGCGCTCTGCCTGGGCCTGGCCGCCTGTGACGGCAGCCAGGGCAAGAAGCCCCCGAGCATCAGCCCAGAGGACATGGCCCTGATCGAGCGGCAGGCGGAGGGCTTCCTGGCAGCCCGCAACCGCCTGCCCGAGTTGGCCGCCCTCGTAAATGATCGCAACTGGGTCTTCACCGCCAACTTGATCCACGGCCCAATGCAGGAAGTGGGCCGGGAAATGAGCTACATCAACCAAAGGCTGCTTCCCGCCGACCGCCCCGAGGCCGAGAAGCGCGCCTCAGCCCTGAAAACAGCCTTTGCCCAACTCGATGAGGCCGCCAAGCTCCAGGACGGCGACAAGCTGCGCAAGGCCTATATCAAGGTGGCCAGTGGCTTCGGCCTCTACGCCCAGGTGCTGCCTGCCCAGGTGCAGCAAGACCTAAAACAGGCCTGATCCAGCCAAGCCCCAGGGCCACCAATCCGCGCTCGGTGATTGTGATCGGCGCGGGCCTGGTGGGCCGCTCCTGCGCCTGGCTGCTCCAGGGCCGTGGCCACCAGGTGCAGCTGCTCGATCCCTGTCTAAACGGGGCCCCCGATCCAACCGCAGGCAGCTGGGCCGCCCTGGGCGTTGTGATGGCCCACGTGTTCCAGCGCAGCAGTGGTCGGGCCTGGCGGCTGCGCCAGCGCAGCCTGCACCTCTGGGGCCGCTGGCGCCAGGAGCTGGGGGAGCAGGGCTGGCCGCTGGCCTGGCAGCCGGGGCTGCTGATCCTGGCCAGCAGCCCCACCGACCTGGAGCGCCAGCAGCGGCTCCAATCCGAGCGCCAGCGCCAGGCCATCCCCCTGGAGATCTGGAGCCGTCAGCGGCTCGCCAACCTGAGCCCAGCCCTACCGGACGGGGCCGTCGGCGGGCTCTATTCCCCCGCCGATGGTCAACTGGATCCGGGCCCTGCCCTGGAGGCGCTGCTGGGGGATGGGCGGCGGCTCGGCATCCAAACCTGCGGGGAGGCAGCCTCAAGGCTGGAGCGCCGATCCGGCCAGTGGACGGTGCACACCCAGGCCGGCCAGGCCCTGCAGGCCGAAGCAGTGGTGCTCTCGGCAGGGGTGGCCAGCGCCGGCCTGCTGGAACCGCTCGATCACTTCCTGCCCCTGGAGCCGGTGCTGGGCCAGGCCCTCGAGCTCGAGCTTCCCCCTGGCACCCACTGGGGCCCCAGCCCGGCCTGGCCCGGCGCCGTGGTGTGGCAGGGGCTGAACCTGGTGCCACGCCCCCCCAGCCATGCCCAGGGCGAGCGGCTGTGGCTGGGGGCAACCCTGGAGCCGGGCTGCCGGGGCGATCCCGACGCCCTGGCCGCCCTGCGGGAACTAGGCGGCGCAGCGCCCACCTGGCTGCGGCAGGCCCAGCTGGTCAGGCACTGGCAGGGCCACCGGCCCCACCCGATCGGTCGCCCGGCCCCCTTGCTGGAACAACTGGAACCTGGGCTGGTGCTGGCCAGCGGCCATTACCGCAACGGCCTGCTGCTGGCGCCAGCGACGGCGGAGTGGGTGGCGCAGCAGCTGGAGGCCCCTTCTTAATCAAGCCCTAACCTGCCCCTCATGGCCCTAATCCGTTTTGGTTCACGCGCAATGGTGGTGGCAGCCCTCGGCCTGGTTGGCCTCAGCGGTTGCGGCGTCTCCCCCGGCGGAGGCACCAGCCAAATCCTGCAGGCGGCAGGAGCCAGCTTTCCGGCGGGGCTCTACCAGCGCTGGTTTGCAGACCTGGCCACCAGGGAACGGATCCGGGTCAACTACCAGTCGGTGGGTTCCGGCGCCGGCGTGCGCCAGTTTGAAGCAGGCACGGTGGATTTTGCCGCCAGTGACAAACCTCTAGATGCGGGCGAGGCCGCAAAGGTCCAGCGGGGGGTGGTTCAACTTCCCCTCACCGCAGGCGCCATCGCCGTTGCCTACAACCTGCCCGGCTGCAGCCTCAAGCTCAGCCAGGCCCAACTGGTGCAGATCTTCGAGGGCAAGATCACCAACTTCCAGGAGCTCGGCTGCGCCAACCAACCAATCCAGGTGGTGGTGCGCTCCGATGGCTCCGGCACCACCTACAACTTCACCAATTCCCTGGCCGCCTTCAGCCCCAGCTGGAAGAACGGGCCCGGTGTCGGCAAATCGGTGAACTGGCCCACCGGCGTGGGGGCCAAGGGCAACGAGGGAGTCGCCGCCAGCATGCTGCAGACCAAGGGCAGCATCGGCTACGTGGAAGCGGCCTATGTGAGGGGCGTGCTGCAAGCCGCCGCGATCGCAAACCGCAGCGGCAGCTTTGCCCTACCCGATGCTGCCGCTGCAAGCCAGGCCCTGGCCACAATCGACCTTGGGGCCGATCTCACCGGCAGCGATCCGAATCCCAGCGCCGGCTACCCGATCGTTACCTTCACCTGGGTGCTGCTCTACAGGAGCGGCAACGGCGCAAAACTGGCCGCCCTTCAGCGCACTATCAATTACGCCCTCAGCGATGGGGCCCAGCGCCAGGCCCCTGGGCTCGGCTACATCCCACTCCCAGCTGGGGTGGTCACCAAGGCGAAGGCAGCCCTGGCCGGCGTGGGAGCCTGAGGCCAGGCCCCCCTTCTAATCAAGGCCTAAGGCCCTATTTGCTCTCGGTGAACTCGGCGTCGATCACGTCGTCACTTGCCGCGCCGCTGGCCCCAGCGGCAGCGTTGCCGTCGCCACTAGGCGTGGCTCCGGCCGCGCCGGCCTGCTGGTAGACGGCGGCACCGGCCGCATAGAGGGCCTGTTGCAGGGTTTCGAGTTCCGACTTCATGGTGTCGAAATCGTCCTTGGCAATGGCCTCCTTGAGCTTGGTGGAGGAAGCCTCCACCTTGGCCTTGTCCTCGGCACCCACCTTGTCGCCCAGCTCGCCGAGTTGCTTTTCGGCCTGGTAAACGAGGGTTTCGGCCTGGTTCTTGGTGTCGATGCGCTCGCGCTTCTCCTTGTCGAAGCTGGCGTTGGTTTCGGCATCCTTCACCATCTTCTCCACCTCGTTTTCACTGAGGGTGGAAGCGCCGGTGATCGAGATGCTCTGCTCCTTGCCGCTGCCCTTGTCCTTGGCGGTGACGCTGAGGATGCCGTTGGCGTCGATGTCGAAGGTGACTTCGATCTGGGGCACCCCCCGGGGAGCAGGCGGGATGCCGTCGAGGCGGAAGGTGCCGAGCGACTTGTTGTCGCTGGCCATCTCGCGCTCGCCCTGGAGCACGTGGATCTCCACGTTGGTCTGGCCGTCCACCGCCGTGGAGTAGGTCTCCGACTTTTTGGTCGGGATAGTGGTGTTGCGGGTGATCATCTTGGTCATCACCCCACCGAGGGTTTCCACCCCCAGGGAGAGCGGTGTTACATCCAGCAGCAAGATGTCCTTCACCTCACCGGCCAGCACGCCACCCTGGATGGCGGCCCCCACGGCCACTACCTCGTCAGGGTTGACAGTTTGGTTGGGGTCCTTGCCGGTGACCCGCTTGACCAGCTCCAACACCGCGGGGATGCGGGTGGAACCGCCCACCATCACGATCTCATCGAGTTCGGCCGACTTGAGCTTGGCGTCCTTGAGGGCCTGCTCCACCGGCACCCTGCAGCGATCAATCAGCTTGGAGGCCAGCTCTTCAAACTTGGCGCGGGTGAGGTTGAGGTCGAGGTGCTTGGGGCCCTCGGGAGTGGCGGTGATGAACGGCAGGTTGATCTCGCTCTGGGTGGCACTGGAGAGCTCGATCTTGGCCTTCTCGGCAGCCTCGGTGAGGCGCTGCAGGGCCTGCTTGTCCTGGCGCAGGTCAATGCCCTCATTGGCCTTGAAATTGTCAGCCAGATAGTCGACGATCACCTTGTCGAAGTCATCGCCGCCCAGGTGGGTGTCACCGGAGGTGGAGAGCACTTCGAACACGCCATCCCCCACTTCCAGCACCGACACGTCGAAGGTGCCGCCGCCCAGGTCGAACACCAGGATGCGCTCATTGCTCTTGCGGTCGAGGCCGTAGGCCAGGGCCGCCGCAGTGGGCTCGTTGATGATGCGCAAAACCTCGAGGCCGGCGATCTTGCCGGCATCCTTGGTGGCCTGGCGCTGGGAGTCGTTGAAGTAGGCGGGAACAGTGATTACCGCCTGGGTGACGGTTTCACCGAGGTATTTGCCGGCGTCTTCCGCCAGCTTGCGCAGCACCTGGGCACTCACCTCCTCGGGGGCAAACTGCTTGTTCAGCACCGGGCACTTCACCTTGACGTTGGAGCCCGCCTTCTCGACGCCGTAGCTCACTTCCTTCGACTCTTCGTTGACCTCATCGACCCGACGGCCGATGAAGCGCTTGACCGAATAGAAAGTGTTCTCGGGATTCATCACCGCCTGACGCTTGGCGATCTGGCCCACCAACTGATCTTGGTTTTTGGTATAGGCCACCACGGAAGGGGTCGTGCGGAACCCTTCGGCGTTGGCTATCACAGTTGGCTTGCCGCCCTCCATCACGGCGACACAGCTATTCGTAGTGCCGAGGTCAATACCAACAACCTTGCCCATGGATTCCCACCTCCTTGCGGTGAATGAAACGTTCTGGAAACATCTTCAGCAACCAGGGCCTTTCCAGGCGAGGGGTGGTTCCCGAACAGGCCCAAGCACCTCCCCTTTCGCCATGACCCCATCGATTTCCGGACACACTGCCCTAGCTGGGGTTCTGGGGAACCCGGTGCACCATTCCCTATCCCCGGCCATGCACAACGCCGCCCTGGAGGAGCTGGGCCTTGACTGGGTGTACCTGGCCCTGCCCGCCGCCGCCGACCAGCTGGAGGCGGTGTTGCGGGGGCTGGAGGCCGTCGATTGCCGCGGCCTCAACGTCACCCTGCCCCACAAGCAAGCCGTTGCCGGGCTGTGCCGAACCCTCTCACCCCTGGCCGAGCGGCTGGGCGCGGTGAACACCCTGGTGCGCCATCCGCAGGGGGGCTGGCGGGGCGACAACACCGATGTGGCTGGCTTCCTAGCTCCCCTGCGGGCCGGCGGGCGCGACTGGCAGGGCAAGCGGGCCGTGGTGCTGGGCTGCGGCGGCAGTGCCCGGGCCGTGGTGGCCGCCCTGGTGGAGCTGGGTTGCGGCAGCATTGAGCTGGCTGGCCGCAACGCCGCCAAGCAGGAGGCCCTGCTGGCCAGCTGTCGCTGCTGGGCACCCCAGCTCGAGGCGCTCACCTGGCAACCCCAAACCACCCAGCCCTGCCAAAGCACCGGGCTGGAGAGCGCCCTGGCCGAGGCCAGCCTGGTGGTCAACACCACTCCGGTGGGCATGGCCTCCGCCAGCGACCCAGGGGCCGCCAGCCGCTGCCCACTCAGCCCCGTCGAGCTGGAGGCGCTGCCGCCGCAAAGCTGCGTCTACGACCTGATCTACACCCCCCGACCCACGGCCCTGCTCGCGGCCGCCGCCGCCCGGGGCTGCGAAGCCCTGGACGGCCTGGAGATGCTGGTGCAACAGGGGGCCGCCGCCCTGCGCCAGTGGAGCGGTATCGACGCCGTGCCGGTAGCGGCGATGCGGGCCGCGGCCCTGGCCCAGCTCTCCCCGCCAGGCACCGGCCCTTAGCCTTGGCGAATCCGGCACAATCGAGGCCATGCAGGCTCCCCCGATCTGGCAAAGGCTGCTGGCAGCCCTGGCCTACCTGCTGCCCTGGAGCGACGCCTTCCCCTTCGGCCGCAACCTGTTTGGCCTGTTCCCGGCCCTGCAGTGGCTGGGGGTGCCGATCCTGCCCATCGCCCTGCTGGAGCAGGCGGTGCCCTTTGGCGGCCTGGTGCTGTTCTTGGTGCTGTTCCTGGCGGTGGTGCGCAACAGCCGGGTGCCCTACCTGATCCGCTTCAACGTGCTCCAGGCGATCCTGGTGGACATCGTGATAGTGCTGATCAGCCTGGCCTTTCAGGTGCTCCAGCTCAATTCCCTCGACTTCATCGGCAAGACCCTCAGCAACACGGTCTTCCTGGGCGCCCTGGTGCTGGTTTCCTTCGCGGTGGTCCAAAACCTGCGGGGTAAGGATGCCGACATTCCCAGCCTGTCTGAGGCGGTGCGAATGCAGCTGTAGGGTGTTGGATCCGTCGCCGGTGGGCCCCAGCCCGCTGGCCGCTGCCCCAAACCCTGAGGCGCCAACCCCAAGCGACCATGACGCAGCCCTATTACGAGACCATGTACATCCTTCGCCCGGACATTCCGGAGGAAGAGGTGGAGAGCCATGTCACCAAGTACCGCGATCTAGTCACCGAATCCGGCGGCGAGGTGCTGGATTGCCAGATGCGCGGCAAGCGCCGGCTCGCCTACACGATCGCCAAGCACCGCGAAGGCATCTACGTTCAGCTCAACCACAACGGCGACGGCCAACAGGTGGGCCCACTCGAGCGGGCGATGCGGCTCTCCGAGGACGTGATTCGATATCTCACCGTCAAGCAGGACGGTCCCATGCCCGCTCCCCGCACCCTGCCAGGGGCCGCCAGCGAAGCTGCCCCGATGGAACCGGCACCAGTGTGATTCGGCCCGGGATCTGGCCCAGCTTGTAATGCTTGCCGCGCAAGCGTAACCTCGGGCCATGGAGCCGGATCCCAGCCAAATCAAACCGGATACGCTGGGGCTATCTTCCCAGCAACTGGAGCGGGAGCTGGCCAGAACCCGGGAGGAGCTGCAGGCAATGCAGGCCCTGCTCGAAGACCTTCCCAGCATTTTTGAGAACAAATTCCGGCAGCGTCTGCAGCCCCTGCTCGAGCAGCAACAGCGGCTGCTCAGCGAAAACACCGTGCTGCGCCAACACCTGCATCAACTCCAACCTGGCGTCGGCGCGGCTCCCCACCAACCAGTGCTGCTGCCGCAGCAACAGGAAAGACCCCGGCTGCGCCGGGCCCTGCGCCACGCCTTTGGACTGGCAGACCAGAGCAGTGCTGCCTAGCGCCGGCGGGCAGCCCAGAGGCGGGTGGGCAGGCCCCAGACATAGATGAAGCCCTCGGCAGCCCGGTGGTCGAACTGATCGCCGGCGTCGTAAGTGGCCATGGAGGGCACGTAGAGGCTGTCGCTGCTGCTGCGCCCCACCACGGTGGCGTTGCCCTTATGGAGCCTGATCCGCACGGTGCCGTTAACCGCGCTCTGGGTCCGGTCGATGAAGCCATCGATGGCGTCCTTGAGCGGCCCATACCAGAGGCCCTGATACACCAGGTCGGCCCACTGCTGCTCGAGCTGGCGCTTGCTGCGCAGCACATCGGCCGCCAGGGTGAGGCTCTCGAGCTCCTGGTGGGCCTTGATCAGCAGCAGCAGCCCAGGGGTTTCGTAGATCTCCCGGCTCTTGATGCCCACCACCCGGTTCTCGATCATGTCGAGCCGGCCGAAGCCATGGCTGCCGGCCAGGGCGTTGGCGCGACGGATCAGGCTCACTGGATCGAGGCGCACCCCATCGATGCTCACCGGGTTGCCCTGCTCAAAACCGATCTCCACCAGCTGGGCCTGATCCGGAGCCGCGTCCACACTCACGGTGAGGGCATAGATCTCCTCGGGTGGCTCCACGTTGGGGTCTTCGAGGGGGCCGGCCTCGATCGAGCGGCCCAGCAGGTTGAGGTCGATCGAATAGGGCGACTTCTTGCTCACCGGCGAGGGGATGCCGCAGCGCTCGCCGTAGGCGATCGTTTCCTCCCGGCTCATGCCCCACTCCCGCGCCGGCGTGAGCACCTTGAGATCGGGGGCCAGGGCGCCGATGGTCACATCGAAACGCACCTGGTCGTTGCCCTTACCGGTGCAGCCGTGGGCCACCGCATCGGCACCCACCTCGCGGGCGATCTCCACCAGCCGGCGGGCGATCAGGGGCCTGGCCAGGGCCGTGCTGAGGGGATAGCGCCCCTCGTAGAGAGCATTGGCCCGGATCGCCGGGAAGGCGAATTCGGTGATGAAGGGTTCGATCAGGTCAGTCACAATCGACTGGCTGGCGCCGGAATCGAGCGCCTTGCGGCGAATCGGCTCCAGCTCATCCCCCTGGCCCAGGTCGGCGGCGAAGGTGATCACCTCCTCCACGCCCCATTCCTGCTTCAGATAGGGGATGCAGACGCTGGTGTCCACCCCGCCGGAATAGGCCAGCACCGCCTTCTTAGCCCGACCCATCCAGCCACTCCCGTGCTCAGTCGTTCGATTCTCCCCTGTCGGGGTCGGGCAGGGACCAGTGGGTGAGCAACCACAGCCCCAGGGCCAGCGGCGGCAAAAGCACCAACAACCACACCAGGGCAGGTTGCAGGGGCAAGGGCGCCGGCCAGCGCTGACCCGCTGCAGCCAGCAGGGCACTGAGGACCAGGGCCAGGCTCCAGAGGCGCGCCACTCCAGCCAGTTTCATTAATTCCATCCTCTACACCGCTATGGTGATGGATTGGACTCGTCAAGCGCAGCCCCTTCATGAGCAACCTGGCAACCAGTGGCAGTAGCCGGCTCGACAGCATCAACCCTTCGCTGACGCGCTACGGCCGCAGCGAGCCGGCACCGGTGCTGCCCCTGCGAGATGAGCCCGACCTGCTGAGCTGGCTGGAGAGCAGCGGGCGCCTGGTGGCTGACGAAGAAACCGCCAGCACCGACGTGAGCACGGTGGAAGAGGAGGAACTCTCGGCATTGATGGGTGAGAAAGAGGACTACAACAAGGACGACGAACAACAGGACGAAAACTGGGAAGACTGAAGTTGGTGGTGTCCCCAGGTTCCGGCAGTCAGCCCATGGCCTTGCTGCTCGGCGGCATCCTGCTTCTGGCCTGTCTGTTGAGCGACTGGCACAGCCGCTCCCTCCAGCTCTCCGCGCCGCTGCTGCTGGCCGCCCTGGTCAGTGGGGGCGTCACCGCCTGGGGGGTGCCGCGGCTGCAGCGGCTCAAACTGGGCCAGGTGATCCGGGAAGAGGGTCCCCAGGGCCACAGGAGCAAGGCGGGCACTCCCACCATGGGGGGCCTGCTGGTGGTGCCCGTGGGCGTACTGGTGGGCGGCCTGATCGCACCAGGCGATCCCCGCCTGGTGGCCGTGGCGGCCGTCACCCTGGCCTTCATGGCCATCGGCGCCATTGACGACTGGCGCAGCCTCACCCGCCAGACCAACAAGGGCCTGTCCGCCCGGGCCAAGCTGCTGCTCCAGACCCTTGCGGCCACACTTTTTCTGATCTGGGCTGGCCTGGGCCAGTGGCTGGGCGGGGCCGATGCTGGGGACATCGCCCTGCCCCTGGGTTGGGTGCTGCCGATCGGCTTGCTGATCTGGCCCCTGGGGCTGTTTGTCTTCATGGCCGAAAGCAACGCCACCAACCTCACCGATGGGCTCGACGGCCTGGCGGCAGGCTGTGGCGCCGTGGTGTTCACAGGCATGGGGCTGCAACTGATGCTCCGCGGCCACGGGGGCGATGCCTCCCTGGCGGGCTTCTGCGCCGCGATGGCCGGCTGCTGGCTGGGCTTTCTGGCCCACAACCGCCATCCGGCCCGCCTGTTCATGGGCGACACCGGTTCCCTGGCGATGGGGGCCGCCCTCAGTGCCGTGGCCCTGCTCTCCAACAGCCTCTGGCCGCTGTTGCTGATGGGTGGGGTGTTCCTGGCGGAATCGCTGTCGGTGATCCTGCAGGTGTGGGTGTTCAAGGCCACCAAAGACCCAGCCACCGGCCAGGGCAGGCGCCTGTTCAAGATGGCCCCTCTGCACCACCACTTCGAGCTGGGGGGGCTGGGCGAGCAAACCGTGGTGATCCGTTTCTGGATCGCCAGCCTGCTACTGGTGGGACTGGGTTTGGTGCTGCTGCCCTGAACCCTGCCCCCTCCCCCGATCCCATGGCCTACTTCACCTGGAAGGACACCGGCCTCAGCTCAGACTGCGCCAGCCTCTCGGCCATGGCCGCCCGCTTTGAAGAAGCCGCCGCCCTGATGCGCCGCATGGCTACCGAAGGTTTCCAGCTTGAGCGGCACAGCGACGGCCAACACATCACCCACCCGGATCCCAGCGTGTTTGAGGCCTACGGCTTCATCAACGAGGAATCCCCCGTGCGCCAGCTCACCCTGCTGAACTGAGCTGACAAGGCCCAACCTGGGGATCAGTTGCGCCGCAGATAGCCCACCACCCACACCACCACAAAGGCCAGGGAGGAAAGACCCAGGTAGATCAGGGCCCATTTCTGGAATGTGGCAATGTCCCAGCCAAAGAGCAGGCCATTGGCCGCGTCGCCGGCTGTACTGAAACCCAAAGGCCAACCCATCTGCGTGTCCCTGGATAGAAGTCAACCATTCTGATTGTGCCGGGTGCCAACCATCTCTGCGGCCCTCAGCGCCTGGTGGGCAAGGGATTTGGCCCTTATGGTGCATTCAGCAAAAGCAACCATGAGCCAGGCACCACTCCGCCAGCGTCGCAGCGACGGCGACAGCCGCAGCGCGCCTGGGGTGACCGACCTGCGCAGCCGCCGCAAATCTCCCCAACCGGCCAAGCGGCGACGGCCGCCCCTGCTGCCCTTTGCCCTTGGGATTGCCCTGGGCTACGGCCTGGCTGGCCCCCTGCCCCAGCTAGCCACGGGAGCCATGGCGGCCCTGCTGCAAGGGCCCCAGCAGCTCAGCGGGCTGATCAACCCCTTCGCCCTCGCCAACCGTCGCATCTTGGTGATCGGCACCGACAAGGTCGGCGAAAACACCGATGTGATGTTCACGGTGCAGCTCAAGGACGGCACCACCCAGCTCACCCAGGTGCCCCGGGACACCTTCGTGGAGTCGAGCGAATTCGGCATCGTCAAGGCCAATGCCCTCTACGCCTTCGGCGGCATGGATGCTCTGAAGCAGGAAATGGCCAACCTGCTGGATGCGCCGGTAGATCGCTATGTGCGGGTGAACCTGCAGGCGGTGGAGCACCTGGCGGCAGCCCTCGGTGGGGTCGAAGTGGATGTGCCCAAGCGGATGTACTACGTCGACAACGCCCAGAACCTCTACATCGACCTCTATCCGGGCCGCCAAGTGCTCAGGGGGGAGCAGCTCGAGGGCTTCCTGCGCTTCCGCCACGACGAACTGGGTGACCTGGGCCGGATGGAGCGGCAGAAACTGGTGCTGGCCGAGGTGTTTCGCAAGCTGGCCCAGCCAGCCACCCTGACCCGCCTGCCCGAGCTGCTCAAGGTTGCCGGCAACGACATCAAGACCGATCTCTCCCCTCTGGAGCTGGGCCAGCTGGTAACGGCCATGGCCAGCACCAAGCTCAGCACCGGCCAGTTACCCGGCCGGCTGTTCTGGCACAACGATCTGAGCTACTGGATGCCCGACGCCAATAGCGAATACGCCGGTATTGCCAGCCAGGAACCGGAACCCTGATCCGCCCTGGGTACAACGAGACCCTGGGGGAATATCAACACAATTCAAAGAAAAAAGGCTCGTCTATCCTCCCAAACATTGATTTGCCCTGATCAAAGATCTAACTATTGAGATCGCACTATTGGGAAATAAAATTAAAGCACTCAGCGGCCCGCTCTTCCGGCTTGCCGGAGAAACCACCAGGTTCAGGCACATGGGCCATCAGCACGTCGGCAACGAAGCGATCCGATGACTCCTTGGAGTCCCAAATTGCCACAATCAACACACCACCATCGACTGCTCCAGCTGCGTGATGGAGCTGCCCCTTTGGCAAGCCACCCTTTGGATGAACAGCTGCGACTTCATCCCGATACTGCTGTTCCGTCGCACCTGGCCAGAAATGGGTAAGGATGTAAGCCATTAGCCAATGGGAAAATAATAACCCCACCATAGTAGCAACCCTGGCAAAGCAATTATGACTTCGTCATAAATAATATTGTTATAACAGGATGACGTAATCCTTCGACCCTCTCTTATCAGGCCAGCACCAGCTCCGGCGGATGCTGCTCCAGCACCTGCTTGAGATAGCGGCCGGTATGACTGGTGGGATGCTCTGCCACCTCCTCAGGAGTGCCACACGCCACGATCTCGCCCCCCTTGTCGCCCCCTTCTGGGCCCAGATCCACGATCCAGTCAGCACAACGGATCACATCGAGGTTGTGCTCAATCACCAGGATCGAGTTGCCCTTGTCTACTAGGCGCTGCATCACATCCATCAGCTTGTGCACATCAAAAAAGCTCAGGCCGGTGGTGGGCTCGTCGATCAGGTAGAGGGTCTTGCCGGTGGCCCGCTTGGAGAGTTCAGTGGCCAGCTTGACCCGCTGGGCCTCACCGCCGGAGAGGGTGGGTGCCGGCTGGCCCAGCTTCACGTAGCCCAGGCCCACATCCACCAGGGTGCGCAGCCGATCGGCCGCCTGGGGGATAGCTGAGAACACATCGGCGGCCTGCTCCACCGTCATCTCCAGAACATCGGCGATCGTGTGGCCCCTATAGGTCACCTGGAGGGTTTCGCGATTATAGCGAGCCCCCTTACAGACATCGCACTGAACATAGACATCCGGCAGGAAGTTCATCTCGATCACATTCACGCCCTGGCCGCCGCACGCCTCGCAGCGACCGCCCTTGACGTTGAAACTGAACTGCCCCACCTGATAGCCCCGGGCCTTGGCCTCCACCGTGGCCGCAAACACCTGGCGAATCGGATCAAAGGCTCCGGTGTAGGTGGCGGGGTTGGAGCGGGGGGTGCGCCCGATCGGCGATTGGTCGATCACGATCACCTTGTCGATCGCCTTGATGCCGCGCAACTCCCCCAGGCCAGCCGGGAAGGGCACCTTCATACCCAGCTGGTGCTCCAGCGCCGGATGCAGCAGCTCGTTCACCAGGGTGCTCTTACCGCTGCCGCTCACGCCGGTGACGCACACCAGCCGGCCCAGGGGGATCTCCACATTGAAGCCCGCGAGGTTGTTGCGCTCGCAGTTCACCAGGCTGATCCGGCGGCTGCCGCTGGTGCGGCGCTCGGCCGGGGTGGGAATGGAGCGGCGACCGCTGAGGTAGGCGCCGGTGAGGGAGTCTTCGGCCGCCAGCAGGTTGGCCAGGCTGCCCTCGGCCACGATGTGGCCGCCATGCACGCCGGCCCCCGGACCGATGTCCACCAGGTGGTCTGCGGCGCGAATGGTGTCTTCGTCGTGCTCCACCACGATCAAGGTGTTGCCCAGATCCCGCAACTTCAGCAGGGTGTTGAGCAGGCGGTCGTTGTCGCGCTGGTGCAGGCCGATGCTCGGCTCATCCAGCACGTAGAGCACGCCGGTCAGGCCGGCACCGATCTGGGTGGCCAGCCGGATGCGCTGGGCCTCGCCGCCACTGAGGGTCATGGCCGGCCGATCCAGGCTGAGGTAATCGAGGCCCACATCCAGCAGGAATTTGAGCCGCAGCCGGATCTCCCGCAGCACCAGGTCGCCGATCTGGATCTGGCGCGGCGACAGCAGGGGCTCGGCCCCTTCGCTTTCGCCTACCCCCATCAACGATTCAATCCGCCGCAGGGTTTCGCCCACGCTCACGGAAGTGAGTTCGTGGATGGCGTAGGGGCCCACCCGCACCGCCAGGGCTTCCGGCCGCAGCCGCAACCCATGACAGGTGGCGCACGGAACCAGCTCCAGGAACTTCTCCAACTTCTGGCGCACCGATTCACCGCTGGCATCGGCCAGCTGGCGCTCCAGGATCGGCAGGATCCCCTCGAAGGGCCGCTCAAAGCCGGCGCTCTTGCGATAGCGGCTATCGGCCTGGATCAGGATCGGCTCCCGGCTGCCATTGAGCAGCACATCGCGCTGCTCGTCGCTGAGCTGGTTCCAGGGCGTTTTGATCTCAAATTTGAACGCTTCCCCCACCGAATAGAGCAGGGAGAAGTAGTAAGAGTTGTCCTTGTCGGCCCAGGGGGCAATGGCTGCATAAACCGGCAGGTTGGGATCGGGCACCACCCGCTCGGCGGTGAACTTGCGCAGGTGGCCGATGCCGTGGCAGTCGGGGCAGGCGCCGTAGGGGCTGTTGAAGGAGAACAGCCGCGGCGAGAGCTCCTCCATCACGGCGCCGTGCACCGGGCAGGCGAAGTTCTCGGAATAGAGCCGTTCCTGCTCCACCCCCTCGGGCAGCTCCTCCCCCGCCTTCGGCACCACCTCCACCAGGGCCAGGCCATCGCCGCGCTTGAGGGCCGTGCGCAGGGAATCGGTCAGCCGCTCCTGCACCCCTTCCCTGGCCACCAGCCGGTCCACCACCACCTCGATGTTGTGGGCGTGGTTCTTGTCGAGCTCGATGTTGTCGGCGAGCTCGCGCACCTCGCCGTTGATGCGAACTCGGGCAAAGCCTTCCGCCACCAAGCCGCCGAGCAGCTTCACGTGGCTGCCCTTCTTGCCCCGCACCACCGGAGCGAGCAGCTGGTAGCGGGTGCCCTCGGGCAGGGCCAGGATCTGGTCCACCATCTCGTCGATGGTTTGGGGCCTAATCGAGCGATCGCACTGGGGGCAGTGGGGTTCGCCGGCCCGGCCAAACAGCAGGCGCAGGTAGTCCTGGATCTCCGTCACCGTGCCAACGGTGGAGCGGGGGTTGTGGCTGGTGGATTTCTGGTCGATCGAAATCGCCGGTGAGAGCCCCTCGATCGCATCCACATCGGGCTTGTCCACCTGGCCCAGGAACTGGCGCGCATAGGCCGAGAGACTCTCGACGTAGCGGCGTTGGCCCTCGGCGAAAATCGTGTCGAAGGCCAGGGAGCTCTTACCGCTGCCGCTCACCCCGGTGAACACCACCAGCCGGTTGCGCGGGATCGTCAGGTCAACGTTCTTGAGGTTGTGCTGGCGGGCACCCCGCACCCGGATCACATCCTCCAGGGCCCCACCGCTGAGCACCCGGCTCGGATCCAGGGCCTTTTCGTGAACGGTCTGGGCGAGGGTTCTGCTGGAGGCAGCAGAGCTCTTGGCGCGGGGCATCCAGACGGCTCGACAGCTAGCCACTCTACGGATTGCTTACCGGCCCGTGGGTGGGGCACCCTTAGCAGGGCTATGCCGAACACTTCTCCAGCAGACTGGCGGCATAGCTGCGGGCTTCACCGGAATCCCCACCCGCCAGCTCGGCGAGTTCCAGCTGGCGGGCTCGGATGTCCCGCAGGTGGGACACCCGGGTATGGGTGATGCCTTCCTCCACCTGCTTGGCAACACGGAAGTGGTGATCGGCCGCCGCGGCCACCAGGGGCTGGTGGGTGACGCAGAACACCTGGCGACGCTGGGCCAGACGGGCCAACAAAGTGGCCATGGCACCACTCACCCTGCCACTCACTCCCGTATCGATCTCGTCAAACAGCAGGGTGACGTGCTGATCAGCTGCGGCCAGACAGGTTTTCAGGGCCAGCAGAAAACGGGACATCTCGCCGCCGGAAGCCACCTCAGCCAGGGGAGCCAGGGGCACTCCCGGGTTGGCGGAAAACTGAAACTGCACCCCATCGGCCCCCTCCTCAGCCGCCGGCGCCGGATTGATAGCCACCGCAAAGCGCACATTGGCCAAGCCCATCGGCCGCAGGGCCTCCATCAGCTGCCGCTCGAGCTCCCCGGCGGCCTGAAGGCGGGCCGCGCTGAGGTCAGCATTGGCCCGATCCCTTTGCTGGCGGGCCCCATGCTCGGCCAATTCCAGGGCCGCCAGGGAAGCCGCACCGCCCCCCGGAGCCAGCTGCTCCCGCAGGCGATCGCGCAGGGCGATCAGGCCCTCCAGCCCATCGCCATGGCGGCGCTCGAGGGCCTTGAGCTGGGCCATCCGCTCCTGCAGGGCCCCGAGGCTTTCGGGATCGCTGTCGAGGGCGGCGCCGTAGCCATCAAGGTTGCGGGCCAGCTCCTGGAGGCCTGAAAGGGAATCACTGCAGAGGTTGCGCAGGGGGGCGACCCCGCCGTCGAGCCCCTCCATCTGGAGCAGCTCCTGCTCGCAGACTGCGAGATGGTCGAGCACGGAGGGCGCCTGCTCCGCCCCCTCCACCAGGCGACCCAGCAGGGCCATCACCCCTTCCTGCAGCCGCACGCCATGGGCGAGGCGATTTTCTTCCGCCAGCAACTGCTGGCGCTCCTGGGGGTCCTCGAGCTGGGCTGCCTCCAGGTCTGCCAGTGTCTGTTCCTGCAGGGCCCGCTGCTGCTCAATCTGGTCAAGGTCAGCGCGCGCCTGATCCAGTTCCGCCGCCGCCCGTTTCCACTGGCTCCAGGCGGTGGCCACCGGCTCCAACAGGGCCTGGACGGGATCCCCACCGAAGCGGTCCAACCAGCGCCGCTGCTGGCCAGGTCGGCCCAGTTGCTGGGTTTGGCCCTGCACGGTGAGATCCAGCAACAGGGGCCTCAGCTCCTGAATCTGGGCCCGACTCACCGCCACACCGTTGAGACGATGGCGGCTGGTCAGTCGCTCCTCGGTGAGCCGCCACTCCCGCGTCAGCAGCAATTCATCTTCCGGCTCAAGTTGCTGCTGCCCTAACCAGTTCAGAACTGGAGGGGTGAGGCTGAAGCTGGCCTCAATCACGCCGCGCTCGGCACCCCGGCGCAGCAAGCGGGCCCCCGCACTGCCCTGGGCACCGCCCAGCAGGGCATCGAGGGCATCGAGCAGGATCGACTTGCCCGCCCCGGTTTCTCCGGTGAGCACCGTGAAACCCGCGGAGAAACTGAGCTCGAGCCCCTCGATCAGGGCGATGTTCTCGAGGCGCAGTCCAGTCAGCACAGGCCCGTCCGACAAGCGGATGGTGATCGCCCTGACCGTAGCGGCTGGGTCTTTCGTTTAGAAGGGGGGAAATTCTTAAACGGCCCCGTGGCATGGTGAGCGCCCCTCCTGAGCCAGCTCCGGAAATCACGCCTGAGGCCCCAGCTCAAGGCGACAAAGAGTCTCCCGCTCTAAGCGACAGAACCGAGCTGAGCGACTTCATCGAAGCGGCTGGCCTGCTCAGCTACGACCCGGCCGCCATCACCCGGATCTACGCCGGCCACCCCCAGAGGCTGATCCGGCGCCTCTGGCAGACCCTGGTGCCGATCGGCCTGTATCTGCTGGGGGTGTGGTTTGACTGGTTCACTGGCCTGCTGAAGGGCCCCGATCGGGCCCGGGCCCGGGCCCGGGAAGCAGCCGATCTGATCGCCTCCCTGGGCCCCGCCTTCATCAAGGCCGGGCAGGCCCTCTCCACCCGGCCCGACATCGTGCCGCCGCTGTTGCTGGAGGAGCTGGCCCAACTGCAGGACCAACTTCCAGGTTTCGATTCAGCCCTGGCCATGGCCTGCATCGAGGATGACCTCGGTGCCCCGGTGCTGGAGATCTATGAACAGCTTGATGCCGAACCGATCTCCGCCGCCTCCCTCGGCCAGGTGCACAAAGGGGTGCTCAAGGGCGGTCAGGAGGTTGCGGTCAAGGTGCAACGACCGGGGCTGCGCGAACAGATCACGCTCGATCTCTACATCGTGCGCAACATCGCCGCCTGGCTGAACCAAAACGTGGGCCTGATCCGCAGCGACCTGGTGGCCCTGATCGATGAGCTGGGCAAGCGGGTGTTCGAGGAGATGGACTACTGCAATGAGGCGGCCAACGCCGAACGTTTCGCAGCCCTGCACGCCCACAACCCCCGCATCGCCGTCCCCCGCATCTATCACCAGGCCACCAGCCGCCGGGTGCTCACCATGGAGTGGATCGAGGGGGTGAAACTCACCAACCTCGAGGCCGTGCGTGGCATCGGCGTTGACCCCGACGAAATGGTGAATATCGGTGTTAACTGCAGCTTGCAGCAATTGCTGGAGCACGGCTTTTTTCACGCCGACCCCCACCCGGGCAACCTGCTGGCCCTCTCTGACGGCCGCCTGGCCTACCTCGACTTCGGCATGATGAGCGAGGTGAGTCGCGAATCGCGCACGGGCCTGATCCAGGCGGTGGTGCACCTGGTCAATCGCAACTTCGGCAAGCTAAGTAAGGATTTCGTCAGCCTGGGCTTTCTTGCCGAAGACGTCAATCTCGAGCCGATCGTGCCGGCCTTCGAGAAGGTCTTTGGCCAGGCGATCGAGCAGGGCGTCAGCCGCATGGATTTCAAGGCCGTTACCGACGACCTCTCCGGGGTGATGTATCGCTTCCCCTTCCGGGTGCCGCCCTACTACGCCCTGATCATCCGCTCCCTGGTAACCCTGGAGGGGATCGCCCTGAGCGTGGATTCCGAATTCAAGATTCTTGGCGCCGCCTATCCCTATTTCGCCCGGCGACTGATGGAGGATCCCGATCCCAGCCTGCGTCAAAGCCTCAAGGAAATGCTCTTCGACGGCGATATCTTCCGCTGGCAGCGGCTCGACAACCTGATTGCCAGCGCCTCCCAGGGCAGCCAGCTGGATCTTGAGGGGCTGCTGGACCAGGTGCTGACCTTCCTGTTTTCAGCCAATGGGGGGCTGCTGCGCCAGCAACTGGTGGAAGCGGTGGTTTTCCGCATGGACGCCATGGCCTGGCACACCACCTTGCGGATCGGCAAACGGTTACCGGAGAGGCTCCAGCCCCCTGGCCTGCGCAAGCACCGGCTGAGCGACGCCGACGAGCCGCTGCTGGACATTGAACCGGTGCGGCAATTGACGGGAATTCTCCAGGCACTGCCGGGATTCGAGCCCCAGATGCTGATGCGGCGCCTGCCCAGGCTTCTGGGCGAACCCCAATTGCGCCAGATGGGCGTTCAACTTGCCCGTGGCCTGGCTGAACGCAGTGTGGTGCGCCTGGTGCGCGATGTGCTCGTCTCCGCCTGAATCCCCAAACGGCCGATCTAGGTTTGGTCCCAACTAAACCCATCCAAAAGGTTGCACATGCATAGAACTCGGATGCTGGGCCGTGCGGCGGCAGCCGCCGTGATGGGCATGAGCCTGCTGGGGGGCCTGCGGATCTGGTCGCCACCCGCCGCCGCTGCCGCTGAGAATCTCGTCTTCGTCAGCGGGGCGTTTCGGCGCTCGATCCCCGTGGCCGATCTGGAGAAACTGGCCGCCACCGGCCAGGCCCAGGGCCTGCTTGCCGATGTGCTGAGATTCAGCAACCAAAATCCCAAAACCGTTGGCCAGCTGCTCAACCAATCGGTGAAGCTGCCCGTAACCCTGGTGAGCAGGCTGCTGAACACCCGCATCGGTGAGGCCATCCTCGAGCGACTGGCCCAGATTGTTTTTCCCCTCAACGCATCTCAAGCTGGCGTCGTTGCCCTTCGCTCCGGCCTGGTCATGGGTGTGGTGGAGGGCAATGGTTCGATCTCCGCCATTTCCTTTTTCCGGGCCTACCCGGTTCGGGAAATGGAGGTGAGCATCCCTGCCCTGATGAACCTGATCCGCAAGGCCAGCTCAATCACCGACCTGGTGCGCTTCTTCTCCGAATCCCCCCTCGATGGCCTGCGCGGCGAGACCCCTAAAGGCGCACCGTAGATTCGGCCTAGCAACTGCCTTAAACCGTGTCCCTGCTCCGTTCCCTGAAACGTCTGAGCCAGGGGCAATATGCTGGCTGTCCCACCATGCAGGACTGGCCTGGCCTGATTGAGGCCTATCGCCGTTGGTTACCGGTCAGCGACAAGACGCCGGTGATCACCCTGCGCGAGGGAGCCACTCCCCTGATCCCCGCTCCCTTGATCTCAGAGCGCATCGGCAAGAAGGTTCAGGTATTCCTGAAATACGACGGTCTCAATCCCACCGGCTCCTTCAAAGACCGGGGCATGACGATGGCGATCTCCAAGGCCAAGGAGGAGGGCTCAGAAGCGGTGATCTGCGCCAGCACCGGCAACACCTCTGCCGCCGCCGCCGCCTATGCCCGCCGCGGCGGCATGCGGGCCTTTGTGCTGATCCCAGATGGCTACGTTGCCCAGGGAAAACTGGCCCAAGCCCTGCTCTATGGCGCCGAGGTAATTGCCATCCAGGGCAACTTTGATAGGGCGCTTGCGATTGTGCAGGACATGGCCAGTAAGTATCCAATCACCCTGGTGAATTCGGTCAATCCATACCGCCTCCAGGGCCAAAAGACAGCAGCATTTGAAGTTATAGAAGCCCTTGGAGAAGCGCCAAATTGGCTCTGCATCCCCGTTGGCAACGCTGGCAACATCAGTGCCTACTGGATGGGATTCAACGAATACAAGGCAGCTGGCCGCAGCAGGAAATTGCCGCGAATGATGGGATTTCAGGCTGCCGGCTCTGCCCCCCTGGTGCTGGGCCATTCGGTAGACCAACCAGACACGATCGCCACAGCGATCCGCATCGGCAACCCGGTAAACCGGGACAAGGCTCTCAAGGTAAAAGCCGAGAGTGGGGGGGATTTCATGGCCGTAACCGATGCCGAAATCATTGACGCCTACAAGCTTCTCGGCTCAGGTGAAGGGGTGTTCTGCGAACCCGCCAGTGCCGCCTCGGTAGCTGGGTTGTTGAAGCGTCGAGAGGAAGTGCCCCCGGGCGCAACGGTGGTGTGCGTGCTGACCGGTAACGGCCTCAAGGACCCAACCACTGCCATCGAACACAACGATGCCCGCTTTCACACCGGTCTGGCGGCGGATACGGCCAAGGTTGCAGAGGTGATGGGCTTTTAAAAACGCTCCCTTAGCCCCAACCAATTACCAAAGTGGCTGATTCATGCCTGGGGGAAAGGCATGGAAAAAGCGGGGATGGTGATCCAATTTCGCCAACCTCCCGGTAAAGCATTTTCCCCCAATGGCGGGAAACTGGGCAAAAGGCTTGGCCATCCCCAGCACAGGTCCAAAATGCCCCAGTCAAATGGGCCGGTAACTGCTTCCAAGAACTGGGATCTGGTGGGTTTTCCACCGTTCCCCCAGCCCCTACTACGGTCGTTTTATTTCTTCTAAAAATCTTTTAATCCCTTAATCAGAAGGTCGGTTGGAAAGGACGGTTGGATACGGTTCACCGACGTTGCGCAATCAGCCGGGCTGTGGAAGCGTGGGGGCTGCCTACCGCTGGTTCCCAGGCAACCCAGTCCATACGCCATGAAGCTGGTCTGTTCCCAATCCGAACTCAGCTCCAGTCTTCAGCTGGTGAGCCGGGCCGTGGCGAGTCGCCCGACCCACCCGGTGCTCGCCAACGTGCTGCTCACCGCCGATGCGGGCACCGGCCGCCTGAGCCTCACTGGTTTTGATCTCAGCCTCGGCATTCAGACCAGCTTCTCCGCCAGCGTGGAAACCAGCGGCGCCATCACCCTGCCTTCCAAGTTGTTTGGGGAAATTGTCTCGCGGCTCTCCAATGACAACCCGATCACCCTCCACTGTGAGGAGGGAACTGAGCAGGTTGAGCTCACCAGTGTTTCCGGCAGCTACCAGATGCGAGGTATGCCGGCGGAGGATTTCCCCGACCTTCCCCTGGTGCAGAGCGGCACCCCAATCCGACTGGAGGCTGAGGCGTTGGTGAAGGGCCTGCGGGCCACCCTGTTTGCCAGCAGCAGTGATGAGTCAAAGCAGATTCTCACCGGCGTGCACCTGCGGCTCGATCACCAGGTGCTCGAGTGTGCCGCCACCGACGGCCATCGCCTCGCTGTTCTCTGCCTGGCCCATGCCGGTGCCCCCGCTGAGGCCGAAGAAGGTGAACCAGGTGAACCATTCGCGGTCACCGTGCCGGCCCGCTCCCTGCGCGAACTGGAGCGCTTGCTCTCCGGCCGCCAGTCTGACGAACCCCTGAGCCTGTTTTGTGACCGCGGCCAGGTGGTGTTTCTCTGGGCTGATCAGGTGCTCACCAGTCGCAGCCTGGATGGCACCTATCCCAACTACCGGCAACTGATCCCCGATGGGTTTAGCCGCACCATCAGCCTCGATCGCCGCGCCCTTGTGTCCGCCCTGGAGCGAGTGGCCGTACTCGCAGATCAGCACAACAACGTGGTGAAATTCAGCGCGGATCCGGCCACCGGCCAGCTGCTGATCCAGGCCGATGCCCAGGATGTGGGCAGTGGCTCTGAGGCCGTAGCGGCTGAGATCACAGGGGAAGGGGTCCAGATCGCCTTCAACGTGCGCTACCTGCTCGATGGTCTCAAGACGATGGCTGCCGAGAAGGTGTTGCTGCAGTGCAACGCCCCCACCACTCCGGCGATCCTTACGCCTGGCGACGGTGCCCAGTTCACCTATCTGGTGATGCCCATCCAGATCCGCAGCTGAAGGTGGGCAACCTTCCGGAGCAGTTGCTGTTGAGTGAGCTGCTGCGCAGACGGGTGCGCTGCCACCAGGGGTTGGACCACGGGGCCGGCCTCCAGGTGTGGATGCATCCCCCTGTTCATCGGGTGCTGGGCTGGATCTCGAGGCCTTCAGCGTTTGGATCCCGCCGGCTGGTGTGGAAGCTCAACCAGCTGCGCGGTTTGATTGACCTGGAAGTGTTGGTGCAGGGGGAGCCGGCCGAAACGGAACAGGGGGTGGTCGAGAGGTTGCCCTGCCTGATCGAGGCCGAGGTGCTCGACCGCCGGCAGCAACCGATGGGCACCCTGGCGGATGCCGCCATCGAGTTGGCCACCGGCCGCATTCGCCATTACCTCGTGAGCCGCAGCGATCCTCGCCTGCCCGGCAGCAGCCGCTGGCGGCTCAGCTTGGATCGCCTGGTCGACCAGCAGCCAGGCCGGGTATGGACCAATGTCGAGGGTCTAGACGACCTGCCCCTGGCCAGGGCGAGTGTGCGGCAGGACGTTTTGCGGCGCTCCCGGCGCTGGCGTGAGCAGATGCAGCAGGTGAGTGGTCGTTTTGAGGAGAAACTCGAAGGATGGTTGGAGGAAACCCCTTGGCAGGAGCCGGGTAGCCCCCCTGAGCCAGCCCAGCAGGAAGCCCAGCCCAGCCGTTCCCGAGATGACGATCCCTGGATCTGACCAACCCAGGGCGACCGTTCCAGGCACCCTCGTGGAAACTGGAAAGATCTGCCCCAGGTGTCTGTGGTCGCCGCTCCCGCCTATTCCGTTCCCGAGGCACTGAAAAAGGAGAACCTCAGCCAGGCCGATTACGACGAGATCTGCCGCCGCCTGGGCCGGGCCCCCAACCGGGCCGAACTGGGCATGTTTGGGGTGATGTGGTCGGAGCACTGCTGCTACCGCAACTCGCGGCCCCTGCTTGCGGGCTTCCCCACCACCGGCCCCCGCATCCTGGTGGGCCCTGGCGAGAACGCCGGCGTGGTGGATCTGGGCGAGGGCCAGCGCCTGGCCTTCAAGATCGAGAGCCACAACCACCCCTCGGCGGTGGAGCCGTTCCAGGGGGCTGCCACGGGTGTGGGCGGCATCCTGCGCGACATCTTCACCATGGGAGCCCGGCCGATCGCCCTGCTCAATGCCCTGCGCTTTGGGCCCCTGGAAGACGAGCGCAACGTGGGCCTGATGGAGGGCGTGGTGGCCGGCATCGCCCACTACGGCAACTGTGTTGGCGTGCCCACCGTGGGCGGTGAGGTGGCCTTCGATCCCAGCTACTCCGGCAACCCGCTGGTGAACGCCATGGCCCTGGGGCTGATGGAAACCGAGCAGATCGTCTGCTCCGGCGCCGAGGGCGTGGGCTACCCGGTGGTGTACGTCGGCAGCACCACCGGCCGCGACGGCATGGGCGGCGCCAGCTTTGCGTCCGCCGAGCTCACCGAGGCCTCCTTGGATGATCGGCCCGCCGTGCAGGTGGGTGATCCGTTTCTCGAGAAAGGGTTGATTGAGGCCTGCCTGGAGGCCTTCGCGAGCGGCGATGTGGTGGCCGCCCAGGACATGGGCGCCGCCGGCCTCACTTGCAGCTGCTCGGAGATGGCCGCCAAGGGGGGGCTGGGCATCGAGCTAGATCTCGACAAGGTGCCCGCCCGCGAGACCGGCATGACGGCCTATGAGTTTCTGCTCAGCGAATCCCAGGAGCGGATGCTGTTTGTGGTGAAGCCCGGCACGGAGGAGGTGCTGATGGAGCGTTTCACCCGCTGGGGCCTGCAGGCGGCCGTGGTGGGCAGGGTGCTGCAGGAAAACGTGGTGCGGGTGCTCCAGAACGGCGAGGTGGCGGCCGAGGTGCCCGCCAGCGCCCTGGCCGACGACACCCCGATCAACCACCACGAATTGCTCAGCGAACCTCCGGCCGAGATCCAGGCCCACTGGCGCTGGAGCGAAGACCAGTTGCCAGCTGAGCTGCCGATCAGCTGGAACGGTGCCCTGCTGGAGCTGCTAGATGACCCCACCATCGCTTCGAAGCGATGGGTGTATCGCCAATACGACCACCAGGTGCAGGTCAACACCGTTGTGCCCCCTGGCGGTGCCGATGCGGCCGTGGTGCGGCTGCGGCCCCAGCAGGGGGAGGGCGCCATGGCGGCATCGAGCCGTGGCGTGGCAGCCGTGGTGGATTGCCCCAACCGCTGGGTAGCCCTCGACCCCGAGCGGGGGGCCATGGCGGCGGTGGCCGAAGCTGCCCGCAACCTCAGTTGCGTCGGCGCTGAGCCCCTGGCGATTACCGACAATCTCAACTTCCCCTCGCCGGAAACGTCCACCGGTTACTGGCAGCTGGCGATGGCCTGCCGGGGCCTCGCCGAGGCCTGCCGGGAGCTGGATACCCCGGTGACCGGCGGCAACGTCTCTCTGTACAACGAAACCCGCCTGCCCGATGGCTCCATGCAGCCCATCCAGCCCACGCCGGTGGTTGGCATGGTGGGCCTGGTGCACGATCTGGCCCAGCTGCGGGGCCTGGCTTGGCGCGAAGCCGGGGATGCCATCTGGCTGCTCGGGGTGCCCCTGGCAAGCCAGGTTGGCGCCGCCACTGATGAAAGGGTGAGCCTGGCTGGCAGCAGCTACCTGGAGCGCATCCATGGTTTGGTGACCGGTCGCCCTCCCCTGATCGACCTGGCATTGGAACGGCAGGTGCAGGCGTTCCTGCGCCAGGCCATTGGCGCAAACCTGGTCAATTCCGCCCACGACCTCAGCGATGGCGGCCTGGCGGTGGCTGTAGCGGAGTGCTGCATGGCCAGTGGTCTCGGAGCCTGCCTCGAACTGCCCGCCAGTGGCGATCGGCTGGATCGCCTGCTGTTTGCCGAGGGCGGTGCCCGCATCCTGGTCAGCGTGGCGCCGGCCCAGGCCCAGAGGTGGCAGGCGGCGCTCGCCGCTGCTGCCGTTCCGGCCCAGCCGATTGGGACGGTCACGGCCCTGGCCTCCCTGACGATCAGCCAGGCCGGCAGCTTGGTGCTGGATCAGGATGTGGAGGCGCTGCAGACCTGCTATGAGCAGGCCATCCCCCGGCGCATGGGTGGGGATCTGGTGCAGAATGACCGTTCCCTCTGATCCCGAATGGGTCCGTGCTGGTGATGCATTCGGACCCCACCGATCAGCGGCCCGACAAACCAGAGGAGGCCTGCGGCATCTACGCCGTACTGGCACCTGGGGAGCCGGTGGCAAACCTCACCTACTTCGGCCTCTATTCCCTCCAGCACCGCGGCCAGGAGTCCGCAGGTATCGCCGTCTTCGATGCCGGTCACAAGGTGCGGCTGCATAAAGACATGGGCCTGGTCAGCCAGGTGTTCGACCAGGACGTGTTGGAACGCCTGGTCGGCGACCTGGCCGTAGGCCACAACCGCTACTCCACCACCGGTAGCAGCAAGGTGTGCAATGCCCAGCCGGTGGTGCTGATGACCCGGCTAGGCCCCTGCGCCCTGGCCCACAACGGCAACCTGGTGAATGCGGCCGAGCTGCGCCTGGAGCTGGCAGATATCGCCAGCGAGCTCACCTCTACCACCGATTCCGAGTTGATTGCCTTCGCGATCCAGCAAGCGGTGAATGGGGGCCGCGACTGGGATGGGGCAATCCGCCATGCCGCCAGCCGCTGCCGCGGCGCCTTCAGCCTCGTAATCGGCACTCCCCAGGGCTTATTCGCCATGCGCGATGGTCACGGCATCCGCCCCCTGGTGTTTGGTCACATCGGCGATCTGGCCGATGCTCAGTGGGTTGTCAGCAGTGAGTCCTGTGGTCTCGACATCATCGGCGCTGTTTTTGACGGAGACGTGGAACCAGGCGAGATCATCCATTTCAGAGCGGGTGATCCCCTGCCGGAGCGCAGCAGCTGGTGCGTGGAGGAGGCCAAGCTCTGCATCTTCGAGATGATCTATTTCGCCAGACCCGACAGCCGCTTCTTCGGCGAATCCCTTTACAGCTACAGGGTGCGGATCGGCGAGGCCCTGGCCCGGGAAACGCCTGTGGCGGCCGACATTGTCATCGGTGTGCCCGATTCCGGCATTCCGGCTGCCATCGGTTATTCCCAGGCGAGTGGCATCCCCTTCGGCGATGGCCTGATCAAGAACCGCTACGTGGGTCGCACCTTCATCCAGCCCACCCAGGCGATGCGCGAGGCGGGTATCCGGGTCAAACTCAACCCCCTACCCGATGTGTTGGCGGGCAAGCGGGTGGTGGTGATCGACGATTCGATCGTGCGCGGCACCACCAGTCGCAAGTTGGTGCAGGCCCTGCGCGATGCCGGGGCCCTCGAAGTGCACATGCGGATCAGTTCGCCGCCGGTCACCCACCCCTGTTTTTATGGCATCGACACCGACACCCAGGACCAGCTGATCGCTGCCCGGCTCAGCCTCGCTGAGATCTCCTCCCACCTGGGCGTCGATTCGCTCGCCTACCTGAGTCAGCAGGGCATGGTGGAGGCGGCCCAGGCAAATTCCAGCCATTTCTGCACGGCCTGCTTCGACGGAAGCTATCCAATCGAGATGGACGAGCAGGTGCGCTCCAGCAAGTTGATGCTGGAGCCCTCCGGAATCGCTGCCAGCGTGCTGCTGCACCGGTAGTGGCTCCGCACTAGGGGGTGTTGATTAATGGCACAAGCTCGCGAAGTTGCTGGCCCGCCGGAAGATCGAGGCAGATGCCAGCACCGCCGCAGTCCTCCGGGGTCAGCTGGCTGAGCTCGAGACGGCCGCTCCAGCCCCTGTCGCTCAGCAATCCCAGCAGGGGCCTGTCGGCTCCGCTCAGGTCGATCAGGGCATCGCCCCGCTGCTGGATTCGCAGGCCGATCTGGCCCATGTCACCGCGCTGGCACGGGCGCAGGCTTGAGATCCGCAGCAGCTTCAGCTGCCCGGCTCCGCTGGCCAGTAGCAGGCTGGCCGATTCGTCAGGGGCGCAGGCTGCCCCCACCACCACCTCGCCTGGCAGCAGCCGCATCAGCATCGGGCCCTGGGCCGCCCGGCCCATCAGCGGCAGGTTGGCTTCGTTCATTAGGAGGCGGAGCATCCGCCCGGTGCTGCTTGCCACCACAAGGAGGTCCCCTTCCTGGCCGCTCACCACCCGGCGCAGGCTCACCCCTTCCTTGAGTTTGAGCACCGTGGTGGCCCGTCCAGATAACTCCTGGAACTCCCCTACGGGCAGGCGCTTGAAGCGTCCGTCGCTGCTCAGCAGCCCCAGGCTTCCCTGTTTCGGCAGTGGCAGCACCTGAACCACCTGCTCCCCTTCGAGGCTTTCGGGCAGGAAGCGCTCCAGATTGCCGGGCTGTTGGGCGGCAAATTCCCAGCGCAGCAGGGCCACCCGACCACTCACCGTGAAGGCAAGCAACAGCGGCTGGGCGGCGATGGGCAGGATCAACCTGGCGGGAGCTGGTTGCTCGGCCAGCTCTGCGGGCTCCTCGAGGTGGAGGCGACCCAGCACCTGGGGGCTGATGATCTTGACAGCCCCATCCGCCTGGATCAGCAGGCGACTATCCGGGTTGAGAGCTGCAAAGGCCTGTTGCCTCTGGAGCTCGGCGTTGGGGCGAACCGCCGCGGCCCGCTGGGCCACCAGGGCGTCACCGCCCTCCACCAGGCGGGTGCGCCGGGGCGTCGCAAAGCGCTTGCGCAACGACTTCAGCTCGGCCACCAGGGTGCTGAGCAGCAGTGTCCGGTTGTCGAGCAGCTGGCGCAGCTGGCCCTGCTCGGTGGCCAGGTTGTCCGCTTCCTTGCGCAGGCTTGCCTGCTCCAGCCCGGTGAGGCGCCGCAGGGGCATGGCCAGCACCGCATCGGCCTGGCGTTCGCTCAGATCGAACTGCACCTGCAGGCCCGCCCGGGCACTGGCGGCATCACTGGCAGCGGTGATCAGGGCGATCACCCGTTGCAGGGCGTTGAGGGCTTTGATCAGACCCTCGACAACTTCGAGTCGATCCTCACAGCGCTTGAGGGCGTAGCGGGTGCGCCGGATCAGGGTGAGTTCGCGGTATTCGAGGAATTCCTGCAGCAGGCGCCGCAGGCTCAGCTGTACCGGCTGGCCATTGACGAGGGCCAGCAGAATTGCCCCAAAATTGCTCTGCAGGGCGGTGCGGCGCTGGAGGTCGGCCAGCACGGTTTCGGCATTGGCGTCCCGCCGCAGCTCCACCACCACCCGCATGCCATCCCGGTCGCTCTCGTCGCGGATGTCGGCAATGCCGCCGATCTTGCCTTCGTTCACCTGCTCTGCCAGCTTCTCGATCCAGCCCGCCTTGCTCAGCTGGTAGGGCAGCTCGGTGATCACCACGGCGCCGCGGCGGTGCCGGCCCTTGCCGGGTTGGACTTCCTCGATGTGGGCAACCCCCCGCATCGGGATGCTGCCCCGGCCCAGCAGGTAGGTGTCGCGCAGGCCCTGGCCCACCAACACCTCGCCGCCGGTGGGGAAATCCGGGCCGGGTACCAGCTCCAGCAGCTTTTCGTCGCTGAGATCCGGGTTGCCCACCAGGGCGATCAGGGCATCCACCACCTCGCCCAGGTTGTGGGGCGGGATGTTGGTGGCCATGCCCACGGCGATGCCGGTACAGCCATTGAGGAGCAGGAAGGGCAGCTGGGCGGGCAGAACCGTTGGTTCCTGTTGGGAGCCGTCGAAGTTGGGGGCAAAGTCAACGGTTTCGCTGCCGATTTCATCGAGGAGCCCCTCATTGGCGATTGGGGCCAGGCGGGTTTCCGTGTAGCGCATCGCCGCCGCCGGATCGTCGTCGACGGAGCCGAAGTTGCCGTGGCCATCCAGCAGTGGATGGCGGCTGGCGAAGGTCTGCACCTGGCGCACCAGGGCGTCATAGACGGCCTGGTCGCCGTGGGGGTGGTACTTGCCCAGCACGTCACCGACCACCCGGGCGCACTTGCGGTAGGGGCGATCGGGGGTGAGCCCCAGCTCATGCATCGCGAAGAGAATCCGCCGCTGCACTGGCTTGAGCCCGTCCCTCACATCCGGCAGGGCCCTCCCCACGATCACGCTCATCGCGTACTCGAGGTAGGAGCGCTGCATCTCCTGATGCAGGGCGATCGGCTGGATGCGCGGATCGTTGCCCGGATCCCTACCCGGATTGTTATCCGGTCCGCTGGATTCCCCTGAATGCTCCTCGGCCATCCGTTGCTGTGGTCTGGGGAGGGAAAGTGGGGCTCAGCCTACAGATGCTGTCCAGGGATCCCCAGCCCATCTGGGGGGTTCAGTTCACGCTTGGCCTCACTCCTCCTCGCTGCTTTCCCCTTCAGGGCTGGCATTGGCCAGGGCCCGATCCACCACCGGCTTGAGCTCGCCCAGCAGCAGCAGTTGCTGGGCGGTGCTGCGCAGTTTCGGGCCCCAGAGCTGTTCTTTTTGATAGCTCTCCAGCACGTAGTTGGGGTCGCTGTCGAGGGCTTTGCCGGCCAGTTCCAGGGCTTCGCTGCGCCCTTCGGCGCCACTGGCAAACAGGCCGGCGGCCAGGGCCAGGGTCGGTTCGGCAGCGTCTGGTTTGATGCCCAACACCTGGCGCCAGCGCTGGATGGCGGCCTTGTTCTGGCCCTGCTCGAACAGCACCAGCCCCTGGTTGTTGAGGGCTTCCCAGAAGTCTTTGCGTAGGGAGGAGGCCCGCTCAAAGGCCGCCAGGGCCTCGCCGCTCTGGCCGAGAAGGATGCGGGCGTTGCCGAGGTCGAAGTAGGCCCCCGCATTGCTCCTGTCGAGCTTCAGGCCCTGCTCCAGCAGGTTGATGGCCTCACTTGGCTTGCTGGCCCGCAGGGCCAGGGAGCCCTCGGCAAACCAGATGCCCGGGTTGCGGGGATCGAGTTGTTTGGCCTTCGCCAGGGAGATGCCGGCCTGCTCCAACTGGTTGCTGCGCAGCTGGGCCTCGGCCAGCAGCACCCAGCCGCGGGGGTCTTCAGGTAGCAGCTGCACGGTCAGGGCCGCAAGGCGCGCCGCATCCCCGGCCTGGCCTAGGCGCAGCAAGCGGGCGGCCGCCTGGGCAATTCCCATTCCGGCGCCTTCGAGCTCCTGCCGTTGGGGCACATAGACGTAGGGCACCAGGGCCTTGGCGGGTAAGCCCGTGGTGAGCAGCAGTCCGATGGCACCAACCAGAGACCAACAAGTGCGCAACCGGCGCCGTGCCATCGCTTGGGTACAGGTTTGGCCACCCTAGACATGGTTACCCTCACTGGCCCTGAGGTTGCGACGCCACATCCAGGGTTTGATCCGTCGCAGGGCTGAAGCCCGCAGTTTTTCATCCCACTCCCCGTCACCCCACTGCAGGGCCGATTCGGCCCGCAGATCCAGCAGCCAGGGCCGCGGCTGCAGATCCAGGTCGTCGCTGCTCGCCAGGGGCTGCTGGTTCCAGGGACACACCTCCTGGCAGATATCGCAGCCGGCCACCCAGCCCTCCAGGGCCGAGGCGATGGCGGCGGGCAGCTCGGCATCGCGATTTTCGATTGTGTGGAAGGCGATGCAGCGGCGGCTGTCCACCACGAATGGTTCGCTGATGGCGCCGGTGGGGCAGGCGGGCAGGCAGCGGCTGCAGCTGCCGCAGAGGGGCTGGGCGGGGGCGTCGGCGGGCAGCTCCAGGCTGGTGAGCAGGTGGCCCAGCAGCAGCCAGGAGCCCCGTTTCCGATTGATCAGGTTGCCGTTTTTGCCAATCCAGCCCAGCCCAGCCTCTTCGGCCCAGGCCTTGTCCAGCAGCGGGGCGCTGTCGACGCAGGCCCGCCAGCGCACGCCGGGCACCTGCTTCTCCAGCCAGCGGCCCAGCCGCCGTAGGCGGCCATCGATCAGCCGGTGGTAATCGCGGCCCCAGCCATAGCGGGCCACCTTCAGGGAGCCGGGGGCTCGATCGGTTGCCACGTAGTAATTGAGCCCCACCGCCAGCAGGCTGCGCACCCCTGGCAACAGCTGTTCCACCGCGCGCCGGCGCGGGTCGGCCATCCAGGCCATGTCGGCCTGATATCCCGCCGCCAGCCAGCGCTCCAGGGCCGCCGTTCGCAGGCCCAGGCGCTCTCCGGCGGGTACGGCGGCGAGGCCCACCGGGTCAAAGCCCAGCTGGCGGGCCTGCTGTTTCAGCTGGAGTGCCAGCTCCCCGTGGGCGTTGTGCGCCATCGCCCGTACACTTGCGCCGTTATCCCAATCTGCCGCGAGCATCCGCCTGTGAGCACTGCCTCCTTCGGCCGCCTGGGCCACCTGCTGCGTTGGCTTGGCCTCACCCTGGTCGTGTTGTTCGGGCTGCACCTGCTGGCCCTTGTGGCCAGTTGGAACTGGTCGCTTGAACCCTTCCGCTCCCTGCTAGCCGAAAGGTTGGTCAACGAGGCGCCCCTGGCCCTGGTGGGTTTGCTGTTGATGCTGTTCGGCAGCCGTCTCGACCATCCCGCCGCCGGCCGCACCCCCCTGCGCTTGCTCGTGGCCGTTCTGGCCATCCTGCTTGCCCTGGCGATGGTGGTGGGGGTGCCACTTTCGATCGGTGCCAGCCAGGCCCTGGAGGAGCAGGCCAGCCAGGCCGATGGGGCCATCGCCCAGCAGTCAGCCCAGCTGGAGAGGCAGAAGCAGCAGCTGCAGGACCCTGCCTTTGTGGATCAGTTGATCGCCCAGGCGGAGCAAAACGGCCAGATACCCGAAGGCGCCAGTTCGGAACTCAAGAGACAAAAAGCCCAGGAGTTCATCGAGACCCAGCTCAAGCCCCAGCTCGAGCGGGCGGAGCAGCAACTCGCCCAGGCTGGCCTGGGCCGGGATGTGGCCGTTCAGCAGCGCCGCTATGCCGGCACCGGTGCCGCAGCGGTGCTGGCGATCGGCTTCGCGCTGGTGGCCCTGGTGGCCCTGCTCTGATCAGGCGCAAGGTGCGGCTGGCTGGCTAAGTTGCAGAGTGGTAGCTGCAGGCCGGATTTCCGGATTGTCACTTGGTTCAAGCCAATCCCAAGACAGATCAGCCCCTGGGGGACCGGCTTCAGGCTGACCTCAAGAACGACCTGATCGCCGGTTTGCTGGTGGTGATTCCCCTGGCTACCACGATCTGGCTGGCCACCACGGTGAGCCGTTTTGTGCTGGCTTTTCTCACATCTATCCCCAAGCAGTTCAACCCTTTCAATACCCTCAGCCCCCTGCTGCAGGAGCTGATCAACCTGGGGGTTGGCCTGCTGGTGCCCCTGCTCGGCATCCTGCTGATCGGCCTGATGGCCCGCAACATCGTCGGCCGCTGGCTGTTGGAATTCGGCGAGGGCACCCTGCTGCGCATTCCCTTGGCGGGCTCGGTCTACAAGACCCTCAAGCAGTTGCTGGAAACTTTCCTGCAGGGCAACTCAACTAAATTTCGTCGCGTGGTGCTGGTCGAATATCCCAGGGAGGGGCTTTTTGCCCTGGGGTTTGTGACCGGCGTGATCGGCAGTGCCCTCCAGGCCGGCCTGCCCGAGCCCATGCTCAGTGTGTTCATTCCCACGGCCCCCAATCCCACCACTGGCTGGTACACCCTGGTGCCGGAACGCTCCGTCAAGGACCTTGAGATCTCGGTGGAGGATGCCTTCCGCACCATCATTTCCGCCGGCATCGTCAATCCCGACGAGCGGTCCACCCCCAATCGCAGTTTTTCCAGCCTGCTGGCCCAGCTGCGCACCCCCCAACTCTCCTGATGCAGAGCCGCACCCTCTCCCGCGAACTGGCCCTGCTGATGCTGGGTCAGATCAGCGACCGCGGTGGCGCAAAGCCGGTGCTGCCCACCGCCATGGATGGCCTGCTGCAGCAGGTGCTCGCCACCTTGAGCCAGCATGTGCGCGATGCCCTTGACCGATCCGCAGAGGATCTGCAGATAGCCCAGCAGCAGTTACTGGACAGTGAGCTGCAGGAGCAGGGTGAGCAGCAGCTGCCGCGGGTGCGTCAGCACCTAAATGCGGGCCTGGCGGCGGCCGAGCAGGCCATCAATCGCCTCTCCGCCAGCCTGGAGTTGCCGCGGCTGCTGCTGTTGGCCGATCAGGATCAGGTGCGCCGCGGAGCCCTCGCCCGGGTGGAGGCCGTGCTGCGCGACCGCGAACTGATCGATGGCCGGCTCGATGGGGTGATGGAGGGTTGGCGGCTCACCCGTCTGCCCCGCATCGACCGCGACATCCTGCGTCTGGCCGCCGTGGATCTCGACAGCTTCCAGACCCCCCCGGCGGTGGCCTGCAACGAGGCCGTGGAGCTGGCGAATCGCTACAGCGACGAACAGGGGCGCCGCATGATCAATGGGGTGCTGCGCCGTTTCACCGCCGCCCGAGCGGTGGCGGGAGCCTGAGGGCGCCATGGCTTACGACTGGTTCAACCGAACTGGGCCTGACCCAGCAGACGCCAACCAGGACGCCCTGGAATGGGCCCGGCTGGCCTATGCCCGGCTGAAGGCCCAGCAGGAGGAGCAGAAGCAGGAACAGCAGGAAGAACACAAGGAGGCGCCACCGGAGGCCATTGCACCTCCTCCCTCCCCAGAGCCTCCTTCCCCAGAACTTTCCTCCCCAGAACCGACCCCCGTCCTGTCCCTGCTCGAGCAGGCGGCGGCCCAGAGGGCCGAACGGCAGCAGGCCATCGGCGTCGCGACCCCTGAAACCGCAGCAGCCCCGCAAGCCGCCCCAGGCCCGGAGCCCAGCCTGGGTGACTTCGACACCGTCTTCACCTGGTCTGCCGAGGTGCTGGCGGCCCAGGGCAAGCGCGCCGATCAGGTGTCACTTGAGGAGATCGACTGGCTCGGCCGCCTGCGCGGGGGCCTGGAGAAAACCCGCCAGGGCTTTGTCACCCAGCTGCTCGACAAGCTCGGCGATGACCCCCTCACCCCGGAGGTGCTGGACGATCTGGAAACCACCCTGCTGCGCGCTGATGTGGGCGTGAAGGCCACCGACCAGGTGCTCGATGCCCTGCGCCAGCGCCTCAACCTGGAGGTGGTAGATCCCAGCGAGGGGCTGCGCTTTCTCAAGGAGCAGCTGCGCGCCATTCTCGACAAACCGATCCAGGCCAGCCCGGCAGCCTTGCTGGCTCCCCAGCGGCAGCAGCTCAATGTGTGGCTGCTGGTGGGTGTCAACGGCGTCGGCAAGACCACCACCCTGGGCAAGCTGGCCAATCTGGCCGTGCGCAGTGGCTACAGCTGCCTGATTGCGGCTGCTGACACCTTCCGGGCCGCTGCGGTGCAGCAGGTGCAGGTGTGGGGCGAGCGCAGCAACGTGCCCGTGGTGGCCAACCCCAGCGCCAATGCCGATCCGGCGGCGGTGGTCTACGACGCCATCGGTGCGGCCCAGGCCAAGGGCACGGAGCTGGTGCTGGTCGATACGGCCGGCCGGCTCCAGACCAAGCACAACCTGATGGAGGAGCTGGCCAAGGTGCGCCGCATCATTGACAAGCTGGCTCCCGAGGCGGTTGTGGAGTCATTGTTGGTTCTCGATGCCAGCCAGGGTCAGAACGGGCTGCGCCAGGCCATGGCCTTTGCCAAGGCGGCTGGCCTCACCGGCGTGGTGCTCACCAAGCTCGATGGCAGTGGTCGCGGCGGCGTCGCCCTGGCGGTGGCATCGGAGGCGGGGCTGCCGATCCGTTTCATCGGCGCCGGCGAGGGTATTCGCGATCTGCGCCCCTTCAACAGCTTTGAATTCGTTGAGGCCCTCCTGGCTCGGTGAGCAACAAGCCGCCACCGCGCCCCCCGCAGCAGGCCAGCCCGGTCCTCTCGGCGGCCGCTTCCCTGCGGCAGTTACTCGACAGCCTCAGCCGGGAGCAGCGCCGCAACCAGGAGCTGCTCGTCTCCCTGGCCTTCACCCTGCGCAGCTTCACCAACCTGGGCCGCTTCCTGGAGTTGGTGCCCCTGGTGGCATCCCGGCTGGTGGAGGCAGAGGGGGCCGTGTTGGTGGTGTTTCACGAAGATGGCCGCATCTGGCGCGAGCAACTCCAGGCTTCGCCTGGGGATCGCTGTGCCGAGCTGGTGCGTCAACTGGCTGCCCTCGGGGATGGGGAGCTGACCCTGCTCGACCAGCGGGTAGGCCGCTTGCTGGGCGGTAGTCAGGTGTTTGCCACCTCGGTGATGGCCCGCAGCGTGCAGCGGGGGCGGCTTTATGTCTTCAGTGGGCGCCAGGGCTTTGCCTGGAGTGAGGTGCATCGACGCCACCTGCAGCTGGTGGCCGATCTCAGCGCCGTGGCCCTGGAAAATGATGCCTTACAGCAGACCATGCGGCGCCATGAGCGCCTCGATCGCCAGCTCAGTACGGGCGCGGAGATCCAGGCCCAGTTGCTGCCCGATCACTGCCCCGTGATCGACGGAGTTGAGCTGGCCGCCCGCTGCCGGCCCGCCTTCCAGGTGGGTGGGGACTACTACGACTTCATCCCCACCCGCCCCCAGTTGCAGGGCCAGCGCCGTGAGCAGGCCCGCTGGGCCCTGGTGATGGGAGATGTGATGGGCAAGGGGGTGCCCGCGGGCCTGTTGATGACCCTGTTGAGGGGCATGCTGCGGGCGGAGGTGTTGAGCGGCCACTCCCCGGAACGGATCCTTCACGATCTCAACCAGCTGGCCCAGGAAGACCTGGCCCATTCGCACCGTTTCGTCACCCTCTTCTATTCCGATTACGACCCCAAAACTCGCCGGTTGCGCTTCGCCAATGCGGCCCACAATCCGCCCCTGATCTGGCGGCGGCGGCGCAATCAGGTGGATCGTCTCGATGCCCCCGGCCTGCTGATCGGCCTGCAGAGCGAGGCTGACTACGGCATCGAGCAGGTCGTGCTGGAGTCGGGCGATGTGGTGCTCTATTACACCGATGGCGTCACGGAGGCCACCGGGTTTAGCGGCGAACGCTTCGATGAGGAGAGGCTGATCCGCCAGCTGCAGACGGCCTGCCATGCCGGCCTTGGAGCCCAGGGGATTCTTGACCAGCTGTTTGCCCGGCTCGATCGCTTTGTGGGGGCGGAACGGCAGCTCGACGACGATGCCTCGATGGTGGTGCTGAAGGTGCGGGAGGAGCTGATGCTGCCCTTGCTGCCAAGCTGAATCCCCGCCCTGCGCCCTGTGCCCAGCCCCGAATGGCCATTGATCCAGCTGCGACCAACTGGAGCCAACGCTTTGAGCAGGGGCTGAATCCGGCCATTGAGCGCTTCAATGCATCGATTGGTTTCGACATCAACCTGCTCCAGCAGGACCTCGACGGCTCCGTCGCCCATGCCCGCATGTTGGGTAGCTGTGGGGTGATCAGCGAAGCCGAAGCGCTCCAACTGATCGAGGGCCTGGAGGCAGTGCGGGCCGAGGCGGCCTGCGGCAGTTTCCAGCCCGGGCTGGAGGCCGAAGATGTGCACTTCGCCGTGGAGCGGCGCCTGATCGAACTGCTGGGCAGCCTGGGCAAGAAATTGCACACCGGCCGCTCCCGCAACGACCAGGTGGGCACGGACCTGCGGCTGTGGCTGCGCAGCCAGATCGATGCGATCGATGGGGCGCTGCTGCGTTTCGAGCGGGCCCTGCTGGTCCAGGCCGAGCTCCACAGCAGCGTCCTGATCCCCGGCTACACCCATCTGCAGCGGGCCCAGCCGGTCTGCCTTGCCCACCACCTGCTGGCCTACATCGAGATGGCCGAGCGGGATCGCTCCCGCCTGGCCGATGTGCGCGGCCGGGTGAACTGCTGCCCCCTGGGGGCGGCTGCCCTGGCGGGCACGCCGGTGCCGATCGATCGACGCCAGACGGCTGCCGAGTTGGGATTTGAGGCCATCTATGCCAACAGCCTCGATGCGGTGAGCGATCGGGATTTTGCGGTGGAGTTCATGGCGGCCGCCAGCCTGGTGATGGTGCACCTCAGCCGGCTCAGCGAGGAGGTGATTCTCTGGGCCTCCCAGGAATTTGGCTTCATCGGCCTCACCGACCGCTGCGCCACCGGCAGCAGCCTGATGCCGCAAAAGAAGAATCCGGATGTGGCCGAGCTGGTGCGGGGCAAGAGCGGTCGGGTGTTTGGCCACCTGATGGGGCTGCTGACCATGATCAAGGGCCTGCCCCTTGCCTATAACAAGGACTTTCAGGAAGACAAGGAAGCCCTGTTTGACGGGGTGCGCACCTGCCTCGATTGCCTTGAGGCCATGGCGATTCTGTTTGAGGAGGGCTTGGAGTTTCGGCCCGAGAGGCTCGAGGCGGCGGTGGCGGCTGATTTCTCCAATGCCACCGACGTGGCCGACTACCTCGTGGCGAAGGGGGTGCCCTTTCGTGAGGCCTATCAGCTGGTGGGCGGCCTGGTGAAGGACTGCCTGGCAGAGGGGATTCTGCTGAGGGATTTGCCGCTGGAGCGCTGGCAGCAGCTTCATGCTGCTTTTGAAATCGACATCCGCGCGGCGATCACCCCCCGCCAGGTGGTGGCGGCACGCCGCAGTGAGGGGGGTACGGGGTTTGACCAGGTGCAGCAGCAGCTGCAACGAATTCGGAGTCGTCTTGACTCCTGAGGGCCGTCAGCTTTTGGTGGGCGTCTTAGGGTGCTGGGGTTAGCGGCCTAAGGGCCCACATGCATCGGCCCCGCGGTCGATCTTCGGTTCGTGAGTATCTTTGTCGGCAACCTTCCTTTCCGCGCTGAGCAGGACGACGTAGCGGAACTGTTTGCACCCTTCGGTGACGTGGTCAGCTGTTCCTTGCCCCTCGAGCGAGATACCGGGCGCAAGCGCGGCTTCGCCTTCGTGGAGATGGTCGATGACGCTGCCGAAATCAAGGCCATCGACGCCCTGCAAGGGGCTGAGCTGATGGGCCGCCCCCTGCGCATCAACAAGGCTGAGCCCCGCGGGGCCGGCGGCGGCGGTGGTGGCGGCCAGCGTCGCGGCGGTTACGGCAACGGCGGTGGAGGTGGAGTCGGAGGTGGCGGTGGCTATGGAGGGGGTGGCGGCGGCTACGGCAATGGCGGTGGAGGTGGCGGTGGAGCTGGCGGCAGGAGCACTGGGGGCGGCGGCTCCGGTGCCCGCGGCTGGGAAGACCGCAGCTATGGCTCTGGTGCCCCTGCCCCTAGCGACAATTTTGATGCGGGCCGCACCCGCCGCCGCCGCAGCGGTGGCGGGGATACCGGTGGTGGCGATACCGGCGGTGGCGATACCGGCGGTGGCGATACCGGCGGGGGCAGTTACTACGGGGGCGCCGAGGGCTAGGCAGGGGCGCTGGCTGGCCAAACTCCGCCTAATAGCCCCGCTCCTCCAGGGCCAGGGCCGCCGCTTCCAGCACGCTGGGGTCCGCATCTCGGCAGCCGGCGGCCCGGGTGAGGCCCTGGCGCCAGCGCCTGGCCCCTTCCACCCCCTCCACTAGGTGGACCAGGTGGCGGGCGATCGGCCAGAGCCGTTTGCCCCGCTGGCGCCATCGCTCCGCATGGGGAATCAGGCCCCGCACCACACTCGATGCGGTGGCCTCGGGCTGGCTGTCGTCCGCGAACACCTGCCGATCCACCCCCGCCCACTGCAGCGGGTGCCCGTAGGCCGCCCGGCCCACCATGGCCCCATCAACCAGTTGGAGTTGTTCCAGGCAGCTTTCCAGGCTGGTCAGGCCGCCGTTGAGCTCGATGGTGAGGCCGGCCCGATCCCGTTTGAGCTGGTGCACCAGCTCGGGGCGCAGGGGCGGAATCGTGCGGTTCTGTTTGGGATCGAGCCCTGCCAGCCAGGCCTTGCGCGCATGGACCGCAAAGCGTTGGGCCCCTGCCGCCGCCAGCGAGTCGACGAAGCCAAGCAGTTCGGCGTAGCTGTCGCGCTCGTCAATGCCAATCCGGTGTTTCACCGTTACCGGCAGGGGGCTGGCGGCGGCCATGGCGGCCACACAGCGGGCCACCTGGGCCGGATCGGCCATCAGGCAGGCCCCGAAGCGGCCCTTTTGCACCTTTTCGCTTGGGCAGCCCACATTCAGGTTGATCTCGTTGTAGCCCCAGTCGGCCGCCAACTGGGCGGCCTCCGCCAGCAGTGCCGGATCGTCGCCCCCCACCTGCAGGGCCAGGGGTTTCTCAACTGGATCAAAGCCCAGCAGCCGCTCCAGCCGGCCATCGGGCTGGCTGGAGCCCGGTTCCAGGCGGGCGTGATGGAGGGCCCGGGCCACCACCATCTCCGTGTAGAGCAGGCTGCGCCGGCTGATCTGGCGCATCAACACCCGGAAGTGTCGATCCGTGTAGTCCATCATCGGAGCCACACTGAAGCGATAACTGGCCGGATCGATCTGCCCCATGCCCCCATGCTGCCCGCCCGCGATGCCTCTTAGCCATGCCGCCGTGGTGGTGGCAGGGGGTGGAGCGGCGGGCTTCATGGCTGCCATCGCCGCCGCCGAAGCGGGGGTGGGCGATATCGCTCTGCTGGAGGCCACCAGCGAGCCCTTGCACAAGGTGTTGATCAGCGGCGGCGGCCGTTGCAACGTCACCCATGCCTGCTGGGATCCCCAGGCGCTGGTGGGCCATTACCCCCGTGGCGGCCAGGCCCTGCGGGGCCCCTTTGGCCGCTTTGGCCCCGGCGATGCGGTGGCCTGGTTTGCCCGGCACGGGCTGGAGCTGGTGGAGGAGGCAGACGGCCGCCTGTTTCCCCGCTCCAACCGCTCCGAGTCTGTGGCGGCCAGCCTGCGCCGGGCGGCCCTGCAGGCCGGCGTGCGGCTCCATACGGGAGTGGGTTTGCAGGGGGCTGCCCTGGCCAGTGGCGGGGGCTTTGCCCTGGAGCTCCGCGGTGGCCAGTGCCCGCAGATGACAGCTGGGCGGTTGGTTCTGGCCACTGGCAGCCACCCCAGCGGCCGCCGTTTGGCGGCGAGCCTGGGCCATGGGCTGGTGCCTCCTGTGCCTTCCCTGTTCACCCTGGCCATGGCCGGCAATCCCCTGCTGGAGTTGGCTGGAGTGGTGATGGATCCGGTGGAGCTGGCCTTGCAGTTGCCCCCGGATTCGGCGGGCGGTGCGGGCGGGAGCCGTTTTCGCCAGCGGGGCGTGGTGCTGATCACCCACTGGGGCATCTCCGGGCCGGCCACCCTGCGCCTGACGGCCTTTGCCGCCCGGGCCCTCAAGGCTGCTGGCTACCGCGGCGAATTACGGCTCGATTGGACCGGTGGCCAGTCCCCGCCCGAGCTGGAGTCCATGTTTGCCGAAGCCAAGTTCGGCCAGGCCAAACGCCAGCTGGCCAACTGGCGGCCTTGGCCGCAGTTGAGCCGCCGCCTCTGGCTGGCCCTGCTCCAGGGCCAGGCGGTCGATCCCCAGCAGCGCTGGGCCGACCTGACCAAGCGTCAGCAGCAGGGCTTGATCACGGCCCTGCGGGATACCCGGGTGGCCGTGACGGGGCGGGGACCCTTCGGCGAAGAATTTGTGACGGCGGGGGGGATCCCCCTCGGTGAGGTCAACCTGGCCACGATGGAAAGCCGCCGTCAGGCGGGCCTCTACCTGGTGGGTGAATTGCTGGACATAGACGGGGTCACCGGTGGATTTAACTTCCAGCACTGCTGGAGCAGTGGCTGGCTTGCGGGTCAGGCCTTGGCCAGGGCCTGAGAAACTGGCTTGGGCCTATTTGATTTGATCGAATACGGAGAACATTGGCAGATACATTGCCAGCAGAATTGAGCCGACAATGCCGCCGACTACGACGATCAGTGCCGGTTCGAGCATGGAGGTTAGGGCCTTGACTGTGGCGCCAACTTCGTCTTCGTAGAAGTCGGCAACCTTAGAAAGCATGGTATCCATTTCGCCTGTTTCTTCGCCGATGGACATCATGCTGATCGACAGCTCTGGGAATGCCTTCATGTTGCCGAGGGCGACGCTCAGGGGGATGCCTTGCAGAACCCCCTCGCGACTGCTGCTGATCGCATCAGCCATGATTGAATTACTTGTTATTTCTTTGACGATATCAAGGGACATTAGGATTGGCACTCCCGCCCGCGAAAGGGAGCTGAAGGTGCGGCAAAATTGGGCGGTGGCTGATTTTTGAATCAACTCGCCAAAGAGGGGGAGTTTGAGAATCAATGAATCAACCCGGCGCCTTCCTGGCGGCGTCGCATAAAACCTGCCAAAGATATAAATAAAGATCGCCAAAACCGCTGCCAGGTAAAGGGTGAATGGAGATCGCAGCAGGCTGCTCAGGTTCACCATGGCCTGGGTAAACCAGGGCAGCTCAGCGCCGAGGCCATCAAAAATACCGGCAAAGGTGGGAATGATGAAAATAGTCATGCCCAGGAATACGGCGACGGCTATAAAAAGCACCGCCACGGGATAGCCCATGGCACCTTTGATCTGATTTTGAAGTTTGGCATTGTCCTCCAGCAGTTTGGCAAGCCGTTTGAGGGATTCATCCAGCACCCCGCCTGCTTCCCCAGCTTCCACCATGGCGATGGTCAGCTTGTCAAAAACCTTGGGCCAACGTCTTAGGGCTTCACCGAGGGAGGTGCCCTGGTTCACCTCCAGGCTGATCGATTCGAGTGCACGCTTGAACATTGGCAGCTTCTGCTGGCCTGCCATCAGATCGATGCTGCGCACAATCGGAACGCCAGCATTCACTAGGGCGGCCATCTTGCTTGCAAAAACAGCTTTGTCCTTGATGCCTGGCCTGGTTTCGATCAGTTCGCTGAAGCGTGAGAAGTTCAGCTTCTGATTCAGGAGTGCTTTGGCATTGAATTCACTGACCGATGCCTCCGTTTTCTGTTTGATCTCGGTGGCTCGGATGCCGCGCAGGCGCAGGGAGCGTTTGGCCTGGCTTGGATCCGCCGCCTCGACGTCGATGACAGCCGCTTTCCCCCGGGGGTTGATGTAAGTGGCGGCAAAGGTCGGCATGGATCAGCCCAATTGGCTCACAAGCCGTTTGAGTTCTTCAGGTCTTGATGATTTTAAAAGGGCCGTATCCAGACTGATTTGGTTGCTTAGTACCAGGTTGGCAAGGGCCTTCTCCAGGGTTTGCATAGACAGTTGTCCCCCTGTTTGGATCTGGGAATAAAGCTGGGCTGTTTTTGCTTCCCTGATCAGGTTTGCCGTTGCCGGGGTGTTGATCATGATCTTCTGTGCCAGTACCCGGCCATGCTCGCCAGGGCCCTGGTGCTGGCGTTTGCAAAGGGTTTGGGCAAAGACTGCCACCAGGCTTGTGCTCAGTTGCACCCGGATCTGGGTTTGCTGGCCGGCTGGAAATACATCAACCATCCGGTCGACGGTTTGGGCGGCCGAGCTGGTGTGCAGGGTTGCGAAGACGAGGTGACCAGTTTCGGCGGCTGTGATGGCCAGCTGGATGGTTTCGAGATCACGCAGTTCCCCTACCAAAATCACATCTGGATCTTCGCGAAGGGCTGCCCTCAGTGCATTTGAAAAGCTGCGGGTATCGTCGTTTACCTGGCGTTGGTGGATTATACTTTTAGCTGGCTTATAGGTGAATTCGATGGGGTCTTCAATGGTGAGAATATGCTCTGCTCGCGTTTGATTAATGTGCTCCAGGATGGCGGCCAGGGTGGTCGTTTTGCCCGAGCCCGTGGGGCCTGTCACCAGGATCAGCCCCTTTGGCGTGTGGCTCATTTCCTCAACAATCGGCGGCAGCCCCAGGCTCTCGAGCGATGGCACCTTATTGGCCAGGGCCCTCAGGCAGGCGGCATAGCTGCCCCGCTGTCGATAGACGTTGACCCTGAAGCGGGCTAGGCCTTTGAGACCATAGGCGCAATCGAGCTCCCAGGTTTGTTCCAGTTGTTTTCGCTGTGAGTTGTTCAGCAACGAAAAGATCAGCCTGTTGCAGGCTTCTTCTTCGAGGATTTCAGGCTGCATGGGCCTGAGTTGGCCATTGAACCTCCCATAGGGCGGCAGGCCGGCGCTGATGTGCAGATCGCTGCCCCCATCAGCAACCAGTTGGCCCATCAGCTCTTCGATCATTACGGCCATGGGTCAGCGAGTAGTCAGCGGGTGGTTAGACAGTAGGGGCATTCGAGCCACTCATCGTGCAGGCCAGCGCCGCAACTTGTGCAGGTAAGGGTGCTCAACGATCGCGCCCGCCGCTCTGACTCGAGGCCGGAATCGGTCAACAACATCCGCTCAACCTCGCCCAGGGTTGTGTGGCCATCGCGCACCAGCTGGAGTCCATAGCCCAGCAGGGTTTTCATGCCGTTTTCTATGGCCATTCGCCTCAGCACATCGGTGCTTTCATGTTTGGCCACCGCAGCGGCAAGCCCGTCGGTCATGCGCAGAATCTCGTATACACCGACGCGGCCTTTGTAGCCGGCGCCGTTGCAGCTGCTGCAGCGGTTGTGATCGTTGCGGCTTTGGGTGTTTGCTTTGTAAAAGGTGACATGGGTCTCGTTGCTTCCCATCAAGCCAAATCTGGCCAGCTCCTCGGGGCTGGGTTCATAGCTGATTCGACAGTCTGGACATACCCGGCGCACCAGGCGCTGGGAGACGATCCCGAGCAGGGAAGCACTCACCATGAAGGGTTCGACGCCCATCTCACTGAGGCGTGCGATGGCGCTGGCCGCATCGTTGCAGTGCAGGGTTGTCATCACTAGGTGGCCTGTGAGGGCCGCCTCGATAGCTGTTTTTGCCGTTTCCAGGTCGCGGGTCTCGCCAACGAGCAGCACGTCCGGGTCCTGACGCATGAAGGCGCGCAGGGCCGTGCTGAAGTCAAAGCCCTTATCGCGGTTGACCTGGGTTTGGGTGATGCCAGGCAGGGTGTATTCGATTGGATCTTCAACCGTGGAGATATTTATCCCCGGATCGTTGCGTTCGGCCAGCAGTGCATAGAGGGTCGTGGATTTGCCAGATCCAGTTGGCCCGGTGACCAGCAGCATGCCGTAGGGCTTGGATCCCATCTCCCGCAGGGTCTGGCGGGCCTCCCCATCGGTGATCAGGGTGTCCAGGCCCAATTGGGTGGCCCCGCTGTCCAGCAGTCGTAGGCAGATCTTCTCGCCGTTCCGCCCCGGTAAGGTGCTGACGCGGAAATCCATTTTCCGACCCCTGAACATGCGCCGGATGCGGCCGTCCTGGGGCAGGCGACGCTCGGCTATGTCGAGCTCAGCCATGATCTTGATGCGGGAGGTGACCGCCGGAGTGAGGCTTTTGGGCAGGTCTTCAAACTGCTTTTGCAGCACGCCGTCGAGGCGGAAGCGCACCTCCAGGGTGTTTTCCTGGGGTTCGACGTGGATGTCACTCGCCCCGGAGGTGAGGGCTTCGATCAGGATTCGGTCCACCAGGCTGATGATTGGCGAGGCCGTGCCACTGGCCCCCGCGGCGGCGCTGGTCTCCAGATCTTCAATCTCGGCAATCTCCTGGAGCTGGCCCGGGCCCGAGCTGGCGATCCCCAGTTCCTGGGTCAGGGATCGGGTCGCAGCCGGTGGCGAACTGGGGGGCAGCAATTGGCCTGGACGCGACGGTGTGGAGCTCATGGCGTCAGGAGGTGCGGGCTTCCGCCGCTTGTGGGAGGTGGGCCTGGAGCTTCAACATGTCTAAAACTAAAGTCTGATCTTGTCAGCCATGAACGGTGACACCTCTATGAGCGGCGACCCCTCCATGAGCGGCGACAGCTCCCTGCCAGGAGACAGCCCCATGCCCGCTTCGATGCCGGCTGACAGCAATCCTGGAGCTGGTGCAGACCACCCTGCCGCCGCCGGGGAAAATCCGGCCGAGGGGGCAGGGGCCCAGGCCCCTGCTGGGTCAGCCGATCCGGCTTCCGAGCTGGAGGAGAAACTGGCTTCCCTAAAGGCCGAGCATGAGGCCCTCAGTGGCCAATACATGAGATTGGCCGCCGATTTTGACAATTTCCGCAAGCGCCAGAGTCGCGACAGCGACGATCTGCGCCTCCAGATCACCTGCTCCACCCTCGGTGAAATCCTGCCGGTGGTGGACAACTTCGATCGGGCTCGCCAGCAGCTCAATCCCCAGCATGAGGAGGCCCAGACCCTGCATCGCAGCTACCAGGGTCTCTACAAGCAGCTGGTGGACGTGTTCAAACAGCTGGGTGTGTCGCCGATGCGGGTCGAAGGGGAGCCCTTTGATCCCAGCCTGCATGAGGCGGTGCTGCGGGAGCCCAGCGAGGCCCACCCCGAGGATGTGGTGATTGAGGAGTTGCAGCGCGGCTACCACCTCAACGGCAGGGTGCTGCGCCATGCCCTGGTGAAGGTTTCCATGGGGCCAGGCCCGGCCGATTCCGGCGAGGGCGCCCCAGCTGGCCCAGGCGCGCCTGAGGAGCACAACGGCTGATGGCCGATTACTACGACCTGCTGGGCGTTGCTCGTGATGCCGATCCCGACACCCTCAAACGGGCCTACAGGCGGCTGGCGCGCCAGTACCACCCTGACGTCAACAAGGACCCTGGTGCCGAGGACAGGTTCAAGGAGATCGGTCGGGCCTACGAGGTGCTCAGCGATCCCCAGACCCGGGGCCGCTACGACCAGTTCGGCGAGGCGGGCCTGGGCGGCGGCGGCGGCATGCCCGACATGGGCGACATGGGTGGGTTTGCCGACCTGTTTGAGACCTTTTTCAGTGGTTTTGGCGGGGCGGCTCCTGGCCAGGGCCCCCGGCGGCGAGGGCCCAACCAGGGGGACGACCTGCGCTTGGATTTCACCATCAGCTTCCAGGAGGCGGTGTTTGGCATCGAGAAGGAGGTGCAGATCCGCCATCTCGAAACCTGCGACACCTGCAAGGGCACCGGTGCCAAGCAGGGCAGTGGCCCCACCACCTGCGGAACCTGCGGCGGCTCTGGTCAGGTGCGCCGGGCTACCCGCACGCCCTTCGGCAACTTCACCCAGGTGGCGGCCTGTCCCACCTGTGAGGGCAGCGGCCAGGTAATTGCCGACCCCTGCAACGCCTGCGGCGGCCAGGGGCTGCAGCAGGTGCGTAAAAAGCTGCGGATCAACATCCCCGCTGGCGTTGATTCGGGCACCCGGCTGCGGGTGGCCAACGAGGGCAATGCGGGCCAGCGGGGTGGCCCCAGCGGCGATCTCTATGTGTTTCTGACCGTTCAGTCGGCTCCGGGCCTGCGCCGCGATGGCATCCACATCCATTCGGAGGTGACGCTGAACTACCTCCAGGCAATCCTGGGCGACACCATCGAGGTGGTTACGGTCGACGGCCATGAGCAGCTGGAAATTCCCGCCGGCACCCAGCCCGGAGCCGTGATCACCCTGCAGGGCAAGGGGGTTCCCAAGCTCGGCAATCCGGTGGCCCGAGGCAACCACCTGTTCAGCGTCAAGGTGCAGCTACCCACCAAGCTCAATGGGGAGGAGCGGCAGTTGCTCGAACAGTTGGCCGGTCACCACACCAGCAAGGGCCAGAGGCATCCCCACAAGAGTGGTCTGTTCGGAGGCCTATTCGGTTGACAGCCGGCCCCGACCCATCGGCTCCGGCGGCCCAGCTCGACCTGCGCGGTACCCCCTGCCCGCTCAATTTCATCCGCACCAAATTAGCCCTCGAACGGCTTGGCTCCGGAGAGCTTCTCTGGGTTGATCTCGATAGGGGCGAGCCCCAGCAGTTGGTGAGCGAAGGCCTGATCAGCGCCGGCCACCGGGTTGAATGCCGGGCCCACCCCCACCAGGAGGGCGCGGTGCGCCTGCTGGTTCTGTGCCATGGCGGTTGAGCCAAAACCCCTGCGCCTGAGCGGGCTGGTGGTTTCCCTGCTCGCCAACTACTGCTGGGTGGAGTTGGACCAGCCCGGCTCCAGCGGTGCCACCCGCCTGCTCTGCACCCGACGCACCCGGCTTGGTAAGAGCGGCCAGACCATCGCCGTGGGGGATCACGTCTGGCTGGAGGGTATCGACTGGCCGGCGGGCCGGGGGGCCGTGGCGGCCCTGGAGCCCCGCGACGGCCTGCTGGAGCGGCCGGCGGTGGCCAACGTGGCCCGGGTGGTGGTGGTGGTGGCCCTGGCCGAGCCCGAGCTTGATCCCCTGCAGCTCACCCGCTTCCTGCTGACGGCCGAGGCCACGGGCCGGCCGGTGCTGTTGGTGTTTTCCAAGGCCGATTTGGTGTCCCCAGCGGTCGCCGCTGACTGGTGCCGGCGGGCTGGCGCCTGGGGCTACGAGGCCCTGGCGCTGTCGATCCAGACCGGCCAAGGGCTGGAGCGGCTCAGCCAGCGGCTGCGCGAGCCGGGCATTTCCGTGTTGTGCGGCCCCTCCGGCGTCGGCAAGAGCAGCGTGCTCAACGCCCTCTGCCCGGAGCTGGGCCTGCGGGTGGCGGCGGTGTCGGGGCGGCTGCAGCGGGGGCGCCACACCACCCGCCACGTGGAGCTTTTCCAGTTGGCTCCAGGCGCCCTGATGGCCGACACACCTGGCTTCAACCGGCCAGAGCTGCCTGGCGAGGCCATCGATTTGGGCCCCCTCTTCCCGGAAATACGCAGGCGTCTGGAGGCAGGATGTTGCCGTTTTAAGAACTGCCTGCACCTGGGCGATCCAGGTTGTGCAGTTGGGGTCGACTGGGAGCGCTACCCGCTTTACAGCCAGTGCCTGGGGGATCTTGCTGGCCAAAAAGGGCGTTCCAATCGCTCTGGGGGCCCTGGGCTGGCCAGCCACCTGCGCCAGCCATCCCGGCGGCTCCAGCGCCAGCAGGTGCTGGACGGGGAGTCCTTGGGGCAAGCGGATGGCGAATCTGAAGGCGACTCGTAGCGCGAAGGCGACTCATAGCGCGAAAGCCGGTCCGAGTTCAGCCCCCCAGGCCTGGCAGATTGAGATTGAGCCCTCCGGTCAGCTCCTCCATGCGGCCCTTCATGGTGCCGGTAGAGAGCTCATAGGCCGATTGCAGGGCCTCCAGCACGGCCGCCTCGCTGGCGGTGGCCCCTTCTGCCAGCAGCTCCGGGGCCAGTTGCACCCGCAGGGGTTGCTGGTTGCCGGAGAGCCACACGCTTGCCCGGCCGTCGGCGCTGCGGCCCTCCAGCTCCATGGCGTCGAGCTCCTCCTGCAGCTTCTGGGCGTTCTGCTGGAGCTCCTGGGCTTTCTTGAAGGCTTCGGTGAGCTGACCGAAGTTGGGGAGTCCGAAGCCAGCCATGCCCAGGGAGTTGCTTTGCGCAGGCTAGAGGCCCTTCAGCCCCCTGGCCCGAAGCCCAGTCGCTTCACCTCGGGGTGGAGTGCAATCCCGCGGCCTGTCATCACCCGGCGCTGCACCTCCTCGATCAGGGCGCTGATGTCGGCGGCCGTGGCCTGGCCTGTGTTGACGATGAAATTGGCATGGATCGGCGACACCTGGGCCTGGCCGATCTGCAGTCCCTTGAGCCCCAGGGCCTCGATCAGCTGGCCGGCCTTGTGGGGTTCTGGATTGCGAAATACGCTGCCGCAACTGGGTTGCTGGTAGGGCTGGGTGCTGGTGCGGCTGTGCAGGTTGGCACTGGTGCGGGCCGTGATTGCGGCGGGGTCGTGGCCGGCCTCCAACTGGAAGCGAGCCGAGAGCACAATCCAGGCCTCCGCCTGGAGGCGGCTGTGGCGGTAGGCAAACTCGAGGGCTTCGGCAGGCAGATCAAAAGGAGCTTCGGGCCTGGTGGGATCCACCAGGCGCACCGACTTCAGCCACTCGGCCGTGCAGCCCCCCTGGGCGCCCGCATTCATCACCACGGCCCCGCCCACGGTGCCTGGGATGCCCACGGCCCACTCCAGGCCGCTGAGGCCCAGGCGGGCCGCCTTGCGGGCCAGGGTGGGGATCGGCTCGCCAGCCTCGGCCTCCACCAGGCCAGTGCTGGCATCGAGGCTGCTGCCCTGCAGGCGGCGGTTACAGAGGGTGAGGCCCGCCAGCCCGGCATCGGCGATCAGCAGGTTTGAGCCTGCCCCAATGCACCGCAGGGGCATGGCCTGGGCCTGGGCCCAGGCCGCCAGGGCCACCAGCTCCGCTTGGTTGCCTGGTTCGGCGAGCCACTCGGCAGCCCCCCCCACTTTCCAGCTGGTGAAGTTGGCCAGCGCGACCCCTTGGCGTAAAGCGAGGGGCCAGCTGGGAGCCGGGGCCATCGTGCTCAGGCGGCCAGGGGAGCGTCGCTGCCAGCCGCTGGTGGGCGCTGGCAGAGCTGGTCCCAGAGGCCATTGACATCTCCGGCGCCCATGGCCAGCACCAGGTCACCCTCCCGGCTGGCAATCACGACCTGGGCCGCCAGTTCCTCGAGATTGGCGGCTACGAGCACGGGCTTGCCCGGATCCAACTGGAGCAGGGCCGTGGCGATTGCGGCGCTGTTGATGCCCTGGATTGGCGCTTCCCCGGCGGCGTAGAGGGGGGCGATCAGCACCGAATCGGCCTCGACCAGGGCCGCAGCAAAGCCATCGAGAAACTGGGCGGTGCGGCTGTAGCGATGGGGCTGAAACACCGCCACCAGGCGCCGGGGGGGCACCGGCAAGGGGCTGCGGCCGCTGTCCACCATCAGGCGTGCCATGGCCAGGGTGGCAGCCACCTCGCTGGGGTGGTGGGCGTAGTCGTCGACCACCAGCCGCCCCTCCCAGATGCCGCGAAAATCGAAACGCCGGCCAGGGGTCTGCAGGGCGGCCATCGCCTGGGCGAGTTCGGCAAACGACACCCCCTCGAGCCGGCAGGCGGCCATCGCCGCAACCGCGTTGCTGAGGTTGTGGCGGCCGGCCAGGGGCAGCTCAAACGATCCCACCACCTGGCCGTCTTCGTAGAAGTCGGCCAGGGTGCCGTCACCGCGCTGCTCCCGGGCGATGGCGGCAAAGGAAACCCCCTCGGGCGATTCGATCGACCACCAGTGGCTTGGCTGGAATTGATCCCGCAGGGTGGGGCAATCCCGGTTGGCAAGCAGCCGCTCGGCTTTGCCCGCAAACCTCTGCAGGGTGGTGATCAGGGCTTCGAGGTTGGGGTAGTGGTCGGTGTGATCCAGCTCAACGTTGGTTAGGACGGCGAGGGAGGGCTTGAATTTCACCAGGGAGCCATCGGATTCATCGGCCTCAGCGACCAGCAGGGGGCCTTTGCCATGGCGGCCATTGCTGCCGAAGGCCGGCACGATGCCCCCGATCACGGCGGTGGGGTCGTGGTTGGTGGCCGCCAGCAAGGTGGCGATCAGGCTGCTGGTGGTGGTTTTGCCGTGGCTGCCCGCCACGGCGATCGAGGGCTGGCTGTTGATCAGGGCTGCCAGCACATCGGAGCGATGGCAGATGGCCAGACCCATCCGGCGCGCCTCAGCCAGTTCGGGGTTGGTTTCCGGCACCGCTGAGCTGATCACCACCAGGGGGGAGACGGAGGTGCCGCTGCGGATTGCCGCCACGGTGGTGGCGCTCTGTTCCAGAAAGACCCGCACCCCCAGCCGGCGCAGCCGGTCCAGCACGGCGTGGTCGCGGGGATCGGAGCCGCTCACCGCATAGCCCCGCTCCGCCAGGATCCCTGCCAGGGCAGACATGCCGATGCCACCAACTCCGATGAAGTGCAGTGGTTGGTGGCGATCGAGCAGCGGCGGCAAGGTCAGATCCTGATCAGGGCCCGGTGGGCAAGAAATTAAACGGGCACCAGCTTCTCGACCTTTACGAGTTGCTGCGCGTTTGGCCATGGTCCATGGCCGGATTCCCTTCGGCAAGAGGGATCGGCGACTTAATTTCTGTATGATCTGCAGCCAAAACCACCTTAGCTAGCGGCTTTTGCCGTATTCGGCCATGACCCTGCGCGTTGCGATCAATGGATTTGGGCGAATCGGTCGCAATTTCCTGCGCTGCTGGCTGAGCCGCGGGGCCAACACCGGCATCGAGCTGGTGGGTCTCAACGGCTCCGGTGACACCACCACCAATGCCCACCTGCTGAAGTACGACACGATGCTGGGCCCCCTGCGGGGCGTCGATGTCACCACCACCGACAACGCCATCTTCGTCAACGGCAAGGAGATCAAGGTCTTCTATGACCGCAACCCCGCCAACCTTCCCTGGAAGGAGTGGGGTGTGGATCTGGTGATTGAGTCCACCGGCGTCTTCAACGACGATGTGGGTGCCAGTAAGCACTTCGAAGCCGGCGCCAAAAAGGTGATTCTCACCGCACCCGGAAAGGGGGCAAAAGTCGGCACCTTCGTGGTTGGAGTTAACGCCGACCAATACCGCCACGAAGACTGGGACATCCTCAGCAACGCCAGCTGCACCACCAACTGCATGGCCCCGGTGATCAAGGTGCTGGATCAGGAGTTCGGCATCGTCAAGGGCACGATGACCACCACCCACAGCTACACCGGTGACCAGCGCATTCTCGATGCAGCCCACCGCGATCTGCGCCGTGCCCGGGCCGCGGCGGTCAACATCGTGCCCACCAGCACTGGGGCTGCCCAGGCGGTGGCGTTGGTCTATCCGCCGATGAAGGGCAAGCTGAGCGGCATCGCCATGCGCGTGCCTACCCCGAATGTGTCGGTGGTTGACATGGTCCTCGATATCAGCCGTGACACCACCAAAGAGGAGGTAAACGCCTTGCTCAAGGCCTCATCAGAAAATGGCATGAAGGGCATCATCAAGTACTGCGACCTGCCCCTGGTGTCCAGCGACCATGCCGGCACCGATGAATCGGCGATCATCGACTCCGAGCTCACCCTGGTCATGGGCGGCAACATGTTGAAGGTCATCGCTTGGTACGACAACGAGTGGGGCTATAGCCAGCGGGTGGTCGATCTGGCCGAGATCGTGGCCCAGAAGTGGCAGTGAGTTCAGGCCCAGCCTGATCTGTGCGGGCCGTCCTTCGGGGCGGCTTTTTGCTGCGGACTGATTCGCTTGCCGTTTCCATAGCTGCTTCTCGAGATGCTGGCTCATAAGGGAGCCGGATCCATCGCAGACCATCCAGCCCCTTGTGAGTGGTGATTAAGGCCGCGCCGGCCAATGGTTTGGAAATCGACAGCCTGGCCCTATGCGATCAGCTCACCTGTTTGCTGGCCCAGCTGAGGCAGCGCGGCGCCCCGCATCAGACTGTCCCCATCGCCCCACCGCCATGCCGCCCGATATCCGCTGGCAGCAGCGTTTCGCCAATTTCAGCCTGGCCCTCGATCAGCTGGAGACCTTCTTCGAGCCCCCTGCGCTCAATGAGCGGGAGCGTCAGGGTCTGATCAAGGCGTTTGAGTACTGTTTCGAGCTGGGCTGGAACACGCTACGGGATCTGCTGCTGACGGAGGGCAACGCCGGCCTGATCGGCTCGCGCGACACGCTGCGCCTGGCCTTCCGGATGGGGCTGATCGACGATGGCGAGGCCTGGCTGGCGATGGTGCAGGACCGCAATCTCACCAGCCACACCTACAACCGCAGCACCGCCGAACAGGTGAGCGAGCAGGTGGCGGCGCGTTATCTGCCCTGTTTCCGTGAGCTCCGCCTGGTGCTGAGCGAACGCGTTCGCATCGCCGCCGCCGAGGAAGGGGATGGCTGAGCCTCCCGCCGCCATGGCTGTGATCCCCGGCCTGCCACCGGAGGCCTCGGCACGGCTGCTGGCGGTGTTGAGCGCCGAGCCCGCCGTGCAGGAGGTGTGGCTCTACGGCTCCCGTGCCATGGGCCGCTTTCGCGCCGGTTCCGACATAGACCTCACCCTGGTGGCGCCGGGCCTGCGCCACGACGACCGCCTGCGGCTGATGGGCGCTCTCGATGACCTGCTGCTGCCCTGGAGCATCGACCTCTCGCTGTTGCACGAGCTGCCCGAACCCTTGCGGCAGCACGTGGCGCGGGTGGGGCGGCGGCTGGTGGTGCCTGGAAACTCCTACGCCCCCTGAAGCAGGGCTGTCGCCCTCGCCGCTCAGGCGTGGGGCTGGAGGTTGTCTGCGCCTTCGATCACCCGGGCTGAAACGATTCGGTCGTCGACGCCGAGCTCCTCGAGCACGTCCATCCCTTCCACCACGTAGCCGAACACCGCGTTGCGTCCATCCACCAGGTTGAGGCCGGCGGGGGTGAGCTCCGGCTCATACAGGAAGAAGAAGAACTGGGACGATCCGTCGTCGAGGTTCCCGTCGGAGTGGGCCCAGCCCAGGGTGCCGTAGGTGGCGAAGGGCAGCACCGGTTCCGCCTTATAACGGCCGACGTCCTCGAAGGTTTGGTTGTAGATCGGCTCGGCATCATCGGTGATGCGGATCTCCAGTGGCACGTGCCGTTCCACGCCGCTCTTCGGATCCACATAGCCCATGGCCTCCCCCTTTGGATCGCCGCTCTGGAGCACATAGAAGTCTTCGGCCCGGGTGAAGGGAAGGCCGTCATAGAACTTGCGCTGCACCAGATCCACGAAGGCGCCGCCCGTGAGCGGGGCGTTGTAGCCGTCGATCACGGCGGTGAGGTCGCCCTTGCTGGTGCTGATGGCCACGGTGGCCCGGCCCAGCAGCCTCGGCAGGGCGTCGAACTCAGCTGGGATTTGGAAGGGGAAGGGGCCCACCAACCGGGCCTCTGCGCTGCCGATGGTCGCCAGGGCGGCCCGACGGGTCGCCAGGAAGGCATCCCGATCCTGGGCATCGGCCGCCGTGGCTACCTCGCGCAGCTGCTGCTCGAGCTGGTCGAGCAGCTCGGCGGCCGTGGCCTGATCCCCGGAGTCGAAGCGCTTAAGGATGGCGTCCCGCTGGGTCGTCAGCAGCGCCTGGCTGCGGGTCACCGATCCCGCCAGGGGTTTCCAGCGCTTGGCCCGCAGGTCGTCGCTGGTGGATTCCAGCCGGTGCTGCAGATCCTGCAGCTGGGGCGCGTCGATGGGCAGGGCGTTGCGCAGGATCGCCTCGGGATCCTTCACGGCGTTGCCCTGGGGCAGGGCCGCCCAGGCGACGGGGGCAAATAGGAGCGCCCCCAGGCAAGCCGCCAGGAGCTTCAGCCCGTACCCGGAGCCGGTTTGCAACGATCTCCTCGCCATCGAGACGCCCGTGACTGAGCGGACTCTGGCATAGGCGCCTAGCAGCGGAATGGCTCTGGGCGCCCCACGTACAATCCACCCGTTCTGAACTGCCGGAATGATCTCCAGCAATGACTTTCGAACTGGCACTTCAATTGAGCTGGATGGCCAGGTCTGGAGGGTCGTTGAGTTCCTGCACGTCAAGCCGGGCAAGGGCTCGGCCTTCGTGCGCACCAAGCTGAAGGCTGTGCAGAGCGGCAGCGTGGTGGAGAAGACCTTCCGGGCCGGCGAGATGCTGCCCCAGGCCGTGCTTGAAAAGAGCACCCTCCAGCACACCTACATGGAGGGCGATGACTTCGTTTTCATGGACATGGGCAGCTATGAGGAGACCCGCCTCACCGCCAAGCAGATCGGCGAGAGTCGCAAGTACCTCAAGGAGGGCATGGAGGTGAACGTGGTGGCCTGGAACGGCAAGCCCCTGGAAGTGGAGTTGCCCAACTCGGTGGTGCTGGAAATCACCCAGACCGATCCCGGCGTCAAGGGCGACACCGCCACCGGCGGCACCAAGCCCGCCATCGTTGAAACCGGCGCCCAGGTGATGGTGCCCCTGTTCCTCTCGATCGGCGAGAAGATCAAGATTGATACGCGCACCGACAGCTACCTCGGGCGGGAGAACTGAGCGCCATGCAGCTAAGCCACGACCAGCTTCAAAAGTTGCTGACTCTCCTGGGAGACAGCGACATCCAGGAGTTGAAGCTCGAAGGGGACGACTTTCGGCTCGAGGTGCGGCGCAACCTGCCAGCTGCGGCGCCGGCGCCGATGTTCCAGGCCGCCGCGGCTCCCCCCCAGGCCATCCCGATGCCTGCGGCCGCCCCCCTGCCGGTTACCCCCTCGGTGCCGCCCCCTGCCGCCGTTTCCAGCCGCAGCGATCTGCATGAGGTCACGGCCCCGATGGTGGCCACCTTCTACCGTTCATCGGCCCCTGGTGAGGGGGCCTTCGTCGAGGTGGGCTCCCGCATCAAGGTCGGCCAGGTGGTGTGCATCCTCGAGGCGATGAAGCTGATGAACGAGCTTGAAGCCGAGGTGGCCGGGGAAGTGGTGGAGATTTTGGTGGAAAACGGCACGCCGGTGGAATTCGGCCAGGTGCTGATGCGGGTTCGGCCTGCCTGATAGGCCAATCCAGATTCTTAGCCCAAATCCCTAGCCTGAATTCTTAGCCCAAATCCCTGGCAGTCAGTAGGGCTGCCGCCATGCTGGTGGCCCGCGCCCGCCCCTGGCCGGCGATGCCAAAACCGGTGCCGTGATCTGGTGAGGTTCTCAGGAAGGGCAGGCCGAGGGTGGTGTTTACGGCGGCATCGAAGGCCAGCAGTTTGACCGGGATCAACCCCTGGTCGTGATAAAGGGCCAGGTAGCCATCGGGGCCCCGCTCCCCGCCGGCCCAGGCCGCCGCCGCGCTCAGCCAGCAGCTGTCCGGAGGCAGGGGGCCCTCGAGGCGCACCTGCGGATGCTGCTGGCGCCAGGTGTCCAGCGCCGCCTCCAGCCAGCAGACCTCCTCCTGACCCAGCTGGCCCGCCTCGCCCGCATGGGGATTGAGCCCCGCCACCACCAGGTGGGGGGCCGGGGTGAAGCGTTGACAGAAGGCCAGCAGCCGATCCAGCTTGCGCCGCACCAGTTCCCCATTGAGTTGGCGAGGCACGGCGGCAAGCGGGATGTGGGTGGTGGCCAGCAGGGTGTTCAGGCGCCAATGGCCCGCGGGAGCCAGGGCCGTGAACAGCATCGACGCTTCCACCACGCCGGCCAGTTCGGCCAGCCGCTCGGTTTGGCCGGGGTAGGGGTGGCCGGCGGCATGCCAGCTGGCCTTGGCGATCGGGGCGGTGACCAGGGCCTGGCAGCGACCGCTCCGCACCTGTTCCCAGGCGGCGGTGAGCCAGGCGAAGCTCGACTCCCCGCAGGCCGGGCTGCTGATGCCTACCTGACAGGGGGCGGCCAGGGGCAGGTCGAGCACCTCCAGCTCGGCGGGGTCCCGCAGGGGCGGGCCGGGGAGGTGGCGCAGCTGCTGGTAGCTCTCTTCCAGCCAACGGCGAGAGCCCACCAGAAGGGGACTTTCATGGCGCCATTGGGGGCTGGCCAGGGCCTTGAGCGTCACTTCGGCGCCGATGCCGGCCGGATCCCCCAGGGCGATGGCCAGGCGCGGCGGGTTGGAGTTGGATGGGGACTGGCTGGTGGTGGAGGAACCCATGCTGCGCTGGTTGTTGCTGGGGGGTCTGGTGCTGGGCTTGGCTACGGGAATCAATAAGGGCTGGATCGAGCTGCGCTGGGGGCGCCTGCTCGGCGACCTGGGCCTGCCCTACGTGGCCGATCCGGCCGATCTCAAGGACTGTCCACCGGCCAGCTCCTCTGCCAGGCAGGCCCGGTAGCCCTCCCGATAGCTGGGGTACCGCAGGTCATAGCCAAGGGTGGTGCGCAGCAGCTGGTTGCTGGCCCGCCGGTTTTCAGACCAGAAGCTGCGGGCCATGGCACCCATGCTGGCCTCAATGGCGGCGTAGTGCTCCACCAATGGCAGTTTGAGCCCCAGCAGGTGGGCTGCGTAGCCAAGGGTTTCACTCGATGGGCAGGGACAGTCATCGGTCACGTTGAGCACGGTTGGACGCCCCCCGCTGGGCAGGGCCAGGCAGTGCAGCAGGCAGCCAACGACGTCGTCTACATGCACCCGGGAGAACACCTGGCCGGGTTTGTGGATCAAGCGGCTCTGGCCGGCCCGCAGGGACGCAAAGGGGGAGCGGCCCGGCCCGTAGATCGCCGGCAAGCGGAAGATCTGTACGGGTAAGCCGCTGGCCAGCCAGGCCTGTTCGGCGGCCAGGCGGGCCTGGCTGCGGCCGGCCCGGGGGGCGGGGGGGGCAGTTTCATCCACCCAGGCGCCACCGGTGTCGCCATAGACGCCGGTGGTGGAGAGGTAGCCCAGCCACTGCAGGGGGAGCTGCCGTAGGAGCGGGCCCAGCAGCTCCAGGTTCGGCTCGGCCCTGCCCTGGACGGGAGGCACGCTCACCAGCACGTCCGTGATGCCGGCAAGGGCTTCGGCGGCGGGCACCAGGGCAGGTTCGCTGGCGCTGTCGAACTGCAGCCAGCCCAGGTCTTGGTCTGGATCTTCCCCCTGCCTGGGCCGGCGGCTGGTGAGCCGCACCGTTAGGCCCCGCTGGCGGGCAGCGCGGGCCAGGCGCAGGCCGGTGTAGCCAGCGCCGATGACCAGCAGCTGGCGCCCCGGCTTGACAAGCGGCCCATTCATGAGTACACCTGTATTAGTCCTCCGCAGCTATGGCGATGGCGGTCCCAGCACCACTCTCCTCACCACTCTCCACCAGGCCCGTGTCGGGCCGTTCCAGGCCATTGAAATCCGCCAGGCATCTTTCTGCCAGCGGGGGGCAGGGGGCCGGGGGCCTGGCCGTGCTGCTGTTGCTGCTGGCCGTGCTGGTCGCCCCTGAGCGCCCCCAGGTTCAGGAGGCCATCTGCCAGCGCCACAACGGCGTGGAGGCCTGCCGGGTCTGGTGAGCTTCCGCTTCCTCCAGGGCTCCGCCTGGATGGATCCACTGCAGCAAGCGCAAGGCCAGGCGCAGATCGCCATCGCACCAGGCTCGGATCGCCATCGCCCGCCGGGGGTCGTAGAAGGGTTGGCGCCGGTACCACTCAAAGGCGTTGGCGTCCCCCTTGTGGCCGTTGCAGGACAGGCAGGCAGGTACGCAGTTTTCGGTGACGCTCAGGCCCCCCCGGCTCTGGGGATGGACGTGGTCAATCGATTCAGAGGGTTCGCCGCAGTAGACGCAACGTCGATCGGTGACGAGGTGAAGCGATTGGCGCCAGCGTCTGACGCGCAATTTGGGACATAGATCTTCTAAGAAAACCGCATCCCTGGCCTGCATCAGAGCGCCCCAGTTGGCGGAAGTGTGCCTTCATCGCCTGGGGTGTCAATGTGTCGAGGATTGCACTTCAGCGGATGCGTTGCCTGTTGCGCCTGGGAGCGACGGGTCAGATCGAGGTGGTCAGCCCCTACGACGCGGTTACCCAGGCCCAGTTGCGGGCGATTCGGCCCCGGGGCTCCTGGTCGGGGCGGCGGCGCTGCTGGTGTTTTCCCCTGGAGGCTGCAGCGGCGCTGCAGCAGGCCCTGGCGGGTCGCTTCCCGCTGGAGCCCGAGCTGGCCCGTTGGCTGGCCTGGATGGAGCAACCCCTGCCGCCCCTGCCACCCCACCGGCAGCTGGTGGCTGCGGCCCAGCTGGGTGAGCCCTTGCTGGATGGGCGCTGTCTGTTTGCCCATCAACGGGCCGCGGTGCGCTGGCTGCTGGCGCGGCGCGGCGCGGTGCTGGCCGACGCTATGGGGCTGGGCAAGACCCTCACCGCCCTGGTCGCCGCCAGGGCCCTGGTGCGGCTGGCCGATTGCCGCATCCTGGTGATTGCCCCTGTCGGCCTGCATGGCCACTGGCAGAGCGAAGCGGCTGCCCTGGGCCTGCAGCTCGAGCTGCACAGCTGGGCCCGGCTGCCCCCGGCCCTGCCGCTGGCCGGCACCGTGTTGATCGCCGATGAGGCCCATTTCGCCCAGAACGGCCAAACCCGGCGCAGCCAGGGCCTGTTGCGGCTGGCCCGCCATCCCCGGCTCAGGGCCATCTGGCTGCTCACGGGCACGCCGATGAAAAATGGTCGCCCGGCCCAGTTGTTCCCGCTCCTGGCCGCCATCGGCCACCCCCTGGCCCGGGACCAACGGGCCTTTGAGGAGTACTTCTGCCAGGGCCACTGGCGTGAGCAGGCGGGGCGGCGGCTTTGGCAGGCCAGTGGGGCCAGCCATTTGGAGGAGCTGCAGCGGCTGGTGCGGCCCCTGGTGTTGCATCGCCGCAAGCAGGATTGTCTCGACCTGCCCCCCAAGCGGCGCCAGTTGTGGCCCGTGGAGCTCGCTGGCCCCCAGGCCCGCGGTTTCCAGCACCGCCTCCAGAGCAAGGTTGACGATTACCGCCGCCGGGCGGCCCGCGGCGAGGTGCGCCGGGATGGGGAGGTGTTGGCGGTGCTGACGGCCCTGCGGCAGATCGGCTCCGACTACAAGTTGCCCGCCACCAGGGAGCTGGTGGCGGGGCTGCTCAGCCAGGGCGAGGCTGTGGTGGTGTTCACAGCCTTTGTGGCCACTGCCCAGTTATTGCATCGCAGTTTTGCCGCCAGTTGCCTGCTCACCGGGGCCCTGCCCCCGGCGCAGCGCCAGGGACAGGTGGATGCTTTCCAGCGGGGCGTGCAACCCCTGTTGATTGCCACCTATGGCACCGGCGGGCTGGGGTTCACCTTGCATCGGGCCCGCCATGTGGTGCTGGTGGAGCGGCCCTGGACCCCGGGCGATGTGGAACAGGCGGAAGACCGCTGCCACCGCATCGGCATGGGCGCCTGTCTCACCTGCCACTGGCTCCAACTGGGGGTGGCCGATCAGTTGGTCGATGGGCTGATCGCCAGCAAGGCCGAGAGGATCGCCCAGCTTTTGGAGCGCCGCAACCTGCCGGCCATGGTGCGGGATCTGCTGGCTCGCTGGTGACGGCTCAGGATTTGCCTCGGCGGCAGAGCTCCTGACGCAGCTTCAGATCGTTGCGCAGCTGGGGATCCAGGCTGTTGGCTGGGATTTGCCGGGCCAGGGAGGAGGCCTTGGTTATGTCGGCGCAGGCGGCAGCCTCATTGCCGGCCAGGCTGTGGAGCAGATAGCGGTCGTTGAGCGGGCTGGGGTTGGCCGGGAAGGCCGCCACTACGGCATCGCAGTGGCTGATGTGCTCGGGCAACTTGTCCAGCGTTATGTTTTGGAGGCATTCATGGCTGCGCAGTTGCTGGCCCGGCAGCGGCTCCTCTGAGCAAGCTGCCAGCAGCATGAGCAGGGCCCCGGTGAGCAGGGCCCTAGCGGTCGCCACGGAACCCGGCAGCCAGCCATGGTGAGACCTATGGACTGACTTTTTTATTGGCGCCACTGCTGCTGCCCGCCTCTGGCTTGGCTTCAGGTTTTGAGAACAGGTCACCGAGATAGCGGCCGCAGTCTGGATAGACACTGGGGTTCTGGACGACGGCTTCGGTGATCATCACCGCAGCATGTTCCGGAGAGGTTTTAAACAGCTTGTCGCTCTGGCGCTTGATCACGGCATAGGCCGCATCCCAGCTCACTTGGTGGCTGTTGCCGTTGTTGCGCATGAAGCAATAGATCTGTGCCCCCTTCCCGCCCGCGCTGGGAGTGCTCTCTGGCGTTTGGGCCTGGCTGGGCAGGCTCGCCATTGGCAGGCATGCCGTGGCAACAAGGGCGATCCGCAGCATGCCCTGGCGCAGTCGCGGCGATGGCGGCAAAGGGAGGCTCGGGGCCATGGCTAGGGCAGCGTCAACGGGTAGGGCCCACCGTATCGATTCAGCTGGCCTTGGCCAGGCCCGGTTTCTGTGCTGTTATCGGCATCACTGCTCGTCTAGCGATGGCCCCCGAGTCGGTTTCCTTCCGCATCAGCCGCAACGCCGAGGATCTGGCCCATACAGTCCATGCCCTTTCCCAGCGCCTGGTGAAGCTGGAGCAGCGTTTGGCCGGTCTGGAACTGCAGCTGGATCGGCGGCTGGATTCCGATCCCCAGGAGATCGCCAGCCTCGCCAATGTGGAGCGATTGGTGCTCGACTGCCGCGCCCTGCTTGAGATGCAGGAGGAACCGGCCGAGCAATCCGCTCCGCTGGCCGCGGCGGCCTGAGCGCGGGGGCTGGTCACCGGTGGCAGAATGGTAAGAAAGCGGCCATGGCTTATCCCACGCAGTCCCATTCCGGTTTGCAGCACGGCTCAGCCAACCGTTGTCCCCAAATTGGCGGGGTGTCCGCTGCTTCCCCCTCCCGTAACTCTTTCCCCTCCAACAGCGGCGAGGGCGACCACCAGCTAGAGAAGTTGGAGTTTGCCCTGGCAGTTGCCCTCACCCGGGGAGATCTGCAGAGGTCCCAAACCCTGCGCGATCAGATAGCGGCCTTGGGGGGCAATCTCGAAGAGCCGGGCACCTAAGCGGGGGGCCTGGATGGCCCCCATTCTTTCAGTTCCATATGGTTGAGATGACAGCGATTCTTTCTAGCCAAGTGCCAATTGCGGCCCCAGATCAAGCTGCTTCGGCCCCGAAGCCAGCAGCTAGAGCTGGGGCCTCAGAGTTAGACGGGCGACGGGATCAGCTCACCATTCTGATCCATACCAACACCAGCCAAGCCCAGCTAGCTGCTGAACGGGGAGATGTGGCTGCAGCAGCCCGTCTGATTCTCGCTGCGTTGGATGGGGAACGCCGGATGGCGGCGACCAATCCCCAGGTGCTGCAATTGATCAGGCCCCGGGCCTGAGCCAGAAATCAAGAGCTGGGCCGCGCCATATGCAGGTGGGTTTGTAGGAGCTGGATAGCCCAAACGCCACTGTCAGGATTCTGTACAGTCTGTACAGAAATCAAGGCTCCGCAACTCCTTTGCCTTGGGCCCTAGCCCCGCCAGTCCAGGCCGTGCTGATTTTCAATTTCTATGAGTTGGGCGGCAATCTGGTTGTTGAGGGGATTGGATCGTTGAACTTGCTGTCGAGTCCTTTATATGCTTCCAGCTGTACTGGGGTATGAGCCCTTGACAACGTGTTTTGTACCGGTCTAAGCTCTAATGTAATGCTTATGGGATCACTGGGCCGATCACTCTTGGCGCGGGCATAGTGCCAACCACCGTTTTTTCATCAAGCAACAGCAGCATAGGGTTGGGCTTATCGTATCGCGTTTGAGTATTCGGAATTGATCCCTCATGCGTTTCAGGTACTACCATCTCCAGCAGCCCCACCTTCAGCGGTATAACGCTCGCATCCTTAGGTATGCCTGCTTCCGGAGCCCTGGGAGTCCCGCAAACGTTCCCGGCCCACTGCCTCGGCTTGGCTTAGGAGCTGCCTTCGGCTTCAGTCGTCGTTTGCGCCGGCGTGTGCGCCTTCGCTCCAAGACTAGCCAGCCCTCCTGACACAGCCCAGCTCACCAGCTTTTCGGAGAGATGATCAATTTGGGCTACTCCACCTCGGCGTTTCTTTGAAAATTACTGGCCAAGGGGTGCAGCCCTGACCAATCCAGCTGCAAGCCGCTCGAAGCTGCCGGTTTTGCTGCCTGTGGGATGTTCTCCTTGGATTTTGTCTGCATTCCCCTAATCGCGCTCCAACTCATCACCTTAGGGCGGTAGAAGAAGGAGTCGGTGAGATGCTGGGAGGTGTCCGGTGGTGCTCCACCGAGCGGAAAGGTCTGTCACTGGTAAACCAGGCTGGCCCCTTGAACTGCATTGAGCGCAATCACGCGGTCTGTTGCTCTTGCTGCCGGTCGATGCGATCCCATAGGTGCCGGTAGGCGTCGGTTTGCTGCTGCGCCCAAACCTTGAACCGGTGGTGCGGTGGACAGTAAAAGCCAGGTAATTGTGGTTTCTGGCGACCCCACCCGGACCCAGTGCTGCAAAGTCGGGGATGCGGATCTTGGCCTAGAGGGTCAGCACTTTGGCTGTGGTGATGTTTCAGAAGGGAAAGAAAAGCAAGGCGAGCGTTGGGGTGGCTCCCACCGTGGCGGGTGATCGATTGAGATTGGGCCGTAGTCCAAAAGCCCCCGCCAACAAAAAGCCCCCTCTTGCGAGGGGGCCGGGGGGATTCCGTTTGGGGGTTGGCCTTTGCCGGGCTGTTAAGCCTCAACCAATAGCCGGTGCTGTCAGTGCCACTGGGGTGGCAGTAGCAGCAGCCAGGTCAAGTGGG
>JAHLYQ010000040.1 GCA_025127975.1 Synechococcus sp. CS-1331 | reverse complement strand
GTCATGAACAAATTGCGTTGGTGGCTTGTCAGTGGTGCCGGCATCACCTGGTCCCTGCGCATCGGCACCAGGGTCTCCAGCACTCACCCCACCGGCCAACGAGCTTGTCGCGGACCGGCCAACTTCATTGTCGGCGGACATATGTCAAAGAACGAATCAAAATCTTGGTAGGTGATGTGCTCAACACTCTTGAGCGTCGCCCACGCCTGATGACCGATACCCGTCGTGCCGTTCCAAAGCAGGCGCTTGTCCCGCAACCAACGAGTTGCATTCGGTCTAGTTTTTGTCGCCTGTCTCGCTATCCAGGTCTCCCAGTAAGCAGCAAGGGCATGTTCACGATTCACCTTCTGACCTTCCAGTTCACAAAGACGCTGTTGCCGCCTGGCAATGGAGGCAGCGATGGCCGCTTTGCCTGCCTCCCATGGGTCATCAGTGCCCGTGCTCCCCGTTTCGTATTTGCGCTTGCCCTTGCCCTGGTTAGTTCTGCCTGCAAATGTTCTGGGGTCCTCCTGCTCAGAAGGGAGATAACGCCAGTCCAGATTCTTGGTTTTGCCGACCACATAGATGGCGAGAGTGCTGGGGTAATCACCTCTCAAACCCAAGTCTCTGGACACAGAAAGGGATTTCCGCCTCCCGTCCAACCAATCCTGGGGAAGCAACCTTGCCATAGAGTTCCCATACCAGCACCCAACTCCAAGGAGGGCGCTGGAAGTGCCGCAACTGACCTCAATGGTATGGGAGCGGTATGGGAGTGGCAACCCCAACCGCCTATCTGGTGGTTACTAAGGGGGTCTTAACACCAGATATGGTGGTTCAAGCACTCTTACACCGCCACCGACCTCGTTCAAATCTGGGTCCTGGCATTAGGAACTCAAGAATGCTTCCCTAGGCCTGGAGGCTGCCCCAACCCCATGCGCGAGTCTTCAGAACAGCCCAACAGGGTGTTCAACAACGCCGACAGCTTTGCCCAGGCCTTCGATGAGGCCTGGATCCAGCACGAGAAGCGAGATCCCCACCATGGCCTGGATCCCGCTGCAAAGGTGGAGCTGATGCTCCAACAGCTCGCTGACCATCCCTTCCTTGCAAACGAACCGGAGCTGGCCCGTCAGGTGGCTGGGTTTCGGCTGCGGCTGTTGGGACTGACGCGGTCGAGCCTGTAGCTTCAACTCCGCAGAACCTGGTCGGGCGGGCGTGATGGAGAGCTCCCTGGAGCGATTGGTACGGATGCTGAGCGGCGGCTTCAGCAACCAGGATCAGGCCTTTGAGAATCCGCCCCTCTACGCCCACATCCTGGTCAAGTTCCGCCCCTTATCCCAGTTGGAGCCAGGTTCCCTGCTGCTCGAGCAGAGTTACGCGATCAACCCGGCTGCGCCCTATCGGATCCGGGTGCTGCGGGCGGAGCGCCAGGCCGGCCAATTGATCATTCACAACCAGGCCCTGATAGACGACCAGCGCTTCTGGGGCGCGGTCGACGACCCCGAACGCCGCAGTCAGATTCAGGCCTCCGACCTGCGGCCGCTGCAGGGCTGTGCCTATCTGGTGCAAGAAGAGGGCGAAGGTTTCATTGGCGAAGTGGAGCCAGGCTGCCGCTGCCTGGTGGAACGCAAAGGTGCCACCTCCTATCTGGTCAGCCGGCTGGAACTGAATCCCACAGGCATGCGCACCATTGACCGAGGCCACGACCCCCAAACCCATGAACATCTTTGGGGATCCCTGGCGGGGCCATTTGAATTCGCCCGCACCGACGACTACAGCAACGAGATCCCGTCCAGCTGGGCAGACCAACTGGGGCGCTGAAGCTCAACTCAGTCGCCCAGCTCAGGCACTCAGCTCATCGAGGAAAGGCTGCTCCTGGAAGTCATCCTGTAGGAATCCTTCCTCCTGGAAACCAACCTCTTGGGATCCAACCTCCAGGAAGCTTTCCTGCTGGATCTCTTCTGCAGCCAGCCCGGGCCGTAGCTCGCGAACCGCTCGAAACCGATCTGAGCCCATGTGCGCGCCGCCGCTAAGCAAACCCTCCAATCGGGAAAGGCGATCTTCCGTATCCGCCATCCTGAACTCGGTGTCTTCCGCCATCAGGGGCTCCAGCATCGATTCCTGGGCCAGGAGCCGTTCCTCCAGCTCGAGCAACCTGACGGTCAGGGTTTCGGTGACCTCGGAGAGGGCCCGCAACTGAGCGGCCAGCCGCTGGGTGCAATCTGTGACCGACAGCTCAACAGCCATGCTGATTGGCGGTGGGATGGCCGGATGGTATCGGCGCCACCGCCAGACGCCAAGGGGGAAGCTCGGACCCAGCCCCCAGGGCCCATGGTTTGTAACGATTCCGAAAACCTTGGGATCCTGACAAAACAGACCCAAAGGATCCCGATTGCAGCTTTGGGTTGAGATTTCTCCCCCACTGCCCTAGCCACCAGCCAGCTGGCAACCAGCTCCACCTTCCTCCCTCAGCCCCACGCCCGTGACTCTCGCCAACGCTGCTTACCTGTGAGTCAGGTGTTGAACAGAATTATCGCAAAAATGAAGGTTTATTAACCGCCACTGACAAACGATAGATTGTCCCTGACTCAGGGCGTTTTACGGGCAGACCTGGGCAACCAGTACGTCATGGCAATCCCCTAACCATCCCTCATCTATGAAGCTTTCAGCCGGCACCCGAGGCACCAGCTTCAACAACGGCAGACAGCTCACACTCACCGTCACCTCCCTCGCCAACAATGACTATTCCCGCACGGCGGACATGGTCATGAATGTGCCCTACACCCGCATGAACGAAACCATGCGCATGGGCGGCAAGATCACCGGAGTGGCCGTCAGTGGTGGCGACCTGGATGCCGCCTCGGCATCTGCCCTACATGCGCGCAGGAAAACAGTTTCCAAAGCGGCAAAGGCTCCCGGCTGAAAAAACGGCCACACTGAACAAACTCGCCACACGAAAAACTCTCCAGCGCCCAGGGCACCGACCCAGCGCTGACCCAGCCCTCGCCTGTGCAGGCGGGGGCTTTTGATGGGCGCCTCAGGAGCGACGCTGGCGGTGACTGTTTGTTACGCGGATCGTCGCTGGGCTGGCTTCTTGCCGACAATGGTTGCACCAAGTTGACAACAGCCAGATAGCTGCGCCCTGCCCACATGGGGCAATGCGTAGCTCCTGTGCCCTGGCCAGCCTGGCAACTTATCCACCCTGCCGACTCTTCGTCGCGACTAGGAGCTTCCCAATGTTCGACGCCTTCACCAAGGTTGTAGCCCAGGCCGACGCCCGTGGCGAATTCATCAACGCCGGTCAGATCGACGCGCTTGCCGCGATGGTTGCCGAGAGCAACAAGCGTATGGATGCTGTGAACCGCATCACCTCAAACGCTTCAAAGATCGTTACCAATGCGGCGCGCGATCTTTTTGAGGCTCAGCCGGCGCTTACAGCTCCTGGAGGGAACGCCTACACCAGCCGCCGCATGGCTGCGTGCCTGCGCGACATGGACATCATTCTCCGTTACATCACCTACGCCGTTTTCAACGGCGATGCATCCGTACTGGAAGACCGCTGCCTCAACGGCCTTCGGGAAACCTACCTGGCCCTCGGCGTGCCTGGCGCTTCCGTTGCTGAAGGCGTTCGCAAAATGAAGGCCGCCGCCATTGCAATTGCCAACGACCGCAACGGCATCACCCAAGGGGACTGCTCAGCTTTAATCAGCGAAATCGGCACCTACTTCGACCGCGCTGCGGCAGCCGTCGGCTGATCAGCTCACTAAAAAAGTCAATCCAACCTATCCCCCCTTCCCATGAAGACTCCCCTTACCGAAGCCGTCGCCACCGCTGATTCCCAGGGTCGCTTCCTCTCCAATACTGAACTCAACTCTGCTTTTGGTCGCTTTGACCGCGCCAAAAATGCTCTTGCAGCGGCTAAGGGCCTGACAGCGAACGCAGACAACCTAGTAAACGGAGCCGCCCAAGCCGTTTACAATAAGTTCCCCTACACCACCCAGATGCAGGGTGCAAACTATGCCGCTGACGCCCGCGGCAAGGCAAAGTGCTCCCGTGACATCGGTTACTACCTCCGCATGGTCACCTACTGCCTCGTAGCTGGTGGGACCGGCCCCATGGATGAGTACCTGATTGCCGGAATTGATGAGATCAATCGCGCTTTTGAGCTCTCCCCCTCTTGGTACGTGGAAGCTCTTAACTATATCAAGGCAAACCATGGCCTTGCCGGCGAAGCATCGACAGAAGCAAACAATTATCTCGATTACGCAATCAACGCGCTTGTTTGATTAGGATTCTTGCCAAAATGCAACCCAAAGCATCCCCATTGGCGGGGGTGCTCTTTTTATTGATTAAAAATACAAACGAACAGCCTTGGCCAAAATCTGCATCAGAATGCTAGTTACAAAACATTAAGCGCTCCCGAGCGCTCGGCAAGATAAATATACAGCCCCCGGGGCAACCAACCCCATGCAAAAGAACAACCATCATGTTGCACGAAGAAGTTTTAAGCATAAAAGACCTGATTAAACAAGCCGGAGAGGAGCAGGAGCTTCAGTACGGAACAGGCGAGGCCCGCTTGCGAATAGACCTGAGAATAGACGACATTGACCTTTGGAAATCCCATCGCGCCAAACATCCTGGCTGCAGCAATCTTCTGCTTGCATGCGAGAGTAATGGCGGTGAACTGTCAAAAACAAATCTGACCTGGGTAGTTGGAGCAGCAATACGTTCTGCACTGGTTGAAGGATCGGCCGAAGCAAAAGATCTGCTCAAAAGTCTCGGTGTGTCTGAACAGCTTGTTAATCTGGCATCGGAACACTGCCCAGGCCTAGGCGGGGCAACCATCTGGGCGTTCCATTTGGAGAGGCATGGCTGGCTTACTGCTACTCCTGTGGGATCGTGAACCTGACTATAGAAGCTCAGCGACAACTGAAAATAAGCGAACTTGCCAAGGCAGCACAAGTATGCGGCATAACCAAACGCAGAAGCCTCCCCAGTGCAGCGAGAGGGTTGATAGCAAATGCAGATACTTTAAAACAGCCCCTAAACGTCGATGAATTGAGAAAGGTATGCGCCTGTTGCAATACCTCAGAACATGCCGTAAGCCTACTGATTACTGAGTCGATCAATGTAACTGATGCGGCAAGGCGAAAATTGCTAGACCATCAACCTAATCTGATACTGCCAGGCGGAGAGCTATACCCGGAGAAAAGAGCAGAAGCCTGCTGGCGAGATTGCCAACAATTTCTACGAGTAGTCATCTACGGAGTGGCATGCGATTGCGCAGAGATAACAGACACCGCCGGAATGGCTGCATTGCGGTTATTATACAAAGAAATGAAAGTACCAGTTCCAGCGATGATGTACGCTTTAGCCCAAATGCGTAAACTGACTACACTTATCCTTGAAGCTTCTGGACATCTTCGCGAGATAGACTGCCTAAACAGGGCCTTCGATAACCTAGTTAACGCCCTGCAACCAAGCGATTCACTAATGCCAAAAAGCTGAGCAAACCCAACGCCCCACAGCCGAAGCAAGCTAAAAAAAACAGAGTTGCACTAAATTACCAGTGGATCACATCTTGTCTGTAAAATGAATCATAAGCACCAAGCCTGCTTGTTACCCGAAGACCCCAGCCAATGGAGGGCTCCTGAAGATTGCAAACCTGTTTCATCACAGCATCTACCCATAGACGCGCGAGGGGCCAATTGGGTCAACCGTATTCTCCAGCCACTTGATCTACGGAATGCAAACCTATGTCGTACGGACATAAGAGGCACAGACCTAACTGCCTGCCAACTAGAAGGATGCAATTTAACACTTGCCCGTTATGATAAAAAGACTCGCGTACCCGTTGGTTTTAATCTGGAAAAGTCAGGAGCAGTGGGTCCAGGAGCAGCCCTTAATGGGGCTTTTTTAAATGGTGCAGATCTCCGGGGTATGGACCTTCGAAACACCAACTTTATGGGTGCCTACCTAAGCGGGTGTGACCTAAGTGGTGCAATATTGGACGGGGCACGTTTTGTAGGTGCCGACTTAAGGTTTGCGAAGATGCAAGGCTGTCGCTGCGTGGGCACACGCTTTAACGGCAGTCAGTTGCAGCAAGCTGACTTTAGGGCTGCTGATTTAACAGAGGCAATCCTGGAAGGGTCGGAAAGTATACAGGGTGCTGACTTCAGTCAGGCTACGGGTATGGACAAGATACAGCTAGCAAATCTCCTAACTCGCTCGCACATCGAACTGGATTGCTGGAACCCACTCACTAGGCAAGCGACCCGGGCGACACTGGAATCGCTGCTGGAATCGACAATGCAGCCCGGTTAGCGCGCTGGCACTGGCAGAAAAAGCGTAGTCATTGAAACAAAAGATTGAGCTTTGTCAAGCTGCCGGGAAAGGGAAATAAAAGACAGGGATAATTGGGGAGTATTGCAGTTTCAGCCATGCCCTTTGGCCCCGCCTCCATCCTGGGTGTGGAAAGCTTCTCGCAAGAATGCGAGGCACCACGAGAGCTAGTTCCGGGAGACGACGACCAATCAAAAGAGGAAATAGTCCGAGCAGTTTATAGACAGGTGCTTGGGAATGCCTACGTAATGGAAAGCGAAAGACAAGTAGTTGCAGAATCGCAATTCAAGCTTGGCGAGATCAGCGTTAGAGAACTGGTACGACGCATCGCCAAAAGCGATCTATACAGCACCCGCTTTTTTGACTCATGTGCGCGCTACCGCTATATCGAACTAGCATTTCGCCACCTACTCGGACGTGCCCCAGCAGACTTTGAGGAAATGCGTGGCCATGCCGAACGACTAGATACAAGTGGTTACGAAGCAGACATCGACAGCTTCTTAAATTCTGACGAGTATCAGAACACCTTTGGTGAGTGGACAGTTCCATATCAGCGTGGTTGGAAAACGGAATCCTGTACAACGCTCCAAGAGTTCACCTGGTCATTCCAGTTGCTGCGTGGAAACAGCAGCAGCAGCCTAAAGGGCAACCTAGCTGGAATCAGGAGCCGTCTTGGTGGTGCTGCTTATCAGAACCGCCCTCTTCCAGTGGTAGCTCCCTCATCACAAGATTCCCAAGGCTGGAGCTTCCGCCCAGCCGCCAACCTGACAGATCCCGTTACACGGATAGGTGTACTCGCAGGCGAAACAGGCAAAGTCTATCGAGTTGAGGTGACAGGCTATAGAGCCAACAATGTGCGCCCCACATCACGCTATAGAAAATCTAACAGAGTATACTTCGTTCCCTTCAACAAGCTATCAGAGCAGTATCAACTTATTCACCGCGAGGGTGGCAAGATCGCAAGCATCACACCCCTGAGTTGATCCATTGCTCCAACCAGCCCTACTCAACAAGTAAGTTACCAAGCCAGCGAGGATCGAAGAAATTAGATGCCTGAAAAACATCTAGCAACATTTAATCCACTCAACAAAGCAAGTCCACTAATCCCGTCTTCCCATGACAGCAAATCAAAGCAAGTCGCTTGACTTCGGAGCCACTCAGCTTCTTGAAGCCCCAGCGAGATTTTCTCGCCAAAGGACTGATGACACAGAGACTGCAACAAGTGAAGATCTATTTCGCAACCAGCAACTACTAAATACGCCGTCAGCATTCACCGCGAACGACAATGCTGCTTTTACCATCGCAGTAAGAGCTGCATACCGGCAGGTATTCGGCAATGTTCAGCCGATGGAAAGCGAGCGCCTACTCAGTGCAGAATCTAGATTACGCAATGGCGACATAAACGTACGAGAATTCGTACGAAGATTGGCCCAATCCAGTTTTTATCGCTCACGCTTCTTTGATGCCGTATCTCCGCATCGAGCAGTTGAGCTTAACTTCAAGCATTTGCTGGGACGCCCCCCCCAGAATCAAGCAGAGGTTGCTAGCCATGTAACACTGATCGCCACAAGTGGTTTCACAGGCGAGATCAATAGCTATCTTGATTCCGATGAGTATCTAAAGTCATTTGGCGAGGAAACTGTTCCATACCCAACAAGCTGGAACTCTCCAGTAGGCCAGCCTCAAGCAGCGTTCAACCGGATCGCAGCGCTTGAGCAAAACTTCGCTGGTAGCGACACAGCAGTAGGGACCAAAAGTCAGCTGTTAGGGAATCTAGTTAGCGGCTATAGGCTCTCAATAAAGGTGCCTGCCCAGGTGTACCGATCCAGTTCCCTTGGTCAGATGGGTAGAACGGCGACTGGTTCGGCTGGCATGCTAGAACCTGTGAAGCGGAACAGTGCAGACGGAGGCGACTCGACACCGTTGCGTGGTGATCTCTACGTTGGCTTTGGGCTTGGTCAGCGCCAGCAGGAGGTGTTCGAGCGCTGCAACGGCGATTCCGCAGATCAGATTACTGCGCTGATCCGCTCGGTGTACCGCCAAGTGTTGGGCAATCCCCATGTGATGGAGAGCGAACGCAACTTAACCGCAGAAAGCCAGTTTACCGAGGGAAGGCTTAGCACCCGCGAATTTATAAGAGCTGTTGGACTCTCTGCAGACTATCGCCGGCGCTTTTTCGAAACAAATGCTCCCTACCGTTTTGTTGAGCTGAATTTCAAACATATTCTGGGCCGTGCGCCAGCAACTCAGGCTGAGATGAGTGAGCATCTACAAAGGCTAGCCATACATGGCTATGACGCAGAAATCAACAGCTACGTTGATAGTGAAGAGTATCAGAATACCTTCGGCGAGAATACTGTTCCCTATCTGCGTGTGGCGACTGAGAATGGCCGCGAACAGGTTTCCTTTAATCGCCATATAGCACTAGTTCAAGGCTATGCAGCCAGTGACACCATTCAATGTGCATCAAGCCTGCTGAATTCAGTAGCAACAAGATCTGCGCCTACAAACTGGACAAATACAACAGTACGGATTAACAGGCTTGCTGCGGCCTCTGGCTCAGCTGATCCCACATCCAAGCGGTTCCGTATTGTGGTGAATGCCCAGCCTGCAGGCGGCCGCCAACGCAACCCGAACGCCAGTTACGTAGTAAGCGGCAGTGATATTACCAGCCAACTGGGATACATCCATAGACGCGGAGGCCGGATCATTTCTGTGACCGAAATCACCTAGAAAACACTGCCTTATCTTTTCAGGCCAAAAATACACTTCTTATCTCCCTCTCACAAGCCAACCAAAAAGCCATGGATATCAAAACTCTTGCCCGTCCCGATTCGGATTTACGCCAGTCGGAAGCCCAAGCCCAGCTGAAGGCAGCCTACCGCCAGGTATTTGGCAATGCACACCTTTTTGATGATGAGCGCTCACTCTCGGCCGAGAGTCTGTTCATCAACGGCGATCTCACAGTGCAGGGGCTGATCAATGCCCTGGCCCTTTCTGATAGCTATCGGCGTCTCTTTTTTGAGGCAAATGGCCCCTATCGTTTTGTTGAGCTCAACTTCAAGCATCTCTTAGGTCGAGCTCCCCGAAATCAAGCTGAACTGAGCGAGCATGTTCAAATACTGGCCACAAAGGGATATGAAGCCGAAATCAACAGCTATATATATGGAGCTGAATATCTAGAAATCTACGGCTTTGATACAGTCCCCTATAATCGAGGAGCGACAAGCATAGGTGGCAACTCGAACATTACTTACAACAGAACACTTGCATTAGCCTCTGGATTCGCAGGCTTTGATGGTGATAAGCAATCACAGTTACTGTTTAGCATAGCCACCAATTCAAGCCCCAGGGCTGCTCAAAGAACTCCAGGGCCAGGAGACCGCAATGGCCAGCGTTATACAATTCGATGGACATCATCTAATCCTGTTGGACAAAACCGGCGAGTGGTGCAGACCAGTAGTGCGCCATACAGCTCACTCTCATCAGTTATTCAATCAATCCATCGGCGTGGGGGCAGCATTGCCTCAGTGACAGAATCCTAAATAGAAACCAGCTAAAATAGCAGAAGAATTTGGGCGGATATTGCATTCATGTCTCCGCCCAATTGCCACAATTGACGAACAGTACTCTTGTTATCAATGATCTCAAAAAACACAAACTATCGGCAAGCACCATTGCTTCCAGCCAATCAAAGCACTGATGAGCCCCAGCCTGCGATCAACATGATGATCGATACATGGGTACACATGGTGCAGGGAGGCCGTCTCCCAAGTGGAAGGACCACCTACAGTAGTAAGGCCTGAGCATATTTAATGCAGCTGGAATCCTTTGTAGCTCGTAGCCTGGGCCGCTGGCGATCAATGCGAAGTGGGCATTCTCTTGCTTTTCAGCAATTTGAGGATGTTCGCAGTTCAGTCTTGATAGAGTCAATTGAACCCCAAGATCCATTGGTTCTTAATCTACTCAAGGATTGCACAATACGCGATGCAAAACCTGTTAATCCATTTAGAATGGAATGGAATGCCGAAAGCGACTGGGAACCAGATGACCCCAGCGCAATAACAGCAGGATCATGCATTCTAGTTCCAATACCAACTGATAATCGAAAGGGAATCTTGCTGCGAAGTGTTGGATACGCAGAAGCCGAGCAGGCAGCCTCAAACTACACATTTTTAGAAGATGACACTTTTATATTAAGTACCCAATACGGCCAATCCATTGCAGAGGAAAGGATCTGGTTCGTATCTGAGAATGTACGCTGCCGCTCGTCAGTGCTACGAACTTCAGCAGGTTCAGGGATACTGCAAACCTCCTTCGCATCTGAAATCCGCCGATTAGATTCCTTCAGCGAACAGTAATCGCCGTGCCAAATAATGCCCTGAGATTTGCAAAAATACTGGCTGGCCATTACAGCAATTCTGCTCAATCTCAACACGACCCAGTAAATTTTGCACATATTAACATCTATTTCCGCCCTCTGCCATGGGGAGTATTTCAAGGCCCTGGCTTTTACTCTGAGCAAAGCTATGGGCACGACCCTTGGCGACCCTACAGGCAAGGCGTACATCGACTGATCTCAACTGAGAAGGTGCAAATTGTTGAAAATTATGGATTCGACGAACCGATTCGATTAGCTGGGGCAGGCTTCACGCCTGATCTCCTCAAGCTCATTCATATTAAACGCCTTAAACAGCGCTGTGGTTGTGCGATGCATTTCCACGAAACGACACCGGGTTGCTTCAGCGGATTGGTAGAGCCTGGTCAAAAATGCCTAGTACCTCGCGATGGGCGGCCTACCTATCTAGTGAGTGAGGTATTAGTTGATCACGAAAACTGGATTAGTAGAGATCAGGGCTTTGATCCAGCCACAGATGCCTTACAATGGGGTTCCGAACATGGAGCACTTCGTTTTAAACGAATAGCTAGCTATGAGAATGAAGTCACAGCTGAGTGGAGAAATCTAACGAATGATCAGGGGGATCAACCTGAGCACATTGGATAGACAAAAGAGCATGCAAGCTGACAGTCCAGCTATCCAGCAATTCCGGAGCTGGATTCGCTCGCAGCACCTAGTTTGTCAAGGCCAAGACTTTATTTTTGAGACCATTGACCATAGTCAGCTTGAGCGTTTTGAAGCCTGCCTAAACATGCTTGATGGGCACGTGCGATCCGTAAGAGCAATTGGAAACTGGCCCATGGGGCCTCGCCGGACATTCAAGATCCTGAGAGCTGAAGCAGCTGTGCCGAGGCCCAAAGGCTTGGAAATTCAACGCTACTGGGCTGAACGTGGTTCCTTTCAGACACGGTTTTCGGAAATTAGCAATTGACGTCTACGATCTACAAAAGGATCAGGATCCTGAACGGATAAATCGTTCTTTAAGAGCTGAAATATTTCATGGTTATTCCCAAAATCAATTGAACCAAGGCCCATCAATGCAGCGTAACGCAGCTCCCAGCTTGCTGTGAGATCGGAAGACAAAAGTTGCTGCACACTTTTGCACCATATATCAGGAAAATGCTTATTCAGTGTCAGACAAGCAGCCACTTTTGACTTGCTGAATTGCGGTCGCTTGCTGTTCATGGCTTCCAGCAGAAGCGACTCAATGGTGGAGGTGGCAGCGGAAGGCCAGTCGTCCACACTGCCAAGAAGCTGAATGAAGAAATAGTGTGCACCATAATCATTGTAAGCATCCTCCTGCCATCGCTTCCAGAAAATAGGCCAAAGCTCCTCTGCTGGCCTATGCTTCAATGTGGACAATGCTAGGTAGCAACGGCTAAAGTCAGTACCAAAAAATTCCTCAAATAGAAATATCGTGGTGGGTTCAGTGTCGTAACAGTGCGCCAAGACCAAAACTTCTGGCTGATCCCACATAAGCGAATCCAAACAAGTAAGCAGGTCGAGGCCTGCGTGTGCTTTGTCTTGGCCCGGCCAGAGTGTCCGCAGAGCGCGCAACCTGAACACAGGGGACACGGGCGCCTTGAGGATCGAGGGCAATAGATATGTAGCTCGACAGTCAATTAAATCCTGAATTGCCGACTGCCGGTCCATTTGGTTCGGCAGGGTCAGGTGGTCTTCCAACTCTTTAAGGCGACTATTATCGCCACTAAGCTGTGCAACCCCGGCTAAAGCAGCCCCTCGAACCCCTGGATTCGCCTCATCTTGCAGCGATTGAAGCACGGGCAAGGCCGTGTGCACTTCTAACCCGGAAAGAGCCTGAATAAGGACCCTGCGGCTCTGGGCTGGATCATTGAGTAGCAGGCACATCTCCTGATGGAGTTCAACATCCTGGCAATTGAGCTGAAGAAGGGCCCAGGCGGCATTTTCAACGAGGTAGTGATCATTGCTCCTTAGGCAACGCCCAATGCTGGGGATGGCCCGTTGAACTCCAAGCCGGCCCAAAACTTCGACCGCTTTGCGGCGCGCAAGATTGACCGCCTGTTCGGACGAAGAAGTCTCGATTAGCCGCAATAAAGCCTCCTCCGTTTTATTGCCAGGAAAATTTACGAGATGTGCGACCGCCATGTAGTAATCGCTAGCAGAATCGAGCGAGTCAAGAGATTGCTCAAGAATGGCGAGCGCACCGTGGTGGCTGAGGCCTGGATGAATATTGTCATAACTGTTGCTGGAGCTGGCCAAAATACTATCCTCAGAGGTCAAAGTAGTCGAAGCTGCGGAGCTCAAGCAAGAGCTGATTCCAACTCTGATAGCCGGCGGGGCAACACCGCTGAAAGTTTAAGAGTTATGTGTCTTGATCCAATCCAGCCAGGAAGCGATCAACATGAAGCTGTCTAAGTTAGAGGCACAATGGGTCCCTATCAATGTGGTGCACTTCTGCTTGTTACTAGCATCAAATCCGAAACACCCCAGAGGGCTGTTCAGAAGCTCCGGGTTCCGCCCCATATGCTGAGCCACACTTTGCAGCAACTCCACCAGAACGGGATCCCTGTTACATCAGTGAGCCTGTTTGAGGCGGCCACCTCGGCTTCCGGAGTGGCGGCCAGAGTGGCCATGGAACCTGGCGAGCCACCCAAGCCTGGCCAGCAATCAACTCGCCGCCGCCGCAAGTAGCCCAGCTCAGCCATGGAGCTCGAACACACCATCAGGAGCACGCCCCTGCTTGAGCAGGTCCCAGTTGATCGACTGAAGGAAAGCGGCAGCATTCAGGGTCTCCACCACATCGACCCCCCAGTCACGCCTCTGCAGCAAAGCTCCAGAGGCGGCTTGATCGTCCTTGCGTCCACCCAAGGCCAACAGCTGGCACGCATCATCTGCAGCGCCTGCAGAGCAGCGGAGCTGACGCCAGGCCTGGAGTACAGCATTGGCCAGATCGATGGGCAGCAGATCCGCTTCCACCTGAACCAACCAGTGGGGGTGGCTCAGTGCCTGAACATGGACATCGGTGGGTAGGTGTGCAACAAGGCCAGCCGCCAGATCGGCGGAGTTCAGGCCTTTCAGGTTTTCGGAAACTACCTGAAGGTTGTGGGAGAGCAAAAAACGTGTCATGTCTTGGTCTTGTTAAGCCCACCATAGGAAGCCGTGGCTATCCCTGATAATTTTGCTTAATAGGAGGGTCCCTTGTCTACCGAGTTGTCCACTGCCCCCGCATCTGGGAACCAGCAACTGAGCGTGGAGGAAGCCAACATTCTGGCTGCAGAGCTTCGTTCCCAACTTCGCCAGGGGCTAGTTCCCGCCTCCGATAGCCCAGCAATTGAGCGCATGGTTGCTGGGCTCGGCGATACCAGAGGCTTAATGCGGCTCACCTTTGCCGAAAGCCTTGGAGCAGTGGGTTCAGCAGCAGTGCCAACACTCTGCCGTGCATTGCGGTCTCACGAGAACGTCACCGTTCGCCGCGCTGCAGCGAAAACTCTAACCCTGATTGCAGATCCCTCTGCCTTGCCCGTTTTACTCGAAACCCTGCTCTCAGATTCGGATCCCGTGGTGCAGGGATCAGCTGTCGGAGCGATGGCCGCAGTCGGCGACCAGGCTCTCGAGCCACTCCTCTCAGTGCTGGTTCATCCAGAAGCCTCAGCCATGCAGCAGGGGCTAGCCAGCTGGGGGATCGCTTTTATCGGCGCCAGGGCTCCCGAGGCACTTCGCCAAGCAGCCAGCTCACCTGATGCCAGGGTAAGAGCGGCAGCTATAGCAGCTCTCGGCGAACAGATCCAGGCTTTGGGGGATGACCAGGCGAGACAGCTGCTTCTAACCGCGCTGGATGACCTGGACTCCGAGGTGAGGGCAGAAGCTGCAACACTGATGGGCAAGCTGCAAGAGCCCGAATGGGCATGCCCGCGCCTGCTCCCGCTGCTCACCGACCCGGAAGAACAGGTCCGCAAAAACGCCGCTCTATCGCTGATGAAGCTAGGGGCCAAGGATGCATTGCCTGCCTTAAAAGCAAGTGTGGAGCAGGAAGAACAACCTGGTGTCAGGTTAGTGCTGGAATTAGCAATCAGTCAGCTGAGCAAGTGAGGTTGGCAATTGTCTCGCGTCAGCCCGGCTGAGGTTGGCGGGCTTGCAGGTCCCTAATTCGAGCGAGGGCTGATTCAAGCGTCTCGCGCACATAACTGTCTAGCTGTGGTTGGTTCTGCAGATCTCTAAGAGTCCGTTCAATTGCAGGATCATCAATCTGGGCAAGCGCATTGACAGCTGCTACCGCCTGGGCTGGATTATCTCCGCCCACCACTCTCAGCAACAGCGGCACCGCCTGCCCACCCACCTGCCCAAGGGCCATCACCGTAGCTACAGCCACAACCGGTGAGTCGTCGCCAAGTGCCTCCTCGAGGGCCTGCATCGCAGAATCGGGGAAATGTATCCCAGGCTGGTTTGAAGCCACCTGGGCATAGGCCTTCACGCAGCTCGCGCGGATAGTGCTGTCCGTGCTGGCCAGGAGTAGATCAGCTAAGGGCAGCAAGGCAGCCGCGCCAAAGGCGCCAATGCCCCGAACAGACGCCCTGCGTAAAGTTATGTCCGGCTGGGCCAACAAGCCCAGCAGGCGAGGAAGCGCCTGCTGGGGCCAATCCCTAACCATAGCCATAAAGGCCTGGCTTTGAATATAAGGATTAGGGTGGGCAAGGTCCTCAAACAAGATATCCAACGCTTCCATTTCTATCGAGGGGAGGGGGATGAGAGGGCTCATTTACTTAAAAAAAAGGAGGCCCTAAGGCCTCCCTGGTTTGTCCTCAACAATTAATCAGAAACTGATCAGGAGAGGGCGTTGATTGCGTAATCAAGGTACGACTTCAACTCATTGAGAGCTTGGGGGCTCATGTCACGAGGGGAGCAAGCCCGATCGCGGGTGAAGGTGAGCGCTTCCACGTAAGCAGCGGTAGGGAGACGCAGGGTGCGGTACACCTCACGGGCTCCGGCAATGCCCCACTCATCGAGAGGGCCAGTGCCGCCCACCACCAGGCAGTAGTTGATCAGACGCAGATAGTGAGCGATATCGCGGTAGCACTTGTCCACCTTGACCTGGTTCTCACCAGCTTCGCCGGCCTGCTTGAGGTAGGGGTACTTGCTGAAGCAGGCGTCACCGGCTTCCTTAGTCACTTTGTCCAGACCGGCAGCCAGCTTTTCAGCAGCTTCTAGACGAGCCGTAGCTCGCTGAATGTTGCCCTGAACAGCTTCTAGGTCATTCTGGGAGGGGAAGCGACCAGCGGCATCAGCGGCGGTCACAACAGTGGTCACAACAGACTTCATCTTGGAGATCCTCGTTTAATAAAGAAGTAATGGTTGAGAAGAAAGCAATCTCTTCGGATGAATCAGCTGAGGCCGCTGATCACACGGTCAAAGTAGGTAGCAGCTTCAGCCACTAGAGCGGAGCAGTCGCCTTGAACGGTTTCCATCTTGCGGAAACGGGTTTCCACAGGGTTGGTGCCGCTGGTGTTTGTCTCGTTAATGTGAGCTGTGGAAGAAGCCTTCATGATGGCCACGGCGCGGGCGGCAGACTGAAGGGGAACGCCCAGAGCGATGTAGGTCTCCTTGAGGCCGTTCAGGCAGCGGTCGTCCAAAACCGAGGCGTCGCCGGCCAGCAGGGCGTAGCTGATGTAGCGAAGCACAATTTCGCCGTCGCGCAGGCAGGCAGCCATGCGGCGGTTGGGATAGCAGTTGCCACCAGCCTGGATAAGGCCAGTGTTTTCGCAGATCATGCCGGTGACCGCATCTGAAACGATGCAGGAGGCGTTGCTGGTGATGGCGTTGACAGCGTCAAGACGCTTATTGCCTTCAGCAACATAGTTACGGAGAGCAGCGAGCTCACCGCCTCCAATCGGGGCAGTCTTCGAATCTGCGCTGACGACAGCGCGTGAAAAGGCGTCGAGCATGGGAAGGGGGCCAGGGGTTCTTGTGCTCAGCCAATTGACAGCCAGTGAAGATCGTTAGATCTGTTTAGGTCTGCATGGCTTAGCTGCCTCTCGGGGAAGGCGTAAGGGGAAACTACGGCTATCTCCAGCCTCAGGGCCCCCATCAACGCAATCATGCAAACTTTCGTCACCCATCGCGGACGCGCTTGAAAAGGGCGCGCTGGCAAAGGGTTTTGGCAAGGGGAAAAACGCACTCCCACCCAATCGGGGAACAAAGCGCCGGGAGATTTATCTTTTCTTCCATTTTCACCATGAATGCACCACTGAGCGGGTATCACCGCAAATCGGGGCTGCGGTTGCTGCCGGCCGGAGGCGCTATGGCCCCGAGTGATGCAACTCCTGGAGACCCTGTGGGAGGCCAGCGACCATCGCTGCGGCAAACGCCTCGCGGCGGTGTTGCCCACGCTTGTGGAGGCTCTTGAGCGCCATGGTCACCTGGAGATTCGACCTGTTCGCTTTGCCCAGGGCGGTCAGCATCGGCGCCGCTGCTTGCGCATCGTCACCAGAGTGCCCATGGTTGGAGCAAATGTGTCCCGCTCCCCAGCCGCGATGACCGGCTGGTGCGATGGGGGATGCATGGGCCGCATGGGCCGCCAACGCATCGAGAAGCTGCAGCAACAATGCGACCCGGCCGCTCTGCTGGGGGCGATCCGCCACAACCAAGCAGCCCTGGTGAACGGAGCAGCTGTTTTGGTGGATCGCAGCGGTCGACTCCGTATGCTGAGCTTCGCGCTATGCAACCCATGTCCGACGGCACCACCGCTCGCGCCGACACGTCTGCAATCAACGCATCCGATCCCAGCCGCCAGGAGTTGGAGGAGTCGATTGATCAGCTCGCGGCCTACCGCGATCGTCTTGTCAAAGACGTAATCGGAATGGGTCAGAGACTGAAGCTTCCTCAGAAGCAAGTGGAATTCACCCTGGCTCAGCATCCCGAATTGCAAAAGATAGAAGCAATTCTGGCTCAGCTTGAGGCCCAGAAGTCCGAACAGGTTTAACTTCCCATCCCCCTCTCAATGCCCGTGGCACCCATGGACCCAGCCCGAACTATGGACCAGTTCTTGGCGGCCAGTCGAGGGGCCTGGCTGACGCGACGGGCCGTACACCACCTCGACCACCAAGATGATGAATTCGGCAATTCCAACCTTGTTATCGAGCCCTTCTCCGCGCAGGATCCAGCCATCGAGCAGATATGCCTTACTCTAAAAATTAACCCTGAGCTAGCAGCAGGGGGGGCCCGTTTCTGGTGGGAAAGCAATCTAAAACCTCTGGCTAGAACAGAAGACCAAGCGGCTGTATTAATAGATATACCTCTGGCAGGAGATCCCTCTCAGGGTTTTCTGGTCCGTGACAAGGGATACGTGGAAAAGCAGCCCGTCCTCAGTCAATACACCTTTTCCTCCGATGGCGTCATGACTGTGACCACGCGCTATGACAGCAATGTCGGCACGGAGCGCTGCTGGTTCGTCACGGATCAGGTGCGCATGCGGGTGAGCTCGGTGCAGTGCCTCGATGGTGTGACGATGACCACCTACTGCACGGAGCTTCGTTGCCCCTCCGACGCAACTTTGCAGGCGCTTCGGGAAAGCGCCAATTCCCTGGCCGCCGGTTTCAGTTAACCCACCCTGCACCTGAGCGCTCCGAAATGTTTGACCCTTTTTTGCAAGAGCTCAATAGCAAGCTGGAACTGTCGGGAGCGCAGCCCGTTGCCCCACCCGAGGGGCTAGCTGAGTGTCGATCCCTGAAGAGGCAGAGCGTGATCCAAAGCTGGCTCTGGAATGTGCCGGGTTTCCGGCGCTGGAGGGTGACCAGGCTGGACGCAGGGGACAGCCTGCAGGTGTTGAATTCGGTGGCCTATCCCGAATTCAACAACGATCAGCCCCTGATGGGAATCGATCTCCTTTGGTTCGGCACCCGCGGAAAGCTAGTCGCAGTCCTTGATTTTCAGCCACTACTACAAGATCAAAATTATCTTGACGCCTATTATCAAGGTCTAAAGGATCTTATTTCTCGCCACCCGGATCTTCACGGTGCTGAAGCCATGCGTTCATTTGATCCAAACCAATATTTTTCTCCCTGGCTGCTGTTCTGCCGTGGGGGAGCTGAGGAGGCGCAGGAATCGTTGCCTAGGGCTTTCACTGCCTTTCTCGACTGCTACTGGCAGCTCAGTGCCGAAGCGGGCCAACGCACCTCCATAGTTACAGCAGAAAGGGTTAGGAGCCTGCAAGAGGCATACGATGTCTACAGCGCCGAAAGAGATCCGGCTCACGGCCTGTTTAGCAGCCATTTCGGTAAGGCCTGGTCGGATCGCTTCCTGCACGAGTTCCTCTTCCCCTCTAGCAAGCAGCAATGACAGCAGCGCAAAGATGCAGTCTTGATCAGGTCAGAATCGCCAATTGGCGTTGGCAGCCCTTTCTTGATCATGCAGTCGAATTGCTTCAAGCGTTGGAGCCAGCCGCCTACCCCGTGCCGGAGCAGTTTCTGCAAAAAATCGGATCCACCGGTTCGAAGGCACATCCGGTAGTTGTGCAAACTGCAACCTGGGCCTGTCAAACCAACAAGCTTCGCCAGGTGAGGGCCGCCTGCGTGGAAGCGGGGCCAGCAGCGTCCGTGCTGAACCTAGTTATCAATCCCCACTGCCGTTTTGATCTGCCTTTCTTCGGAGCCGATTTGGTCACGCTGCCCTCAGGCCATCTGCTTGCCCTTGACCTGCAGCCAGTCGACCGCAGCGATTCCCTCCATACCCAACCTGTCTGGGATCGCTTGCTCCCAATTTTTAACAACTGGAAACCTCACTTACCCGATGGCGGGCCTATTCCTGCCGAGGCGGAACCTTACTTTTCGCCTGCATTTCTCTGGACCCGCCTGCCCTTGGGGGCAGCCTCCGATGAGCTGATCGCCACCGTTATATTTCAAGCCTTTGCTGAGTACTTAAAACTTTATTTACAACTCGTGCATGAAGCGGCTCCCGTAGCAGATGATCGCTCAGCGATATTGCTCAATGGCCAACGGCGCTACACCAGCTACCGGGCAGAGAAAGACCCGGCAAGAGGGATGCTCAGCCGCTTTCATGGCGCAGAATGGACCGAAACATATATTCACGAGGTGTTGTTTGATCTGGATAGACACTACCCTGAGTAAAAAGGAAATCACAGCAAGCCGAGGGCATGAAGAGGCCCACTGCCCCTGATCAGCTCCACTAGAAAAGCGGAGAGTCCGAGCATAGCTAAGCGGCCATTCCACACTTCTGAGCTGTTGTTCCACCCCCAAGACCACTTATCTTGGGGGTATAGCTTGACAGTGCTGGGCAGAGCGGCCGCCTGGTCAAGATTCACCTCGGGCCCTTCCAGGGCATGTTGAACGAGTCGCGCAAGCCCCTGGATGAACGCAGGGTTGGTGTCGAGCGCCGGAACACGGCGAAAATTAGTGATGCCCGACTCGAAAGCCAGCTTGCGGTACTCGATGTCGATCTCTTCGAGGGTCTCGATGTGTTCGCTCACAAAACTGATCGGCACAACTACCAGATCCTTCACACCCTGCTGTCCCAGCTCCTCCAATGCCTCGTCGGTGTAGGGCTTAAGCCACTCCACAGGGCCCACCCTGCTCTGGTACGCAAGGGTGAAAGAGTTGCTGTGGCCCAATGTGGCCTCCAGATTCTCGATGATCAGCCGTGCGCAGGTCTCGATCTCCCCTTGGTATGGATCTCCCGCTTCCTCCACGTAGCTCCTGGGCACGCCGTGGGCACTGAAGAACACGTGGGCGCTGGCAGGGTCTGGGCAGGCCTGGATCTCGCGCGCTATCAGCCCGGCCATGGCGCCGATGTAGCCCCGGTCATCGTAATAGCTGCGGATGCATCGGATCGGCAAAGCTGCAAAAACAGAATCAGACTGGCGAAGACGCTGAAGCTCCCTGAAGCTGGAGCCGCTGGTGCTAATCGAGAATTGGGGGTAAAGAGGCAGCACCACTACCTCATCCACGGCGTCGGCTTTGATGTCTGCCACCGCCGATTCGGTGAAGGGGTGCCAGTAGCGCATTGCCACGTAGGTGGTGGCCTCGATCCCAAGCAGGCGGAGGCTACTCTGCAACTCCCGCGCCTGCTGCCCAGTGATTCGCCGCAGTGGTGAGCCGCCCCCAATGGAGCGATAAGCATCCTGCGACTTACTCGCCCGCAGGCTACTGATCAGCCAGGCCAGTGGTTTCTGCAGGGCCGGGTTGGGTAGCCGGATGATTTCTGGATCCGAGAACAGGTTGTAGAGAAAAGGGCCGACGTCCTGGATGCGCTCCGGACCCCCGAGGTTCAGCAGGAGCACGCCTACCTTGGCCATTGCTTGGCGATCATGGGGCCAAACGACACCTTAGGTCTACAACTGCTGGCAAATGCACTCGCTCGGTTAAATAAGAAACGTTTAGGGCCCTGCCCTCACATCGAAGTGGATCAAGACCCTCCCCCACCCCGGGGATCTTTCACCACCACCTCGCTGTGGGGTTGGCTGGAGCTCAGCCTTGGCGGCGGTTTTGCCCCCACTGGTACAGCTCCGCCAGCACCAGCGGGGCGCTGCCTCCGGGCCACCATGAACTTTTCGCTGGGCCTCCTTTGATCACATGAAGTGAACTTCTTCAGCGTGCGGAGTCGTTCGATGCTGGTGGCTAGCGCTTTACCAGGCAGCAGCCGATGGCCCAATGCCTCTGGAAGCCATCGCAACCACACCAATTCGCTGCCAACGAGTTAAGCCTGACCCCGAATGCGAGGTTTCAGTTGCTGGAAGTCGTATTCAAGACTGGTCTCGAGCTGGCATCAGTGGAATCAGTGACAAAACCCGCTTGCTGTACCGGAGAAACGCATCATCAGATCAGCGGTTACCGTCAATCTGCGGCGAATGGTTTGTCAAGAATGAATAGATGGACTGTTTGCAGATAATTTAATCTGCAGCCTGCCGGAAGCCTGCCAAAGCATCCATTTAAGATCCAATTCGACTGCTTTCCAGATCATCAAAACTTTGCACAGCTGGCAGCATGGTTTGACGCTAATCACAACCCCTTGGGCTGGATAGAGCGCCGCCATCAGCCCAACATGCAGGGATGAGAAAAGCTGAAGCCAAGCTGTTTCAGCTTCGCATTGCTAACCCGCGCATTGAGGATTCGATCGCTGGTGTCTCTGGTCAACCACTTGGCTAGTGGCAGGCCAGCGCGCTCACACAGCCGATCTGTGAGCTCCTGGCCGTTGCACTGGGTGTCGTTGACCAGGTTATACGTGTCATCCAGACCTTGGTCAAAGGCAAAGTTGATGCCCCGAACGATGTCGTCGCGGTGAATCCAGCACGGCACATTCAGGCCATTGCGCTGCACCAGGCCCCCAGCGGCACTGAGCAACATGCCCGGAATATCGCGGCCAGGCCCGTATATGCCACCGAGGCGCAACACGCAGACCTTAATAGACTCTGAACGAACCGAAGCGACCATCTGCTCTGCCCTCACGAGCACGGAATTCACGGGATGATTCGAATCGGTTGGATCGCCCTCACTTGTGAGCGCTCCCTGCCGATTGCCATACACGCCACAGCTGCTGAGGTGCACAAGCTGCAGGGGCGAGCCGACAGGCCGCCTGCTTAGCGTTTCGATCAGCCGTTGCAGGCCGCCAAGAAAGGTCTGCTCGTATTGACTCAGCTCAACACTGGAACTCTTCGACGGAGCGAAGGACACCAAAATGCCTTCGAGATCTGCTGCGAAATCCAGGCTGCTGAAGGGATCCGTGGAATCAAAAACCAACGGGTTCTCGACTAGGTCGGCCAGCTCTACCAAGCGTTCACGCCGGGTTGTAGTGCCCCAAAGTGCATGCCCCTGCTGCTTCCAGGATTTGGCAACCGCTTCGCCCACATAGCCGCAACCCAGGATCGCGCGACGCTCACCCGAGGGCAGGATGGGGCGCTCCTGGAGCGACAGCAGCTGGTAGAGGGAGGCCAGGTCTGGGGTAGAAGTCATCCTGCAAAACCCAACCATGAAGTTTTGCAACCTTAGGGCGGCCGGATGGGGGGTTGCGTTGTTGTGGCTACGGATCGGGGGCCCCCGGCTTCCTGTTCGGTTCTTATGGGAGCCTGGACTGTCGCCTTAAGCCCATGCCCGTCTATTGCGTCGAAGTGCCTGGGCTACCGCCCCTGTCCGTCAGTTGCGTCGGCTGCAGCGGGGATGCTTTGCAACTGGCACTGCGGGAGGAGGGACTGGCCAACTTCCGTGTGGAGCGGCGGAGCAAGGACGGTCGCCAGTGGTGGTTTCAGGTCAACTTCAAGCCAGGCAGCATCGACCCAGCTACTACAGAAGAGCTCACCAGGCTGGTGAGCGTTGATCTCATCGAGGACTGATAGTTCCGAACCAGGCGCCGCTGATCTTCAGGCCGCCACCACATCGGTGCTGCCGGCCCGCTGGCGGCGAGTGAGGAAGCCAAAGAGCACCTTGCCGATGGCGGCGATAAGGCTGCCCTCCAGCTCCTGGAACATCTTCATGTTCAGATGGAAGGCGTGGTTGGCCTCCTCCACAATCCGATCGGCCATGGCCTGGTCGAGCGGCAGGGCATCAAGGGTGGCGCGGTAGTTGATCTTGAAGGCCTTCTCGTCGGGGATAGCGTCGAACTCATAAAAACGCAGGCCATCGTGCTCGCCCAGATTCATCGCCTTCTGGGCGATGTTCTTGAGGATCTGACCGCCGCTCAGATCGCCGATATATCGGGTGTAGTGGTGACCCACCAGCAGCTCGGGGGCCTCCTTGGCCAACTGATGCAAGCGAGCCGCATACTCCTGGGCGGCAGGCGTGGCCTTCACTGCACTGCGCCAGCTTTCACCGAAGTAATAGGCGAGATCCTGCTCGAGGGTTTCGCAGCGGTTCAGCTCCGGGAAGCCCACCGGGCCGACCACCGGATGCCCCTCGGCCCGCAGGCGCCCGATCTCCTCTTCCATGGCGGAGTAGACGAAATAAAGGTCGGCCACCAGGGTGCGGTAGCTGGCCTTATCCACCACCCCCTTGAGGAAGCAGCTCACGAAGCCGGTGTTCTCCGCCATCGTGTGGGCTTTTTTGGTGCCTTCACGCAGTTGGGAGGCGAGAGCAACAGCCATAGGTACCAGTCTCAAGAACATGTGTGCCGGCAGCAACTTAGTGGGGGCACCCTGAATTGGTTTGCCCCTTTGCGAAGAGTTCACGACTGGCCTGGTAGGGCCGCCATTCGCATTGGTCCTGCGGCTGAGTCGATGCTTTGTAAGTCCCTTTTATGTGATTGCGGTGCCTGCCTGGCTGACTCCCACTCATTGAGAGCCGGGCTTAAGCGGACCTGCCGGAATAATGCCCAAACTGAAATTTCGAACCAGCCCCGGGGCTGGCAACATCACCAGGAGCCCGTGTCTCGCGACAGCACCCATGGTCGACGCCGACGCCAGCCCCCCCCAGGCAGGCGAACCCATCAGTGAACAAGAAGCCCTGCGCCGGCTCCGCCAGAGCGAAGACTCCTCCCAGCAGTACTACGGAGCCTGGTGGCTGGGCCGGATGCGCAGCCAGCACCCGGAGGCGGTGCCCCTGTTGCAACAAGCCCTGCGCCAACGCCGGCCTAGGGATAGCGGAGACGGCGTGGAGGAGAACGCGGTAGCCCGCAATGCCGCCCGCGCCCTCGGCAAACTGGCTCCAGCAGCGCAAACGGCCATCCCCGACCTACTCGACACCCTGCAGGATGCCGACGACGGACTACGGGAAGCGGCAGCCCGAGCCCTGGGTCAACTCGCGGCCAGCGAAGCCATTGAGGCTCTCTGCGAGAAGCTAGCCAGCGGCCCCGCCGGGGCCGGCGCCCAGCAGGCCAACAGCCCCCGCCTGGTGGAACCCTGCGAAGCCCTGCTGGAAGCCCTGGGCGACATCGGCGTCAACGAGCCGCGGGTGCTGGCCGTGGTGAAACCCTTCCTCGAACACGAGCGCCCCCTGATCCGCAGTGCTGCGGCGCGGACCCTGCTGCAATTGAGCGGTGAGGCGCGCTGGGGGGAGCTGCTTGTGGACCTACTTGACCATCCCCAGCTGCAGGTGCGGCGGGCAGCCCTGATGGATCTTGGTGCCGCAGGCTGGCGGCCCGGATTTCAAGCCATTGCCGCCACCCTGGCCGAGAACAGTCTGAAATTGATGGCCCTGCGGGGGCTGGTGGAACAGGGCAACGGCGACCCCGGCGACGAGGCCCTGCTGGCCTGCATGGACGCCTTGCTGTGAGCCAGGTATCTCCGGTGGCCGAGAAGATTACCGCCTTGCAACAGGCCGACAGCGCCCAAGACCTGCTGCGTGCAACCCAGGAACTGGCCGCTAGCGCCGATGCCAGCGCAGCGCCGGTGCTGGTGGAAGTGTTGGGCTTCAACAACCCCGGTGCGGCAGTAGCCGCCGTGGAGGGGCTGATCAGCCTGGGGACAGCGGCTGTGGATGCCCTATTGCAGCTCGACCCAGAAAACTACGGGGCCCGGGCCTGGGCCGTGCGGGCCCTCGCCGGCATCGGCGATGTGCGCGGGCTAGAGCTGCTTCTCGATGCCCTCGGCAGCGACGTAGCCGCCAGCGTGCGCCGGGCTGCCGCCAAGGGACTTGGCCAGATGCAGCTGGCCGAGCTCCCCCCTGACCAACAGCAGGTCGTCCAGCGCCAGTGCCTAGGAGCCCTACTGGCCGCCACCAGCGACGGCGAGTGGGTGGTGCGCTACGCGGTGGCTGTGGGGCTGGAGTTGCTGGCAGCTGGCCTTCCACCCCACCTACCGGAATGGCAGCAGGCCCGAGCTGGGCTGGTCACCCTGCTGGCTGCGGCCGCAGACAACGCTCCGGTGGTGCAACGGCGCGCGCACCTGGCGCTCCTGCGTCTGGAGCAGCAATGAAGCGGGTGCTGTTTGTCTGCCTGGGCAATATCTGTCGCTCCCCCGCCGCCGAAGGGGTGTTCGTACACCACCTGATCCAGGCGGGAGCGGCGGACCGTTTCCTAGTGGATTCGGCCGGTACGGGGAGCTGGCATGTGGGCAGGGCCGCCGATCCACGCATGCGCGCAGCCGCCAGCCGCCGCGGTATTGCCCTCACCAGCCAGGCCCGCCAGCTGGAGCTAGCAGACCTCGAGCGCTTTGATCACATCCTCACCATGGATGCCACCAACCTGGCCCACGTGCAAACCCTGGCCCTGGAGCGCATGGGCGGACCTGGGGGCCAGGCCCGCATCGAACCCCTGGTGCGCTACTGCAGCCGATTCAAGGTTCTGGAGGTGCCCGATCCTTATTACGGCGGCGCCGATGGGTTTGAGCACGTGCTCGACCTGCTGGACGACGCCTGCGCCGGCCTGCTGCAGGCCCTAGACGTCTAAGCGACTAAACCACTAGGCGCCGTCAGCGGCCGGCCAGGCCTCCTCAGGAACCCGCTGGCGGAACAGGTCCACCAGGGCCTGGATCACCGCCTCGATGGCCATGCCGTCCGTGACGAGCTCCACCGCATCCTCGGCCTGACGCAGCGGCGCCACCTCCCGGCTCGAATCCTGGTGATCGCGGGCAGCTATCTGGGCCTCCAGCTCAGCCAGCGGGGGCACCGCAAAACCCCGCTGCTGCAGGTCTTGGGCGCGGCGGCGGGCCCGCTCACCAACGGTGGCCGTGAGAAACACCTTGAGCTCCGCAGCGGGGAAAACGGCGGTGCCGATGTCGCGGCCCTCGGCCACCAGCCCCCCCTTGCGCCCCATGGCCTGCTGCTGGGCCGTCAGGGCCTGGCGCACCCAGCCATGGGCTGCCACCGCCGACACCTGGGCCGTGACCTCCGGGCTGCGGATCGCCTCGGTCACGTCGTGGCCGTTGATGCTCACCAGCTGCTCGCCATCGGCGCCGGCACTGAGCTGCAGATCCAGGCCATCCAAAAGGGGCTCCACTGCCGCCGCATTGGCCGGGTCAGCACCCTGGCGCAGCACCCACCAGGTGAGGGCCCGATACATCGCACCCGTATCTAGATAGACAAGACCCATGCGCCTGGCGAAGGCCCGGGTGACGGTGCTCTTGCCCGCCCCCGCTGGTCCATCAATGGCGACGATCGGCAGACGGGACATCAGCAAACAATGGTCGATCAGGCGGCTGGGACCGCAGTGCACCGCGGCGGCGAGCAGGGCCAGGCCCTGCACTTGCTGCAGTGGCTCCAGGCTATGGGGCGCCACCAACTCCGCATACTCCACCTCCAGGCCCGCCGCCTCCAGCTGCTGGATCAGCTGGGCGGTCAGCGCCTGGGCCCGATGGGTTCCAGTGCGCACCTGGGCCGCTGCCGCGGTTAGGGCCAACGGCAGCGCCGCGGCCTGCTGGCGCTGGGAGGGGGAAAGGCGCCGGTTGCGGGAACTGCAGGCCAGTCCATCGGCCTCCCGCACGGTCGGGCACCCCCGTATCCGCACCGGTAGGCCCAGATCCGCCACCACCCGCCGCAGGATCACCAGTTGCTGCCAATCTTTTTCGCCGAGCAGCAGGCAATCGGGGCGCACCAGGCTCAGCAGGCGGGCCACCACGGTGGCCACCCCCTCAAAGTGCTGGGGCCGGTGGCGGCCGCAGAGGCCCTCACTCAGAAACTGGGGGGGCAAGATCCGGGTCAGGCCGGTATCGCCCCGGGGATAGATCTCGGCCACGCTGGGGGCAAACAGCGCGGTGGCACCAGCTGCGGCGGCCAGGGCCGCATCGGCGCTGAGCTCGCGGGGATAGGCCTGGAATTCTTCCCCGGGGCCAAATTGAAGGGGATTGACGAAGATGCTCACCAGCACCGCTGGAGCCGCGCCAGCCAGGGGCTGGGCAGCCCGGATGATCAGCTGCCGGTGCCCCCCATGCAGGGCCCCCATGGTGGGAACGAAATGGACCGGGCCAGGCTGCTGACGCCGCCAGGCGGCAAGGTCTTCGCGGGTGTGGAGCAAAAGCACGGGGAGACGGCGAACCGGCAATAAAAAACCCACCCGCCAGATTGGCGGATGGGCGAGGGGCTCATGGCCGCTCAGCTCAGCTCACTGGAGTACGTCAAGACGTACCTGGGCGATGCCGCTGGCCGTGAGACCGAGGCTGTGGGCGGCGCCATGGGCCAAGTCGATGACCCGGTTGCCATGGAAGGGACCGCGATCGTTGATACGGACCACGGTGGTGCGGCCATTCCACAGGTTGGTGACCTTCACCTTGGTGCCGAAGGGAAGGGTGCGGTGGGCAGCGGTCATCGTGCCGGGGCGGAAGACCTCACCGTTGGCGGTGCGGTTTCCGTAGAAACCTGGCCCATACCAGCTGGCTTGCCCATTGGAGCTGTGGAGAACCCGGGGAGCTGGCTTGGCTGCCGGGGCAAGGCGGGTCGGAGGAGCCTGCTTGATGATCCCTTGATCGGGCACAACATCAGGGCCTGCCTCCCGGATGGCTACCTCTGGAGTGGGTTCAGGGGCAGCTGAGCTGGAACCAGCAACGACAGCAACCTCGTTTTGGGTTGCGGCGAAACTGGATTCAGCGATGGCGGGAACCAAGGCACTACCTGGAAGAAGTAGGGCAAGGGCCCCGAGAGAAAAGGTGCGTCGCATAACAAACGAAACCCGTTGCCGAAGCAACAATCACCAGCCAGAGGCAATTCAGTGATTCGTCAGCGTTGGATCCGCTCCCAAACTGAATGGAGTTGGGTTGCGAATTCGCCTTCGGAGTTCCTTAAGAAAATTGGGGACGGGGAAAAGGTAACCCGATTCCGCCGCGGTTTCGCTGAGGAATCCCATCCGCAAAACCGATCAGAATTTGTCATCAAATGCCCCAGCCCAGGCCCTGCCAGGGCTCAGCGGGTTCGACAAGGCGTGCGGAGATCAGCAGCCCAAATGACCATGATAAGCGCAGCTGATGGGAACGTGTGCCGATCGGCGGGTCGTCCACGGGCTGGGCTGGGGCGGCGTAAGAGGATCAGGCACCAGCGCCCGATGGGCCTCGATCGCATGGATTACCGCACGGCAGGGGTGGACGTGGCCGCAGGCAGGGCATTTGTGGATCGGATTCGAGCCAGCGTGGAGACCACCCGTCGCCCCGAAGTTGTGGGCGGGCTGGGAGGCTTCGGCGGCTTCTGCCGACTGCCGGCCGGCCTGCGGCAGCCCTTGCTGGTGGCAGGCACCGATGGGGTTGGCACCAAACTCGAACTGGCCCAAGCCCATGGGCGGCACCACGACGTGGGCATCGACCTGGTGGCGATGTGCGTCAACGACGTGATCACCAGCGGCGCAGAGCCCCTGTTTTTCCTTGATTACATAGCCACAGGCAAGCTCAGCCCCGCAGCCATGGCCGAAGTGGTGGAGGGCATCGCCGCGGCTTGCCAGCAGAGCGGCTGCGCCCTGCTGGGCGGTGAAACCGCTGAAATGCCTGGCTTCTACGGCCCAGGCAGCTACGACCTGGCGGGCTTCTGCCTGGCCGTGGTGGAGGCCGACGCCGTGATTGATGGCAGTGCAGTTAAGGGCGGAGATTGCATCCTCGCTGTCGCCAGCAGCGGAGTTCACAGCAATGGTTTCAGCCTGGTGCGATCCATCCTCAAGGATCAGGGGGTCGATGGGCACACCCTTATGCCCGGCAGCGACCTACCCCTGATTGAGGCCCTACTCACCCCCACCCGCCTCTACGGCGCCCTGGTGAAACACCTCCTGGCCAGTGGCCTGCCGATCCACGGCATGGCCCACATCACCGGGGGGGGGCTGCCAGAGAACCTGCCCCGCTGCCTTCCCGCCGGGGTGCATGGGGTGATAGACCCCAGCAGCTGGGAGCGGCCACCCCTATTCACCTGGCTGCAGCAAGCAGGCGGGGTGCCCGAGGCCGACCTCTGGAACACCTTTAACCTTGGGGTGGGCTACTGCCTGGTGGTGCCAGCCGCTGCCGCCGCTGCCGCCCTTGCGGTGTGCCAGGAGGCTGGCTACCAGGCGTGGCTGCTGGGAGAAGTCGCCAGCGGCGAAGCAGGCGCCCAGCCCCTTGCAGGCTTGCCGTTTGCCTAGGGTGGTGAAGGTAGGGGGTATTTGGGGAAGGGCGAAGAGACCAGAAGACATCAAAGGGAGATTTACATGACTAACTCAGTAAGCCCAGCACAATCAGCAAGTTCAACTCAATCAGTAAGCCCAACGCAATCAGTAGGCCCAGCGCAATCAGCAGGCTTCAAGCAACCGATACGTTCTAAACAGCAAATAAACTCTAACCAGCAAACCAATTCTAACCAACCGGTAAATTCAAGCCAACCAGTAAGCCCCAGGCAGCCGCCAGCTTTACTTCAACCTTTAAATTCCCCAAAACGGTTTCTGGGGGCAGGACCTGCCGTCATCGTCGGATCTGAGCTGGGCACGGGCCAGCGCCTCACCCGACGCCGCAGCTCGGCCGGCCCCACTCCCCCTGTGCGCCCCCTGCGGCCCAGGGAGCCGGTAGCCCCAACCCAGCGAGGTGGCCTAAGGCCCACCTTCTTGACCCTGCGGGATCACGGCAAGGTTTATGTCGCCGACCTGCCGCGCCTCTCCGACGGCCAGCTGGCCCACGTGACCACGGAGGCCCGCGAGGTGCTGGAGAGCTTGGGTCGCCGGCTGGAGGAGCTTGAAGCCCAGCCTTTTCTCTCCCAGGCAGAGCAGGACACCCGCATCAGGGCCTCCACCAAGCGCGATGTCACCGAGCGGTTCATTCGTTCCGTCGAAGACGAGCTGCAACTTCGTCTCAGTAATCCCTCGCTGCGGGCAGCGGCCGGGGAATCCCTGGCCCGTGCCTTCCTGGAATTGGCCCGTAATCGACTGCCCACTGCCACCTTCGATTCCCTGTTCCAGGAGGCATTGGCGAGCTGTGGGCCGGAAGCGGCCGCAGCCGAAGCCGAAAAAAACCACCCAGACACCGCTGGCAGCCCCCAAACCCCTGTGCTGCGCTCCCAACCAATGCCCGTGGTGCTCAGCTTTGAGCTCGCTCCACCGGCGGGCTGATGCGATCAGACCAAATGGGCAAGCAAATCGAAGTACCGCTGCCAAAACCCACTGGGCCCAATGACCCCGGCCCTGAGGGGGCCATTTGTTCCGAGCCCCTGCAGGAGCCCGTCCTGTGCCTGCACTGCGGGCGCACCGCCAGCAACGGCATCAGCTGCCAGGGCAGCTGCGTGGCCGATTCGGGTTACTGAGGCAAGCCTGCAGAAGACAAATCAAGCTGTCTGCTGATCTTTGGCCCAGATGCGCTCCAGGGTCCGCCTGAATTGTTCGGTGTCGGTCGGCGTGCCCAGCAGGTGACGGCGGAAGAGGCTGGTCAGCCGCCAAAATTTGATTCCTGCTGCCACAGCGAAGACAGCCCAGGGCAGCATCATCCAGAGGGGGTTGTCCATCGTTGACGCCTATTGCACCATTGTGACCCCAATCGAATGGCCTGCGGGGGCTGGGGCGCAACAAACGGGGTGTCTTCGCATGAACACCCCCTGGGCGACATGCCCCTATTAGGAATAAATACTCAGTAACGTTTGGGGGTCGTCATGAGCGACGGGAAGTATGTCCTTGGCGGAGTCGAACACGCCAGGGATTTTTTTCTGGCCCAACCCTGCCAAAACCGGAGCCTCAGACCCCACGAAGCGAGGCAGAGGGGGCCTGGGGGCAGCTTTCAAAAAGAGGCGGCACCCAGATTCGAACTGGGGGTAAAGGATTTGCAATCCTCTGCCTTACCACTTGGCCATGCCGCCGCACTGGGAGCAAACTCCCTGCAGCGGATCGTATCAGCCATGGCATGCCCACCCCGCCGTTGAACCGTCTACTGGTTCTGAGCAACGGCCATGGGGAGGATCTGATCGCCCAGCGCATCCTGCAGGCCCTGCGCGCCCGCCGCCCGGATGTGGAGATTCGGGTGCTGCCCCTGGTGGGTTTGGGCGAGGTGTTCGCCGCGGCAGAAGCCGCTGGCCAGCTGCAGAGGATCGGGCCCCAGCTGCGGCTGCCCAGCGGCGGCTTCAGCAACCAGAGCCTGCGGGGTCTGGTCCGCGACCTTGCCGCCGGCCTGCCCCTGCTGAGTTGGCGCCAATGGCAGCTGGTACGGCGGTGGGCGCGCCAGGGCGATCCGCTCCTGGCCGTCGGCGACCTACTGCCCCTGCTGCTGGCCTGGAGCGGCGGCGGCCGTTTCGGCTTCATCGGCACGCCCAAAAGTGATTACACCTGGGCCTCGACGGGGCCGCCGAACTGGGGCGCCACGCCGCTGGCGGATAGCTACCACCGCTGCAAGGGCAGTGAATGGGATCGGTGGGAGTGGGCCCTGATGGGCAGCCGGCGCTGCCGGCTGGTGGCCGTGCGCGACCGGCTCACCGCCAGGGGATTGCGGCGCCATGGGGTGGCGGCCCTGGCCCCTGGCAACCCGATGCTGGATGGCTTCCCCCAGGCCCCTCTGCCGGCCTGGCTGGCGAGCCAAAGGCGCCTGATCCTGCTGGCCGGCAGCCGCCTGCCCGAGGCCCTCGGCAACGCCCGCCGGCTCCTGGAGTGTCTGGCGCTCTGGCAACCAAACCAGCCGGCCACAGCGCTGCTGGCCTCAGGGTCAACGCCCACGGCCCAGGCCTGGCAGGTTCTGCTCGCCCAGGCGGGCTTCAGGCCGGTGGCCCAAACCGCGGAGGTCGCCGCCACCGGCGCCACGGCCAGCTGGCGGCTGGGACGCCTAACCGTGCTGCTGGGCCAGCACAGCTTCACGCGCTGGGCTAGCTGGGCCGAGCTGGGGCTGGCCACCGCCGGCACCGCCACCGAACAGCTGGTGGGGTTGGGGGTGCCGGCCCTCTCCCTGCCGGGGCCGGGGCCCCAGTTCAAGGCCGGCTTTGCCCGCCGCCAGAGCCGCCTGCTCGGCGGTGCTGTGCAGCCCTGCTCCAGCCCCCAGCAGCTGGTCGATCGGCTGCGGCAGCTGCTCGCCGACCCCTCCGAGCGGGCCCGACTCGCCGCCATCGGCCGGCGCCGAATGGGCCCCAGCGGCGGCAGCGCCCAGCTGGCGGCCCTGGTGGAGCAGCGTCTACTGGGATGATGCGGCGATCTCTTGCTTGCGTCGCCATGGCCGGCATCCCCGATCGGGCCTACAACGCCGCCTGCGGCCTGCTGGCCAGCCAGCTGGGTATCAGCCTGGCGGCCGCCCGCCGCAAAGTTGACGTCAAGGCCTCCCAGCAGGGCTTCCGGGACACCCCAGCCAAACTGGCCCTGGCCGGGCAGATGCTGACGGAAGCCCAATCCAGCGGCACCAACAACCAAGAACTGCTCACCTACCTACTGGAGGCGGTGGGCAACGATAAAAACTTCATGGTCGAAGATTGAGCCATGCTTAGCGGTTCCCGCCGCTGGAGTGCTCGAACAACAGGTGATAGCGCTGGCGGTCGAGGTCGGCGAACACCGGGATGCAGCCAAAACACCGCTGGGCCAGCTCCCAGCGCTCTTCGCGCTGGAGCATGGTTTCCAACCGATCCCGAGCCGGCAACAGGTAGCGCACGTCCCCTGCCGCATAGGCGAGCTGGACATCGGAGAGATCTTCAACCCGACCCCAGTCAGAGCTCTGGGCCTGCTTGTCGAGCTCCACCCCCACCAGCTCCTGCACCACCTCCTTGAGCCCATGGCGGGGGCTGTAGGTGCGCCCCAGGCGACTGGCCACCTTGGTGCAGAAAATCGGATTCACGGTGATGCCGAGGTTTTCAGCCAGGGCCGCCACATCAAAGCGGGCAAAGTGAAACACCTTCTCAATCGCCGGGTTTTCCATCAGGGCCTGCAGCCGGGGGGCGGCGGACTGGCCGCGCGATAGGCGGATACAGCAGACGTTGTCGTGGTCGTCGCAGACCTGCACCAGGCAGAGCCGATCGCGGCCGTGGATCAGGCCCATCGCCTCGGTGTCCACCGCCAGGGCCCTCGCGCCGGCATAGAGGGCTGCCCACTCCCCATCGAGGTCGCCGTCAAACACGGCGAACCGGGCTGGTGCCGGCAGGTTGCTGGGGGTGGAGGAGGCGGCCATAGAAATGGGACAGGAGCCCGCCCATGCTGCCAAGCCACATCGCGGCCCGGCGGCGGCAGAATGGCCGCCATGGCCAACCTCGGATCCACCCTCGTACTGACCTTGCTGCTGGCCATCGGCCTGGTTTTCTTTCTGCGGGCCGCCAGCAAAGACCGCACCACCGTGGTGGAGGTGCGCTCGTCACGGCCGCCCCTGGAGGTGCTGGGCCGGCTCAGCGAGTGGCTCCTGCAACGGGGCTGGCAGGCCGAATCCAGCGATCCCGAGCGACGCCACCTCTGCTTTCGCGCCCAGGTGGCCGCCAGCCCCTGGTTAGCCGTTCTGCTCTCGCTGCTAGGGGCAGTGGGCGCAGCCTGCCTCGCTCTGGTGCTGCGTCAGCTCCTGCCTTCCCTGGGCTGGTGGCCCCTGCTGCTGGCCCTGTTCGGGCCTGCGGCCGGCATGATCTATCGCAACAGGGCAAGGCGAGCCGAAACCCTCGAGCTCAGGCTGATCAGCCACGACAGCGCTACCGGCAGTGCCCTGCGCCTGCGCGCCCACCGCGATGAACTGATTGCCCTGGAGCTCGAACTCGGGCCCCAGCTCGGCCTATTCAGCGACGGCAACCTGCTCAGCTCCCCCATCTGACCCCAAAGCCATGGATCGTCATCGCTGGGTGGGGGCCGCCCTGATCGGGGTTCTCTGCCTAGGCACCGCCGCCACCGCCCAAGCTCCCGTGATCGCCAACGTCGATCCGCTGACGGGGCCCCGCAGCCGCCTGAGCAAAGACTGGCTGGGCACGGTCCCCATGGCCAGCCAACCGGAGATTCTGGTGCTGGCTGGCCATGCCGATTCCCAGGGGATCGGTGGCGCCGGCACGGCGGGGGCGGCTGTGGCCCTGGGCGGGGCCAAACCGATGCAAGCCACCATGCGCGACGAGCTCCACTGGAACCTGCTCACCGCCCAGGCGGTCGTTTCCCTGGGCCAGCGGCGGGGCCTGGCGATCCGCTTTTACGATCCGCCCCTGCGCACGATTGTCAACGGCGATGATCCCCGCACCAACTGGAGCGTTGGCAAAGCCCACGCCGCAGCTGGTGGCTACGCCCTCGAGATCCACTACGACGCCTACGGGCCCGACGGCGTGGGGTCGGGGCTGATCCCGCCGCTGCATCGCCCCCCCAGCCTTCTCGATGAAAGCCTGGCGGCGGCCTTTGGCCCCTATCCCCTCCACTATCGCGATGGCCTGGGGGCGCCGCGGCGCGGCATCGCAATTCTCGAAATCGGCAAGCTCGAAGGGCCCCTCGAAGCCGCCCTGCGCGATCCCAGCCGCAGCGCGGCCACCATCGATGCCATTGCCCTACGGGTGGTGGAGGCGATCGAAAGGGGCCTGGGCCGCGAACCCGCCCAGGCCCTTACCCAGCCCCAGCCCCTAGCTGTCAGCTCACCGCCTGGTGAGGAGCGCAGCGCGCCTCAAGCGAGCCGTCCTCCAGCCAGTTCTGGGGCCGAGTGAACAGGTCGGTGAGCAGGGCTTCCCGGCTGCCCGGCTCGCTCTGGTAGCCATATTCCCAGCGCACCAGCGGGGGCAGCGACATCAAAATCGATTCGGTGCGGCCATTGGTCTGTAGGCCGAAGATCGTGCCGCGATCAAACACCAGGTTGAACTCCACATAGCGGCCGCGGCGGTAGAGCTGGAAATCCCTCTCCCGCTCGCCGTAAGCCGTGGGCTGGCGCTGCTCGGCGATCGGCAGGTAGCTGGGCAGGAAGGCATTGCCGCAGGCGCTCGCCAGGGCGAACAGCTGCTCCCAGTTTTGCTCGATTGCCCCGAGGCGGTTGCTTACCGCGGCCGCGGGGCCCTCGGGATCCTGGCCCTTGTAGAGCACCCCGAGGGGGTCCTGGTAGTCGTAGAAAATCCCGCCTACGCCGCGGGTCTCGCCGCGATGGCGGAGGAAGAAGTATTCATCGCACCAGGGCTTGAACACCTGGTAGTAGGCAGGGTTGACGCTGTCGCAGGCGTCCTTGAGGCTGCGGTGGAAATGCTGGGCATCGCTGAGGAAGGGGTAGTAGGGGGTGAGGTCGGCACCGCCGCCAAACCACCACACCGGCCCCGCCTCGAAGTAGCGGTAGTTGAGGTGAACAGTAGGGATGTATGGGTTGCGCGGGTGCAACACCATCGAAGTGCCGGTGGCAAACCAGCGGTGGCCCTTGGCCTCTGGCCGCTGGCTGAGGATCGAGGGAGGCAATTCGCTGCCCTCCACCTCGGAGAAGTTCACCCCGCCCTGTTCGAAGACGCGCCCGCCCTTCATCACCCGCGAGCGGCCGCCGCCCCCCTCCGGCCGCACCCAGCTCTCCTCGGCAAAATCGCCCTCGCCGTCAAATTCAGCCAGGCCTGAGCAGATGGAATCCTGAAGGCCCATCAACAGCGCTTTTGCCCTGGTGCGGGAGTCGGCTGGCGGCGCTTCTAAGACCTTGGCCATGGACAGTGCGCCAAAGCGGCGCCGGAAAGGTCCCACCATTTCAGCCCAGCCCCCTCCCCCCGGGAGCCAGGGGGCGGCGCTCACCCTGCCAGCGCCGACCGGATTCAGGCGGATGGCCCCTAGGATCCCAGTTTCTGATTGCAGTCTCGATGGCCTCAGTCGAGCAGGCCCATGCCGCCCTTATGGCCGTCACCGATGCCGGCAGCGGCCGCAGCCTGATCGAGCTTGGCTGGATCCAGGAACCCCGCCTGGTCGGCGAGCGCGCCGTGTTCCTGCTCGCCCTGCCCGGGTTTGCCCAGGCCCAGCGGGATCGGATCGTCACTGAGGCTCGGGCCGCCCTGCTGGCCATTGACGGCGTGAACGAGGTGCAGATCGAGCTGGCCCAGCCCACAGGCGCCGCCCCCATCGGTGCCGCCGGCCATGGGGCGCCTGGCCCTGGGGCCGGTCAACTCCCCCAGCGCCAAGCCATTGCAGGCGTCAGGCAGGTGATCGCGGTGAGCAGTGGCAAAGGTGGCGTGGGCAAGAGCACGGTGGCCGTAAACCTGGCCTGCGCCCTTGCAGCCACCGGGCTCAAAGTGGGCCTGCTCGATGCCGATATCTACGGACCCAATGCGCCCACCATGCTCGGGGTCGCCGATCGCACCCCAGAGGTGCGCGGCGAGGGCGCCAGCCAGGTGCTCAGCCCGGTCGAATGCTGCGGCATCGCCATGGTGTCGATGGGGCTGCTGATTCAGGAAAACCAGCCCGTGGTCTGGCGCGGACCGATGCTCAACGGCATCATCCGCCAGTTTTTGTATCAGGTGGAGTGGGGCGAACGGGATGTGCTGATTGTGGATCTGCCCCCTGGCACCGGCGACGCCCAGCTCACCATCGCCCAGGCCGTGCCGATGGCCGGAGCGATCATCGTCACCACCCCCCAGCTGGTATCGCTTGCCGATGCCCGCCGCGGCCTGGCGATGTTTGTGCAGATGGGCGTCAGCGTGCTGGGCGTGGTCGAGAACATGAGCGTGTTCATTCCTCCTGACGCACCGGAGAAGCGCTACGCACTTTTCGGCAGTGGGGGCGGTGCCCGCCTCGCTGAGGAGGCTGGGGTGCCACTGCTGGCCGAACTACCCCTGGAAATGCCGGTGCGGGAAGGGGGTGATGCCGGTCGGCCGGTGGTGCTCTCCCATCCCGAATCCGCCAGCGCCCAGGCCCTGATGGCCCTGGCCCGGCGCATTGGCGCGGCCCACCTGGTGCCGGCCTGAGAGCCATGCTGAGCCAGTCAGGGCGGCGCAATAAGAGGGTCTTCGGCGCCGGCGGTGGCCACCGCAGTCCCCTGGCCAGGGTCGACCTAGTGCTCTGGGGCGTTCCTTTGGCCATGGCAGCGCTGGCCGGCATCCTGATCGCCAGCACCCAGCGCCAGGCCAATTACGCCGACTGGTACCAGCACTGGGTGACGGCGGTGGTGGGCATGGTGGTGGCCCTGCTGCTGGCCAGGCTGCCCCTGGAGCGCCTGCTTCCTTTCAAGTGGCCGATCTACATCGCGATGGTGGCCAGCCTGATCGCGGTGCGCCTGGTGGGCACAAGTGCCCTAGGGGCCCAGAGCTGGATCAACATCGGCGGTTTTTACGTCCAGCCCTCGGAATTTGCCAAGCTCGGCGCGATCCTGCTGCTCGCCGAGGTGCTGGCCCGGCACCCGGTTGATCGCCCCGTAGATCTGGTGCGGCCTGTGGGCCTGATCTCCCTGCCCTGGCTGCTTGTGTTCGTGCAGCCCGACCTGGGCAGTTCCCTGGTCTTCGCAGCCGTGCTGCTGGTGATGCTGTTCTGGGCGGGGATGCCCGGAGCCTGGGTGCTGTTGCTGCTATCGCCCCTGGTGACAGCCATCACGGCCGGCGCCCTGCCGGTGCTGCTGCTGGGCTGGATTCCTCTGGTGGGCTGGATGGCCTGGAAAAGCCTTCCCTGGAAAAGGGTGGCCCTGGCGATCAGCCTGGCGGTGCAAGGGCTGTTTGCCGTGGCAACACCCTGGTTATGGCAGCACGGCCTGCGGCCCCACCAGCGGGACAGACTGACCCTCTTCCTCGATCCGGGCCAGGACCCCCTCGGTGGGGGCTACCACCTGCTGCAGAGCACGGTGGGTATCGGCTCCGGACAGATCTGGGGAACAGGGTTGATGCAGGGATCCCTCACCAAGCTGCGTTTCATACCGGAGCAGCACACCGATTTCATCTTCAGCGCCCTGGGGGAGGAAACGGGTTTCCTGGGCTCGGTGCTGGTTGTGGCGGGCTTCGCCCTGCTGATGGCCAGGCTGCTGCAGATCGCGGGCCGGGCCCGCAGCGACTACGAGGCCCTGGTGGTGGTAGGAATCGGCGCGATGCTGATGTTTCAGGTGGTGGTGAATATCAATATGACCATCGGCCTCGGACCGATCACCGGCATCCCCCTGCCCTGGCTGAGCTACGGCCGTTCCGCCATGCTCGTCAACTTCATCGCCCTGGGCCTGTGTGCCTCCGTGGGCCGCCGGGGCCGAACAGCCCAGGGAGCCTGGTGAGCCTGGCCGACCTACGGAGTGCCCTGGCGGACGGCGTGCCGGCTGGCGCCAGCAGCGAAGACAGCGTGCGGCGCCAGTGGTGGGCGGCCCTGGCCACCCTCCAGGAGGACTTCCTGCTGCCGATGCAACCCCTTAAAGGGCTGTGGCTGGCGGCCCCCCTGCCTGCCCTCTACGAGCCGGTGCTGTTGCAGCAACTCCAGGGCTGGGTGTGGGCGCCCAGGGAACTCGCCGACCTGCTGACGAGCTCCGCTCCCCTGCTGGGGGGAGCCGGCAGCTCCCCAAGCGGGGGGGCGGGCGCAAGCGGTTTCCAGCGGCTGCCCCTGGAGCCGGCCGATGGCACCGATCCGCTGCTGCTGGTGATGACCCCCCGCCTGCAGGTGGCGCTCTGCCTCGATGGTCCCCCTGAGGGCCGGCGCCTGATCGCCCGATTCGACCCGGAGGCCCTTTCCAAAGCCCTCAACCTGATCCACGGACGCCTGCTGGCCAGCGACCCCGGGGCCTCGACGGCCCTGCGCACCGCCCTGGAGGAGCTGGGGCCCCTGCGCAGCGAAGAGCAGCTGGGGGTGCGGTTCTGGCCCCGGGTGGGGGAACGGCTCGCCGCCATCGCGCCGAGCCTCACCCTCCAACCCCTGGTGCACGGGGGCAAGGGTCGGGACCGATCCCCCACTGACATCCCCCGGGAGGTGAGTAGCGAACTGGCCCTGCTCGAAGCGCTCACCCACGAGGTGCGAACTCCCCTCGCCACAATTCGCACCCTGATTCGCTCCTTGCTGCGGCGCAGCGACCTGCCGCCGCTGGTGCGCGGGCGCCTCGAGCAGATAGATGGCGAATGCAGCGAGCAAATCGATCGATTTGGCCTGATCTTTCTGGCGGCCGAGCTCCAGCGCCAGCCAGGCAACGACCAGCCCCTGGGCCAAAACGATCTGGCCCGCACCGACCTCAGCCAGGTGCTGCTTCAGCAGCAGGAACTGTGGAAACGGCAGCTGGCCCGCCGCGGCCTGGAGTTGGAATTGTTGGTCCCAGCTGGCCTTTCGCCCGTGCTCAGCGATCCGGCCCGGCTGGAAACCATGCTCGGCGGCCTGATCGACCGGTTCAGCCGCAGCCTTCCCGCCGGCAGTCAGGTCAGCGTCAGCCTGCTGCCGGCAGGTTCCAGGCTCAAGCTGCAACTGAGCAGCGAGGGCCATCGCCCGGAAGAGCCGGTGCTGGATGGCGAGGGCGACCAACGGGAGCTGGTGGGGCCGGTGCTGAGCTGGAACCCCGCCACCGGCAGCCTGCAGCTCAGCCGCCAGGCCACCCAGCGGCTGTTCCATCGCCTCGGCGGTCGTCTGACCGAACGCAGCGGCAGTGGCCTGACCGTTTTTTTCCCCGTGTGCTGAGCGGCCGGTTTGTTGACGGGTGTGAAGACTGCGGGCGAAGCGCAGAAAGGGCCAAAACCTCAGTGCTAGCTTCCGGTTGAAACGTTCCAAAGCCATGGCAGCTACGGCGCTCAGCGGTCAACTCCCGAAGTACCTCGGCAGCACCGGCGGCCTGCTGAATTCCGCCGAAACGGAGGAGAAATACGCAATTACCTGGAGCAGCCCGAAGGAACAGGTGTTTGAGCTGCCCACCGGCGGGGCGGCCCACATGAACGAGGGCGACAACCTGATGTACTTCGCCCGCAAGGAGCAGTGCCTAGCCCTTGGCACCCAGCTGCGCACCAAGTTCAAACCCAGAATCGAGGACTACAAGATCTACCGGATCTATCCCGGTGGGGACACCGAATTCCTGCACCCCAAGGATGGCGTCTTCCCGGAGAAGGTGAACGAAGGTCGCCCCATGGTGGGCCACAACCCCCGCCGGATCGGCGCCAACCCCAATCCGGCCAACCTCAAGTTCACCGGCAAGAACAGCTTCGACGCCTGAATCGCGTCGACCAACTCCCATAAGGGCGGGGCCTGGGTGCCCCGTTTTTTTTGCCCGCCAAACCGATGCCGAGCACCGATCGCGATGGCTTAGCCCAGCAGGCGTTTCTGGACATGGTGGCAGCCGGCCACAACTTCATTCCCCTCTGGAAACGCTGGCCCGCCGACCTGGAAACGCCCCTCACCACCTGGCTGAAGGTGGGAGCTGACAGCGACCATGGGGTGCTGCTGGAGTCAGTGGAAGGCGGCGAGCGCATCGGGCGCTGGAGCTTCGTGGTCAGCGACCCCCTCTGGACCCTCACCAGCCGCGGTGCCCACTCCCAGCGCCGCTGGCGCGATGGCCGCTGCCAAACCCTGCAGGGCAACCCCTTCGAGCTGCTGCGCGAGTGCCTGGAGCCCCTCTCCAGCCCGCCGATTCCGGGGCTGCCTCCGGTGGGCCAGCTGTTTGGCTTCTGGGGCTACGAACTGATCCGCTGGATCGAGCCGATTGTGCCGGTGCACCAGCCCGGGGAGGACTCCCCCCCGGATGGGTCCTGGATGCTCGCCGACAGCCTGCTCGTGTTCGACCAGGTGAAGCGCCAGATCACCGCCGTGGCCTACGCCGACCTCAGCGGCGGCCAAGACCGACAGATGGCCTACACCGCCGCTGCCGCCCGCATCAGCGCCCTGGAAGAGCGCATGCAAGCCCCCCTGCCGGCCTCGGTGACTCCCCTGCGCTGGCACGACGCCAGTCCGGCTGAGATGGCCCAGAGCCTGATCACCAGCAGCAACTTCGGCCAGGAGGCATTCGAGGCGGCGGTGCTCCAGGGCGAACACCACATCGAGGCGGGGGATGTATTCCAGCTGGTGCTTAGCCAGCGGCTGGAAACCCGCATTGACCGCGATCCCTTCGAGCTCTACCGCAGCCTGCGCATGGTGAATCCTTCGCCCTACATGGCCTTCTTCAACTTTGGCGGCTGGTATCTGATCGGCTCCAGCCCCGAGGTGATGGTGAAGGCCGAACCGATCCCGGAGGGGGGAGTGAAAGCCTCGCTGCGGCCGATCGCAGGCACCCGCCCCCGCGGTCGCGACGAAGCGGAAGACCTGGCCCTAGAAAAAGAGCTGCTGGCCGATCCCAAGGAACGGGCCGAGCACGTGATGCTGGTGGACCTCGGCCGCAACGACCTGGGCCGCGTCTGCCAGCCCGGCACGGTGAAGGTGGGAGAGCTGATGGTGATCGAGCGCTATTCCCATGTGATGCATATCGTCAGCCAGGTGGAGGGACTGCTGGCCGAAGGGCAAACCGTCTGGGACCTACTGATGGCCTCCTTCCCCGCCGGCACCGTCAGCGGCGCCCCAAAAATCCGCGCCATGCAACTAATTCATGCCCTGGAGCCCGATGCCCGGGGCCCCTACTCCGGGGTGTACGGCGGAGTTGACCTGGGCGGCGCCCTCAACACCGCCATCACCATTCGCACCATGGTGGTGCTGCCCCATCCAGAGGGGGGCTGGCGGGTGCAGGTGCAGGCCGGCGCCGGGGTGGTGGCCGATTCCAACGCTGCTGCCGAATACCAGGAAACCCTCAACAAGGCCCGCGGCATGCTCAAGGCGATTGCCTGCCTGCTGCCCGCCCAGCCATGAAGGATCCCCTGTTGCTCAAGGGCTTTGAAGTGGAGCTCTACACCGGTCGGGCCGACGGCACGGTGGTGGGTTGCTCAGCGGCGGCGGCGGCCCTGGAGGGCTTCGTGACCGAACCCGACCAACGCAACCTGGAATACATCACGCCCCCCGATGCCAGTTACGCGCGCCAGCTACAGCTGCTGATCGAGCCACGTCAGCGCTTGCGCCGGTGGCTGGCCAGCCGCCAGCTCACCCTGCTGCCGGGCAGCGCCCTCAGCCTGGGCGACAGCCGCCATTTCGAACGCTCCGACCCCGCAAACCCTTACCACAGCTACATCGAGGCCACCTACGGCACCAAGGTGGTGACCGCCAGCGTGCACATCAACCTGGGGCCCATCAGCGACCGGGGCCCGGGGCAAATGGACCGCCTGTTTGCCGGCCTCCGCCTGCTGCGCTGCGAGGCTGCCCTGCTGCTGGCCCTCAGCGCCAGTTCCCCCTTCCTCGACGGCGAGGTCACCGGCGCCCACTCCCAACGCTGGCTGCAGTTTCCGCTCACCCCGGCCGAGGTGCCGCTGTTCCTCGACCACCAGCACTACATCAACTGGATGGGGCAGCAGCTGGAGCTCGGCACGATGCAGAACGTGCGCCACCTCTGGACCTCAGTGCGGCCCAATGGGGACAACCGGCCCCACGACCTCAACCGGCTGGAGATCCGCATCTGCGACCTGGTGACGGATCCGCTTCTGCTGTTGGCGATCACCGCCTTCGCCGAACTGCGGCTGCAGCAGTTGCTGCGCCAGCCGGAACAGTGCGACCCCCTCCTGGCCAGCAGCCTGACGCCAAGCGAGTTGGCCCACCTGGCCGACGCCAACGAAAAGGCCGCGGCCGTCTCGAGCCTGGAAGCCACCCTGCACCACTGGCGCCATGGGCAGCCGGTGCTGGCAAAGAGCTGGTTGCTTGAGGAGCTTGCAGCCCTGGCCCCCCTGGCCAGCGAGCTCGGGCTCACGCAGCTGCTGGCGCCGTTACCGGAGGTGCTGGAACAGGGCAATCAGGCCATGCGCTGGCTGGCTGGCCACCAAGCCGGGGTTCCGATCAGCAAGTTGCTCTCCCTGGAGATCGCTGCCATGGCAACCCGGGAAGTGGAACTGCTGGAGGCAATCGCCACAGACACCGGGCCGCTCCCTTTGGGATGATCATGGCTCTGTTTGCTGCCCAGCCAGGCCCAATGGGGGAGTCAATGCCCAGCCCCACCCTCACCTCCCCGACTTCCCAGCGGGTCACCCGGCTACTGGGCGAGCGTCTGGAGCTGGTGGAAGACCTCTGGGAAACCGTGCTCCACAGCGAGTGTCCCGCCGGGCAGGCGGAGCGCCTGCTGCGGCTCAAGCACCTGAGCGACCCCAGCGAGGAGGATGCCACCACCGCGATCGTGCAACTGATCCGGGAGATGGATCTGGCCGAGGCAATCGCCGCGGCCCGGGCCTTCTCGCTCTATTTCCAGCTGGTAAACATCCTCGAGCAGCACATCGAGGAGGACAGCTACCTCGACAGCCTCAAAAACCAGCGCAGCAGCCCCAGCGATCCCTTCCTGCCGCCGTTGGCCAACCAGAGCGACCCGGCCACCTTTCGCCAGCTGTTTGAGCGGCTCAGGAGCCTGAACGTACCCCCAGCCCAACTGGAAAAACTGCTGCGCACCCTGGATCTACGGCTGGTGTTCACGGCCCATCCCACCGAAATCGTGCGCCACACGGTGCGCCACAAGCAGCGGCGGGTGGCCTGCCTGATTCAGCAGCTGGAGCAGGGCGCCAGCCTCAATTCCGTCGAGCGCCACAGCCTGAGGCTCCAGCTGGAGGAGGAAATCAGGCTCTGGTGGCGTACCGATGAACTGCACCAGTTCAAACCAACGGTGCTCGATGAGGTCGACTACGCCCTGCACTTCTTCCAGCAGGTGCTCTTCGATGCCATGCCCCAGCTGCGGGACCGCATCCGCACCGCCCTGAAAGGGAGCTACCCAGATGTGGAACCGCCCCGGGATTCCTTCTGCACCTTCGGCTCCTGGGTGGGCTCAGATCGGGATGGCAACCCTTCGGTGACCCCGGACATCACCTGGCGAACGGCCTGCTACCAGCGCAAGCTGATGCTGGAGCGATATCTCAAGTCGGTGGCCGAGCTGCGCGACCAGCTCAGCATTTCGATGCAGTGGAGTCAGGTCAGCCCGGCCCTGCTGGAGTCGCTGGAGATGGACCGGCTGCGCTTTCCGGAGATCTATGAGGAGCGGGCCGCCCGCTACCGCCTGGAGCCCTACCGGCTGAAGCTCAGCTACACCCTGGAGCGGTTGCAGCTCACCCATCAGCGCAACCAAAGCCTCAGCGATGCCGGCTGGGAATCCCCCTGTGACGGCAGTGCCCCGCCCCCGCCGATGGGGGGAAGCCTGGCGGCCCCTCCCACCCAGGAATTGCACTACAGCACGGTTGATGAATTCCGCTACGACCTGGAACTGATCCAGGACAGCCTCAAAGCCACGGGACTGAGCTGTGAGTCGCTCCAGCACCTGATCAGCCAGGCCCAGATCTTCGCCTTCTGCCTGGCCAGCCTCGACATCCGCCAGGAGAGCACCCGCCACAGCGACGCCCTCGACGAGCTCAGCCGCTACCTCCAGCTCCCACTTCCCTACGGGGAGATGGGGGAAACCCAGCGGGTGGAGTGGCTGCTGGAGGAGCTGCAAACCCGCCGCCCCCTGCTGCCCCCGGCGGCCCGCTGGAGTGCCGCAACCACGGAGACCTTCGCCGTATTCCGCATGCTGCAGCGCCTGCAGCAGGAATTTGGCTCCCGCATCTGCCGCACCTACGTGATCTCCATGAGTCACACGGTGTCCGACCTGCTGGAGGTGTTGCTGTTGGCCAAGGAGGCCGGCCTGGTGGATCCAAAGGCCCAGCGTGCCGGCCTGCTGGTGGTGCCGCTGTTCGAAACGGTGGAAGACCTCCAAGGGGCCCCGGCGGTGATGGCCACCTTGTTTCGCCACCCCTTCTACCGGGCCCTGCTGGCCAGTGACGGCGGCCAGCCACTCCAGGAAGTCATGCTGGGCTACTCAGACAGCAACAAGGATTCCGGCTTCCTCTCCAGCAACTGGGAGATCCATAAAGCCCAGATTGCCCTCCAGCGTCTGGCCATCGAGCACGGGGTGGCCCTGCGGATCTTCCATGGCCGCGGCGGCTCCGTGGGCCGGGGTGGGGGCCCTGCCTACCAGGCGATCCTGGCCCAGCCAAGCGGCACCCTCAGCGGCCGCATCAAGATCACCGAACAGGGAGAGGTGCTGGCCTCGAAGTATTCCCTGCCCGAACTGGCCCTCTACAACCTGGAAACGGTGACAACCGCCGTGTTGCAGAACAGCCTGGTGAGTGCCCCCGTAGACGACACCCCCAGCTGGAATGACCTGATGGGGCGGCTGGCGGCCCGCTCCCGGGACCACTACCGGGCCCTGGTGCACGACAACCCTGACCTGGTGGCCTTCTTCCAGCAGGTGACCCCGATCGAAGAGATCAGCAAGCTGCAGATCTCCAGTCGCCCGGCCCGCCGTAAAAGTGGCGCCAAGGACCTCTCCAGCCTGCGGGCCATCCCCTGGGTATTTGGCTGGACCCAGAGCCGCTTCCTGCTGCCCAGTTGGTTCGGGGTGGGGGCAGCCCTGCAGGAGGAACTCACCCAGGACCCCGAACAACTCGAGTTGCTGCGCCTGCTCCACCAACGCTGGCCGTTCTTCCGCATGCTGATCTCGAAGGTGGAGATGACCCTCTCGAAAGTCGACCTCGACCTGGCCCACCACTACGTGCAGGCCCTGGGCCGCAGCGAGAACCGGGAGGCCTTCGAGCAGATCTTCCAGGCCATCGCCGCCGAATTCGAGCTCACCCGCGATCTGGTGCTGGCGATCACGGGCCACAGCCGCTTGCTGGATGGGGATCCTGCCCTGCAGCTATCGGTCGACCTGCGCAACCGCACGATCATTCCCCTTGGCTTCCTGCAGGTGGCCCTACTGCGGCGCCTGCGCGACCAGAACCGCCAACCACCGATGAGTGAAGCGCTGGCCAGCTCCAGCGACGATGGCCGCACCTACAGCCGCAGCGAGCTGCTGCGCGGGGCCCTGCTCACCATCAATGGCATCGCCGCGGGCATGCGCAACACGGGCTAACCAGCCCCCCAGACCCTCCCCTGAGCCATCCCAGCTCCGCCCAGCACTGGATTCCCTCTTGATCCCTTTCCGCAGCCAGCCCCAAGCCCCGCGTCTGCGGGAGGGCTATGCGCTGCTCGCCAACAGCCTTCCCAGCCCCGACGAGCTCAATCGGCTGCTGCTGGCCAGCGGCGATCGCAGCCGCAACCCGGACCGCTGGCAGCGGGTGCTGGAAAACAGCCTCTGGCACCTGGGGGTGCAATCCCCCGAGGGCAAATTGGTGGGTTTCGTGCGGGCCACCAGCGATCTGGCCCTCAATGCCAACCTCTGGGACCTCTGCGCCGATCCTGGGGATCCGCACCAGGGCGACATCCTGGCGGTGCTGGTGCATGGCTCCCTGGGCAAGCTGCGCAGGGAGTTAGCCGGATGCAGCATTTCGCTCTCGGCCCCGCCTGAGGCCCTGGCCGCCCTGGATCGCTATGGATTTTCCGTCGATCCCGGCGGCATTCGGGCGATGGGCCTCAACCTGCTTGGTTGATTCGCTTACTGGGTTGATTCGCTTCCTGGGTTGATCCCCTTACTGAGTTGGCCCGCTGAGCCAACTGACCTGATCAGTACTGACCTGATAAGTAGCGAGCATGGAGGGACTCGAACCCCCGACCCTCAGAACCGGAATCTGATGCTCTATCCAACTGAGCTACATGCCCATGGCTAAGGCCCATGGCCGGAGCAGAGCTCCGGAGGAATTACCTTAACCTCCCGTCGCGTCAGAGCCATCCGGCTGCACCGCCTGGAGCTGCTGAACTTTCGCAATATCAGCCATCTGGAGCTGGCCCTGGAGGCCCCCCGGCTGCTGGTGATTGGCGCCAATGGCGAGGGCAAATCAAACCTGCTGGAATCGGTGGAATTGCTGGGGTGCCTGCGTTCCCACCGCACCGCCAGCGATCGCGACCTGATCCAGCACGGGCAGAGCAGCTGCCAGGTGCGGGCCTCAACCGGCAGCGGTGATCAGCTGGCGCTCCACCTGCGCCGCAGCGGCGGGCGCATGGCCCAGCGCAACGGCAAGGTGCTGGATCGCCAGCTCGACCTGCTGGGATCGCTGCGCTGCGTGGGTTTCAGCGCCCTCGACCTCGAATTGGTGCGGGGCGAGCCCGCTGGCCGGCGCCAATGGCTCGACCGGGTGGTGCTGCAGCTCGAACCTGTCTATGGCGACCTGCTCAGCCGCTACGGCCGGCTCCTGCGCCAGCGCAGCCAGCTGCTGCGGCGGGGCCTCGGCGGCGGCGATCTGCAGGGCCTGCTCGATGCCTTTGATCTGCAGATGGCTGTGATCGGCACCCGGCTGCAGCGCCGTCGGTCGCGGGCCATCCGCAGGCTGGAGCCCCTGGCGGCCGCCTGGCAGGCAAGGCTCAGCGGCGGCCGGGAATGCCTGGAGCTCGAGTATCAGGGCGGCGCCCAGGTGGGTGGCGAAGATGCCGAAGATCCCTGGCGGGAGGCCCTGCTGGCCCAACTGCAGCAGCAGCGGGGCGAAGAACTGCGGCTCGGGCAGTGCACGGTGGGGCCCCACCGCGACGAGCTGGGCTTGATCCTGGCCGGGCAGGGGGCTCGGCGCTACGGCTCGGCGGGCCAGCAGCGCACCCTGGTGCTGGCCCTCAAGCTGGCCGAGTTGGAGCTGGTGGGCACGGTGCTGGGGGAGCCGCCCCTGCTGCTGCTCGACGACGTGCTGGCCGAGCTCGATCCGGAACGGCAACAACTGCTGCTCGAGGCGGTGGGCGAAGGCCACCAGTGCCTGGTGAGCGCCACCCACCTGGGGGCCTTTAGCGGCGGCTGGCAGGCCCAGAGCCAGCTGGTGCACATGCACGCCGGCCAAATCAGCGCTCATAACCATCTATGGTGATTGGCTTGTTCGGTCAACTTCGATGACCCAGACCCTGCCCTGCCTCCACCCGAACCCGGGATGGACCGAGGCCCCCGCAGCGATCCACCCAGCTGCCCCCCTCCCCCACCAGGTTTCCGACACCGTCGGGAAACACTGCATTCTCGAGCTCTACGGTTGCGACGGCACCAAGCTCGACGACGAACTTTTCCTCAGGGCCACCATCACCGCAGCAGCAAAGCGTGCCGGTGCCACCCTGCTCAACCTGATCACCCACCGTTTCGAACCCCAGGGCGTCACGGGGCTGGCCCTGCTGGCCGAATCGCACATCTCCATCCACACCTGGCCCGAATCGGGCTATGCAGCGGTGGATGTGTTCACCTGCGGGGACCACACCATGCCGGAAAAGGCCTGTGCCGTGCTTGTCGATGAGCTGTTGGCTGACACCCACAAGCTCACGAGCTTCCGCCGCGAAACCCCCTCCTGCATCCACAGCAATCTGCGGGAGCCCCTGCATGGGCAGCCGTTTACTGCTGCCCTGAGCCGCTGAGCGCGGGAAGCGGACTGGCCGCAAGCTCCCGGTTGAGCTTGCCGCTCACCAGTCCCTCCAGGTCCAGACCCACGGCCGTGAAGCCAAGGGCGAGGAAGGCCGCCACCAGGGCCTGCCTGGGCTCGCTCTGGGCCCAGCGGCCAAGGGCCCGTTCGAGTTGCTCGGCCGGGAGCTCGATGCGGGCCGTCTGGCCCTGGCAGCGCACCCGCACCTGGGCCCAGCCGGCGGCCAACAACCAGGCCTCCGCCGCCGCCACCCGTTGCAGCCGTTCAGCCGTGATCGGCTCCCCGTAGGCAAAGCGGGACGCCAGGCAGGGCTGGGCGGGCTTGTCCCACCAGGGCAAACCCAGCGCCCTCGAAAGCTGGCGCACCTCAGCTTTAGTCAGGCCAACCGCAGCCAGGGGAGAACGCACGCCGAATTCCCGGGCAGCCCGGATGCCCGGGCGATGGTCGCCAAGGTCATCGGCATTGACGCCATCGACCACGCTGGCTCCCCTCGCCGCCGCCGCAATCGGCGCCAGCAGGCGGTGCAACTCCCGCTTACAGGCATAGCAGCGCTGCTCAGGATTGCTGGCGTAGGCAGGGTCGGCCAGCTCCGAGGTGGGGATTTCCCGGTGGCGAATGCCAAGCCAGCCGGCCTGGATGCGGGCTTCCTGACGCAGGTGGGGCGCCAGGGCCGGTGAAACCCCGGTGATCGCCAGGGCCCCCTGCCCACACTGCTCGAGGGCGATAGCCGCTACCAGGGCACTGTCCACCCCGCCGGAGTAGGCCACCACCACCGGGTTGAGGGCTGCCAGCTGGCCACGCAGTTCGGTCAAGGCCCCCGCCAGGGCCGGTGGCAGAGGTTCTAAAAGAGAAAAGTGCATCCGGGCCCCAATCCTGACCCGATCCTGCCAACCCCAAGCCAAAGGCGCCGGTAACATCTCGCCATGAGCAGCACCCAGACGCCGCAGCGGGGCACGGGCCGGGGCATCGGCATCCGCACTGCCGCCGGCAGCGATGAGCGGGCCCACGGCCAGCTGCATGTGTATGACGGCGACGGCAAGGGCAAGAGCCAGGCCGCCCTCGGGGTGGTGCTGCGCACGATCGGCCTGGGCATCTGCGAGCAGAAACGCACCAGGGTGTTGCTGCTGCGCTTCCTCAAGGGGCCGGGCCGGGCCTACGACGAAGATGCCGCCATCGAAGCCCTGCAGCAGGGCTTCCCCCACCTGATCGACCAGGTGCGCACGGGCCGGGGCGAATTCTTCAGCGCCGAGGAGGCGACCAAATTCGACCGGCAGGAGGCCCAGCGCGGCTGGGACATTGCCAAGGGCGCCATCGCCAGCGACCTCTACTCGGTGGTGGTGCTCGATGAGCTCAACCCCGTGCTGGATCTGGGCCTGCTGGACATCGACGACGTGGCCCGCACCCTGGCGGCCAAGCCAGGCGGCATGGAGGTTATCTGCACGGGGCGCGGTGCCCCCCACAAGCTGGTGCAACTGGCAGACCTCCACTCGGAAATGCGGGCCCACCAGGGGCCCGGAGGTCTCGATGGGGTCGAGATCTACACCGGCGAGGGCAAGGGCAAATCCACCAGCGCCCTCGGCAAGGGCCTACAGGCCATCGGCCGGGGTATCAGCCAAGACAAAAGCCACCGGGTGCTGATCCTGCAGTGGCTCAAGGGCGGCAGCGGCTACACCGAGGATGCGGCGATTGCCGCCCTGCGCGAGAGCTATCCCCACCTGGTGGATCACCTGCGCTCTGGCCGCGATGCGATTGTCTGGCGCGGCCAGCAGCAGCCGATCGACTACGTGGAGGCCGAGCGGGCCTGGGAGATCGCCAGGGCAGCCATCTCCAGCGGCCTCTACAAAACCGTGATCCTCGATGAGATCAACCCCACGGTGGATCTCGAGCTACTGCCGGTGGAGCCGATCGTGCAGACCCTGTTGCGCAAGCCCGCCGAAACGGAAGTGATCCTCACCGGCCGCTGCAAAAACCGACCCGCCTACTTCGACCTGGCCAGCGTTTACTCAGAGATGGTGTGCCACAAGCACTACGCAGAGCGGGGCGTGGATCTCAAGCGGGGCGTGGATTACTGAGCTCGGAGCTCAGTAGCGCGGCACGGATGGATCCACCTCCTGGCTCCAGGCGTCGATGCCGCCTGAGACATTGATCCCCTCGATGCCATGGCGCCCCAGGGCGATCAGCGCTTTGGCGCTGCGGCCGCCCAGCTTGCAGTGCACGTAAAGCTTCTTGCCGGCCGCCAGGTCGCGGATCTGATCAATCGCCACGCCGCTCTCGATCTGGTCGAGGGGGATGAGGGTGGCTCCGGCGATCACGGCTATGTCGGCCTCGGGGGGATTGCGCACATCCACCAGCACCAGGCCACTGGTGTCGCCATCGAGCAGGGTTTTGAGTTCGGTAACACTGATGCTTTCCACCGCGCCGGCCTCCTCCTGGCCCGGAGCACTGCCGCCCACCCCGCAGAACTCCTGATAATCAATAAGTTTGTCGATCACCGGGCGCTCGGGGTTGGGCCGAAGTTTGAGCTCGCGGAACTTCATGCCCAGGGCATCAAATAACAACAGGCGGCCGCTGAGGCTGGTGCCGATGCCAGCAATGATCTTCACGGCTTCGGTTGCCTGGATCAGGCCGATGATGCCGGGTAGCACCCCCACCACTCCGCCCTCGGCGCAGGAGGGCACCATGCCCGGCGGCGGTGGCTCGGGGAACAGGTCGCGGTAGTTGGGGCTTTCCGCATCCAGATTGAACACCGTGGCCTGGCCCTCGAAGCGAAAGATCGAGCCGTAGACATTGGGCTTACCCAGCAGCACGCAGGCGTCGTTCACCAGGTAGCGGGTGGGGAAGTTGTCGGTGCCGTCGCAGACGATGTCGTAGGGCCGGATGATCTCGAGAGCGTTCTCGCTGGTCAGCGCCGTTGGGTAGAGATCCACCTGGCAGTGGGGGTTGATCTCGAGGATGCGCGCCTTGGCCGATTCGATCTTGGGCTTGCCCACCCAGCTGGTGCCGTGGATCACCTGGCGCTGCAGGTTGGAGTGGTCGACCACGTCGAAATCGACGATGCCGAGGCGGCCCACCCCGGCAGCGGCTAGATAGAGCAGCAGCGGCGAACCCAGCCCTCCTGTGCCGACACAAAGCACCGAGGCGGCCTTGAGCCGCTTCTGGCCCTCCATGCCAATCTCGGGCAGGATTAAGTGCCGGCCGTAGCGGGCCACCTCATCGGGGCTGAGCTGGACGCCGCTGGTGTCGGGAGGAAGCATGGCCGCTGGGATCAGCTTTCCATTCTCCACGGCAGGCGCTGGGGCGGGGCCGGGGGCTGGCAGATCCACCACCCCACCAGCTCCTGGCCCTGACCTTGACCCTGACTCCCATCGCCACTGCCTACCGCGCCCATGATCACCATCAATGCTGGCCAGACGCAGAGCCTGCAGTCGGTGGTGGAGGGCACTGGGGCCGTGACGGGGTGGCTGTGGGCCGAGCCCAGCAGCTCCAGCCCCCGCTCCCTTGCCCACTTCTGGGCCAGCAGTTGCTCGCGGGGATCAATCGCGAAGCGGTGGTTGCGCGCCCCAGGCTGGGGCCAGACGTTGCAGCAAGGCCAGATCCGACGCAGTTGCCAACCATCGCTCTGCCTCTGGCCCAGCAGCAAGGCACAACCCTCCTCGGGTTGGGCCACTGCCAAAATCCGGCTCAGAACGGTGAGCAGCTGCAAATCTGCCCTGAGATGAGCTGGCGCTTGCAAACACACACCGATACCTTGTGAACCAGTCCAACCTTGCCCACCATCCGGTCCATGAGTGACACCACCCCCGAAGCAGTTGAGCAGGAAACTGCCACTGGAGTGGAGCCAGGCGCTGCCACCACTGGATCCGAAACAGGCTCAGCAACCGGCTCAGAAGCCACTTCCGATGCCGACGCCAAATCCGAGGTCAGCTTCACAGAGCGCTACAGCGAGATCCTGACCAAGGTGAACGCCACCCTCGACAAGGTGGACTGGAGCCAGATGGGCCGGATCGGCAAGTCCACCGGGGTGATCCTGGCGGTGATCGTGGCCCAGATCCTGATCAAGGGAGTGCTCGACACCATCAACCTTCTGCCCGTGGTGCCAGGCCTGCTTGAACTGCTTGGCCTGGTGGTAGTGGGCAATTGGAGCTGGCAGAACCTCACAACCAGTGAGAAACGCGGTGCTGTGGTGTCGAAGCTGCAGAACCTCCGCCAGGAATACCTCGGCTGAGCAGTTCGAGGATGGAGGCTTGGGCCCTTTGCCCGTAGCTGCCACCAAAGAGGTTGGCGTGGTTGAGCAAGTGATAGAGGTTGTAGAGGGCCACCCGCCCGCTGGCCCCGGGCGCAAGGGGCCAGCCACTTGAATAGCCCTCAAAGAAGCTGGGCGAAAAGCCGCCAAACAACTGGGCCATCGCCAGATCCACCTCCCGATCCCCCCAGTAGCAGGCAGGGTCAAAGATGACCCCACTGCCATCGCTGAGCAAGGCCGCATTGCCACACCAGAGATCGCCGTGCACGAGCACCGGCTCGGCAGGGTGACCTGCCAACCATTGCGGCACGAGCTCCAGCAGGGCCGCAGCTCCCTGCAGCGGCCTGCTCCTTCTTGCGACCCAGGCGAGCTGGGGGGCCAGCCGGCACTCGACGAAAAACTGGCCCCAGCTGGATCGCCAACCATTGGCTTGGGGGGCCGAACCGATGAAGTTGGCGGCCGGCCAGCCATAGCCCTGGCCCGACGAGCTGGCGGCGCTGGCCCGGTGCAAATCCGCCAGGCTTTGGCCCAATCGAAACACCGCAGCGGTGTCGCCCGAGCCCCCACCAATCCCGTCGAGGTCCAGCCAGGGCATCACCAGCACGGCCTGATCAGCGGCCGTCCCCCAGGCCAGGGGCTCGGGAACCACCAGGCCGGCTGGCGCGTGGGCCGCCAACGCCAGGAGTCCCTCCACTTCCGCCCCAAGCAGGGGCAGGGCGGCGGCCCTGTTGGTTTTGGCAAACAACACGCCCCCGTCGGCAAACTGGAGCCGCCAGGCCCGGTGGATGCAGCCCCCGCCCACCTCCGTGCGCGCCACCAGGCGGCGGCCGAGTCGATCCGTTAGCCAGGCGGTGAGGGGATCGGCGGGCGCGGCAGCCATGGCGCCGTGGCGGGGAGTCAGCTGCCAGCATGCCCCCATGCAGACGCACCCTGATGTGGTGGTTGTGGGAGCCGGCATCGCCGGTCTCAGCGCGGCGGCCCTGCTGGCCAAGGCCGGTCTGGGGGTTCATCTGCTTGAAGCCCACCACCAGAGCGGCGGCTGCGCCGGCACCTTCCGCCGCGGGCACTACACCTTCGACGTGGGCGCGACCCAGGTGGCGGGCCTGGAACCCGGCGGCAGCCATCGGCGCCTGCTCGAGCACTTCCAGCTGCCACTGCCGGCCGCAACACCCCTGGATCCGGCCTGCGTGGTGGACCTGGGCGATGGCCGACCACCGGTGCGGATCTGGCGCGATCCAGCCCGCTGGGCCACAGAGCGGGAGCAGCAATTTCCAGGCAGCGGCCGCTTCTGGCAACTCTGCGCCGCCCTGCACCAGGCCAACTGGGCCTTCGCCGGCCGGGATCCCGTGCTGCCCCCCCGCAGCCCCTGGGATCTGGCCCAACTTCTGCCGACCCTGCGTCTCGCCAACCTGGCCAGTGGCCTGCTGATCACCGCCACCGTGGCCGATCTGCTGATGCTCACGGGCTGCGGCGGCGATCCGCGTCTGCGCCGCTTTCTCGATCTGCAACTGCGGCTCTACTCCCAGGAGCCAGCTGATCGCACCGCCGCCCTCTATGGAGCCACCGTGCTGGCCATGGGTCAGGAACCCCTGGGCCTATGGCATCTGGAGAGCTCAATGCAGGTACTCAGCCAGCAGTTGGAGCAGGCCCTGGCGGCCGCCGGCGGCCAGCTGCGGCTGGGGCACCGGGTGACGCAGCTCGAGCGCAAAGGCGCGGGCTGGGTTGTCCATGGCGAGCAGCCGCAGCCCTTTGCGCTGGCAGCTACCGATGTGGTGCTGGCCCTGCCGGTGCAGAGTTTGCCCGACCTGCTCCCAGGCCAGCTACCTGGGGGCTATCGGCGCCGGCTGGCGAGCCTCCCCGATCCCTCCGGAGCAGTGGTGTTCTACGGGGCCGTGGACCGGAGCCTGCTGCAGAGCGACTGTCCCGCCCACCTGCAGCTCGACTGGGACGAGCCGGGCTCCCTGTTTGTGTCGGTGAGCCGCGAGGGCGATGGCCGGGCCCCGGCCGGCCAGGCCACCGTGATCGCCAGCGTGTTCACCCCGGCGCGCCCCTGGTTTGCCCTCAGCCGCCAGGCCTATGGCCAGGCCAAAGCCGAAGCCCTGGCAGGCATCCAACGGGGGCTGCAAAGGCAGCTGGGAATTGCCCCCAACCAATGGCGCCACGGCGAGCTGGCCACCCCGCGAGGTTTCGCCCGCTGGACGGGCCGCCCCTTCGGCTTTGTGGGGGGACTCGGCCAGCATCCCAGTCGCTTCGGGCCCTTCGGCCTGGCCAGCCGCACCCCCCTGCCAGGCCTGTGGCTGTGCGGCGACTCGATTCACCCCGGCGAAGGCACCGCCGGCGTGGCGCTCTCAGCCCTGATGGCCTGCCGCCAGTTGCTGGCGCGGCGGGGCCAGGTACTGACCCTGGGCACCGCTGCTGAGTTCGGGCGCTGAGTTCTGGAGCTCGGTTCCGGCGCTCAGTTTAGGAGCTACCTGTTTCTGCAGGGGGGCTCGGGCCCACAAACTGGGGCCGCAACTGGTGGCAGCCCTCCAGTTGCCGCTGCAGCGCAGCCCAATCACCCCGCTGCAGCAAATCCTCCAACTCGCCAAGTTGCTGGCGATAGGCGGCGAGGGCTGCCAACAGGGCATCACGATTGCAGCGAGCCATCAGGGAGCCCAGCTGCGGGTTGCCCCCCCCCACCCGCGTGGTGTCGGCAAATCCACTCGAAGCCAGCTGGCGCACCAGCTTCGGCGGGGCCACGCCTGAATCTGCTGCCCGCAACAGGGCCGCCCCCAACAGCACGGGCAGATGGGAAATCATTGCCACCGCCTGGTCATGGTCCCCAGCTGGGCAGGTGAGCCAGCGGGCCCCCACGAGCTCCGCCAGATTCCGCACCACCCCCAGGGCTTCCAGGTCGGTGCCAGCCTCCGGCGTGGCCACCCAGGGGCGCTGGCGAAACAGGCCCACCACCCCTGCCTCCACTCCCGCCTCAGCGTTACCCGCCATGGGATGGCTGGCCACAAATCGCGGATGCAGAGCCCGCCAGCGCTCCAGCACCGGCTCCTTCACCGAGCCCACATCAGTGATCACCGCCTGGGGCGGCAGGGCCGCCAGCAGGCCGGGATCGGGGTCCAACAGTTGATCAAGGGGCAGGGCCAGCACCACCAGGCCACAGGGAGCCAGCACGGCGGGATCGGTGCTCACCTCCGTTGCCAGGCCCCTCTGGCGGGCGCGCTCGGCGGTGGTGGCGCGATGTACCAGGCCCCGAACCCCAATGCCAAGCCGCTGCAGATCCAATCCCAGGGAACCGCCGATCAACCCCAGGCCCACCACACCCACGGGTTGCTGGCGCCAGGGATCCGGCGCCAGGCCATCGCTGCTATCGGGCAGGGAAACAGACGCCATCGAGCATCCACAGACAGGAATCGTGTAGCCAGCTTCCTACGATCCGATCCTGTTGGCCGCCTGGGAATGCTCGAAGCCCGCGCCCACCACCAACTCAAGGCCCTGCTTGCACGGGAAGGGTGCGAACCCTGGCCCCACCACCTGAGCCTCAGTCGCCTGGTGGCCCGCAGCCTGCGCCGTAGCGACCACACCTTTGTGCGGCTTGCCCCGGGCTGCGATCCCAGCTGGTGGATCAGCCTGTTGGTGCCCCTGGCCCTGAGTGAATGCCCCCTGGCCCTGGTGGTTAGCGATGGCACCCGCCAACGCTTGCTGCAGGTAGAACTGCCCCGGCTGGGGAGGGCCGACCCGAGCCTGGCTATGGCCTGTTTTGAGGGGGACCATCCACCTGCCGATGGCCGCGTCTGGCTTTTGAATCACCGGCAGCTGGTGGGGGCCTGGCAGCAGGGCTGGCTCGGGGAGAGGCAACTGGTGCTGCCAGAGGCCGAACATCTCGACAACCTGCTCAGGGAGGCCCTGGAGGTGGTGCTGACGCCCCAGCACTGGGACCAGTTACGCCGGGCCCAGCCCACGGCAGAAGCGAGCCTGCTGAGCCTGCACGAGCGCCTCAACCGGCTCATCCTCAGCCATCCTGCTCACCCCAACCAGCTGGTGGGACTGGCGCCTGAAGACGAAGCACCCCTGCGTCACCTGCTGCAGATACTCGAACCCCTGCCCGCCCCCTGGCCAGCCTGGCTGGCCGCCAGGGGAAGCGGTTGGACCAGCTGGGCCCAGGTCAATCCCCAGCTGCTGCAATGGCAATTACATCGCCAACCGCTGGACCCCCTGGCGGCCCTGAAGGGCCTGCTGATCCGGCGCGGTGCGGTGGTGCTGGGCCAATTGTCCAGGGGGCCCTCTGTGGAGCTGGGCCTGCAGCCCAACGTGACCGTGAACCTGGGAGATCCGCCCCTGGCCGACCCCCTGCCCCTCTATGCCCCCCTTCGCCAACCCCTGCCCAACAGCCCCCATTACGGCCAGCACCTGCTGGACCACGCTCGCAGGCTGGTGCTTGGCCAAGGGGGGGTAACGGTGGTGCTGATCGATGACGAAGCCCTGCGCCTCAACCTCACAAGTGGGCTGGCTGCTGAATTCGGCAGTCGGGTGGTTCACGAGCACACCGCTCCCGAGAGCAATGGGGTGATCTGTGCCCGCTGGGACTGGTGGCTCAACCAGCAGCAACGGCTACCGCTACCCGGCCAGATCGTGGTGGCCTTACTGCCGATCGCCAGCCTGGAAGATCCCCTCACCGCCGCCCGGGTGCTGGCCATGCGTCAGTCAGGGCAAGACTGGTTTCGGGAATTCCTGCTCCCCGATGGCCTCAATCGACTGGAACTGGGGGTTGCCGGCCTGCGTCGCCAAGGGGGCAGGCTCGCGATTCTGGATGGCCGCCTGCGCGGGCGGAGCTGGGGGCGCCAGGTCTTACTCGCTCTGGAACCCTGGGTGAGCCTCAGACGCCTGCTGCCTCACTAGCTTTAATTGCTCACCGCACCAAAGGAGACGCTGAAGCAATGGGGGAAGCAAAGCGCCGCAGCAGCCAGGGCCTGCCACCGAAGGGAATCAAGTCATCAGGCGCCAGGCCAGCCGATACTTCGCCGCGCATCGTTGCCTGGCTACCCCTCAGCCGCAACCAGGCGGATCGCTTCGTAAAACTCACCACCAAGGCGGCCTGGGTGGGCATCGGAGCCCTGGTGCTCTTCTGGGTGGCGGTTCGTTTCATCGGGCCCGCCGCGGGCTGGTGGACGTTGGCCGACGGCTGATTCGCCAGATTCTGAAGAAAACATTATGATGGGTGGCCACTGGGGTCGCTGCCGTGTTTCCACGCCTTGCCGAGCAATACCGGTCGGTAGTTCAAGACCTGGTGATGAGCCTCCAGGCCCTGGCCAAAAGCCTGCAGGAACGCGGCATCGCTGCTACCTGCTACATCTGCGGTGATGGCCGTGACGGCCACGGCGCCTCTTTTGTGGCCAACCTGGACACCAGGCACATGGTGCGTTTTCTGGTGTCCGATTTCGGCATCAGCTGGGTCGAATCCCACGACGGCCACGAATTGGTCAAGCTGGAGGGGGCCGAAGCCATCCAGGAGCTTCAGCGCCTGGCCCAGGTGCTGCAGAGCCCCAACGCCCCGAGCAAGTCAGCTCCATCCCCGGGGCTCCCTGGCCGATCCAAGGGCGCTTTCAGCCGCCCCTGAGGCCTGGATTGGCCGGGGGCTGAGCTGACTTGCTCAACTCGCCACCGGCAGATCGGCCAGCTCCGTCGCCGAATCCTCCTTTACGGAGCCAGTTGCTGCGGCTGATTTGGCCGCTGCCGCCAGGGGCTTCATCGAGTTAGATGTCACTTCGGAGCCTTCCTTGAGTTTCTGGCGGGTGAGCTGCTCGATCAGCTCAGCCTGCTTGGGGTTCTGCTCCAGCCAGATGATCGTGTTGTCCCGGCCCTGGCCAATGTTGTCGCCCTCGTAGCTATACCAGGCCCCCTTGCGGACCACCACACCGGTTTCCTCGGCCAGATCCAGCAGGCAGCCCAGGGTGCTGATGCCGCGGCCAAACAGGATGTCGAACTCAGCAATGCGGAAGGGAGGCGCCACCTTGTTCTTGGCCACCTTCACCTTGGCGCGGATGCCGTACTCCTCGGTGCCCCGCTTGAGGGTCTGAATCCGGCGGATGTCGAGGCGCACAGAGGCATAAAACTTGAGGGCGTTGCCGCCGGTGGTGGTTTCCGGATTGCCGTAGGTAACGCCAATCTTCTGGCGCAACTGGTTGAGAAAAATCACCGTGCAGCCTGACTTGCCAATGTTGCCAGTGATCTTGCGCATGGCCTGGCTCATCAGGCGAGCCTGGGCACCCACAGCCAGGTCGCCCATTTCGCCTTCAATTTCAGCGCGGGGGGTCAAGGCCGCCACCGAATCGATCACCACGATGTCAACCGCTCCTGAGCGCACCAGCTGGTCGACGATCTCCAGGGCCATCTCACCGGTATCCGGTTGGGAGACCAGCAGATTTTCAATGTCAACGCCTAAGGCCGCTGCATAGACGGGGTCGAGGGCATGCTCCGCGTCCACAAAAGCGGCCACACCGCCGCGCTTCTGCACCTCGGCAATGGCATGCAAGGTGAGGGTGGTCTTACCAGAGCTCTCCGGCCCGTAAACCTCCACCACCCGACCCTTGGGGTAGCCGCCACCCAGGGCCAGATCAAGGGTGAGCGCCCCGGTGGAGATGGTTTCCACCCTCATGCGGGAAGCATCCCCCAATCGCATGATCGAACCCTTGCCGAAATTGCGCTCGATCTGGTTGAGCACCAGCCCCAGGGCCTTCTCACGCTCAGCGGCAGCACCGGCAGACGGGCGAGAAGCGGAAGAGGAGGAAGACACGGACGAACTGGAGGAAGGGGAGGAAAGGGAATTGGAGCGGGGATCGGCAGCCATGGCGACAATTGGAAACGGGGCGGAAACGGGGCGGAAAGCTGGTCAGAAACTGGGCAGAAAAGACCAGCAGAGAGGGGGGACGGGCTCAGGAATCAATCCTGCGCCCCCTAGAGAGCAAGTGCCACCAAAAAGGGCCGGCGTACCAATTGCTCATAGTACGGGCGTACTCTAACCGACTAGGGCCATTGCGCCAGGGGGGCTGAAAAGGCCTCCGGAGTGAGCCAGCCAATGGTGGGCGGCAGGTCCTGGCCATCCCCCGGGACCAGGTAGCCCCAACTCACCAGGAAACAGCGCACCATGGCCAGCTCCGGATCAGCCCGCACCGCCTCCAGCGTCGGGCGACGGTCCTCGACGAACCAGAGGGGACGCCCTTGGGTCTGGAGATGCCGCAGCACCTCGACCTTGCTCCCCTGCTCGTGGCCAAAAAGAGCTTCAGGCCTGAGCCCCGCAGCCTCCAGGAGCCTGGCGGCGAATAGGGCACCCTTGGTGGTGAGCACGGCCCAGGCCGCCCCGTCCTCGGCCAAACGCACCAGCCGCTGTTTAACCCCGGGGTAAAACCGGTGGCGGGCCAACCAGCCCGCTTCATCGATGCCAATGGCGCCAGCTCGCACCTGCTCCAGCTGCTGCTGCAGCAGGCCAGCGGGCCAATTCCAGCGAGCCAGGGCAGAGGCCAGGGCAGCTGGGTAATCGTTCAATAGGTGTTCTATGTCGAGCTCGTCCCGGCCCAGCTCTGCGGCCATCAGGACCATCTCCCAGCCCTTGTGGATCAGGGGCCGCAAGCGCCCAAAGGCAGCAGGCGCCGATTCTGGGAGCTGCAGCCTGGGGGCCAGCTGCAGCGCCGCAGTCCTGGCGGCCCACCAGTATTCGGGCATGCCATCCACCAGCACGCCGTCGAAGTCAAAGACGACCAAGGGGGTAGGGGAATCGAATGCCGGCGGCATGGGGCCTCAAAACTGGGTCGCTAGGATTCGAACCTAGGAATGGCGGGACCAAAACCCGCTGCCTTACCACTTGGCGACGACCCAATGCATCCGGCCGGGCCGGTGCCTAGATAGTTACCCATAGCGGCCGGTCCTTCGTCAACCGCGACCCGGGCAGACAGGGAAATCAAGCCGGAAACACCCGCAGCCGTTGCTCCCCCCCTCGACCAAACTCGGCGGTGCGCAACCGATAGCGGCCGGCCAGTTCGGCCTGCAACAGGCGCACCCGAGGGCTGCGGGGCAACAGCTCGACGGGCTGGCCATGGGGCAGCACCACCCGCTCCACCGCCAGCCGACATTCCTCCAGGCCAGCGTGGGCATCGTCACCCTGAAGACAGGGCGGCGCAGCGGTTGAATCCGGATCGGCGTGCTGCTGGCGGTGCCGCTCGAGCAACCGCTCCATGGCCCGCTGCAGCTGGGGCTGGGCCGCAGATTTCAACACCAGGATCGGCAGGCCAAGCTCCTGGGCCTGCCGGCGCACACGGGGATCACGGCCGAGCTCATGGCGCAAGCTGAGCACCGCATCGGCCAACTCCACGCTGCCCACCACCTCCACAGCCAACTGGCGGGCCCGCCCGACCTGCTCCAGCAGGCTGCGGCCGATTCCCACCCCGTACAGGCGCAGCAGGGGCGGCGCAGCAGGGGCGGGGCTGGAACAGGCTGGCTCGACGCCAACCGGGGGGCTGGAGGGAGCCTCGGGCCGACTCAGGGGTCGGGGAGCCAGGCCGGGGGATCTAGATGGGGATGGGGATCTAGATGGGGATCGCAATGGCGATAAAGATGGCGATGCAGATGGGGATGGCGACGCAGATGGCGATGGGCTCTCCTGCAACCGCAACTCTCCGCCCGCCCCAAGCTCTCGGATTTCGGGGCGGGCGCTCTGGCCCCGCAGCAACAGATCGACCGTGCGAGCCACATCGCGATGCACGAGCCAGCGGTGGCGGCTGTGCATCTCCACCGCCAAGGGGAAGGTGGGATCAGCCGCCCTTTCCAGCACTGTTTTCTGGGTGCGGCGCCGGCGCGCCTCCTCATCCCCCAGGGTCACCGACTGGATGCCGCCCACCAGGTCGCAGAGGGTGGGATTTTTGATCAGGTTGGTCAGCTCATTGCCGTGGGCAGTGGCCACGAGCATCACGCCCCGCTCGGCGATCGTGCGGGCCGCCTGGGCCTCCAATTCGGTGCCGATCTCATCAATCACGATGACTTCGGGCATGTGATTTTCCACCGCCTCGATCATCACCTGGTGCTGCAGCTCGGGCCTTGCCACCTGCATGCGCCTGGCCCGACCAATGGCTGGGTGGGGGATGTCACCGTCGCCGGCGATCTCGTTGCTGGTGTCAATCACCACGACCCGCTTGCCCAGGTCGTCGGCCAGCACCCGGGCGATCTCCCGCAGAGCGGTGGTTTTGCCCACACCAGGGCGACCCATCAACAGCAGGGAGTCGCCCCCATCGAGCAGATCGCGCACCATCGCCACCGTGCCGAACACGGAGCGGCCCACTCGGCAGGTGAGGCCGACGATCTCCCCACTGCGGTTGCGGATCGCACTGATCCGATGCAGGGTGCGCTCGATGCCGGCGCGGTTGTCACCGCCGAAGGCCCCAACCCTCTCCACCACTGCTGCCAACTCGAGCCGACCCAGGGGCTCCGCCCCCAAGCTGACCGCCCGGGCGGGGTAGCGCGCCTCTGGCACCCGGCCCAGATCCAGCACCACCTCGATCAGCTGATCCCGCGCAGCCTCGCTGGCCAGGCAGGTCTGCACCACCTGGGGCAGCACCTCCAGCAGGCGATCGAGATCGTCGGTGACGCGCTGGGGCCGGTTCACTCCACCCGTTCTAACCAGGGATTGACCAGGCCCTGGGCCAGCCGCAAGGCCTGGGGCCAGAGCAGCCCATCGGCCAGCAGGGACCGGCCCCGGTGCTGGGCTTCCAGCAGCAGCGGTTGCAGCAGCCGACGGGCCACCCCCCCAAAGGCCACCCCGGCGATCTGGCGCCGCAATGGGGCCCTGGCCGCCAATTGGAGGAGCGTATGGGCATTGGTTCCCCCCGCCAACTGCACCGGGCCAGGCGGTGCCAGGGGCAGCACGGCCGCGGCCAGGCCGACGGCCGCAGCGGCCGTGCCTGCCCCCACGTCGCCACTCATCGGCCGGCCATCAAGCTGCCAGAGAGGGAGCATGCCCTCCCTGCGCAGCACGCCGAACCGTTGCCAGAGCTCCGCAGCCAGCTGGCGCGACGACTGGGCCGTGCCCTCCAGACCAGCGCTCACCGCCACCCGCCGCAAGGGAACCCCGCTGGCAACCAACTGGGCCACCCGCTCAGCAAAGGCCACCCCCCGACCCGGCTGGGTGTGGAGCTCCACCGCATCGGGCCGCAGCTGGGCCAGCAGGGGCGCCACCCCCTCCCCAGCCAACACCTGCCCCCGCTCCTCGATCAAGTGATGGGGACAGGCCGGTAGACACCTGCCGCAGCCGTAGCAGCGCTCGGCCAGCACCCCAGGTTCCCCGGTGGCCGCCACCCCAATGGCAAGGGCTGGACAGACCCGTTCGCAGGGGCGGGAACAGGTTTTCGGGCAGCGACGGGGATCGAACCAGGCCTTGCGGAAATGGGGATCGGCCCCATCACTGAGGCTCAGCATCAACCAGGGCCGTCCAGAGCCCCTGGCCCCAGCCCAGGCCAAGCCGCGACGGATGGCCGCCACCACGGCAGGGTCGGCGGCCGCATCGATGCAATGAACCCCGGCCAGGGCAAAGATGCCGCTGAGATCCTCTATGGCCGCCAGATCCTGGTTGCTGGCGCCGCAAATCAGCTTGACCCAGTGGCCCCGGGCCAGGGCCGCTTCCGGCTCCAGGCCTTCAGGCACCAAGCAATTGCTCAAGGGGCTGCCAGCGCAGGGCCCGAGCGCCCCCCATCTCCACCACCAACTTCAGCCGCGGCTCCCGCCGGCAAAGCGCCACCAGGGAGCCGAGCTCCGCCTGGGAGAGCACCTGACCCTCAAGCAGCCAAAGCAAGATCGGCTGGCTGCCCTCCAGCAGGGCCCCCAACTGGGGCATCACCCTCTGGACCTCACCCACCGCGGCCCCCCTCCCCACGCTCTGGTGACCCAGATGGGGTGGGCGTACGCCGTGGAGCTGAAACAGGAAGACCTCCGGATCGCCCAATCCTCGAGCTGAGCTGAGCTGGGCCCGGTAGCCCGCGGCCCGCAGCCGCCGCAGCAGGCGGGTCTCGGCCCCACCCTCCAGGGGGGCAAACAGTGCCAGGGCCCCAGCCTGTTCAAGATCCCGCTTAAAACCTCGACCGGAGAGCAGCAGAGGCATCGCAGGGGTTCGCTGGGCTGTTAGGGGAGTCTGCCAGCTCGTGGGGAGGTTGTGTTGTAGGGTTGGCTGCTGTGCCATTGAACTGTGCCCGTCCGCTAGCCGGGCCTCCAGCTCACGGCACCCGGTCACCAGTGGTGGTGGCCGGCTTCGGCCAGTACGGATCTGAGGCCCTCCTAGGCCCAGGCTCCGTCGGGAAACTGCCAAAACGCACTGGAATTTGTCCCTCGGGATTTCCGGTCCGGTTCTGAAAAGTCCCAGCCGCGCTGATCCGATCCAGATCAGCCTTGCTAGCCCTTGGAAATCGCGACAGCGCCTGGCGAAGTTCTACTTCGAAAGTCGCAAAGCGCCCACCTGGGCAGAGCCAGGCAGTTCTTCGATTGAGTCGGCTTCACCGTTGTGTTCGAGCCCCGTGCTCCGGGCAAGCGGTGGTCCAGCTGGCGTTGTTTCCCCTCCTATGTCTATTGGCATCCTTGGGAAGAAATTGGGCATGTCCCAGTTCTTCGATGAAGAGGGCAACTCCATCCCGGTCACCTTGATCGAGGCGGGGCCTTGCCGCATCACCCAAATTAAAAGCACCAGCACCGACGGCTACACCGCCGTGCAGCTTGGTTTTGGCGACATTCGCGAAAAGCTCGTGAACAGGCCGGCCAAGGGGCACTTGAGCAAGTCGGGAGAAGATCTTCTGCGCCACCTGAAGGAATATCGGGTTGACAGCGTCGATGGCCTCGAGCTGGGTGGCTCCATCTCCGTCACGGCCTTTGAGGCCGGCCAGAAGGTGGACGTGAGCGGCGACACCATGGGGCGGGGTTTCTCCGGCCTGCAAAAGCGCCATGGCTTCAGCCGCGGCCCCATGACCCACGGTTCAAAGAACCACCGTGAGCCTGGCTCGATCGGCGCTGGCACCACGCCAGGCCGGGTTTACCCCGGTAAGCGCATGGCGGGCCGCTACGGCGGCAAACAGATCACCACCCGTGGCCTCGTCATCCTCAAAGTGGATGCCGAACGCAACCTGCTGGTGGTGAAAGGTTCAGTGCCCGGCAAGCCCGGCGCCCTGCTGAACATCCGCCCGGCGAACCGGGTGGGCGCCAAAGCTGGGAACTGAGGAGAACACCGATGACTCAATGCGTAATCCGTGACTGGCAAGGCAAGGAAGCCGGCAAGGCTGCCCTCGACCTCAAAGTCGCCAAGCAATCCTCTGCAAACGATCTGATCCACCGCGCCGTTGTGCGCCAACTGGCCAATGCCCGCCAGGGCACGGCCAGTACCCTCACCCGGGCCGAAGTGGCTGGTGGTGGCCGCAAGCCCTACAAGCAAAAGGGCACCGGTCGGGCCCGCCAGGGATCGATCCGCACCCCGCTCCGCCCCGGCGGCGGCGTGGTGTTTGGCCCCAAGCCCCGCAGCTACACCCTGACGATGAACCGCAAGGAACGTCGCCTGGCCCTGCGCACCGCCCTGATGAGCCGCGTCGACGACATCATTGTGGTTCAGGGCTTCGGAGTGGGGCTGGACACCCCCAAAACCAAAGAGATCACCGCAGCTCTCGCCCGCCTCGGCATCGAGCTTGGCGCCAAGGTGCTGGTGGTACTCGATGGGGCCTCGGAGGCTGTGCGACGTTCCGTCCGCAACCTCGAGAAGGTGAAGCTGATCGCCGCTGATCAGCTCAACGTGTTCGACCTGCTCCACGCCAACAAGTTGGTCGTGAGCGAAGAAGCACTCGCAAAGATTCAGGAGGTTTACGGCGATGGCTGAGCGCTTTTCAAGCCGGCTTGCGGATGTGATCCGCAGGCCGCTGATCACCGAGAAGGCCACCCGCGCCCTCGAACAGAACCAGTACACCTTTGAGGTGGACCATCGGGCTGCCAAGCCCGACATCAAGGCGGCCGTTGAACAGATGTTCGACGTCAAGGTCATCGGCATCAGCACCATGAATCCGCCCCGCCGCTCCCGGCGGGTGGGACGCTTCGCCGGCAAACGTGCCCAGGTGAAGAAAGCGGTGGTGCGCCTGGCCGAGGGCAACGCCATCCAGCTTTTCCCGGAGTCCTGAGGTATCTGAAACGTCATGGCAATCCGTAACTACCGACCCATCACCCCCGGCACCCGCACCCGCGTCGCCAGTGACTTCTCCGAAATCACTGGACGCGGCCGCGAGCGGGGCCTGGTTATCGCCAAACACCGCCGCAAGGGCCGTAACAACCGCGGCGTGATCACCTGCCGCCACCGCGGTGGTGGCCACAAGCGCCTCTACCGCATCGTCGACTTCCGCCGCGACAAGCACGGCGTAATTGCGAAGGTGGCCGCCATCCACTACGACCCCCATCGCAACGCCCGTCTGGCCCTGCTCTTCTACGCCGACGGCGAGAAGCGCTACATCCTTGCCCCCGCAGGGATTGAACTGGGCCAACAGGTGATCTCAGGCCCCGATTCGCCGATTGAAACCGGCAATGCCTTACCGCTGGCCGCCATCCCCCTCGGCTCGAGCGTCCACAACGTGGAGCTCTATGCCGGCCGGGGTGGCCAGATGGTGCGCACCGCCGGGGCCAGTGCCCAGGTGGTTGCCAAAGAGGGGGACTACGTCGCCCTCAAGCTGCCCTCCACCGAAGTGCGCCTGGTACGCAGGGAGTGCTACGCCACCGTGGGCGAAGTGGGCAATTCAGAGGTGCGTAACACCAGTCTCGGCAAAGCTGGCCGTAAGCGCTGGCTGGGCCGCCGTCCGGAAGTGCGCGGTTCGGTGATGAACCCCTGCGACCACCCCCATGGTGGTGGTGAGGGCCGTGCCCCGATCGGCCGCGCTGGGCCGGTCACCCCCTGGGGCAAACCTGCCCTGGGCTACAAAACCCGTAAGCGGAACAAACCCAGCAATCGGTTTGTGCTTCGGAAACGTCGCCGGGTCTCCAAACGGAGTCGAGGCGGACGCGATTCCTGATGATCCACACCGCTTTGCTGTTCGCTTAATCCGCCATGGGACGTTCACTCAAAAAAGGGCCATTTGTTGCCGACAGCTTGCTTCGCAAGGTTGAAAAGCAAAACGTGGCTGACGATAAGACCGTGATCAAAACCTGGTCTCGGGCTTCCACTATCCTGCCAATGATGATTGGCCACACAATCGCCGTTCACAACGGCAAATCCCATGTTCCCGTCTATGTGACGGAGCAGATGGTGGGCCACAAACTCGGGGAATTCGCCCCCACCCGCACCTTCCGGGGCCATATCAAGGATAAGAAAGGAGGCCGCTGAACCTATGGCAAACACCACTTCCAACCAAGCCCTCGCCCACGGCCGCTACATCCGCGGTTCCGTGTCGAAGGTGCGTCGGGTTCTCGACCAGATCCGTGGACGCAGCTATCGCGAGGCCCTGATCATGCTCGAGTTCATGCCCTACCGCTCCACCGGCCCAATTACCAAGGTGCTGCGCTCTGCGGTGGCCAACGCCGAGCACAACATGGGCCTGGATCCTGCCAACTTGGTGATCGCCTCGGCAATCGCCGACATGGGACCGTGCCTGAAGCGCTTCCGCCCCCGCGCCCAGGGCCGTGCCTACGCGATCAAGAAACAAACCTGCCACATCAGCATTGCTGTGGCTCCTTCCACCTGACCCCCGAGGACACCGACTGATGGGACACAAGATCCATCCAACCGGCCTGCGCCTGGGGATCACCCAGGACCACCGCTCCCGTTGGTACGCACCAAGCAAAACCTATCCAACCCTCCTCCAGGAGGACGACCGGATTCGCAAATTCGTCCATAAGAAGTACGGCGCTGCCGGCATCAGCGATGTGCTGATTGCCCGCAAGGCCGACCAATTGGAAGTCGAACTCAAGACAGCTCGTCCCGGCGTGCTTGTTGGCCGCCAGGGCAGTGGCATTGAGGAACTGCGCACCGGCATCCAGCAAACCCTCGGCGATGCCAACCGTCAGGTGCGCATCAACGTAGTGGAAGTGGAGCGGGTCGACGCCGACGCCTTCCTGCTGGCTGAGTACATCGCCCAGCAGCTGGAGAAGCGGGTTGCCTTCCGCCGGGTCATACGCATGGCGGTGCAGCGGGCCCAACGGGCTGGCGTGCTCGGCCTCAAGATCCAGGTGAGCGGTCGCCTCAACGGCGCCGAAATCGCCCGCACCGAATGGACCCGCGAAGGTCGCGTGCCCCTGCACACCCTCCGCGCCGACATCGACTACGCCACCAAACTTGCCAGCACCACCTATGGGGTTCTGGGCATCAAGGTGTGGGTATTCAAAGGCGAAATTCTGCCCGGCCAGAAGGAGCAGCTACCCGTTGGTGCGGCCCCCCGCCGCCGCACCAACCGGCAGCCGCAACAGTTTGAAGACCGCTCCAACAAAGAGTGATCAGGAGCCCTGAACCATGCTAAGTCCAAGACGCGTCAAATTCCGCAAACAGCAACGAGGCCGCATGCGCGGTGTTGCCACCCGGGGCAACACGATTGCCTTCGGTGAGTTTGCCTTGCAAGCCCAGGAATGTGGCTGGATCACCTCACGCCAGATTGAGGCCAGTCGCCGGGCCATGACCCGCCATGTCAAGCGGGGGGGCAAGATTTGGATCCGAATCTTCCCAGACAAGCCCGTCACCATGCGTGCCGCCGAAACCCGCATGGGTTCCGGCAAGGGCAACCCTGAGTTCTGGGTGGCTGTAATCAAGCCAGGCAGGATTCTCTTCGAGATGGGTGGGGACGAAATCACCCCCGAAATAGCCAAGGAAGCCATGCGCCTGGCGCAGTACAAGCTTCCTTTGAAGACCAAATTCCTGACCCTGGCGGATCAGGAAACTGCAGCTCCTGTGGAGGCCTGACCCATGGCAAAGCCCAACATCGCCGATACGCGCAAGCTCAGCGGCGACCAGATCGACGAACAGGTGAACGCCACCCGGCGTGAACTGTTTGAGTTGCGCTTCCAGCAGGCCACCCGTCGGCTGGAAAACACTCACCGTTTCAAGGAAGCCCGCATCAAGCTGGCCCACCTGTTCACGGTGCAGCAAGAGCAGCAACGCTCCGCCACCAAGGCTGATTCAGCCTCCTGATACCCCCTCGATCCCATGGCACTCAAGGAAAGGGTCGGCACCGTCGTCAGCGACAAGATGGACAAAACGGTGGTGGTGGCGGTGGAAAACCGCTTCCCCCATCCCATCTATCAAAAGACGGTCAGTCGCACCACCCGCTACAAAGCCCACGACGAAGCGAACAGCTGCAAAGTGGGCGACCGGGTTCGCATCACCGAAACCCGCCCGCTCAGTCGCACCAAGCGCTGGGCTGTGGCCGAAGTTCTTACCAACAGCACGTCAGCTTGAGGAGAACCCACCAATGATCCAACAAGAAACCTATCTAAACGTCGCTGATAACAGCGGCGCCAAGCGCATCCAATGCATCCGGGTGCTCGGCACCAACCGTCGCTACGCCCACGTGGGCGATGTGATCGTCGCTGCCGTCAAAGACGCCATGCCCAACATGGGCGTCAAGAAGTCTGATGTGGTGAAAGCCGTGGTGGTGCGCACCAGGGCCACCCTGCGCCGCGACACGGGCAACTCGATCCGGTTTGACGACAACGCCGCCGTTATCCTGGGCACCGACAACAACCCCAAGGGCACCCGGGTATTCGGTCCCGTGGCCCGCGAATTGCGCGAGCGCAATTTCACCAAGATTGTCTCCCTTGCTCCTGAGGTGATCTGAGATGGCCACCGCAACCCCCAAGGCCAAGACATCCGAGCGCATCAAGATGCGACTCAAAAAAGGCGACACCGTTCAGGTGATTGCTGGCAAGGAAAAAGGCAAAACCGGTGAGGTGCTCCGCACCCTGCCCTACGACAACCGGGTTGTGGTGCAGGGCATCAACCTCCGCACCCGTCACGTCAAACCCACCCAGGAAGGCGAAAGCGGCCGAATCGTCACCGAGGAATCCTCCCTGCACGCCTCCAACGTCATGCTCTACTCAACCACACAAAAAGTGGCCAGCCGAGTTGAGATTGTGGTGGAAAAGGACGGCAGCAAAAAGCGTCGTCTCAAGAAGACGGGAGAAATCTTGGCTTGATCCCCACCCCAGCTCACCTGTTCTGACCGACCCAGCTCCGGCCCCAACTCCCTCCCCAGTCTTCTGACCCCGACCAGAAGCGCCTATCCCCCCTCCCGTCATGTCCCTGAAACAGCGCTACCGGGAGACGATTCAGCCCAAACTCCTCAAGGATCTGAATCTCTCCAACATTCACGAAGTTCCCAAGGTGGTGAAAGTCACCCTCAACCGGGGCCTCGGTGAAGCAGCCCAGAACGCCAAGGCCCTTGAAGCCTCCATTACCGAGCTGGCCACTATCACTGGTCAGAAGGTGGTGGTGACCCGCGCCAAGAAGGCCATCGCCAGCTTCAAGATCCGCCAGGGCATGCCCATTGGGGTGGCTGTCACCCTGAGGGGCGAGCGGATGTACGCCTTCCTGGAGCGCTTGATCAACCTCGCTCTACCGCGTATCCGCGACTTCCGGGGCGTCAGCCCCAAGAGCTTTGACGGCCGTGGAAATTACACCCTGGGGATCCGCGAACAGATCATCTTTCCCGAGATCTCATTCGACAAAATCGATGCGATCCGAGGCATGGACGTGACGATCGTGACCAACGCCCGTAACGACGAAGAGGGCCGGGCCCTCCTCCGCGAGATGGGAATGCCGTTCCGCAGCAACTAGCCCTCTTCGGACCCGACCTATGGCCAATCACGACCCAATTTCAGACATGCTCACCCGCATTCGCAATGCGAGCGAGAAGCGTCACGAGACCACCAAGATCCCTGCCTCCCGCTTGGTGCGCAACATTGCCAACGTGCTGCAGCAGGAGGGCTTCATCGCCGCCATCTCCGAAGAGGGCGAGGGGGTGCAGAAGCACCTGGTGCTGGAGCTCAAGTACAGCGGCAAACATCGCCAGCCGACCATCCGCTCCGTACAGCGGGTCAGCAAGCCTGGCCTGCGCATCTACAAGAACAATCGCCAGCTGCCCAAAGTTTTGGGCGGCCTGGGAGTGGCCATCATCTCCACCTCTAAGGGAGTGATGAGCGACCGCGACGCCCGCAAGCAGGGCGTCGGTGGCGAAGTGCTTTGCTACGTCTACTGATCCCGGGAGATTGATTCATGTCACGTATTGGTAAAGCACCCATTCCCCTCCCCGACAAGGTGAGTGTCAGCCTCCATGGTCTGGCAGTCACCGTCAAGGGGCCGAAGGGCGAACTCAGCCGCACCTTGCCCGATGGGGTGCAGATCTCCCAGGACGGCAACACCCTGGTGGTGAGACCCACCAGTGAGACCCGGCGCTCCCGGGAGCACCACGGCCTCTGCCGCACCCTTGTTGCCAACATGGTCGAAGGCGTCAGCCAGGGCTACACCCGCAAGCTGGAAATCATCGGCGTGGGCTACCGCGCCGCCCTCCAGGGCACCAAGCTGGTTGTCTCCGCTGGCTACAGCCACCAGGTGGAGGTGGTGCCCCCTGATGGGATCACCTTCTCCGTCGAGGGCAACACCACCGTGCTGGTCTCAGGCGCCAACAAGGAGCTGGTGGGCAACGAAGCGGCCAAAGTGCGCGCCATTCGTCCGCCCGAGCCCTACAAGGGCAAGGGGATCAAATACCAGGGTGAACGCATCCTGCGCAAGGCCGGAAAGACCGGTAAGAAGTGAGGCCTGCCTGAGCGTCGTTACCCTGTATTGCCATGTCTTCCATCACCCGCAAATTTCAGACCCAGAAGCGTCACCGCCGCCTGCGTCGCCTACTCAGTGGCACGGCCGCCCGCCCGCGGCTGGCCGTGTTCCGCTCGAACAACCACATCTACGCCCAAGTCATAGACGACGACGCCCAGAACACCCTCTGTGCGGCCTCGACCCTCGACAAGGACCTGCGCACCAGCCTCACCACCAGCGCCACCTGCGATGCCTCCGTGGCCGTGGGTGAGCTGGTCGCCAAACGGGCCCTTGCCCAGGGCATCCAGCAGGTGGTCTTCGATCGAGGCGGCAACCTGTACCACGGCCGGGTCAAGGCCCTGGCTGACGCCGCCCGGGAAGCGGGCCTTCAGTTCTGATCCCTGCTCTCACCATGACCGAAACCAACGATCAAGTTCAGTCCAACGACATCCCGGCCGCATCCGATGTGCCTGCGGCGGCCGAAGGCCAGCAGGAGCGCCGCGGTGGCCGCGCTGAAAATCGCGGTGGCGACAGCCGCCGCGGTGGCGGCGGCCGGGGGCGGGACAACCGCCGCGGCCAAGAGCGCGACTCCGAGTGGCAGGAACGGGTGGTGCAGATCCGCCGCGTCTCCAAAACCGTCAAGGGCGGCAAGAAGATGAGCTTCCGGGCCATCGTTGTCGTCGGCAACGAGAAGGGTCAGGTGGGCGTCGGTGTCGGCAAGGCCGGCGACGTGATCGGTGCCGTCCGCAAGGGCGTGGCCGATGGCAAAAAACACCTGGTCAAGGTGCCCCTCACCCGCCACCGCTCCATTCCCACCCTCAGCAATGGCTGTGACGGAGCCGCCAGCGTGCTGATCCGTCCAGCCGCTCCGGGTACCGGTGTGATTGCGGGCGGTTCGATCCGCACCGTGCTCGAGCTCGCCGGCATCAAGAACGTGCTGGCCAAGCGCCTCGGCTCCAAGACCCCCCTGAACAATGCCCGGGCTGCGATGCAGGCTCTGGCCGGCCTCCGCACCCACAAGGAGACCGCCAAGGAGCGGGGCATCTCCCTTGAGCAGATCTACTCCTGAGCCTCGCCATGAGCATCAATCTCCAGTCCCTGAAAGCCAATCCCGGTGCCCGCCGCCGCAAACTGCGCAAGGGCCGCGGCATCGCCGCTGGCCAGGGTGCCAGCTGTGGCTTCGGCATGCGGGGCCAGAAGTCCCGCTCCGGTAGCCCCACCCGACCCGGTTTCGAGGGGGGCCAGATGCCCCTCTACCGCCGCATCCCCAAGCTCAAGCACTTTGAGCTGGTGAACACCAAGGAGTACACGATCATCAATGTGGCCAAGCTGGCCGAGTGCGAGGCCGGCAGCACCGTGAACCTTGACTCCCTGGTGAAGGATGGCCTGGTCACCAGCCCCAAGCACCCCCTCAAGGTGCTCGGCAACGGCGACCTCAAGGCAAAGCTCACCGTGCAGGCAGCTGCCTTCACCGCCAGCGCCCGCAGCAAGATCGAAGCTGCTGGTGGCAGTTGCCAAGTCATCTGATCACCTTGGGGGCCTCCGCCCTATGGTCTGAACCGTCCAGCGGATTCGGGGGGCCTTCCCGGGATCCGCTGGGCGTTTTTTTGATGTCCACCTCACGCCGCCATGCTTGTTAGCCGGGGTCGCAACCCCAGTGCCGGGGAAATCCTCAGCCAACTGATCCAATCCAAGGGCCTGCGCGACCGGGTGCTGACCACCCTCGGCCTGTTGCTGCTCGTGCGGCTGGGCATCTACATCCCGATGCCGGGCATCGACCGGGTGGCCTTCCAGGAGTTCCTCTCCCGCGGCGGCCAGCTGATCGGCTTCCTTGACATTTTCACCGGCGGAGGCCTCTCCACCCTGGGCATCTTTGCCCTGGGGATCCTGCCCTTCATCAACGCCTCGATCATCATCCAGCTGCTCACCGCAGCCCTGCCCCAGCTCGAAGACCTCCAGAAAAACGAGGGCGAGGCAGGCCGCCGCAAAATCGCCCAGATCACCCGCTACGTGGCTCTGGGCTGGGGGATCCTCCAGAGCCTGGTATTCGCCCTGATCCTGCGGCAGTACGCCACCGAGGGCCTCTCGGAACCCGTATTCGTGATCCAGACGGCCCTGGCCCTGGTTACCGGCTCGATGGTGGTGATGTGGATCAGCGAAGTGATCACCGAGCGAGGCATCGGCCAGGGAGCCTCCCTGGTGATCTTCGTGAACATCGTGGCCACCCTGCCGAAGGCCCTCGGCTCCACCATTGAGCTGGCCCAGAGCGGCGACCGCAGCACCGTCGGCGGCATCGTGGTGCTGGTGCTGGTCTTCCTGCTGACGATCGTGGGGATCATCTTTGTGCAGGAGGGCAACCGCCGCATCCCGATCGTGAGTGCCAAGCGGCAGGTGGGGGGAGCCGGGGTGCTCTCGGCCCGCCAGAGCTACCTGCCCCTCAAGCTCAATGCCGGCGGGGTGATGCCGATCATTTTCGCCTCGGCAGTGGTGTTCCTACCGCTCACCATCGCCAACCTCACCGGCAGCCCCTGGCTGATCCAACTGGCTGGCTATCTCAACCCCAACAGCAGCACCCCCTGGCTCTACGCCCTGGTGTTCTTCGCCCTGATCTGTGGCTTTGGCTTTTTCTACGCCTCGCTCACCGTCAATCCAGTGGACATCGCCACCAACCTCAAACGCAGCGGAGTGGCGATCCCAGGGGTACGTCCCGGCTCGGCCACGGCCACCTACCTCAGTGGCGTCCAAAACCGTTTGACCCTGCTGGGGGGGCTGTTTCTAGGCGCCGTAGCAATCATCCCTTCGGCTGTGGAAGGGGCCACCCAGGTGCGCACCTTCCAGGGTCTGGGAGCCACCTCCTTGCTAATCCTGGTGGGGGTGGCTATCGACACGGCCAAGCAGGTGCAGACTTACGTGATCTCCCAACGCTATGAGGGGATGGTGCGGCAGTGACCACAAGCCCCCAATAAGCCGCCCGATCCCAGCCGTTTGCGGTGCCCCCTTGCAGTGCCGTTTGGAGTTCAGTTTGGAGTTCAGTTCGCATTAATGACATGAAAAAACGTCTCCTGTTCCTCGGCCCCCCCGGCGCTGGCAAGGGCACCCAGGCGGAGCTCCTGGCCGCAGCCCACAACCTGCTGCACCTCTCCACAGGCGACCTGCTGAGGGCCGAGGTGGCCGCCGGCACCTCCCTTGGCATGGAAGCTGAGGCGGTGATGGCCAGCGGGGCCCTGGTAAGCGACGAGCTGGTGCTGGCGATCGTGCGCAGCCGCCTGGAGACCCAGGCGGCCAGCGATGGGGGCGGCTGGCTACTGGATGGCTTCCCCCGCAACCTGGCCCAGGCAGAGGCCCTGGGCCAGCTGCTGGAGGAACTCCACCAGCCGATCGAGCTGGTGGTGCTGTTGGAGCTCGACGATGCCGTGCTGCTCCAGCGGCTGCTGGGTCGGGGCCGGGCCGATGACAACGAAAGCGTGATCCGCCACCGGCTCGAGGTGTACCGGGAGCAAACCGCACCCCTGATTCGCTACTACCGGGAAGCGGCCCTGCTCCAGTCGGTAGAGGCCCACGGCACGGTGGACACCATTGCGGCCCGCATCACAGACCTACTGGCTTGAGCAGCCCAAGGAGGTTGGCCCCTGTGGTAGGTTGTCGGTTTGCAAATTCGGAGAGCACAACGCCCATGAAGGTGCGTGCCTCAGTCAAGAAAATGTGCGACAAATGCCGGGTGATTCGTCGCCACGGCAGGGTGATGGTGATTTGCACCAACCCCAAGCACAAGCAGCGCCAAGGCTGACCAGCCCTGGCCAGCCCCGCCTGGGGGCCAGCTGTTTTCGATTAATTCCCGCTCCGCTTCGGCGGCAGCGGATCTTGCCCCCTCATTGATTTCCCCCGTGGCTCGGATTGCCGGCGTAGATATCCCTCGCGAAAAGCGCGTTGAGATTTCCCTCACTTATGTGTATGGCATCGGTCTTACCCGTGCCCAGAAGATCCTGAGCAAAACCGGGGTCAACCCGGACACCAGGGTCAAGGACCTCAGCGACGCCGACGTTCAGAAACTGCGCGGTGCCGCCGAGGCCTTCACCCTCGAAGGTGACCTGCGCCGCCAGGAGGGCATGGCCCTCAAGCGCCTCCAGGACATCGGCTGCCTGCGCGGCCGCCGTCACCGCATGGGCCTGCCCGTGCGGGGCCAACGCACCCGCACCAACGCCCGCACCCGCCGGGGTGCCCGCAAAACCGTGGCCGGCAAGAAGAAGTAGGCGCCCTAGCCCCTTCCCTTGTCACCCTCCCTGCCCGTTCCCTGATCACCTCCTGCAGCAGCAGGCCTTTCCGCCATGGCCAAGCCAGCCAAAAAATCCGGCGCCAAGAAAACGAAGCGCAACGTGCCCAACGGCATGGCCCATATCCAGAGCACCTTCAACAACACGATTGTGTCGATCACCGACACGGCCGGAGAAGTGATCTCCTGGAGTTCGGCCGGCGCCAGCGGCTTCAAGGGGGCCCGCAAAGGCACTCCTTTCGCCGCCCAAACCGCCGCCGAGGCTGCGGCCCGCAGGGCGCTCGAACAGGGCATGCGTCAGATCGAGGTACTGGTGCGTGGCCCTGGCTCAGGCCGGGAAACAGCCATTCGGGCCCTGCAGGTGGCCGGCCTGGAAATCACCCTCATCCGCGACGTAACTCCCCTTCCCCACAACGGCTGCCGTCGCTCCAAGCGTCGCCGCGTCTGAGTCGGCGCCCCGCGCTTGCCCCCAGGGCCATCTCCAACCTTTCGAGCCTTCAGACCGTGCTGCATTATCAAATTGATCGGATCGAGCATCAGGTCGTCGAAGACCGCTCCCAGACGGGCACCTTCCTGATTGGCCCCCTCGATCGCGGCCAGGCGACCACCCTGGGCAACGCCCTGAGGCGGGTGTTGATCGGCAGCCTTGAGGGCAGCGCCATCACCGCCGTTCGCATCTCCGGTGTCAACCACGAATACGCCACCGTGCCCGGGGTGCGCGAAGACGTGCTCGACATCCTGCTGAACTGCAAACAGATCTCGGTCAACAGCCGCAACCGCGAACTGGAAATCGGCCGCCTGGTGGTGAATGGCCCCGCCACCGTCACCGCCGCCGACCTCCAGTTCTCCTCCCAGGTTCAGGTGATTGACGGCGGCCGCCTGATCGCCACGGTGGCAGAAGGCCACAGCCTGGAGATGGAGGTACACGTGGAACGGGGCGTCGGCTACAGACCGGTCAATCGCCACAGCGAAGACACCAGCGCCATCGACCTGCTCCAAATTGATGCGGTGTTCAAGCCCGTCCGCCGGGTCAACTACACCGTGGATGAAACGGCCGTCGGCGAAGGGGGGTCGGCCCGCGAGCGCCTGCGCCTTGAAATCGAGACCAATGGCAGCGTCACCCCTGACGACGCCATGGCCCAGGCTGCCAACCAGCTGATCGCCCTATTCCAGCCCCTGGCCAGCCTCACCCTGGTGGAGGAGCCCGGCATAGAACCGGAGCCCTCAGCCGAGACCCAGATCCCCCTCGAGGAGCTCAACCTGTCGGTGAGGGCCTACAACTGCCTCAAGCGCGCCCAGGTCAATTCCGTGAGCGACCTGATGGGCTTCAGCTATGAAGATCTGCTCGAGATCAAGAACTTCGGCTCCAAATCAGCCGATGAAGTGATCGAAGCGCTCGAGCGCATCGGCATCACCCTGCCCCAGAGCCGCACCAGCGCCTGAGCGGCGCCCCCGTTTCCCGACACGCCCCCCACCAGCCCAGTTCCATGCGACACCAGTGCCGAGTCCCCATGCTGGGACGCCCCGCCGACCAACGCAAAGCGATGCTCAGGGGGCTCACCACCCAACTGATCCGTGAGGGCAGGGTCACCACCACCAAGGCCCGGGCCAAGGCCCTGCGTGACCAAACCGAACGCATGATCACCCTGGCCAAGGATGGCAGCCTGGCGGCCCGCCGCCGCGCCATCGGCTACATCTACGACAAGCAGTTGGTGCATGCCCTGTTTGACAAGGCCCAGGACCGCTATGGAGAGCGCCAGGGTGGCTACACCCGCATCATCCGCACCGTGCCCCGTCGGGGGGACAACGCCGAGATGGCCATCATCGAGCTGGTCTGAAGACGGCGCCCGCACGGCGATCGAAGCGCCCCTGCGCCGAATTGCCCTGTGCCTGCAGTACGACGGGGCCGCCTTCTGCGGCTGGCAGCGACAACAGAACGCCCCCAGCGTGCAGGCAACCCTCGAGCAGGTGATCTCGGGCCTGGATCCCCAGGGCCCTGGCCGCACCGTTGCAGCAGGGCGCACCGATACGGGCGTGCATGCCGCCGGCCAGGTAGTGCACTTCGACAGCGCCGGGCCGATTCCTGCCGGGCGCTGGGCCAAAGCCCTGAACGGGCGGCTGCCGAGCTCAATCCACGTTCGGGCAGCCACCGAGGTGCCAGCCAGCTGGCATGCCTGCTTCAGCGCCACCTACCGGCGCTACCGCTACACGATCCACAACTCCTGCAGCGCCAATCTGTTTCTGGCTCCCTGGACCTGGCATCGATACCAGCGGAGATTGGATGAGGCGGCTATGGGTCGGGCCCTGGCGGCGATGCTGGGGGAGCACGACTTCTCCGCCTTCCAGCGGGCCGGCAGCAGCCGCGCCCACGGCCGCACCACCATGCAGGAGGTGCAAATTGATCGGCAGGGCGATCTGATCACGGTGGAACTCCAGGCCAGCGGCTTCCTCTATGGCATGGTGCGACTGATTCTGGGCCAGCTTGTGGCCGTGGGAGAAGGGCGACTGAGCCTCGATGCGCTCGAACGCCGCTGGCGGGAATGCCGGCGGGGGGAAGTCAAGGAAGCTGCCCCCCCCCAGGGCCTGTCCCTGCTGAGGGTTGGCTATCGGGAGCCCATCTTTCCCAGGGCCGCCTGGTATGATTGCCAACCGCGGTACCAGCTCGAGTCCTCCGATTCCCCGGTGCTCCAGCCTGTTTCAACCGTCCTTCCAGCCGATCCTGCGCCGCTGCCAACCGGGGGCGCGCCGGTCAAGCGGTAGGGTCACTGAAACTGGTCGTTGGCTTGCCAACGAACTGCTGTCCTGCCCCACTTCCGGCCTGCCGGTGCCCGCTCAGGCGACATGAACAAGACCCCCATCCCCTCGATTGATTCCCTCGACCGCCAGTGGTTCCTGGTGGACGCTGAGAATCAAACACTCGGCCGCCTGGCCAGCGAGGTTGCCCAGGTGTTGCGCGGCAAAAACAAAGCCTGCTTCACCCCCCACCTCGACACTGGCGATTTCGTGATCGTCATCAACGCCGACAAGGTGAAGGTGAGCGGTAACAAGCCCACCCAGAAGCTCTACCGCCGCCATTCCGGCCGCCCCGGTGGCATGAAGACCGAAACCTTCGCCCACCTCCAGGCCCGGATCCCCGAGCGGATTGTGGAGAAGGCCATCAAGGGCATGCTTCCCCACAACGCCCTGGGCCGCCAGCTGTTCCGCAAGCTGAAGGTTTACAAGGGCACCGACCATCCCCATGCTGCCCAGCAACCCCAGGTTCTCGCCCTCGACCCCGCCACTGCCGCCCAATGAGCACCAATAAAGTCGTCTACTGGGGCACAGGTCGTCGTAAAACGGCTGTCGCCCGCGTGCGGGTGGTTCCGGGCACCGGCACCGTAACCATCAACGGTCGCCCCGGCGACAACTACCTCAACTACAACCCCGTCTACCTGGCTGCGGTCAAGGCGCCCCTGAAGACCCTTGGTCTTGCCACCGAATACGACCTGCTGGTCAACGTGCACGGTGGGGGGCTCACCGGCCAGGCCGACGCCATCAAACAGGGCGCGGCCCGTGCCCTTTGCGACCTGTCCCCAGACAACCGGAAGCCGCTCAAGACCGAAGGACACCTCAGCCGGGACCCCCGGGCCAAGGAGCGCCGCAAGTACGGCCTGAAGAAAGCCCGCAAGGCGCCCCAGTTCTCCAAGCGCTGATCTCTTCTCCTCGCCAATCCCACATTTTCGTCATGCCCAAGGCTGATATCCATCCCACCTGGTATCCAGAGGCCAAGGTGATCTGCAACGGAGAGGTGGTCATGACCACCGGCTCGACCTCCCCGGAACTCCATGTAGATGTGTGGAGCGGTAACCACCCCTTCTACACCGGTACCCAGAAGATTCTCGACACCGAGGGACGGGTAGATCGCTTCATGCGCAAATACGGCATGGGTGGGGTTGACTCAGGTGCCGGTGCAACCGCTGGCGCCAAAAAAGCAACCCCTAGCGAAACCGCTGCGGAACCTACCCCTGCAGCTCCGGAAGCCTGATACCTGGGCCTGGCCTGATTGAATCCCTCCCTGCTCCATGAGCGCCTAGAAACGGCTCGCTGCACCTTCGAGACCCTCGAACGCCAGCTTGCCGATCCGGCCGTGGCATCCAACCCCAGCCAGTTGCAGGCGATTGCCCGGGAACGGTCCCGCCTCGAGCCCCTGGTGCTCGACCATCTGCAACTCCAAAAGCTCGAACGGGAAGAGCGCGAAGCCCGGGCGCTGCTGAAGCAGCACCGAGGCGACCTCGCCATGGAAGAGCTGGCCCAGGAGGAGCTCACCTGCCTGGCCGGCTCAATCGGCGCGCTCCGCGCCAAACTCACCCTGGCCCTGCTGCCCCAGGATCCCCGCGATCGGCGCAGCGTGATGCTGGAGATCCGGGCCGGGGCCGGGGGGGATGAAGCCGCCATCTGGGCTGGAGACCTGGCCCGCATGTACGAGCGCTACGCCCAGAGCATGGGCTGGCGGGTCGAGCCGGTGAGTGCCTCCGAAGCCGAGCTTGGGGGGTACAAGGAATTGATCCTGGCGGTCAAGGGAGAAGGCGTATTCAGTCAGCTGAAATTCGAGGCCGGAGTGCATCGGGTGCAACGGGTGCCGGCCACCGAAGCCCAGGGCCGGGTCCACACCTCCACCGCCACGGTGGCCGTGATGCCGGAGGCTGACCCAGTTGAGGTGCAGATCGATCCCACCGAGATCGAGATCAGCACCGCCCGCTCCGGCGGGGCCGGGGGCCAGAACGTCAACAAGGTGGAAACGGCCGTGGACCTACTGCACAAACCCACCGGCATCCGGGTGTTCTGCACCCAGGAGCGCTCCCAACTTCAGAACCGGGAACGGGCCATGGAGATCCTGCGGGCCAAGCTCTACGAGCGCCAGCTGGCCGAAGCCAATGCCGTGCAGCGTTCGGCCAGGTTGGCCCAGGTGGGCAGCGGCGATCGCAGCGAGAAGATCCGCACCTACAACGTCAAGGACAACCGCACCACCGATCACCGCCTGGGCAAGAATTTCGCGCTTGAACCCATCCTCAATGGCCAACTGCACGACCTGATCGGCGCCTGCGTCGCCGCCGATCAGGGCCGCCAGCTCGAAGAGCTGGCGGAGCAGGTGTCAAGCTAGGCGGCCCCAATCACATATTTGGCCCACTCTCCATGGCGGCCCGCAGAGATCTGGCGAGCGGCCTCGAAGCGAAGGCTGCTGAGGGGGCGATGGGGTTTGCCCATCAGGGGCATGCCCGCTTCCCGGGGGGTGCGATTGCCCTTACGCACGTTGCAGGGCAGGCAGGCGGTGGTCACATTTTCCCAGGTGTCGAGCCCGCCCCTGCTGCGGGGCACCACATGGTCAATCGAAAGCTGGTCGGCACTACTGCCGCAGTATTGACATCGATGGCCATCGCGATGGAAGAGGTTGCGGCGGGTGAGGGGAAGCTGTTTATAGGGAACGCGCACGTACTGACGCAGCCGAATCACGGTGGGCAGCATGGTATCTCCCCGAATCCAACGGGAAGAATCATGCTCAAGACCCTCCGCCTTCCCCTTGAGCACCATCACTAGGGCGCGTCGCCAGGTGGTGATGTTGAGGGGCTCGTAGGACGCATTCAGAACGAGAACTTGGCCCATGCCAGCACCCGTGTGAGGCGGCATGCTAGTCGCAATCTCGCCTTCGATCCGTGACCCAGGCCACCGAGGCCAGCTGGAGCGCTGAAACCGCTGAAGCCGGACTGGCCCGTCAGCGGGCCTGGGTGGAGGTGAACACCGCTGCAATCAGTGCCAATGCCCGCAGCCTCAAGCGCCAGATAGGCCCAGCAACCAGCTTGATGGCCGTGGTCAAAGCCGATGGCTACGGCCACGGCTCGGTGCCTGTGGCCAGGGCCGCCCTCTCCGGCGGAGCCAGCCAGTGCGGTGTTGCCACCCTGGCTGAGGGCATCGAACTGCGCCGGGCCGGTATCGAAGCGCCGATCCTGGTGCTGGGCAACCTGACCCAGGTCGAAGAACTGCGCAGCTGCCTGCGCTGGCAACTGATGCCAACCATCAGCGGCATGCGCGAAGCCCTGGTCTGCCAAAACCTGGCCAGCGGCCAAGGCCGGCCCATGCAGCTGCAATTGAAGCTCGACACCGGCATGGCCCGGCTGGGGGCTGACTGGCCAGAAGGCCCCAGGCTGGTGGCGGCCATTGGCGAACTGGACGCCGTGCAACTGGCCGGCCTCTACTCCCACCTGGCCAGTGCCGATGCCCCACCCACTGCGGATGATGGGCTCACCGCCCGGCAGCAGCAGCGCTTCGAAAGCGTGTTGCAAGCCCTAGGCAACCAGAACCTGGAGGGGCTCAGCTGCCACCTGGCCAACTCCGCCGCCACCCTGCGCAGCGGGGGCCTCCACTACGACCTGGTGCGAGTCGGCCTCGCCCTCTATGGCCATAGCCCCGCCCCCCACCTGGCCAGCGTCATCCCCCTGGAGCCGGCCATGGCCCTGCACGCTCGGGTGAGCCTGATCAGGGAGGTTCCAGCTGGCACCGGGGTGAGCTACGGCCACAGCTTCCACACCAGCCGGCCAAGTCGCCTCGCCGTGGTCGGCATCGGCTATGCCGATGGCGTGCCCAGACAGCTCTCGAATCAACTCGAGGTGCTCTTCCAAGGCCAGCGCATACCCCAGGTGGGGGCCATCACCATGGACCAGCTGGTGTTGGATGCCTCCGACTGCCCGGCCCTGGAATCGGGCTCGGTGGTGACCCTGCTGGGGCAGGACGGCGACCAGCAGATCCGCCCCTCCGACTGGAGCGAGCGCTGCCAAACCATCCCCTGGGAAATCCTCTGTGGGTTCAAGCACCGGCTGCCCCGACTCACCGCCGCCCAGGCCGCCTGGGAGGGGCCCACCCCCGGGGCTCACTGATAAGCTCATCAAGCCGCTGGAGAGGTGGCTGAGTGGTTGAAAGCGGCTCCCTGCTAAGGAGTTACAGGAGGCAACTCTTGTCGAGGGTTCGAATCCCTCCCTCTCCGTTTAGAACAGGTTTCTGGCGGGGTCACCCCCTCCCAAACCCGCCCAAAACCCTGATGGCGACCGAAATTGGTGGGTCAGCGGTTGTCTAATGGTGCCACACGGTACCCGCGCATGGGTGTTGGAAGTGGTGTTGGATTCACAGTCATGTGGTGTTGGATGCCCGAATGGCGAAAAGGCAGTCCAGCACTAGATACCAGCGAAGATGAGCGATGGTTCCACTCCACCTAACCTACCCGCCACCTCCTGCCGAGCAACCCACCGCGAGCGCCTCGGACTCAGGTACCCGCCCAGAGAGTCCCAGACCTGGCGCTGGTTGAGGGAGGAGCAGGGCGTGAGCGACGAGGACGCAATCTCCGCCCGGTTCCTCAACCTATGGACGGGTCGAACACCGCCATAGTGCGTGTATTTCAAGAAGGCACTGGGATGGAGCGCGAGCAGGGGCAAGGTTTGTTCACAAAAAAATCCCTGACGTCTTTGACTCCGCCAGGGACATGCTTCCCGTCGCTCATGACGACTTTTCAACCCTATTAGGCATTTACACTCAGGGCATGAGGTGATTGCCGCAGGTGTTCAACAGGACACACTCAAGGCACCTCACCCACCCTCAGGACACCACCCAACCGCCACCTCCTGCCGAGCGACCCACTGAGAGCACCGCTTGGTCAGGTGCTCTCCCTGGGGAATCAGACCCTG
>JAHLYQ010000039.1 GCA_025127975.1 Synechococcus sp. CS-1331 | reverse complement strand
TAATACTGCCGGCGGGGTAATTGTGTGTACCGGTTGTATATGATATCGCCAGAGGCCCATTAACTACATTCGACCATGCAATGACGACTTTTGGGTCGTCTAGGGATATCGATGCTGCTGCGCCAGCTCCGGAGGCGTTTACCAGATCTCTTATGCCAGCGGCTACTTCGCTGGCTGACCAGGAGTCCTTGCCATTGGAGTAAAACTGTCTAAAAACTGTTGTTCCATTTATGGTCAAATAGATATAGCTAGAGGATCCCCAGCTGCTCCCTATGGAGATGCGCGTCGATTTCTGAGAACTTGCGAAAGACGCTTCTGCCGAAATCCATTCGCTATTAACGAAAATCCCCATGCGATCATCTTGCTGATATACGCCTGGCTGTTGTAATGCAGTTAAATCATTAATAAGCAGAGCCCCCGCAAACACCTCCCCCTCGTCCCCCGGCGTATCCACCTCGTTTAGCAATCCATCGAGGTGGTGCCCCAGTTCCTCGGTCAATACCGCATAGATCTGCTCTTTGGACGCCCTTTCTAACCAATCAGCATTCAGGTAGATGGTGCCTGTGGAAATGGCATACGCCCCCAGAGCACCTTTGATGTCTGCTGAGGAGAGCAGCACTACTGGCGGCAGGGCGCTGAAATTGCCGTGGGTCCAGGCAGCCACCAGATCGGCAAGGGCTTTTGGCTCGCCCCTTAGGCCAAGGGCCTCCTGCGCTGCCGCAGTCAAGGAGCCATCCAGGGCCCACGCCTGCAAACGCATCTGCCATTCCGCCAGCAGATTCGGAAGCGTGCTGGCGGGTGCGAGTGGCATGGCTGGTAGCAGCGAGCAAAAAGCCAGTGAGAACGAAGGCTCTCGGGCGCAGGCGCCCTGGATCTAGCTTTAGATGTGCTTAAACTCTACTCGCAAATGCCAAACTTTGACTTCAACTTGGGTCCGGTTTCACCTGAGTTTCTGGATTCGGGTAATGCATTTTTCGCATAATTCCTGGGCATGCCTCCGGCACCTGGCCCTTGGTAGCACAAGGAACAGTCTGCCCATGTCAAAGCCGGCATTTACGAAAGCGGCCTGGCCGGGTCGCTTCCCTCCAGTTCGCCGGCAAACACCCGGCTGATCGTGATGTCCACCGCTTCGAGCGTCATCAGATCCAACTTGGTGAGTGGGCTGCCCATGCGGCTGAACAGCCGGTTGGCCTGGCGCATGCGGGCCCGGTCGATCGCATTGCGAATCGAGCGGGCATTAGCAAAAAAGGGCAGCTGCATGCGGCGCTGGATATATTCGGCAAAGGCCAGGCTGGCTTCTTCACTGAAGCGGTAGTTTTCGGCGGCCAGAATCAATTGGGCGATCGCCAGCAGCTCCGCAGCAGAGTAATCGGGAAAATCAATGTGGTTTGCCACCCTGGAGGAGAGGCCGGGGTTGCTCTGATAGAAGATATCCATTCGCTCCTTATAGCCAGCAAAGATAACCACTAGATCATCCCGGTTGCCCTCCATCACCTGGAGCAATATTTCAATCGCCTCGGCGCCATAGTCGCGCTCATTTTCCGGGCGGTAGAGGTAGTAAGCCTCATCAATGAACAGCACCCCGCCCATCGCTTTTTTGAGCATCTCCCGCGTTTTAGGGGCCGTGTGGCCGATGTACTGACCCACCAGGTCGTCGCGGGTGGCCGTAACCATATGGCCCTTGCGCACGTAGCCCAGGCCATGCAGGATCTTGCTCATGCGCTCTGCCACCGTGGTCTTGCCGGTGCCCGGCCGCCCCGTGAACGACATGTGCAGGCTCGGTGGGGTGGTCTCCAGGCCCACCTGCTGACGCGCCCTATCCACCACCAACAGGGCAGCGATCTCCCGGATCCGCGCCTTCACTGGCCGCAGCCCAACCAGCTCCCGATCCAGCTGGTCCAGCATCGCCTGGATACCCGCCCCGTCATAGGCCGATTGCAGGTCGATCAGGGTGTCGTCAGAGGGGTAACCCATGCCAATAAAGGGAGAACAGGGTTGCAGAAAATCAGCCGATCAGCGCGTCAATCGCTGCACTAAAGCCCCACTCAGGCTCACCAATGGGGGTGTTGTCAGCCTCAGCCCGCAGGGTGAGGTTGACGTAGGTGCGGCCGAAGCTGATATCGGGGAAGCGTTCCTGCTGCTCGCACAGGGCATTGAGCCGCTCGAGAAAGTCGCGGGTTGTGGCGTAATCGTCAAATTCCAGCCGCCTCTCCAGCCGCTCGGGCTGGTCGGGTTTGGGGCGGGGAGTCCAGGCTTGGTCCATAAATCAATCGAGGCAATCGGTGCGGGCCACCGCCAGGCGGCTGGCCCAGGCTGCGGCATAGGCGCGGTTGGCGGCCTGCTCAGCTGGATCACCGCTGCCAAGCGGGCTGGGGAAGGTGCCGCGAATCGCGGCATTGGTGACGCAGAACATCGACTTCTGGAAGCTCATACAGATCTTGACGCGCACGTCACCCTCGCCCCGGCCGCGCTGGCGATACAACTGGTGCAACCGCTCCGGCAGGTGGCGGTACATGTCCTGCATCAGCAGGCTCGGCGGGATGCCCGCTCCCATGCTCGGCAGGGGGTCGGCATAGAGGGCGCCGTAGGCAAACTGGCCCTGGTCTGGCGAGATCTGCTGGGCCTGGGCGTTGAAGCTCACCGTACCCAGGAAGGGCAAACCCCTCAGGAAAACGGCCTCCACGTAGGGCACGGCCACATCCGCAAGGAAGGTGAGTCTGGCCTCCGGCGGCAACACCCACATCCGTTCACCCTCGATCTCCACCGCATAGGTGATCGGGTTGCCGGCGGCCGCCACCAGGCCGTCCTTGATGAACTCCACCACCGCCTCGATCGAGCTGATCCGCCCGGCCGCCTCGGCTGCGGCCAGATCCAGGAACAGATCGCTCATCACCCGCCAGAACTGACCCAGGGCAGAGGTGGTGGCCGCCGTGCGGATCAGCTCGATCAGGAAGCCCCGAAACACAGGGTGGAGCAGGGCCAGCAGGGGATCGCGACGGGTCTTGCGGCCAATGATGGCTCGGCAATTGGCGGCGAAAGGCTCAGAATCCAGATAGGCATCGAGGCCGCCAGTGCCATGCCAGAGCATGGCTTTCATGCAGTATTCGGCATACTCGAAATTGATCCGGTCGTGATTGAGATGGCGCCAGATCTTGGCCACAGTCTTGTCGCCATCGAGATATTTAAAGAGCGGGAAGGGCAGCAGAAATTGCTGCTCGGCCTGGAAGATCAGGTTTTTGCTGTAGGCATCGAGCACCTGGCCGTAACTATCCAGCACATCTACCACCTCGATCAGGTGCTCGGCCGTGTTGCTCAGCAGGGTGTGGCCGGCCAGCAGGGAGGCCTCCAGCTCGGCGGCGCTGGGCATGCCGCCGCTACGCACCAGTTCAGCGGAAATGATCGGCATCAGCCCAGGCCTCCGGAATACACGGCGGCCGCCAGGGCGGGCAGCTGGACCATGGCCGTGCTGGCGGCCTCGCTCAGGCGGCCCAGGCCGTAGGGCAGCAGGCCGATCGCAAACACCGCCACAGCCAGGGCCATCGCCGGGATCGTTTCCCGCGGAGCCACCGCGGCCAGATTCACATCGAGCCGGCCATGGGCCACTGGATCGATGGGCGGAGTAACCGCCAGCCGGCCAAAGAAGGCCCGGTTCACCAGCAGCAAAAAGTAAACAGCAGTAAGCCCCGAAGCCACCATCGACAGCAGGGTGGCAAAAGGGAACGCACCGATACTGCCGCGGAACACCATGAACTCGGAAATGAAGCCAGCCATGCCAGGCATGCCGGCGCTGGCCATCACCCCCACGATCATCAAAGTGCCGGTAAACGGCAGGCCCCGCTCAGGGTTGAGCAGGCCATGCAGCACCGTGAGGTCACGGGTGCCGGTTTTGCGGTACACGATCCCCACCAGCAGAAACAGCAGGGCTGAGATCAGGCCGTGGCTAACCATCTGGAACACCGCCCCGAGGATCGCTATGGGCGTGGCCGCTGCTGCTGCCAGCAGGATGTAGCCCATGTGGCCGACGGAGCTGTAGGCCACCATGCGTTTCATGTCTGTTTGGGCGATCGCCGCCAGCGAACCAAACAGCACCGAAACCGCCGCCCAGATCGCCAGGCCAGCGGCCAAAAGGGCCCAGGCCTCGGGGAACAGGCCCATGCAGAATCGCAGTAACCCATAGGTGCCCAGCTTCAGCAGCACCCCGGCCAGCAGCACCGAAACCGGCGTGGAGGCCTGGGTGTGGGCATCGGGGAGCCAGTTGTGGAAGGGAAATAGGGGCACCTTGATGCCAAATCCGATCAGAAGAGCGCCAAGTAGCAGCAGCTGGCTGCCCATGGCCAGCCGTTCACCGGTGATCGGCGTGAGGCTGAAGTCCGCGGTGCCCGTCAACAGGGCCAGCCCCAGAAAAGCCCCCAGGATCAACATGCCGGATACGGCGGTGAAGATCAAAAACTTGGTGGCCGCATAGGCCCGGTTGACTCCGCCCCAGATGGCGATCAGGCCCCAGAGGGGGATCAGTTCGAGCTCGTAGAAAAGGAAAAAGAGCAGCAGGTTTTCGGCCAGAAAGGCACCATTGACAGACCCACTGATCACCAGCAGCAGCAAAAAATAAACGCGCGGCCGCTTGTCGATGTCGCGGGTGCAGATGGCCGAAACCAGCGTCAAAGCAGCGTTGATCAGCACCAGTGGCAAGGACAGGCCATCCACGCCGAGCTTGTATTCGAGCCCCAGGCTCTCCACCCAGGGCAGGGATTCCTGCAACTGCATGGCGCTGTTGGCGGGGTCGAAGCGGGCCAGCACCACCAGGCTCCAGGCCAGCTGCAGGCCCAATACCACCAGCGTCACCGTGCGCATGCGCCCCTCCGCCGGCCGCCCGGGCCAGAAGGCCAGCAACAGGGCTCCGGCAAAGGGAATCAGTAGCAGCAGGCTCAGCATCTTGTTCTCCTCATCCGCGCAGCCCCTGCAGCGGCAACCACTGCAGCGAGGCCAGCAGCAACAGAATCGCCGCAAGCACCGTCAGCACATAGCTCTGCAGCTGGCCGCTCACCCCCAGCTTGAGACCCTCAGCGCTGGCCAGCGACAGCCGGCCGATCCCGTTCACCAGGCCATTCACCAGGGTCTGGTCGATCCAGTTCGAGAGCCGGGCCAGACCCGCCACCGCCGCCACGATCGTGGCGCGGTAGATCCGGTCGGTGTAGAAGTCGGAGGCGAGCAGGTCCTGCAGCAGCCGCAGCGACCGGGTCATCGAGCGGGACCAGAACTTGTTCAGTGGCACCAGGGAGCCGCCCACCGCCCCGACCAGGCCGCTGGCGCTAACGGCCAGGGCCACGGGCCAGGAGAAGGAGGCGATGCCGGGTACCGAATCGATGCGCGCCATCAGCAGGGGCATCAGCACCACCAGCACCGTCAGGCTGACCATCGGCAGGGCCATTAGCCAGTTCACCTCTGGGGCGCGCTTGGTCTTGGGCAGGGCCGGGCCCATGAACACATGGCGGAATACCCGGATGAAGTTGAAAGCTGTCAGACCGTTGGTCAGCAGCAGCACGGCAGCAAAGAAGGGGTACTCGCTGGCAAATCTCTCCAGCAGCAGCCCGAAGCACCAGAAGCAGCCCAGGGGCAGCAGGCCCACCAGGCCGGCGCTGCCCACCAGGTAGGCGGTGGTGGTGGCGGGCATACGGGAGCCGAGGCCACCGAGTTCAGTCAGGTCCTGGCAGTTGGTGGTGGCGATGATGCTGCCCACGCTCATGAAGATCAGGGCCTTGGCCAGGCCGTGGGCAAACAGCAACAGCAGGGCAATCGCCGGCTGCTGCAGGGCGATGGCGATGAACACCAGCCCCAGGTAGGAGGTGGTGGAGTAGGAGAAGGCCCGTTTGATATCCACCTGGGCGATCGCCACCAGGGCGCCGGCCACCGCACTGATCGTGCCGACCACCAGCAACACGGTGGTGGCCAGGGGGGAGAAGCGCAGCAGCGGCATCACCTTGACCAGCACCAGGGCGCCGGCGGTGACGACTACCGAATTGCGCAGGATCGAGGCCGGATTCGGCCCCTCCATCGCCTCATCGAGCCAGAGGTGCATGGGGAACTGGGCGCACTTGCCCATGGGCCCGGCGATCAGCCCCAGCCCCAGCAGGGTGCCGGCTAGGGGGGTGAGGGCGCCGCTGGCGTCGGCATCAGCCGCCCAGGCGTAGAGATCGCCGAACTCCATCGAGCCTGCCCAGGCCGAAAGGGCCACCATGCCCATCAGCAGCAGCACATCGCCCACCCTTTTGGTGAGGAAGGCATCGCGGGCTGCTGTCACCACCAGGGGCTGGGCATACCAGAAGCCCACCAGCAGATAGGTGGAGAGGGTGAGCATCTCCAGCAGGAAGTAGCTCATGAACAGGCTGCTGCTCAGCACCACGCCGGCCAGGGCCCCTTCAAAGAAGCCCACCAGGGCATAGAAACGGGCCAGGGCCCATTCCTTATCGAGGTAACCGAGGGCATAAACCTGGCCCAGCAGGCTCAAGCCGGTGACCAGCTCAAGCGCCGCCAGGTTGGTGAGCGAGAGATCGAAGCCGATGCGCAGGTCGAGATCGGCAGCCTGGAACCAGCCGAATTCCAGATGGTGGGGGCCGCTCACCCACACCTGCTGGAGGATCAAGCTGCCGTGGATCACAGCCAGCAGAGTCACCAGCAGGTTGAGGTAGGCGGCCGGACGCGGGCCGTTGCGCCTAAACCAGCCGGCCGCCCAAGGCAGCGACAGCACCATGCCACTGAACCCGTAGAGGGGGACCATCCAGACCAGCTGGATCGACAGTGGCAGGGGTTCGGCGGACAAGGGGAATAGGGCTTCTTGCAGCAGAGATCAGGATGAAGCGGAGCAGCGGCGGCGGGCCCCAGGTAGATCTCGGCCTGTGGGTCTGGTCTAGAGCCGGGTGATTTAACTAGTTGCTTTAAAAGGTGGCCCGCTCCATCGAAGGGGCGCTGGCACTGGCCCCGAGGCTGGCCAGCCAGGCGCGCAGATCTTCGCCGTGATGTTGTTCGTCTGACCAAAGGGCCTCAAAGAAGGCCTGGTTGTCGGAGTCGCCCACCAGCATGCAGAAGCGCAAGGCCTCTGCGTAGTGATTGATTAGGGCGGCTTCGAGGTTGAGGTTGAGCCTCAGCAAGCCAACCAGGTCGGGAGCCTGACTGACGGGACTCAGCTGGGAAGCGGCCGGCACCACCCCCAGGGCCAGCATGCGCTGGATGATCCGCTCCGCATGCTGCATTTCCTCCACGGTTTCGCGGCGAAAGCGCTCTGCTGCCTCTGGATCGCCCCAAAGCTCCACCAGGGAGCCCTGGGTCATGTACTGCTGCACAGCCGAGAGTTCAAGGCTCAGGGCGCGACCGAGATAACCCAGGACGCGCGGATGAACGGCGCCCATGGGAATCAAAGACGGCGGGTGGCTTCAGTGGCGATCAGGGCGGGCTCCACTTCACTGTGGGGGCGGGCAATGATGTGGGCGGCGACCAGGCCGTCGCCAACGCGCTCGCAGGCATCGGCGCCGGCCCTGACGGCTGCGTTGACAGCACCGGTTTCGCCCCGGACCATCACGGTGACATAGCCGCCGCCAACAAATTCACGGGCGATCAGGGTGACTTCCGCAGCCTTGGTCATGGCGTCGGCGGCCTCAATGGCAGGCACCAGGCCACGGGTTTCAATCATGCCGAGGGCAATGCCCTGAATGGAAGGAGCCATGGCTTTGTTGCTCGAAGGGGTGGATGGACGATTGGTACCGGCGCCGCCACCGGTACGGGAACGGGAACCGGCGGCGGCGGTGCGGGGCTTGCTAGCCGCCGGTTTCGCTGCGGCCAGGGCCTTGGGGGCCCCAGCCGCAGCAGCTGAACTGGCCGCCCCAGGTGCCGCTGCCGCCGCCAAACTCGCCGCCGCCGCGGAGGCGGGGGCGGGTTTGGCGGCGGCAGCGGGATCGCTTTGGGGGGTGGGGGTGGCCATGGCTCAGGGGTAGGGGGCTGGTGGGAAGGCAAGTCGGACGGACAGCGAGCTATCCGGGCGACCTAGCCGTCCGGCTCCCAGAAATCAATGATTCCGCCGATCGTCAGATCGGTCTGCACCTCGGGATTGCCGCAGGCAAAGCGGGCCGCCGAGCCGCTGGCGGTGAAGACCCAGTTGCCGGGGGAAGCCCCCACCGGATCAACGGCGACGCTGAGCTTGCCCTTGTTGTTGCGCAGGATGCGCAGATTGGAATGGTTAAGGCCAGCCACCCGTTGGCTGCACACCAGTGAACCGGTGACCTGCATGATTTCCATCAAGAGCCTCCTCCCGCAGGAGCTGGGGCCTTGCCGGCATCCGGATCCCAGTGGTCAATTATGCCAACGATGGTGAGGTCGCTGGGATAGGACTTACTGCCGGCAGCTTCCCGGGCAGCGGAACTGCCAACGCAGATCACCCAGTCGCCAGGAATGCAGCCGACCGCATCGACGGCGACCTTCTGGCTGCTGCCATCGAGCACCACCTGTAGGTGCTTATGTTCGAAATCGGGGATGCGATTGGTAGAGACCAGGGGTTTAACCACCTTGCAGATCAACATTTCAGTGTCCTCCTGCGCTCGCGAACGTGATGGTGGAACCTACCGCCTCTGCAGGGGTATGGCGGTCCTGCTCGCGAACTGTTAACAGGGCATGCAGCGACCCCTGGCTGAATAGGTCGGCGTAGCGGCTTTCAATGGCGGCCTGCACCCGCTGGCAGCGGCGGATGGCGCGGTCGCGGGCTCCGGGCACCTGACCGTTGTAATCAAAACGCACCACAACTGGCACTGGCAGGCCACGGGAAACGTTGAGGCCCTTAAAGATCTTGATACCCACATCTAAATCAGGGGCCCCTTCTTCCACCGTATCCATATAGGCGAAGTAGGTGAGATTGCGCAAATGGATCTCCTTGAAACCAATCCCCACACCGATAAACCGCTCGGCGTGACCCGCATCTAAGTAACTGCCGCCATGCACCTGGCGCACATAGTCAATCTGGGAGAGATTGTTCTCCAGCAACCTGGCAACCAGCTTCACCATGCCAGGGTCGGGGCTGCTGGCCGCAGCCTCTTCCACCATCGCCTCAATGCGGGCCCGGCCGCCATCGCTGTTGAGCTTGCAGGTGGCTTCATAGACGGCCTGGGCATCGAGCCAGCGCTCCAGATTGGTGCTGCCATCGAGGCCTGGCACATGCACGCGGATGGCGTCTGTGTCGGTGTCGATGCCCATCAGCAGCAGATCCACCGAGGCTCCGCAGCAGAAGCTGTTCTCCACGGCCTGCTGAAAATCCTTGAGCCGGGCGAGACCACAGGAGGCCGCCAGGCCATCGTCGCTGCCATGGGCGGCGCAGCCCTCATGGCTGGGGTCTTTGGAGCTGAAGTGGTAGAGCACCACCTTGAGGTAGCGCGTGTCGTCGTGGGCTGGATTGGGCAGCCCTTCGCGGTAGCGGCGGTGCTCGGTCTTCACCCACCGGTTCACCGTGTTCTCCACGTCAAACAGGGCTCCGGCATGGGAGCGGCGCCTCACCGAGCTAAAGGGAAGCCTCAGGGCGTAGGCCACCGCATGGGCCAGTCGGCCATCGGAGCAGGGGGTGATGTCGAGCAGATGGAAGCCACAGGAGAGCAGGAAAGCGTTGAAAGCCTCCGCTGCCGGGCTGCCGGGCTTGCCGGCCAGGGGATCCTGCTGAAAGAAGGCCTCGCTGGTCTGCTCGTAGGTTTCGAACACACACCAGGCAAACAGGCTGGCCATGTCGAGCTGACTCACCCAGGCCTTCTCCAGAATCGGCAAGGGCAAGGCAAAGCCAAGCTCCAAGAGGGCTAGACGCTGGGCCTGCTCGATGAAATCAGCCTCGTGCTGGAGCGCCGAAAGGCGCTTGAGCAGGGGCACGATGCGATCAAAGGCACCCTTCACCCGCTCGTCGTAGGCCTGCAGGGTCCCATTCGCTTGGAGGTCGGTGAGGGGATGGAGCCCTGCTGCGCTGGCGCCGCCACCGAGGGCCCGGCGGCGGGGAGCCGTTGGGGCCATCGGGCGATAGGGAGTGGCGGTGGAACGACGGGGCATCAGGGATTCAGCCGCGGGCTCCACCGGAAACCGTGATCAGGGAGCCGGCAGTGGTGCTGCCACTGGAGCCAGTCACCCTGCAGACGGGCTCGGGCTTCTCCTCGTTGCGCTTGGCCTGGAAGCTGGGCATGGCCTGCATCGAACCGGGCCTGGTGGGGTTGCGGCGGCGGGCCGAAACACCTTCGGTGCCCGTGACCCGATCACCCCGGTCCCAGTCATCGCCGGTGATCTTCAGGCCGGCTGAGATACCTTCGCCGGTGACCCGGGAGGTGGGGCGATCGCCCTGCTCCCCAACTGGTGCTGCTTGGGCGAGTGGTGCTTTAGCGAGTGGTGCTACTTGCACGAGTGCTGCTGGCTGCACAAGCGGGCCGCGGGCCTGCTGGCTGCCACGGCGATCGAAGCGGAACTGCTCAGTGCCGGTGACGATGCCACCGGCCAGATCAAAAGGGCCGGTAATCCTGCTCCCTTGCTCATAACTGGTGCCCGTGACTCCGCCGGTACGTTCTCGAGCCAGGTGGGCTGCCCTCGATGGTGACTGGATGCTGAATTGCTGCCAGGGCTGGGTGCCGCCCAGGGGCTGGGGAAAGTCTGAATCCTGTTCAGCGGCGGCTCCGCAGGCTGCCAGCAGTTGGTCGTTGCCGATGTAGGGCGTGCCGGTCACGGCCTCACAGGCGCCGCGCCCGGCTCCCGTCAAGGCTCCGCCAATGCCTGGCTGAATGCCGCTCATGCGGTTGGCGCCCCGCACCGGGGTGCGCTGGCGGATCTCGCCGACGGCCTTGCTGGAGCAGAAATCACCGGCCTGCTCCAGCCCGGCATAGGGGGTACCTGTGACCACCTTGCAGGTACCGGGCTCGTCGCCGGTGACGTTGGAGGAGCGCCCCGTTCGGGTGCCGCTCACCACTTGGGCTTTGTTGGTGACACTGAAGCCCACCTTGGCGGCCTCCGGGGGCGGCTTGGTGCCGCAGAATTCAGAAAACTGCTGGCTGCCCACATATTCATCGCCCGTCACCAGGCGGCAGCTGCCGGGTTCGTCCCCGGTCACATGCTCGCTGCGGCCCACATGGGTGCCGGTGATACCCGTGCCCCGCAGGGTATGGAGGCTGGCCACCTTGGTGGGAGCCCGGCCACCCACCTGGCTCTGATCACCGCCCACGTACTGGGTGCCGGTGAGCTGCCTGCCCGAGCCCGGCTCATCGCCGGTCACGTTGTTGGAGCGGCCCACCATCACGCCGGAAACGGGTTGGCCCCCGACGGTTTGGCTGCGGCCGACCTTGCGGGGGCTGGGATTGCTGCCACCGCAGTAGGTAGCCGATTGGTTGGCAGATACGTATTCAGTGCCGGTGATGTTTTTGCAGGTGCCGGGCTCATCGCCGGTGACCTTTTCAGAGCGACCCACCTCGTTGCCGGTGACGCGATTGCCATGGGTGGTGGCGCTGACCCGCACCTTGGCGGGCTGGGTAGCGACGGGGCCGCTCTGGCAGAAGGCTTGAAACACCTCAGCTCCGAGGTACTCGGTGCCCGTAATGGGGCGGCAGGTCGCCGCCTCGTTGCCGGTGGTCTTGGGGGAGCGGTTTGCCTGGGTGCCGGTCACAACCTGGCCGCTGCTGGTTTCGCTCACGCCCACTTTCCAATGGGCATCAGCGGCTACGGCCTGCTTGGAACCGTGGCGATTGGGGCCGGAGGGTCGGGTGCCACCGTTACGACTGGTGCCGGCACTTCCCACCTTGGCCCGCAGCTCCCGCACCTTCTGGGAGAGCTCGCGGGCGCTCATATCCGGGTTGCCCTGACGGGAGAGGGTCGCCGCTGAGGTGCTGGTGGGGGCATTGGCGGATTTACCACGCTTGGAGAGGGCTTCGCGGCGGGCCAGGACCAGGGCTCGGCTGGGATCACGCTGGGCCGATCGCTTCGGGGTTACCCGCCGGTCGTTGCCCTGGCCTGCCCGGCTGCTCAGGCTGTTGAGGGAGGGGGATTGGCCAGCCGGACGCTTGGCCCCAGCAGCTGGAGCAACTTGCTGGGGATTGGCCGCGACGGATGGCTTGGCAGTGGGTTTGGGAGTGGGATTGGCAGTGCTCTTGGCCAAGTCGGTCTTAGCCAAATCAGTGCGGGTGCGATCGCGGGAGGTGTCAGCACGCTTACCGCGCTTGGAGAGGGCCTCCCGGCGGGAGAGCACCAGATCACGGCTGGGATTGGCGATTGGCCGGGCCGGACTGCGCCGGGCAGACGGGGATGGCACGGCCAGGCTGCGGCTCGGTGTGGGCGCCGGGGCACTCGCCGCCGCCGCCACAGAGGCTGCGGGCTTGGCCGCCGCAGCTGAGGTGCGCGTGGGACGCGCGTCCTCTAGCGAGCGCACGCGACTGTTGCCGGAAGTGAACCGGTTGGCGGCCTTTTTGCCACCGTTGGTGAGGGCCCTGCGGCGCTCCAGAGCTGCTTCCCGGCTGGATGTGCTGGCCATGTCCGCCCGTCGAATGGATGATCAAAAATTGAAAGGTGGGGGGGGGCGGCATGGAGCCGATACCCCCCCCTCAAGCCGCTAAAAATCAGCGGCCTTCAAAAACCACGAAGCAGGCACCCTGGCATTGGGTATATGCGTCGTAACCGACCAGACGAACGTGGTGGTCGGGATAGGCACGGTGGCAAGCCTCAAGCTCGCTCACAATCACGCCCAGATCCTTCTCGCCAAAGAAGGGCAGTTTCCAGAATGACCAGTAGGTGGCCATGGAATTACTGGGGTGGACATGCTCAACGAGCGGGCTCCAACCCTGGGCAATGATGTAGGCGATTTGGTCGTAGATCTCGTCCTGGGTGAAAGGCGGCAAGAAGCCGAATGTCTCCAGGGTGGCGACTGTTTGGTAGTCACCCACGGTGCTCTTGAAAGGCATGGGGATCCCTTAGGTGGATGGAAATAGATTGATCAATCGATTGATTAATTGATCAGTTGACGTCGAGTTTGTCGACGGTGTCGAACTCAAACTTGATTTCCTTCCAGGTCTCCAGGGCGATGGCCAGCTCGGGGCTGTGCTTCGCTGCCTCCAGAAGGATGTCGCGACCTTCAATCTCGATCTCACGACCGGCATTGCGGGCCTTGACGCAGGCTTCGAGAGCCACCCGGTTGGCGGCCGCACCAGCGGCGGAACCCCAGGGGTGGCCGTGGGTACCACCACCAAACTGCAGCACCGAATCGTCGCCGAAGATGGCCACCAGAGCAGGCATGTGCCACACGTGGATGCCACCGGAGGCAACGGCGAAGACGCCGCCCATGGAACCCCAGTCTTGGTCGAAGAAGTTGCCGCGGCTGCGGTCTTCGGGGACGAAGGATTCACGCAGTTGGTCGATATAGCCGAGGGTCGACTGGCGGTCGCCCTCCAGCTTGCCAACCACCGTGCCGGTGTGCAGCTGGTCACCACCGGAGAGACGCAGGCACTTGGCCAGCACTCGGAAGTGAATACCGTGCTTGGGATGGCGGTCAATCACAGCGTGCATGGCACGGTGAATGTGCAGCAGCATGCCGTTCTTACGGCACCACTTGGCTAGACCGGTGTTAGCGGTAAAGCCCCCAGTGATGTAGTCGTGCATGATGATGGGCTGGCCCAGTTCCTTAGCGAACTCGGCACGCTCATACATCTCCTCAGGAGTTGCGGCGGTGCAGTTGAGGTAGTGACCCTTCTTTTCGCCGGTTTCTTGCTGCGCCAGGTTGGTAGCTTCAGCAACGAACTCGAAACGGTTCTGCCAACGCTGGAACGGTTGGGAGTTGATGTTCTCGTCATCCTTGGTGAAATCGAGACCACCTCGGAGGCACTCATACACAACCCGGCCGTAGTTTTTACCGCTCAGGCCGAGTTTCGGCTTGATGGTGCAACCCAGCAGGGGGCGACCGTACTTATTCATGCGGTCGCGCTCAACCACGATGCCGTTCGGAGGACCCATGCAGGTCTTGATGAACGCCATCGGGAAGCGGATGTCCTCGAGACGCAGATTGCGCAGCGCCTTGAAGCCAAACACGTTGCCAACCAGGGAGGTCAACACGTTGGTGATTGAGCCTTCCTCAAACAAATCGAGGGGATAGGCAATGAAGGCGTAGAAGGCTTCCTTGTCGCCAGGGACGTCTTCGATGCGGTAGCAGCGGCCTTTGTAAAAGTCGAGATCGGTGAGGAGCTCGGACCAGACGGTGGACCAGGTGCCGGTAGAGGATTCAGCGGCCACAGCGGCAGCCACTTCTTCCTTGGGAACACCTTCCTGGCCGGTGCATTTGAAGCAGGCCAGCAGGTCGGTGTCTAGGGGGACGTAGTCAGGAGTCCAATACGTGTCGCGGTACTCCTTGACCCCGGCGTCGTACTTCTTGCTCATGGAGTTTCTCCGGTGGGGGCGGGTAAGGGATTGAGATTGATCAGCGCTTCAGACGCTTTCTGGCTCAGTCCTTCTGACCGGCGTAGTTGCCGTTGCCCAGGGCAGGCTCCACTTCGCGGTGGGGCCTAGCGATGATGTGGGCTGCTACGAGGCCGTCGCCGACGCGCTCGCAGGCATCAGCCCCGGCGCGAACAGCTGCGTTAACTGCGCCGGTTTCGCCGCGCACCATGACGGTGACGTAGCCGCCGCCAACGAATTCACGACCGATCAGGCGCACTTCGGCGGCCTTGGTCATGGCGTCAGCCGCCTCGATCGCGGGGACCAGACCCCGGGTTTCAATCATGCCGAGGGCGATGCCCATGGTTTCAGTTGCCATTACCTGCTCCTGGAGGAGGGGGGTGGAATGTTCGCTCGCAACCATGGTCGGCAGGCAAACCCCCCGTCAAGCCATTTACCCCTCTCCTGCCATCACTCTTAGTCCGCCGTCAGATAAGCCAAACTGATCAGTGCAACACAAAACGTTAGGCAATGCTTGCCACTCCAGTGGCGGCAGGGGTTCTGACGCCTCCGCTCAGAGCGCTTCTGCCTCGGCCACGAAGGCCACACCGCCGTAGTAATCAAGCAAAGGCTGGATCCCCTGGCGCAATTTAGGCAGAACTTCCTCCGGGCAAAACACGATCACATGGGCATTGGCCCCCAGGCCGCTGAAGTCCATGGAGTCGGAAACCAAGCCATGGGGCCCCTTGCCAGTGACGTGCTTCAGCACCGAATAGCCCGGAGCTCCGGCCGCATCAATGGCCTTGATCACCGCGTCGAGCTCCCTTTCACTCAAGATCAGATCCACACGTTTCATGGCTCAGCCTGGGGATGGAAGGAAGGTGTTGACCAGAGTCATGTAGAGCGGAATCCCCACAATGATGTTGAAGGGGAACGTGACCCCAAGCGCCATGGAGATGTAGAGGCTGGGGTTGGCCTCAGGCACGGTCATTCGCATTGCGGCCGGCACGGCGATGTAGGAGGCACTCGCACACAGCACCACAAACAACAGGGCATTGCCAGGCTCCAGCCCCAGTCCCCTGGAGATCAGAACCCCCACCAGGGAGTTGAACAGGGGCATCAGTATGGAGAAGCCCACCAGAAAAGCTCCCGCTTCGCGCAGATCGCGGATGCGCTGGGCCGCCACGATGCCCATGTCCAGCAGGAAAAAGCTCAGGGCTCCGTAGAACAGCTGCTCACTAAAGGGCAGCATCTTGGCCACGCTGGCGGGGCTGTAGGCCGCAACAAGCAGGCCGATCACCAGGCTGCCCACCAACAACAGCACTGAGCTGTTGAGGAATGCCTCCCGAAGCAACTCTTGCCAGCGCATCTCCTTGGCATCGGGGCGCCGCTGGGGGGAAGCCAGCTTGACCAGCAACAGGCCCACAATGATCGCGGGAGATTCCATCAGGGCCAGGGCCGCCACCATGAAGCCGTCAAAGGGCAGCTTCTGGGTTTCCAGAAAACCCTCGGCGGTGATGAAGGTCACCGCACTGATGGAGCCGTAGGTGGCCGCAATGGCGGCGGCATTGAAGCCATCGAAGCGCAGCTTCAACAGCAGAAAGCTGTAGACCGGCACCAGCAGGGACATCCCCACGGCGGCCGCAATGGTGGGCAGTACCTGGCCCCCCAGACCGCTGTGTTGCAATTCAAGCCCCCCCTTGAAGCCGATCGCCAGCAACAGGTAGAGGGAGAAGAGCTTGGGCAGGGGCGAGGGGATTTCCAGGTCGGAGCCCACCAGCACCGCAATCACACCTAGAAAAAAGAACAGAACCGGAGGGGAGAGCAGGTTCTGCAGGATCAAGCTCGAGTCCATTGGCAAAACTCCGGCTTGATCACCTGAAATGGCGATCAGCTGCAACGCTAATCCCCACCAAACCAGGTGGTCCAAGTGGGCCGCCCCCTGTCAGGGGCCGAACAAAAAGCTGTACTTGCCCAGGGCTTTTAGGCTTATTTACCTAATGTTGCAGGCGGAACCGGCACCCCTGGAGCTCTCCGGGGGGTGGAATGTTCAACCCGGCCGGTTCCCCACTCCTGGAGCGCCCCTGGGTTCTTGTAAGAGGGCTCTGGGCCAGAATGGCGACTCTCCTGGGGAGCCTGGATGCCAGCTTTGGTGATCGCCAGCGGCAACCCCCACAAGGTGGCCGAAATCGGCGCCATGCTCGAGCTTGTTGAGCTGGAAGTGTTGCCCCAGCCCGAGGGGCTGGACATTGAGGAAACGGGCTCCACCTACCTCGACAACGCGAGGATCAAGGCCCAGGCAGTGGCCAGACTCACCGGCCAGTGGGCCCTAGCGGACGACTCCGGCATCGAGGTGGATGCCCTGGGCGGCGCACCTGGAATTTTTTCGGCCCGCTATGCCCCCACCGACCACGAACGCATCCATCGCCTGTTGCACGAACTGGGCGACTCCCTCTACCGGGGGGCCAGTTTCCGCAGCGCGATGGTGCTGGCCGATCCCTCCGGAGCCAGCCGCGCCGAGGCAGAGGGCATCTGCAGGGGCTCAATCCTGCGCCAACCCCAGGGGCATGGCAGTGGCTACGACAGCCTGCTCTACGTGCGCGAGGCCGGCAGCTCCTATGCCCAGATGGGCCCCCACCTGAGAAGCAAATTCGGCAGCCGCGGCAAGGCAGCAAGGCTGCTCGCTCCGGCGCTGCGGCGGCTCCTGGGAATTCGAGGCTGAGCTGGATTAGCTCAGCGGGAGTTGTTGTTGATGTGGTTGATGGCCCGCATCGCCGCGGCGGCGGCCTCTTCCACATCGCCTTCGCGGCCCGCCAGGGTGAGGCGGCCAAAGGCGCCCACGGCCTTGACATCGACCACCGTGATGTTGGAGCCCTTTTCGGCCTCATTGGCGGCGATCAGCACGTAGCCGGCGGGCTCGGTTTCCAGGATGAACATGCTCATGCCGGCCTGGATCATCGAGCCGCGGCGGTTCTGGCGGTTGATCAACACCGCATGGTCGGGGGTGATGGCACGGATGATCTCGGTCCAGCTCACCTCACAACGGCTTCGCTGCTCCACCCGGCTGCCGATCGCCTCGAGCACCACATCCCCCGAGTGGAGCACATTGCTCTGGTCGCGGTGATAGAGGGCCAGCGAGCCAAAGGCCCGCTCCACGATCATCTGGCCGAGGCGCACGGTGCTCGCCTTGAGGGCGATGTCGGTTACCCGGTGCACCGCCATGCCGGGCGACACTTCGAGCCAGAGACAGGCGTCGCCGGGAATCGGCAGAAAGCCCTGGCTCACGGTGCCCATGTAGGCGGCCAGCTGGGGCTGGAGCGAATCCAGAAAGACGTAGGTGCGCAGCTCGATCGACTGCACCTGGCTCGACTGGCGGGCCAGGCGGGAACCTTCGCTGTCGGTAGTGATCACGCAGCTGGCGCCGGAGCTGCCGCTATCCACCTGGGTGCCGGTGACCAAGGATCCAGAACGGGGGCCCGCAGGTACCGATCCCCTGCCCGTGCCCGTGACAGATGCCGACGCTCCTTCCCTTCTCCGGCGCAGGGCCAATTCCTCTCGAGATGGCGGGCGGGCGGGCAAGGGTCCTTCGGGCAGCTTGCCCTTTCAGCTGGGCAGCCGCGCCGGGATCTTAACCCTGGGGCCGGTTGCACCCTTGCCCATTGTTGCGGAGCCGGTAGGGTCCGGCCAACGTTGATGGGACGTTCATGACTAGCCGACAGCCAGCCGCCAGCACCGCCGCTGCAACAACCAGCCAGGCCCCACTCCCAGAGTGGATGGCCGAAGCCGCGGCCCAGGGGGTGAAACCGGAGCAGGCCCTGGCCTTTATCGGCCTGGGCTTGATGCAGAAGATGGCCGGATCCGGCAACGACCTGCCCTGGATCTGGGCCGACTCTGATGACGGGGGCCGGGCCGATCTGGCAGCCCTGCGTCAGCGCCTCGAACTCACCCAGCTGGCACTCCAGACCGGCGCCCCCCTGACCACGGCCGAGGTCAGCCAGTTGCTGGGCGTACGCCCCACCAGTGAGAGCGTGGAACGGGCTGGAATCAGGGCTCGCCGACTCAGCCGCAATGTCTGGAAACTGGCTCGGGCCGAAGGGGCCGATTCCCGCAGTGACGATGCCTTCCGGCGCCGTTTCTGAGCCCCAGCCAGCCCCAGCCAGCCCCGGGGCAGCAGCGTCAAGCCAGCCCGACCAGCTTCATGGATTCCTCCCACATGGCCTGGGCCGTACCCGGATTGCTGGCCTTATCGGAGAGCTCCTGGCTGAACTGCTTGCCCCCCTGCTTCTGACGGTTACCCCAGCTCCAGTGCACCCCAGAAGAACTGAAGGCTGGATCGGCTACCACCTGGGCCACCCTTTCGCCGGCCTGGGCCTGGCTCACGTAGCCGCCGGTGATGTTCTTCTGGAACCAGGGAAAAATCCTCTGGAAGGCCTGGGGGGCATGGCGGAAGAGGGGAGAGTCGGCCACACAGCCCGGATACAGCGAACTGAACACGATGCCGGTGCTGCCATGCAGGCGGCGATGCAGCTCCTGGGTGGTGATCATGTTGCAGAGCTTGCTGTCCTTGTAGGCCTTGCCGGGCTTGAAGGGCTTGCCGTTGGCCATGGCGATCGGGGCCTGGAAGCCGGCTTTGAAGCCGGCGAGATCGCCCAGATCGGCGGGAGCCGGGATCGGGATCTTGCCGCCTAGCTCCTTGGAATTGGCCGTCACCGTGCCCAGGATCACCACCCGGCGGGAGGGGTGGCTGGAGCGCTCCAGATCCGGCAGGAGGAGGTGGATCAGCAGGAATTGGCCCAGATGGTTGGTGGCCATCGAGATCTCGTAGCCCTGGGGGGAGCGCTCAGGCTGTTCCAGCCTGGGCTTGTAGACGGCCGCATTGATCACCAGCGCATCTAGGGGGCGTCCCAGGGAAGCCACCAGGGTTTCCGCCCCAGCCCGCACACTGTCCAGATCGGCCAGATCAAATCTCAGGTGGCTGAGCTGGGCCGAGGGGATAGCCAGCCTGTCGGCGGCATCTGCCGCCTTAAGCGGATCTCGGTTGGCGGTCACCACCTGCCAGCCCCGATCGGCCAGGGCCTTAGTGGCATGGAGGCCAACTCCAGAGGTGGTGCCGGTGATCAGAACCGTTCCGGCGCCAACTGCTTCAGCCATCAAACCCGGTGACAAAACGGGTTCCAACCTAGGGGCTGGGGCGGGCCTGCTCAGGGTTGCTCCAGACCACACGGAGCCTGTTCGGAGCGATCCACTGGCTCTGTTCGCGGATCAGGCGCTGCTCCCCCTCCAACATGAACAGCTGGTCAAAGCGTTCCCTTGCCTTCAGCAGCTTGGTCTGCTCGAGTTCGAGCACGGCGGCGAGCTCGCCCTGGCGCTCCATCCGCTCCTGGTAAGCCGAGGTAAGGCGCGCCAGGCTGATGCCGGCCACAACCACCAGGCCCAGCTTCACGGCCAGGGCGATCAGGCTGCAGAGCAGTTCTTGGCGCTCGAGTGAGAGGCCGTGTAAGGCGGCAGTTTCTCCCCCCGAAACAACCTTCACAGCGGGTTGCTGTTCACGCCTGGATGCTGGCGCAGGCCTGGACACTTGCCGCATGCCGAGAAAAGCAATCCTTTAGGGACACCATTCTTGTAGCGGCAATGGCTCCCCTTGGCAATGGCCCCGCTTGGGAATAGCCCCTGGGAGCTCAGGCCTTGTAGAGCGAGAAGCAGAGACGCACGGCCAGCACCCCCGCATGGGCTGCCACCACCAGGGCAATCAGCACTTCGGCCAGGCTGAGGGTGGAAACCATGATGGCTGGAATCAACGGGATATCCCATTCTTTGCCCATCGGTGGCTACGGTCCAGCGACGCCCGCCCTGCTGTCACAGCTCTTGATGGCTCCGACCAGCTAATGCCCGTAGAGATCTCCGAGCAACAGATCCGCACCCTCGATCTCGCCCCGCTTCAAGCCTGGGCAAGCCTCGACCCGGCAGCCCTGGTGCAACGGGCCGGATCCCTCGAACTCAACTTCGATTGGCCCAAGGCCGCAGACGATCCCCGCGAACTCTCTGAGATCGCCGAACTGCGGCTCTGGTCATTGAGGGCCGATGCGGAATATCCCTGGTTGCCCCTGGTGCTGGAGCGCGGCAGTGGCCAGCTCACCCGGCATGGGGCCATGCTGCTGCCCCACCAGTTCAGTCGCACCGAGGGGATCCGCTTTGCCCCCGAGGCCCTTGAACTGTGGATGACCCATCGCCTGTTCGGCCTCGATGCCTGGGCCCGATCCCACAACCTGAGCATCCGCCAGGGGCTCACCCAGATGGCTGCGGTGCTGGGATTCGAGCTCGATGCCCAGTTCTGGGTGGGCTTACCGCCGGTCTGAGCTCTGGCCAGCTCCCAGGGGGCTGGGCCCAGGATCAGCCAGTCGGCCCAAGCAACAGCTGCAGGGCATGGCCTCCGCTCTGGAGCCCTAGGACCATCGTGAGGGCCCGCAACATCCAAACCAGGTAGACCCCACTGACCCGATCCAAGCGGGCGGCGGACCAGCGGGCGGCCAGGGCGGCCGTGGCTCCGAGGGCAAGGCCGACGGGCAGCAGGGCCCTGCCGTCCCTGAGGAAAGTGGTTGAGGCCACCGTGGCGGAAACCAGCACAGCCAGGCCGCTGAAGCGAATGGCCAGGTGGATGGGCACCCGCAGAAACCTCACCATCAGGGGCACCATCACCAGGCCGCCGCCAATGCCGAGCATGCCCGTAGCCAATCCCGCAATCCATCCCACGGCGGAAAGGCCCGGCAGGTTGGGGGGGGATTCGATCCCATCCTCGGAGGGCCCATGGGGCTGGATGGTGGCTGTCAGCACGGCGTACATCAGCGCCTGCAGGGCCAACAGTTGCCAGCCCTGCACCCCCAGGCTCACCCGGCTGAACAGGCCCGCACCGAGGCCGGCCCCAATGGCAATCGCCAGGGCGGAGCGCCAGGGAAGGCTGCGGTTGGCCAGGTGCGTCCAGGTGGACCCGAGGGTGGTGGGCACGATCGCCAGGGTGCTGGTGGCAAGGGCCTGGTGCGGTTCCAGCCCCGCCAGCAAGAGCATGGGGGCGAACACCAGACCCCCGCCAATACCCAGCAGACCAGACAGCAGCCCAGCCAGCAACCCCAGGGGGAGATAGGGCAACAGGCTCCACAACATCCTGGCAATCTGGGGTGATGGCGGCTCCTTCAGCATCCCCCATGCCGCCCCTGAGGCTGCTGCCCAGCACCTGCCGGAGCGGGGCCTGGCAGATGGCCACCGATGCCTGGTTGCTGGAGCAAGCTGCGCCGAGCTTTCGCCTCTACAGCTGGCAGCGCCCAACCCTCTCGCTGGGATTTCACCAGGGCAAGGTGGAAGCCCACTGGAGCGAACTGGCCAGCGCCGGGGTGATCGATCTGGTGCGCCGGCCCAGCGGTGGCAGGGCAGTCCTCCATGCCGGCGAGATCACCTATGGCCTCGTTTGGCCCGGGGCGCCGCTGGGGCGCAAGCGGGCCTATGGCCTGGCCTGCCGCTGGCTGCTGGAGGCCTTTACCCAGCTCGGCCACCCCCTGCAACCAGGCAGCCAAGCCAGCGCGGTGCAGCCCAGCAACTGTTTTGCCTCAGGCACCGCAGCAGATCTGGTCGACGCCGATGGGGCCAAGCGCATCGGCAGCGCCCAGCTCTGGCGGAGGGGCTGCCTGCTCCAGCACGGCTCGATCCTGGTCGAGCCAGCAGATGGGCTCTGGCAGCAGGTATTCAACGCCCCGCCGCCCCGGCTGGCCAGGCTGCCCCTGGAGGGCTCCGCCCTGCAAAGTCTGCTGATCCGATCGGCCCTGACCTGGCTGCCAACGGCCGGCACAGGATGGACTGAAGGACCCCTCAGCGGCGCTGAACTCGCCGCCATCGGAGCCCGCCTGGGGCCTTACACGGAGGGGCTATCTGTTGGCAGGGCTGGCAGGGCAGGGGCTTCGCCGGAGGCTTCACCGGAGGCCAGCATCGATCGCACCACCTGGGGCAGGGCCAGGCCAAGCGGATAGGTGCCTTGGCGCCGAGCTGCCTCGAGCAGGGGGGCAGGCAGCTTCAATCCCATCTTGACGAGCACGGCCTCCCCGAGTTCGGGCCGCTCGATCGTGCCGCAGGGCAGCCCCGCGGGGCTGAACACGAGCAGGCGGTCGCGGCCGCTGGCTTCGAGTTGTTGCACCGCCTGCCAGAGCGGGGCCGTATCCCGAATCGAAGGCAGGCTGTCCAGGGGCTGGATGTGGTCACCGATGCGATCGCTATCCCAGCGCTGCACCGGCAGCTGCTGCAGCGGGGTGTCGTCAATGACCCCCTGCCAGCGGCCGCGATCGCAGACCAGCAGCCAGTCGCCTTGGCCGGCGTCACTGGCCTGGGCCAGGCGGATCCTGCTCAGCTCCCGCAGGGGGCCGGATGCCTCAAGCACCCGAAAACGACGACCTGCCGCATCCCGCACCTTCAGCTCATTGAGGGTGCGCTGCAGCACGAGCATCTGGCGCTGGTTGCGGGATGCACCCAGGCCAAACCAGCCCAGCAACATCAACCAGGCCCCACTGAGCCCCGCCCCCCGCAGCAACAGCACCGTGCCCAGGCCGATCGCGAAAAGTGACAGGATGCGCCCGGATTGGTTGGCTACCTCCACGCCCCGCCTTTGGCTGCCACTGATCTGCCACACCAGGGCCTTGACGATCAGGCCGCCGTCGAGGGGCAGACCGGGCAGCAGATTGAACAGGGCCAGCACCAGGTTGAGGCTGCCGAGCTGGGCAACCATCGCCCCCAGCAGCGGCGAGAGATGGGCTGCAGCGTGGGTAGCGGCCAGCAGACCCACACCCAGCAGAAGGCTGACGGCCGGCCCCGCTGCAGCGACCATCAGGGCCCCTCGGGCCGTGCTGCATTCCCGCTCCACGCTGGCCACCCCCCCCAGCAGAAACAGGGTGATGCTGCTGACCTGAACGCCCTGGGTCAGGGCAACCAGGGAATGGCCCAGTTCGTGCAGGAGAACTGACACGAACAGCAGCAGGGCCGTCAGCAGACCCAGGGCCCAGAGGACGCCAGCACTGACGGGATCCTTGAGGCTCAGGCTGTATTGCTGCTGGAAGGCCACGGTGGCAAGCACCAGGATCACAAACCAACTCGGATGGATGCGCAGGGGAATCCCGCGGATCTTGAACAGCTGCCAGCCCTCTCCCACGGCCCCTCCACCGGCACGACAACCGGGCCAGGCCCGCCATCAGAAAGCTGATCCTAGAAAGGTGGCATGCCAGATGCCCACCCATGCCCCGCCCCCAGCTCAAGATCTGCGGACTGCGGCAGCCGGCCCAGGCCGCAGCGGTCGCCCTTCTGGGCGCAGATGCCATCGGCGTCATCGGCGTGGCAGGTTCGCCTCGATACGTAGTTCCGGCCGAACGCCAGGCGCTGTTTGCCGCCGTGCAGGCCGCAGCCCCCGGCTGCCAGCGGGTGTTGGTGGTGGCCGATCCCGATGGGGCCGCCCTGGCCCAACTGGGGGCAGACAGGGGGCATGGGATTCTCCAGCTGCACGGTTCGGAGAGCCCGCAGCGCTGCCTGGAGCTGGGCGAAAAACTGGGCTGCGAGCTCTGGAAAGCCCTGCGCATCCGCAGCCCGGAGGATCTGCAGCGGGCAGCCGCCTATGCGGAGGTGGTGGATGCCCTGCTACTCGATGCCTGGCTACCTGACCAGCTCGGTGGGACGGGCCATCCCATCCCGATTGACTGGCTGGATCAGTTTCAGCCGCCCCTGCCCTGGTGGCTGGCGGGGGGCATTAGCGCCGACCGGGTCGCGCCGGTGCTGGCCCGGCTTAGCCCCACTGGCCTCGATGCCTCCAGTGGCGTGGAGCGCAGCCCTGGCGACAAGGACCTGGAGCTTGTAGCGGAGCTGGTTGGCGCCGTCGGCGCAGCTGGCTGAGAAGGCCTTTTGACGCCAAAATCAATTGAACTTTTCCCTCTCCTGATGGGTCCCTGCCCTGGACAACAAAGCCAACGCCAGCTGGGCCTGGGCGGCTGCCTGGCCCTGGTGCTGGCCTGGATGCCGGTCTGGATGCCGCTCTGGATACCGGAGGGGGTGGCGGCCCAGGACCTGGTGGGCTGCCAGCTGGTGGATGGCCAGCTCTCCTGCGTGCCTGGGGTCAGTGCCGATCCCCAGGCCCAGATCCAGGCCCTACGTCAGCAGATCTCCAGCGATCTGCAGCAGGAAAGCGCCGTCCAGCAGCAGATCAATGGATTGGAGCAGCTGGCGCTCCAGGGCGAGGCCATCGCGGGTCAGGTGCTGCAGGCCACGGCCCTGGCGGACGTGCTGGCGGCCCTGCCGCCCCAGGCCTTCCACTGGTACCGGCGCAGCCCGGGCAGCAGCCAATGGCTGCTGATCGTGGAGGCCTCCGGACCCAGCTATGCCCTACAGCCCCAGGATATTTCAGCCGAAGTGATGCTGGTGGTGGCCGTCTCCCCGGCCGGTGCCCCGGCCCAACGCCAGGCTTCCCGACCCGTGGGACCGGTGCTCCCAGCTCCCTAAGGGCAGGCGCCCGGCCGAAGAAAATTGCTTAGCTAGAGAGGATTACTCATCAATAGAGCAAAGCTTCCTGCTGTTTGACAAGTTCAAAAAATTCGGCCTTGAGGCTGGGATCGGCCCGGAAATCACCGCGAACCACGGAATTGACCATGCTGGTTTGCGGTTCTTTGACACCGCGCCACTTCATGCAGAAGTGCTGGGCCTTGACCAGTATGGCCAGACCTTGGGGCTCACAGAGCCTTTCGATTTCATCGGCCAGGATCATCACGGCCTCCTCTTGAATGTGGGGCCGGGAAAATACCCAGTCAGCCACCCGTGAAAATTTGGATAGGCCGATAACCCTTTCGCCGGGCTTGATTCCGATCCAGCAGTTGCCAAGGATGGGAACTAGGTGATGGGAGCAGGCTGAGCGCACGGAGATGGGGCCAACCGTGTAAATTTCGTCGAGCTTTTTAACGTTTGGGAAACTGGCGATCTTGGGCTGTTCGTGATATCTGCCCTTGAAGACCTCATGGAGGTACATCCTGGCGACGCGTTCAGCCGTTTCCTCGGTGTTGTGGTCCCTATCGATATCTATCACCAGGCTGCGCAGCAGCTCACGCACCTTGCCCGCAACTTCAATTTCCAACTGCTCAAGCTCCCCATCCTTGAGATGGTCAGCAATGTTGTCGTTGGCGAAATAGGCAACGGCATCGGCTTCAAGCCGCTCCCGAATTCGGACGCTGACCGGCAAGGGGCCAGCGTCCGGGGCACTCGAGCGGGAGGGAAGGCTGGAAGGCAAGGTGGAGGTCATGGAGGTGCTCAAAACGCGCCGGCAGCCGGCATGAGGGTGAGGTCTTCCACCACCTGGGTGGCGGGCTGTTGGGCCAAATACAGCAGGGCTTCAGCTGCCCGCCCGGCGTCAAGCATGGCACGGCGATCGAAGGTACTGTGGACGGTTTCGCTCTCCCAGAGGGGGGTATTCACCGAACCCAGGGTCAGGGTGCTGACCCGTATTCCGTGGGCCCGTTCTTCAGCGGCCAGACAGCGGCTGAACGCTGCCAGGGCAGCCTTGCTGATGCAGTAGGCACCCCAGTCTGGGAAGGCGTGGTGGGCCGCATGGCTGCTGACGTTGATGATGTGGCCTCCCCCCGCCTGGCGCAGCCCCGGCAAAAGCACCTGACAAAGCTGGAATACGGCAGTCAGGTTTAGTTGCATCAGCCGCTGCCACTGCTCAAGCGGCATGGCAGCCAGCGGGCCGGTGTAAGCCATGCCCGCATTGTTGACTACCACGGTGGGGGCTAGACCCCGGTCGCAAAGTGCAGCCACACCGGGCGCGATGGCCGCCGGATCGCTTAGGTCAAGGGCCTGGATCTCAACCCGACGGCCCAGGGGCTTGAGCTCAGCGGCCAGGCCGTCGAGCTCGGCAGAGGGCCTGGCCAGCAGCAGCAGGTCGTAGCCAGCTGCGGCAAAAATCCGGGCCGCCGCGGCACCGATGCCCCGGGAAGCCCCGGAAATCAGGGCCACTGCCGATGAATCAGACAAGAGGCAAGGTTGCGAGGGGAGAGCGGTTGCAAAGGAAGGGCGCTCTTGAGGCAACCCTAAGGACCCGGGGCTGGCTCTGGGGCCTCGCTCTCGAGGAAACGGCCCATGCGCCGAAACTTCCCATAGCGCTGCTCGATCAGCTGCTTTTCACTCAGGCCCTGAAGCTCGGCCAGCTGCTCGAGCAGGGCGGTCTTCAGGGTTTCCGCGGCCTGTAAGGGTGCCCAGTGGTTGCCGCCGCAGGGCTCCGGCAACACCAGATCGACAACGCCGAGCTTGAGCAGGTCTGGACCGGTGATTTTGAGCGCTTCCGCAGCGGCGGAGGCCTTGCCCGCATCCCGCCAGAGAATCGAGGCACAGGCTTCCGGACTCGCCACGGTGTAGACGCTGTGCTCAAACATCAGCAGCCTGTCTGCCACGCCGATCCCGAGGGCGCCACCGGAGCCACCCTCCCCGATCACGGTGGCCAAAATCGGCACCCGCAGGCGGAACATCTCGCGCAGATTGAAGGCAATCGCCTCGCCCTGGCCCTGTTCCTCTGCCAGCACACCGGCGTAGGCGCCAGGGGTGTCGATGAAGCTGAGGATCGGCAGGCGAAAGCGGTCGGCATGTTCCATTAGCCGCATCGCCTTGCGGTAGCCACCGGGGGAGGCCATGCCGAAATTGCGGGCCACGTTTTCCTTGGTGTCACGCCCCTTCTGATGGCCCAGCAACACAACAGCCTGGTCCCCGATCCGGCCCACGCCCCCGACTAGGGCCTTGTCGTCACTGCCGCGCCGATCCCCATGCAGCTCCAGCCACTCATCGGTGATCACCTGGATGTAGTCCAGGGTGCTGGGCCGTTGGGGGTGGCGGGCAACCTGAATCTTCTGGGCAGGAGTTAGGGCCTCGAAGATGTCCTTGCGGCGGCGGGTTGCCAAGGTTTCAAGCTGCAGCAGCTGCTGGCTCACATCCACTTCCGAGTCACGCGCCAACTGGCGGATCTGCTCGATCTGCTCCTCCAGCTCAACCAGCGGTTTTTCGAACTCCAGCAGGGCGCGACGGGCCATGGCGGGGGGTGCTTTGGGATTGGGCAAAAGGGCTAGGCAGGGGCCATGGCCAGGGAGGCGTCCGGCTGCAAGCTGAGGCTGAGGGCCTCAAACCCATGGCGCAGGGAGGCCGCGCCGATCAGGTCCATCTTGTCAAGGCTGATGTTGTTGCGGCCCCAGCTGAAGTTGGTATGGATGCCTTCAAACTCCAGCAGGATCGCCTCGGCGAAGCAGGCAAACATCTGCCTGCTGGGATTTGCCATCTCCGCCATTTCCATCATCTGCCAGGTGATGTCGCTGAAGAATTCCACGATTCCACCCTTGAGCACGTGGATGCCGGCGCCGTTGGCCTTGCTGTCGAGGTTTTTCGGATAGCCGCCATCGATCATCAGGCAAGGCGATTTGAGTTTGTCGACATCGATGCTGAGGGTCTGGGGCAGGCTGGCGACCCAAACAACCACATCCGCCTGGGGCAAGGCTTCCTCGAGGCTGAGAATCTGGCCACCACCAAGCTCCTGCTGCAGGTCCAGCAGGGGTTGCTGTTGGCGGGCCACCAGCAGCAGTTCCTTGATGCCAGTGCGCTGGCTCAGCCAGCGACAAACCGCACTGCCGATATCCCCGGTGGCGCCAACCACTGCAACACTGGCCTGGCGCAGGTCAATACCCAGCCGGGGAGCATTGGTTTCAACCTGACGGCAAATCACCCAGGCCGTATGGGTATTGCCCGTGGTGAAGCGCTGCCACTCCAGAGTTGTGGAGCGGATCTGCTGCTCTTTGAGCAGGTTGAAGTTTTCAAAAATGATCGAGGTGAAGCCACCCAGGGCTGTGATGTCGAGGCCACTTTTCTGGGCCAGCTCCATGGCGCTCAACACCTTGCGCCTGGCCGTTTTGAAACGGCTCAACATCTCAGGTACAAAGCAGGAGTCGATGTAGGCGCCTTCGATCTTCTTGCCACTGGGGTTGGTTACCTCCAACCGCTCCACCAATTGGGGTGGGGCGCTGCACCACATATCCAGGTTGCCCTCGGCAAACTCCTCAAAGCCGAGGCTGCGTGCTTTGGCACGGGCCTCCTCAAAGTTTGTGGAGTGACCGATCAGGCCGAACATTGCCGAATCACTAGGGATGTCGCCGACGCTACATCCCTCCAGGGGACCGGGCTCAACCCACCAGGGCGGCCGCGGCCATCCGGGCGATCTCCCGGCTGGTGAGGCCGACGTCCAGCAGGGCCTCCTGGTAGGAGCTGAGGAAATCGGCCATCAGGTCTTCCTGATCCATCTGCAGCACGGAAGCGTCGCTGGCAACCTGCTCGAGCATTTTGCGCACCAGGGGCAGGTTGGCCCGGTTGGCCTGCTCCAGCTCCTCGCGGCAGGTCTCCAAGTTGGCCTTGAGCCACTGCTGGCCGTAATTGAGGTGGGTGTATTCGTCTTTGACCACTCCCTCAGTGATCTTGCGAGCGAAGGGATCGGCGACCGGAATATAGATGTGGTAAGCGGAAATCGCGAAGGCCTCGATCAAGATGGCCTGGATCAACAGGCAGGTGACCACCTTGCCTTCGGCCAGCGCCGTCTGAAAGTTGCCGTGCAGGGGCGCGAAGAACTCCTTGGCAAAGGGCATGTCTGCGGTCACGCCAAGGTTGTTGGCACAGGCAGTGAACCCTTTCATGTGCTTAATCTCCATGCGGGCGAGGCGGCCCAGCTCTTCAGCCTGATCGGGGATCAGGGTGCCGATAGATAGGTAGTTGTCGTGGGCTTCTTGCTCACCTTCGATCACGATCGCATTGATGCGGCTGTAGGCATCCTTGTAAAGCTCGCTGCTGAAATCGGGGAGCTGGTCGGTGGCAGAGGCCCCGGACACTGCAGGAGCGGCGATGGATGCAGCAGCGATGGATGCCATGGCTTCGGTTCTGTTGGAACAGTTGAATGAACTGTAACCACCCTCAGTGGGGAGCTGGCCAGGCGCTGTTCAGCAGGGCATCAAGCCGCTGCCGCCAACCCGCAACCAGCAGGTCAAACAACCTGTCGCCGAGGGCGGCAGAGGCACCCCGGGCGTCGCCAATTACGCCGCTGGAGCTGAGGTTGTGGCTGAACCAGGCCAGGGGAGCCCCAGCCTCCAGGCTCCAGCCCGTGGGAATGGTCAGCCCCGTGCCATCGCAGGGACGCTCCTGGCCCACCAGCTGGGGGGCTAGGTGCAGCATCAGACTTGTTTCCGCCAGGCCGGCATGGAGGCCCTCCGATCGCTCCGGCTCGGGGATCAGCTCGGCAATGCCCTCCGGGCCATTCCAGAGGAAACAGGGGAATACCGCCAGCTCTGGGCAGAGCAGGCCCAGCTGACGCGCAGCCGTCTGCAGCAGGGCAATCTGGCCGCCATGGGCATTGAACAGCACCAGGCGCTGGAATCCCGCCGCGGCCAGTTGCTGACCCACGGCCACGGTCAGCTCGATCAGCAGGGCCGGGGAAAGGCTGAGGGTGCCGGGGAAGCCGCGGTGCTCCGGGGAACACCCAATGCTCTGCAAGGGCAGCCTCAGAATCGGTAGGGCTGGATCGAGGCTTGCCAGCACCGCATCCAGCACCCGCTCGGCAAACAGGCCATCGGTGCATAGGGGAAGGTGGGGCCCATGCTGCTCAACCGCCCCCCACGGCCAAACCACCGTGCTCCCGGGCTGGGCGGCCAGCTGCTCTACCTGGGGCCAGGCCAGACGCTGCAGATGGCGCTGATGGTCCATGGCTTCAGAACTGATCCCTACAGTGTGGTGCTCTGAGCTCACCGTGGAGATGGCCGATACCGGCAGCCAACAGCCCCCATCTTCATCCGCCGGCCCGGGATCTTCCTCCTCCAGGCCCCGGCCCCCCGTTGCCCCCCGGCCCCTGCCGGTGGCGCCGCTGCGCAAGCCCCCCCAGGTGGTGATGATCCGCAAGGATGGGCCAGCGCCGCCAGCGCCGGAGCCCAAGACCCTCCAAGCCCCGCAGCCGGCGGCTCCCGGCCTCTCCCCTGCAGACGATGGGGAGCTGTTTGAAATGGGCTCGATGGAGGGCCTCAGCATGGCCGACCTGCTGGGTCCGGACCCCAGCCAACGGGGCCAGGCCAAGCGATCCGCCCCAACTCCTAAGCAGGCGGCCCGCAGTGTGGACGACTTCGATTTCGACGAAGAAGCCTTCCTGGCTGCCCTGGATGACCACGAGCCCCACGGCACCACCGGCGAAGTGGTGCGGGGCACGGTTATCGGCATGGAGAGCGATGGGGTCTATGTGGATATCGGCGGCAAGGCCCCGGGCTTCATGCCCAAAAGTGAATGCGGGCTGGGGGTGATCACCAACCTGAAGGAGCGTTTCCCGAAGGGCCTGGAGCTCGAAGTGCTCGTCACTCGCGAGCAAAACGCCGACGGCATGGTGACGATCAGCGCCCGCGCCCTGGCCCTGCGCCAGAGCTGGGAGAAGGTGCGCCAACTGGAGAAGGAGGGCAAGGTTGTGCAGGTGAAGGTGAACGGCTTCAACCGTGGTGGTGTCACCTGCGAGCTGGAGGGCCTGCGCGGCTTCATCCCCCGTTCCCAACTGCAGGAGGGCGAGAACCACGAGGCCCTGGTGGGCAAAACCCTTGGCGCCGCCTTCCTGGAAGTCAACCCGGAAACCCGCAAGCTGGTGCTGTCGGAGAAGAGGGCGGCCACCGCTGCCCTCTTCCAAAATTTGGAGGTGGGCCAGCTGGTGGAAGGCCAGGTGGTGTCGATCAAGCCCTACGGACTGTTCGTGGATCTGGGGGGGGTGAGCGGACTGCTGCACCAGTCGGCGATCACCGGAGGCCAGCTGAGGGATGTGCGGGAGGTATTTGGACAGGGCGAGCGGCTCCAGGCCCTGATCACCGAGCTGGATCCGGGCCGGGGGCGCATCGCCCTCAACACCGCGCTGCTGGAGGGCCAACCCGGCGAACTGCTGATTGCCCGCGACACGGTGATGGCCGAGGCCGCCGACCGGGCCAACCGGGCCCGGGCCAGCCTGCGTCAGAGGGAGCAGGACGCCGGATGATGCAGGCCCCTGACTGGGAACTCGACTATTACTCCCGTCCGATTCTGGAAGCCGATGGCAAGAAACGCTGGGAACTACTGATCTGCTCCACCCCAGAGGTTGGGGCAGGCGATGACGGCACCTCGCACCAGTTTCGTTGGGTACAGACCTGCCCGGCAACCAGCGTCAACTCAATCTGGCTGAAGGAAGCGCTGGAGCAGGCCCTCTGCGCCGCCGAGGACCAGGGCTTCGCCCCGCCGCGGCGCCTGCGCTGCTGGCGTGCCTCGATGCGCACCATGGTGCAGCGGGCTGCCGAAGGCCTGGGGATGGAGCTGGTGAGCAGCCGCCGCGCCTACGCCTTGGTCAACTGGCTGCAGGAGCGGGAGCGCAGCGTTTATCCCCACGAGCCTGGCTACATGGCGGGCCCCCTGGCCCCCCCGCCCCAGCCGCTCCGCCCGATCGCCGTGCCCCTGCCCGAGGCCGCCCGCGGCGAGAGCTGGGCCTGGGCCAGCTTGCCCCTGGAGGCGCTGGCCGGGGCCGGGGAATGGGATCTGGGGTTCGCGGGCCTGGTGCCCCTGCCACCCGGCCTGGAGGCCGAGGTGCCCGTGCCCGGCATTCGCCTCTTCAGCCCCAGCAGGGCCCTCGCCCTGGCGGGCTGGCTGGCTGGCCTGGAGCCGGTGCGGCTGGAGATCAGCGGGCTGCAACTGGTGCTGGAAGCCGGCATGGAAGACCGCTGGCTCCTGACCAACCTGGACCAGGCTGAGGCAGAGGCTGCCGCCAGAGCCTTTGCCGCAGCGCGCACCCAGGCTGGGGGCCTGCAATTCATGGCCGTGCAGGCCAACGAAGCTGACCAGCGCTTCGAGGGCTTCTGGCTGCTGCGCGACCTACCCGACGCCTGAGCTGCCAGCCCATGGCCGAAGCGGTTGATCCACCCTTTGACAAGCCCGACCGGGACTTCAACAGCCTGGAGGGCTGGACCTGGGTGGGCACCTATGGCGGCTATTACCTCCAGTGCGACCTCCTTCAGGGCTTCGAGCACGGGTTTTTCACCCGCCAGTGGCAGGGGCGAGGGCCCGAAGTCCTGGCGGGCTACGTGAGTGCCGGGGTGAGCGTGCACCGACCCCAGCAGGTCCACGGCAATCGGGTCCTCGCGGCGAGCCAGGCGGCCTGCCAGCCCTGGCCAAAAGCCGATGGACTGGTGAGCGATGGCGGAGGCCAGAGCCTGTGGGTATGCGGGGCCGATTGCACCCCGGTGCTGATCGCAGATCCCGGCTCCGGCCGGGTGGCGGCCTGCCATGCCGGCTGGCGGGGTGTGGCCAGCAACATCCTGAGCTCGGCCATTGGCCAACTCGTGGCCAGCGGCAGCAAGGCAGACCAGCTGGTCGTAGCCCTGGGCCCGGCGATCAGTGGGGTCTGCTACCAGGTGGAGCGCGGAGTGAGCGAACAGGTGGCCTGGGGCCTGAAGGCCAACGTTGGTGGCTCTAAGCAACTGCCGGCCGCCCTCGAGGCCTTACGCCGATGTGGGGCCCTGCTGGATGACCCGGATCCCGAGCGGGACCGGCTGGACATCCGGGCTGCAGCGCAGTGCCAGCTCGAATATCTCGGCATTGCTCCTGATCGAATTGGGATCTGCCCTCTTTGCACAGCTAGTGAATCACTTCTTTTTCACTCTTGGCGGCGCGACCAGATCAAAGCGGTTCAGTGGAGCGGCATTGTTTCCCAGGCTTGACTGCCAGGCTTGACTGCCAGGCTTGACTGCCAGGCTTAACTGCCAAACTCGACTGCCAGAACTGCTTTTAGAGCGGATCCACCCAGCAGATGCTTGCACCATTGGCGAGTGCTGGGCAATAATGCAGAAGTTGCATAAACGTTATCCATGCTCACCGGCGCAGACCTCCTCGCGAAGGTCAAAGAACTTGGAGACGTCAGCAAGTCTGATCTCGTGCGGGCTTGCGGCTACATCTCCCACAAGAGGGATGGATCTGAGCGGCTGAACTTCACAGCTTTTTACGAAGCACTGCTGAATGCTAAAGGCGTTGATTTCGGCGGCACCTCCAAAACCGGCAAAGGCGGCCGCAAGCTCAGCTTCAACACCAAGATTCAGTTCAATGGCAACCTGATGGTGGGCAAGGCCTATACAGCCATGCTCGACCTCAAACCAGGGGATGAATTTGAGATCAAATTGGGTCGCAAGCAGATTCGCCTTGTGCCCCTGGGCGCTGAAGATGAGGATGAGTGATCGACAGGGCCACCTGCTCGGCCACTTTGATGCCGTCAATGGCAGCTGAGAGGATTCCACCGGCATAGCCGGCACCCTCCCCAGCTGGAAACAACCCTGGAGTGTTCATGCACTCCAGGGTTGTTTGGTCTCGAGGCAACCGCACTGGCGAGGATGTGCGCGTTTCGACGCCCGTCAGCAGGGCCCCCTCCATCGCATATCCGGGGATCCGCCGCGCAAAGATGGGCAGGGCCTCCCGAATCGCCTCCAGCACAAAAGGAGGCAGGCAGCTGTCCAGGTCGCCGTAGCGCACGCCGGGCTGATAGGAGGGCTGGACCCCCTGGGCACAGCGACTGGGCCGGCGGGCGAGAAAATCACCTACCAATTGGGCTGGGGCCATGTAGGAGGACCCCCCGGCGGCGTAGGCCAGCCCTTCCCAGTGGCGCTGGAAGGCGACGCCGGCCAGCGGATCACCTGGCCCTTCGCCATAGGGGGTGAGGTCGGCGAGGTCGATGCTCACCACCAGGCCGCTATTGGCGTTGCGCTCGTTGCGGGAATGCTGACTCATGCCATTGGTCACCACGCGGCCCTCCTCGGAGGTGGCGCCCACCACCAGCCCGCCAGGACACATGCAGAAGCTGTAGACGCTGCGGCCAAGCAGGGCAGGTGCGCTGCAGTGGTGCACCAACTTGTATTCAGCTGGGCCCAGGCGGGGGTGGCCGGCGGCCTCACCCCAGCGTGCCCTGTCGATCAGGCTCTGGGGATGCTCGATGCGCAGTCCCGCCGCAAAGGGTTTAGGGACCATCGCCACACCGGCAGCTTTGAGCATGGCGAAACTGTCGCGGGCGCTGTGACCCAGGGCCAACACCACCCGGTCGGCGCCAATCCGCTCGCCGCCCGCCAGCACCAGGCCCCGCACCGCCCGCTCCTGGGGATCCAGCTCCAGGCCATCAACCCGGCACTGGAAGCGCACCTCACCGCCAAGGGCCTCGATGCGCCGCCGCAGGCCGCGCACCACCGTGGCCAGCTTGTAGGTGCCGATGTGGGGATGGTGCAGGGTGAGAATCTCGGGGTTGGCCCCGGCCGCCACCAACTCCTCCAGCACCTTGCGCACATAGGGCTTGGCCTCACTCACCTGGCTGTAGAGCTTGCCGTCGGAGAAGGTGCCGGCCCCCCCCTCGCCAAACTGGGCATTGGACTCGGGATCGAAGCGGCAGGTGCCCTTCCAGAAGCCGAAGGTGTCTGCGGTGCGTTCCCTGATCGCCTTGCCCCGTTCCAGCAGCAGGGGGCGGAAGCCCATCTGGGCTAGCAACAGGGCGGCGAAGTAACCGCAGGGGCCCGCCCCCACCACCACTGGACGCAGGTCGTTGGCGCGGGCCACGGCCACGGGGTGGTAAGTGGTGTCGGGGCTGGGCCCCAGGTGGGGATCAGCGGCGAGGCGCTTCAACAGACCTGCTTCAGCGCGGCGATCAAGGGCCAGCTCCAGGTCGAGGCTGTACACCAAGGCGATCGCCTTGGGCTTGCGGGCATCGACGCTGCGCTTGACCAGCCTCAAGGCCCCCAGCTGGTGCGATTCGAGACGCAGCCGCCGACATACCGCGGCCCTCAAATCGGCCTCCGTGTGCTCGAGGGGCAGTTTCAGTTGGCTCAGTCGCAGCACAGGCAACTCCTGGAGGCCCGCCCAGGGGATTGGGCGCCTTTGATGGCGTTATTCCAGCAGTCTCGTCGGGCCATGGCCGGAAATCCCATCGGCCTGCCAGGGTGGGAAGTGATTCGCTGGCGCCTCCATGGGGATCACCCACTGCCCCCTATGCATCGGTTTGGCTGTTCTTTGCGTGGTGCGCGCCACGGCCCACGGCACCCTGCTCTTAAGCCTGCCTGCTCTTGAGGCTCTCTGGCTGAAGCGCCCAGGTGCGCTAGGCATGATCAGCACCGCTGCCCACTGAACCCTGCATGGACCAGTGGCCTGGCCCCCAGCTCAACCGCCGAAGCTTCCTGGGACTGGCCGGTCTGACCATGGGGGCCGTGGCGGCCGGCCAGATCCCCGCCCGGGCGGCCACCGGCGATGCCAGTCGGCTGCAAGCCCCCCGGGGCGACCTGCGCCTGGTGGCCATCAGTGATCTAAACAGCAGTTACGGCTCCACCAGCTACCTGCCCGAGGTGCTGCGGGCCGTCCAGCTGATTCCCGCCTGGAAGCCCGATCTGGTGCTCTGCGGCGGCGACATGGTCGCCGGCCAGAAGCAGGGGCTGAGCCAGGTGCATCTCAGTGCCATGTGGGCCTCCTTCGACCGCCAGCTGCTGGCACCTTTGCGGCGGGCGGGATTGCCGGTGGCGATCACCATGGGCAACCACGATGCCTCGGCGGCCAGATCGGGCGGGCGCTACGTGTTTGAACTCGACAGGCAGGAGGCCGGCCGCTACTGGCGCGGCCAGCGGGATTCGCTGGGGCTGGAATTTGTCGATGCCAGCAGTTTCCCGTTCGCCTACAGCGTGCGCCAGCACGACCTCTTCCTACTGGTGTGGGATGCCTCCTCAGCCACCGTGCCCGCCGAGCAGGTGGCCTGGGCCGAGCGCCAGCTGAGCAGCCCGGCAGCGCAATCCGCCCGGCTGCGGCTGGTGCTGGGCCATCTGCCCCTCTATGCGGTGGGACAGGGAAGGGACACCCCCGGCAATGTGCTGCAACAGAGCGACGCCCTGCGGCAGCTACTGGAGCGCACCGGAGCCCACGCCTACATCAGTGGCCACCACCACGCCTACTTCCCCGGGCGGGTGGGGCAACTGGATCTGCTCCACCTCGGAGCCCTGGGCAGCGGCCCACGCCGGCGCCTCCAGGACAACACGCCGCCGGTGCAGACCCTCACCCTGATCGATGCCTTCTGGCCCAGGGGTGATGGCGCCGGACGCACGGTCTACACCAGCTTCAACATGACCACCCTGCAGCCAATCCGCAGCCAGCAGTTACCGGCCCAGATCCGCCCCAGCCGGGGGCCGCTGCTGGGCAGGATCGGCTGAGCCAGAGCCGCTAGGGCTCTGGGGAGCGCCCCAGGCTGGCCTCGATCCTGGCCACCTCCAGCCGGGTGGCGATCACCGCGTCGGGGTTGAGGCTGATCGAATCAATCCCCTCCTCCACCAGGAAGCGGGCGAAGTCGGGGTAGTCGCTGGGGGCCTGGCCGCAGATGCCGATCTTGCGGCCGCAGCGCTTGGCACTTTGGATCGCCAGGCGAATCATCGCCTTCACGGCCGGATGGCGCTCGTCAAACAACTCAGCCACCAAGGCTGAATCGCGATCCAGCCCCAGGGTGAGTTGGGTGAGGTCGTTGGAGCCGATCGAGAAGCCATCAAAGCGCTCGGCAAACGCCTCTGCCGCGATCACATTGCTGGGCAGCTCGCACATCACATACACCTCCAGACCGTTCTCACCCCGCACCAGGCCGGAGCGGGCCATTTCTGCCAACACCCGATCCCCTTCCTCGGGGGTGCGGCAGAAGGGCACCATCGGGATCACATTGCTGAGGCCCATGCCCTCGCGCACCCGTTTGAGGGCCTGGCATTCCAGAGCGAAGGCAGGGCGGAAGGCCGGGGCGTAGTAGCGCGAAGCCCCCCGCCAGCCGAGCATTGGGTTCTCCTCGTTGGGTTCAAACGCAGCTCCCCCCAGCAGGCGGGCATATTCGTTGCTCTTGAAATCGGAGAAGCGCAGGATCACCGGCCGCGGATAAAAAGCCGCGGCAATGCGGGCCATCCCCTGGGCCAGCAGATCGACGTAATACTCCGCGGGGCTGGCATGGCCGGCCGTCAGCTGGGCGATGGCCGCCCGCTGGGTGGGGTCGGCCAGCCGCTCCGGGGCCAGCAGGGCCAGCGGATGCACCTTGATGTGGTTGGCAATGATGAACTCCAGCCGCGCCAGGCCCACCCCGTCGCAGGGGATGGCGGCCAGGTTGAAGGCCTCCTCCGGATTGCCCACACTTATCAGGATTTGGGTGCGGGTGACGGGCAGATCGCCAATGGCCTGCTCCGTAACGCTGAACGGCAGGTTGCCCCGGTACACCCTGCCCACATCACCTTCGCAGCAGCTGATCGTGATGGCGTCGCCGTCCTGGATGCGCTGGGTGCCATCGCCGGTGCCGACGATGGCCGTGATGCCCATCTCCCGGGCAATGATCGCCGCGTGGCAGGTGCGGCCGCCCTGGTCGGTGACCACCCCGCTGGCCCGCTTGAGAATCGGCTCCCAGTCGGGATCGGTGCGCTCGGTGATCAGCAGATCGCCGCTCTCAAAGCGCTCGATCTCGCCGGGATGGCGGATTACCCGCGCTACGCCGCTGCTCACCGAGGCTCCGATGGCGCGGCCGCTCGCCAGGGTTTCGGCCTGGTGGGGCTCCAGGTGCCAGCTGCGCAGCACCGCCTGCTGCTGGCGCGACTGCACGGTTTCCGGGCGGGCCTGGAGGATGAACAGCTCGCCTGTGAGGCCATCTTTTGCCCACTCGATATCCATCGGCGTAGGCGAGCCCCGTTTGGCGCTGTAGTGACGCTCGATGCAGCAGGCCCAGCGGGCCAGGTTGAGGGCCTCGTCATCGCTGAGGGCAAAGCGGTCGCGCTCGGCCTGGGGCACCGCCTCGTTGACCAGGCCGACGCCCGCCTCGCCGTGCACCATCCGGATCGCCTTGCTGCCCAGCCGCTTGCTGAGGATCGGCGCGAAGCCCTGCTCGAGCGTGGGCTTGAAGATCAGCAGCTCATCGGGGTTCACCGCACCCTGCACGACGTTTTCACCCAGGCCGTAGGCGGCGGTTAGCAGCACCGCATCGCGGAAGCCGGTTTCGGTGTCGATGCTGAACATCACCCCAGCGCAGGCCAGGTCGGAGCGCACCATCCGCTGCACGCCGACCGAGAGGGCCACCTCCAGGTGATCGAAGCCATTGAGCTGGCGGTAGGAGATGGCCCGATCGGTGAACAGCGACGCGTAACAGCGGCGGCAGGCCTCAAGCAGGGCCGCCTCGCCCTGGATGTTGAGGAAGGTCTCCTGCTGGCCGGCGAAGCTGGCATCGGGCAGGTCTTCAGCGGTGGCGCTCGAGCGCACTGCTACCGCTGGCAAAACGCCATCTGGTGTTGCCAGCTCTCGATAGGCAGCAAGGATTGCAGCGCTTAGATCGGCCGGAAGGCTGGCGTTCAACAGCAGGGCCCGGGCGGCCTTGCCAGCGGCCTGCAAAGCGGCGAGGTCTTCTGTATCAAGCCCCGCCAGCAGGGCCCGCAGCGGACCGTCGAGGCCATTGGTGCGCAGCAGGTGGCGGTAGGCACCTGCCGTAGTGGCAAAGCCCCCCGGCACCCGCACGCCCTGCTCTGCCAGCTCCCGGATCATCTCCCCGAGGGAGGCGTTCTTGCCACCCACCGCGGCTATGGCCTCGATGCCCACCTGGTTGAAGGGCAGCACCAGGGTTTCAGCAGAAAACATGCGACCAGGGCAGCCAAACCCAACTCTGGCGCCTGCCCCCCCCTGCCAGGCAGCCGAAACAGGTGCGAGAGTGGGTTTGACAATTTTGCTTCGCAGCGCTTTTTGTGACCCGCTTATCCCTGGCTTGGATCGCTGCTTCCACCCTTGGCGCAACAGCCCTGCTTGGCGCACCTGCCCTGGCCCAATCGGCAGCGGCTGCGACCAAGCCAGTGTCAATTGAAACGATGAACGACCTGGCCCTGGCGGCAGCTGTCAACGTCTGCGAACTGGCGGTGGAACAGAAGCTGCCGGTGCAGAACGGGGTCATTTCCAACGCAAAGGCCATCACCTACGTGGTGAGCTCCGTGCATGGCAGCGAGATTGCCGGAACCGGCAAACTCGAAGCCTCCCAGATCGTCAACGGCACGATCGTGCAGATCGTCGGCCGGGTAAAGCAGGGCTGCTACGCCAAGATCACAGCTGCCGACAAAAAATTTGTCGATGAGGTGATCGCCCAGTTCACTGCCCAGGCCAACAAGCAGCAACCGAAGAAATAGGCGCTCGCCCCCTCAGTCGTGATCGCCTGGCTCGGGGTCAGCCTCGGGCAACAGCTGGGCAAGCAGACCGACTCCCATCAGCACGCCCCCGAGGGTTAGGGCCAGCATCCTGTTGCTGGCTGCTGGCCCATCACTCCAGACCCCCGCTGCCAGAAAGGCCCCTCCCAGCAGGAGGGAGGGCACAAGCACGATGCCCTTGGCCGTGCGGTTCAGGCTCATGGGCAGGCATCACCAGATCCTGCTCGCGGCTCGGCCAAGCCGGCCGCGAGCAGGCCGCTGCCTAGGTCGGTGGCCGCGGCCAGGGGCTGAACCCGGGCCAGCAGCACGCCCTGGTCCTGGCCCATAGGACGCAGATTTACCTTGGTGCGCCGAGGTGCGGCCTGGCGCAGCCAGGCAATCGCCTCGATCTCGTGGTCAGCCGACACAGTGATGCAGGCCAGCTGAACCGTATAACTGCGATTTTGATCCCCGAGCTGGAGCAGACTGCCGCCCCGAACCTGCAGTATTTCCGCCGCACCTACGCCGGCGGGCCAGATCAGCAGAGCCACCAGCAGGGCGGCAAGAGCCATCACAACTTGGCACCGCAGCTGGGGCAGAACAGGTGGGCACTTTCGGTGGTGCTGCCGCAGGCGTGGCAGTGCCGACTGGTGTCGATCGCCAGCTCTGGATGGCTGGGCAGACCCACCATCTGGGCATTGCTGGCCCCCGGTGGCACCATCGGGTAGCAGTTTTCATTGCGGCGCACCTTCACGTCGATGAAGGCAGGTCCGGGGTGGTCAAAGGCCTCCTGCAGCTGCTGGCGCAGTCTGGAACGCTCCTTAATGCAGACTCCCCGCACCCCGAAGGACTCCGCCAGGGCCGCAAAGTCGGGCATGCCACCGGTCATCTCGGAGGCGGAATAGCGCTCCCCGTAAAAGCTCTCCTGCCACTGGCGCACCATGCCCTGCCAGCCGTTGTTGATCACCACCACCTTCACCGGCAGGTTGTATTGGCTGAGGGTGCCCAGTTCCTGGATATTCATCAGGATGCTGGCGTCGCCGGCGACGCAGATCACCTGTTCATTCGGGAAGGCGGTCTGCACGCCCATGGCTGCGGGCATGCCGAAGCCCATGGTGCCCAAGCCAGCCGAGCTGATCCAGCGCCTCGGGCCATTGTGTAGAAACTGGGCAGCCCACATCTGGTGTTGGCCCACATCGGTGGTGTAGAAGGCATCGGGTGCCAGCTCTTGCAGGGCCACCATCACCTCCTGGGGGGCGATCTCGCCCTCGGGGGCGGGCACCACCAGGGGATAGTTCTGCTTCCAGCTGTCGATGCGCTGCAACCAGGCCTCGGTGCGACCCTCCGAGCTGTCCTGGGCAGAGGCGGCCAGAAGGGCAGCGAGGGCGGCCTGCACATCGGCCACCAAAGCCACGTCCGGCAGGCGCGTCTTGCCCATCTCAGCCGCGTCGATATCGATGTGGATCACCAGGGCCCGGGGGGCGAAACCGTCCAGCCGTCCAGTGACCCGGTCGTCGAAGCGGGCACCGGTGGCGATCAGCAGGTCGCACTCGGTGACTGCGAAATTGGCGTAGGCGGTGCCATGCATGCCGAGCATGCCCACCGACTGGGGGTGCTTCTCGTCAAAGGCTCCCTTGCCCATCAAGGTGGTGGTGACGGGCAAGCGGAAACGCTCCGCCAGCTGCTTCACGGCGGCGTGGGCGCCGCTGCTGATCGCCCCACCACCCACGTAGAGCAGGGGCCGGCGAGCCTGGCGAATCAGGGCCAGGGAAGCGGCGACTGCCTCGGGATCGGGTTCGGGGGGCAACCTGAAGCCAGCCGGAATTGCCGTCCCGGGCGCCACAGGGGTGTAGTGGAACTCCTCAATCCCCACATCCTTGGGCACATCGATCAGCACCGGACCCGGTCGGCCCGTGGCAGCGATCAAAAAGGCCTCGGCCACAATCCGGCCGATGTCCCTGGGATCGCGCACCACCCAGGAGTGCTTCACGATCGGCAGGGTGATGCCAAAGATGTCAGTTTCCTGGAAGGCGTCGGTGCCAATCGAGGCCCGCGGCACCTGCCCGGTGATCACCACCATCGGCACCGAGTCCATCTGGGCGGTGGCGATCCCGGTGACCAGGTTGGTGGCGCCGGGGCCAGAGGTGCCGAAGCACACGCCCACCTTGCCTGTTGCGCGGGCATAGGCATCGGCGGCATGGGTGCCGCCCTGCTCATGGCGCACCAGGATGTGCTTCAACCAGCCGCGGGCTTCTGCCTTATGCAGCTCGTCATAGATGGGCAGGATGGCGCCGCCTGGATAGCCAAAGATGTGCTCCACCCCATGGAGGTGTAAGGCATCCATCAAGGCGTAGCCGCCATTGACCAATTGGGATGGGCTGGCCTGCTGGCCAGTGCTGGCTCCTATTGACCTGGCTGGGGCGGACTGGGCCGCAGGGGGGAGGGGCGTCAGCGTCACGGCTGCAACAGGCCAATCAGCTTGGCGGGTTAACGAGCAACCGCAACCCTAGTTGCTGGTGGAGCTTTTGGGGCAGAAGAGCGAACTTTTTGCGAGTTCCGTGCAGCGGCCATCGCCCGCAGGATCAGGGCCGGGTCAAGCCAGCGGCCGCGATGGCGCATGCCCCAGTGCAGGTGGGGGCCCGTGGTGCGACCACTCATGCCCACATGTCCGATCAGCTGACCGGTACCCAGCACCTGTCCAGGGGCCAGGGCCACCGGGCCGCTGCGGTAGGTGCCCCCTGCCACCCGCCCGGCCAGGTGGCAGTAGATGTGCTCGTAGTTCCCGGATCGGATCACCAGGCCGACGCCACAGGCTCCGTCATTGATGACGGACTGCACGACGCCAGCCCACCAATTGCGAATCGGTGAACCCAACGGGGCGGCGATGTCGAGGCCGTAGTGGGGTTCGAGCCGACCCCAGGGACCGGTACGGGTGCCGAAATGGCTGGTGTAGGCCAGGAAGCTGGTGACGGGAAAGACACCCATCCCCCAACGGCTCTGGGCCTGGCTCAGCTGCGGCGCCAGCAACACGCCTGTAAAAGCCATCAAGCTAGAAGCAGCCAACAAGCTGGGAACCAAGCCAGCGAGGGCCCTGCGCCGCCGACGCTGCTCAGAGAAGCCCGAGGGCATGGAGCGGTCCCCGCCCACTGATCAGTTCCAACAGAAAAGCGGAAAAACCGACCATCGCCAAGCGCCCGTTCCACACCTCGGAGCTGTTGTTCCAGCCCCAGGCCCACTTGTCCTGGGGATAGAGCTTCACCTTGGTGGGCAACTCGGCGGCCTGATCGAGGTTCACCTCGGGACCCTCCAGGGCATGCTGCACCAGGTCGGCCAGGCCCTTGATGAAGGCAGGCGTGGTGTCAAGGGCCGCCACGCGACGGAAATTGGTGATGCCCGCTTCAGTGGCGATTTCCCGGTATTCGATATCGATTTCCTCGAGGGTTTCGATGTGTTCGCTCACAAAGCTGATCGGCACCACCACCAGATCCTTCACCCCGTCGGCACCTAGTGCCTGCAGGGCCTCATCGGTGTAGGGCTTGAGCCACTCCACCGGACCCACCCGGCTCTGGTAGGCCAGGGTGAAGGGATTGGCATGGCCCAGGTCCCGCTCCAGCCGCTCGATGATCAGCCCGGCGCAGGCCTCAATCTCCCGTTGATAGGGATCGCCGGCCTCTTCCACGTAGCTCTTGGGCACCCCGTGGGCACTGAAGAACACGTGGGCCTGGGCCGGCTCCGGACAGGCCTGAATTTCCCGGGCAATCAGGCCGGCCATGGCGCCGATGTAGCCGGGATCGTCGTAGTAACTGCGAATACAACGGATCGGCAGCCGCGAGAAGCCCGAGTCGGCCTGGCGCAAGCGCTGCAGCTCGCGGAAGCTGGAGCCACTGGTGCTGATCGAGAAGTGGGGATAGAGGGGCAGCACCACCACCTCCTCCACCCCGTCCGCCTTGATGTCGCCCACCGCCGACTCGGTGAAGGGATGCCAATAGCGCATGGCCACATAACTGGTGGCCTCAATCCCCCGGGAGCGCAGCTCGCTCTGGAGTTCCCGGGCCTGCTGCTCGGTGATGCGCCGCAGCGGCGAACCGCCGCCAATGGAGCGGTAGGCCTCCTGGGATTTACCGGCCCGCAGACTGCTGATCAACCAGGCCAGGGGCTTCTGCAGGGCAGGGTTGGGCAGCCGGATGATCTCCGGATCCGAAAATAGATTGTATAAAAATGGGCCCACATCCTGGATCCGCTCCGGCCCACCGAGGTTCAGCAGCAGCACGCCAACCTTGGCCATGCCTTCTTTCCGCCCGGCTCAGAGAGGTTGAGCGTAGCCCTGCAGCAACTCCCCTGGCCGCATCCGCGCTGGATCGATAAGGTCGGAGCCCGGACAGGATCGATGGCAAGCGGTGCTGCAGCACCAGATTTGGCCCTTCTGGACCGGTCGGACCTTCTGGACCGGTTGGCCCAGGAGAACGACCAACTGGCCCGTGCCGGGGTGTCCCTGCGCCTGGAGCTACGCGGCCTGCGCCTAGGGCTGCGCGGGCCCCTGCCCTGTCGCAGGGGGTCGGGGCGGCACCGGATGCAGCGAATCAGCCTCGGCCTCCATGCCGATGGCACGGGATTGGAGCGGGCCAAGGAACGCCTCAAGGAGGTGCTGCGCCAGCAGAGACAGGGGCGTTTTGACTGGTCCCAGTGGGGGGGCCTGGCCCCAGCAGGGCCGGTCCAACCCAGCGGGGATCCCCTGGGCCTGGAGGGATTTGAGGCCGCTTTTTTTGGCGATCCCCGCCGCCGTCGCAACCCCGCCGGCTGCCGCACCACCTGGAGCAGTGCCTACCGCCCCTACCTGCGGCGGCTGCTGGCGATCGCCACCGAACACGGCTTGCCCCTGGGACTGCCGCTGCTGGAGAGGGTGCTCGAGAGCTACGCCCCCACCAGCCGCAGTCGTCAACAGTGCGGAACCGCCCTGGCTGCCCTGGCCCGCCATAACGGGCTGGAGCTGCCGGAGGACTGGACCATCAGGGCGGCTGGCTACGGACTGCACGCAGCCCAGTTCCGCCGCCTGCCTGGCGATCAGCAGATCCTGGCCCTGGTCGACCAGATCCCCAATCCCTGCTGGCGCCTGGCCTACGGCCTGATGGCCACCTACGGCCTGCGCAACCACGAGATCTTCTTCTCCGACCTCTCGGCCCTGGCCTCTGGCGGTGACCGGGTGATCCGGGTTCTCCCCACCAGCAAAACCGGGGAACACCAGGTGTGGCCCTTCCAGCCGGAGTGGGTGGAGCACTTCGGCCTGGAGCAACTGGGCTCGCTCCAGCCCCCCCTGCCCCCGGTGGCTACCGACCTGCGCCGCACCACCCTGCAACAGGTGGGCAGGAGGGTGGCGGAACAGTTCCGCCGCTACGAGCTGCCGATAACCCCCTACGACCTCCGCCACGCCTGGGCCGTGCGTACGATCCACATCGGCCTGCCGGACACGGTGGCGGCCCGGATGATGGGCCACTCGGTGGCGATCCACACCCGCACCTATCACCACTGGATCACCCGCCGCGACCAACAGCAGGCGGTGGATGCGGCCCTGGCGCGCCGCAGCCAGAGTGGAACACCAGCCGTCAGCGACCCTTGAGCCAACCCCAGAACCAACCCGATAACCAACCCGAGAGCCAACTAGATGCTGTGGCGGCGGAGCTGGGCCCGGGGGGCGACCTGGCCCCGGAGGCCGATGCCGCCGGTTACCAGCGGCGCATGGCACGCCGTAAGGAGGTGCAACAACAGCGGGTGGGCGAGCGCAATCTGGAAAAGGGCCTAGTGCTGGTGTTCACCGGCGATGGCAAGGGCAAAACCACCGCGGCCCTGGGCCTGGCGCTGCGAACCCTCGGCCATGGCGAACAGGTGGCCGTGGTGCAGTTCATCAAAGGGGGCTGGCAGCCGGGTGAAGCCAAAGCCCTGGAGCTGTTCGGGGAATCCCTGCACTGGCATGCCCTGGGGGAGGGCTTCACATGGGAGACCCAGGACCGCGATCGCGACCGGATGCTGGTGCAGCGGGCCTGGGAACGCTCACTCACCTATCTCGCCGACGCCAACCGCAAACTTGTGGTGCTCGATGAGGTGAACGTGGCCCTCAAGCTCGGCTACCTGGGCATCGATCAGGTGCTGGAGGGCCTGGACCTGCGGCCGGAACTCACCCACGTCGCCCTGACCGGCCGGGGGGCGCCGGCGCCCCTATTGGAGCGGGCAGACCTGGTGACAGAGATGAAGATGGTGCGCCATCCCTTCCGGGAGCAGGGGGTTAAGGCCCAGCGGGGGATTGAATTTTAGGCCTGCTCAGCCGGAGGTTGACTCCAGGTCTGCCTGCAGATGGGCCATGGCGTTGACCATCACGGTCAAACCGCTGATCAACACTGCGTGATGCACCTCCGGCTGCCGCCAGATGGCCGGATCCTGGCTGGCCCGCTCCAAGGCCGAGAGGGTCAATCGGGCCATCACGCTGGAGGGGCTGGGCTGGCTGGAATCAGGCTGGCCCATAACCCTTTTCAATCATGGGTTTATCGAAGCGGTTGCCATGCCGCTGCGCAAGGCCGTTGCTACGGTGCTGCAAATAGGTGGGGTAGATGGGTTACAAGCGCGTGCTCCTCAAGCTCAGCGGCGAGGCGCTGATGGGTGAGCAGGGCTATGGGATCGATCCGGAAATCGTTCAAGCCATTGCCAAAGACGTAGCTGCCTGCGTTGCCGAAGGCATCCAGCTGGCGATTGTGGTTGGCGGCGGCAACATCTTTCGCGGCCTGAAGGGATCGGCAGCTGGGATGGATCGCGCCACCGCCGACTATGTCGGCATGCTCGCGACGGTGATGAATGCCATCACCCTGCAGGACGGCCTGGAGCGATCCGGTGTGCCCACCCGGGTGCAGAGCGCCATCTCGATGCAGGCGGTGGCCGAGCCCTACATCCGCCGCCGGGCAATTCGCCATATGGAAAAGGGCCGGGTGGTGATCTTCGCCGCCGGCACAGGCAATCCCTTTTTCACCACTGACACCACCGCCGCCCTGCGGGCGGCTGAAATCGGTGCCGATGTGGTGTTCAAGGCCACCAAGGTGGACGGCGTCTACGACAAGGACCCCAACAAGCACGCCGACGCGGTGCGCTTCGAGAGCCTCTCCTTCCTGGAGGTACTCAGCTCCGAGCTGGAGGTAATGGACAGCACGGCCATTGCCCTCTGCAAAGACAACGCCATTCCGATCGTGGTATTCGATCTCTTCGGATCAGGCAACATCGGCCGGGCAGTGGCCGGCCAACCAATTGGCACTCGCATTCACCCCTGAACCCCGCCATGGATTTGGACGACAGCATGCGCAAGTCGCTGGAAGCGACCCAGCGCACCTTCAACACCATCCGCACGGGCCGGGCCAACCCTTCCCTGCTCGACAAGATCTCGGTTGAGTATTACGGGGCCGAGACGCCCCTGAAATCGCTGGCGACCCTCTCCACCCCCGATTCCCAGACGATCCAGATCCAGCCTTTTGATGGGGGCTCGATGGGGTTGATCGAGAAGGCCATCTCCATGAGTGATCTGGGCCTCACCTGCAACAACGACGGCAAGGTGATTCGGATCAATATCCCCCCCCTAACCGAAGCCCGCCGCAAGGACCTCTGCAAATTGGCGGCCAAGTATGCCGAGGAGGGCAAGGTGGGCCTGCGCAACGTGCGTCGCGAGGCCATAGACAGGATCAAGAAACAGGAAAAGGAAGGTGACCTCTCGGAGGATCAGAGCCGCGACGAACAGGAAAAGGTGCAGAAGCTCACCGATAAGTACATCGCCCAACTCGAGAAACACCTGGGCGAAAAGGAAGCTGACATCCTCAAGGTGTGACCATCCCTGCGGCCGGCACTGCTGAGGTCGTCGCTGAGGTCGTCGTCGTCGGCGCTGGAGCGGCCGGAGCAGCCAGCGCATACCACCTGGCACGGCTTGGCCATGCCGTGCTGCTCCTCGACCAGGCCAGCTGCTTCCCGCGCCCGAAACCCTGCGGTGGGGGCATGGCGGCCTCCATGCAGTCCCTGTTCCCCTTCGACCTGAGCCCGGTTGTGGATGCGGTGATCAACCAGGTGCGCTTCACCTGGTGCCTGGAAGACTCCGTCACCGCCGAGCTACCTGGCGATGCCCCTTTCTGGATCGTGCGCCGATCCGTGCTCGATGCCTTTTTGGTGGAGCAGGCCCGCTCCGCTGGGGCCAGCTTTGAGCCAGGCGTGGCCGTGCAGAGCCTGCAGCGCCAGGGCGATCGCTGGCAGCTGCGGGCCCTGGGGCCAGGGGGGCAGGCCCTGGAGTTCCAGGCCCAGGCGGTGGTGATCGCCGACGGCTCTGGTTCCCAGCTGGCAGCCCGCCATGGCCTGGGGCCTGCCAGGCCACACTTTGCCGAGACGATGGCGGTGGAAGTTGACGCTGAGGTGGCCGAGCCAGGCACCGCACATTTTGAATTCGGCCTGGTGCACCATGGCTTCTGCTGGGCCTTCCCGCGCCACGGGGGCTTCAGTATCGGTGTGGGCACCTTCATCGGCCGTGATCCCGCCGATGCAAATCAGGTGCTCTCCAAGCTGCTGCCAAGCCTGGGCTTGGCAGCCGATGCGGGCGAGCGCCGGGCAGGCAAACTGCGCATCTGGGATGGCCATTACCCCCTCCATGGCCGGGGCGAGAACACCGGCCTGGTGGCGGTTGGCGATGCCGCTTCCCTCTGTGATCCCTTCCTGGCCGAGGGGGTTCGGCCCGCCCTGATCAGTGGCTGCCGGGCCGCAGAAGCGATCGACGCCTGGCTGGCCGGAGATGGCACTGCCCTAGCCGGCTATTCCAGTTACATGCGAGCCGAATGGGGGGAGTCGATGGCCTGGGGCAAGCGAATTGCCCAGCTTTTTTATCGCGTGCCCCGCGTGGGTTATCAGCTCGGGGTCAAACGGCCCACTGCGCCGCAGCGCATCGCCCAGATCCTCTCAGGAGAAATGGGCTACGGGGACATTGCCCAGCGGGTGATCCGACGGTTGCTGTTTCAGGGCTAGGGGGGCAAGGCCCGCTGCTACGGCTCAGATCCTGGTGCAATCCTTGAGTTGACGCAGGCGCTGATCAATGGAGCCGAGCAACTCGATGGCAAACATCGGCGACTCTTGCACCGCAAACAGAAACTTCTCCCGGTTCATCACCAGCAGCTTGCAGGGAGTCAGCGCCCTGGCGTTGCCGTAGCGGCGATGCTCGCTGGTGACCAGGGCACCAGCGCCGAATACATCGCCGGCATCGATCTGCTCATGCCCCTGGTCGCCGTTCCAGCTGAGTTCGACGCAGCCCTCAAGCAGGCCGAACATGCAATCGCCGGATTCACCCGAGGCAAAGATCAACTCGCCTGGGTTCACCTGGAGCACCTCACCCTTACTGGCGAGGGCACGCATGGTGTCGAGGGCATTCACGGGGCGTCTTCTCGGAGTCGTGGTGGCGCCACTTTGGCCGAGGCTGGTCATGGCTGGTTCTGGGCAGCACCGGCGCCCACCAGGGCGGCGTCCCCCTCCAGCTGGCCCTCTAACTGGCCCAGGCGCAGGGCCAGCTGGGTTTCGAGGCTTTCAATCGCCTTGCAGAAGCCCCGGATCCCCTCATCGAGCTTTTCGGTGGCCATCGGATCTGCTGCCAGCATCTGGCGGAAATTGGCCTCATCGAGATGGATCTGGGCCTCCGTGGGGGCCGGATCAAAGGCATTCAGTTTCCGCTCCAGTTCAGCCTCGGTGTGGCGCAACTGGTCCAGCAGGGCCGGCGAGATGGTGAGCAAGTCACAGCCCGCCAGCTCGATGATCTCCTCGACGTTGCGGAAGCTGGCCCCCATCACCTCGGTCTTGTAGCCGTAGGTCTTGAAGTAGTTGAAGATCTGGGTCACCGAGACCACGCCCGGATCCTCGGGCCCGGGGTAGCTGGCCCGGCCGCTGCTCTTTTTGTACCAGTCCAGGATGCGGCCCACAAACGGGGAGATCAGGGTGACCCCGGCCTCAGCACAGGCCACCGCCTGGGCGAAGCCGAACAGCAGGGTCAAGTTGCAGTGGATGCCCTCCCGCTCCAGCTGGGCAGCGGCGCAAATCCCCTCCCAGCTGGAGGCCACCTTGATCAGCACCCGGTCGTTGCTGATACCCGCCTGGTTATAGAGACCGATGAGCTTGCGGGCCTTGGTGATCGTGGCCTGGGTATCGAAGCTGAGCCTTGCATCCACTTCGGTTGAAACCCGGCCCGGCACGATCTTGAGAATCTCCTTGCCAAAGGTGACGCAGATCTCATCGAGGGCTTCGCAGACCACCTCCTCAGCCGAGGCCCCGGGACCCATGGCCTGGCGGGACTCCTGCAGGGAGCGATCGATCAGGTTTTGGTAGGTGGGAATCTGGGTTGCGGCCAGGATCAAGGAGGGGTTGGTGGTGGCGTCGCGGGGGGTGAATTGCTTGATCGCGTCAATGTCGCCGGTGTCGGCCACCACCACGGTCATGGCGGCGAGTTGATCGAGCAGGTTGGCCATGGACGGGAGCTGGGTGGAGAGATCCGGCCATCTAGCCAGACTTGGCCCACGCTAGCCAGGGTGGCGGGACCCACCCACAGGAGCAGGCGATCCTTGAGGGAACGGCAACAGGAATCAGGCTTTGGGCGCCGTTTTCTGAACTTCCCGGGGTCGGGATGGGGGGATGCGCTCGAGCACCAGCAGGGCATCGATGATCTGGCGGGCCACGGGCGCAGCCACGGTGGAGCCGAAGGTATTTCCCCCCTTGGGTTCATCCACCACCACCAGCACCACATAGCGGGGGTCATCGATGGGCAGATGGCCCACGAAACTGGTGATCAGCGCACCCGGGATATAGACACCTCGCTCAGCCTTCTGAGCGGTGCCGGTCTTGCCGCCGATGCGGTAGCCGGGAATCTTCATGCCCAGGCCGCTGCTTTTCTCGACCACCGACTCCATCCAAGCCATGACGGTGCGAGTTACCGCGGGGTCCAGCATGGGCAGGCCTTCCCTGCTGGGGCCAGTCGCCAGGCCATCGCCAGAGCGCAGGCCGCGTGTGATGTGGGGACTCACCAGCCGGCCACCGTTGGCCAGCATGGCGTGCAGCTGGAGCAGCTTGAGCGGGGTCAGGGAGAAACCCTGGCCGAAGGCGGCCACTGCCGGTTCGATCGCAGAGCTGGTGAAGTCACCGCGGCTCTTGAGCTCACCGGCCACGGCCCCGGGTAGGTCGGTGTCTGGGGTTTGGTCGATGCCCAGGTTGTTGAGCCAATGCCAGAAGCGAGCCGGCTTCATCTGGCCCATGGCCAACACCATGCCCACGTTGCTGGACACCTCGAGCACGGTGGGGAAATCAATCAGACCGTTAGCCCGCTTGTCATGGTTAAAAATTGGCCAGCCACCGATCTGCAAGCTGCCGCTGTCGGAAACACGGCCGCTTGCCTCGATGGCCTTTTCCTGCAGGGCCAGGGCCAGGTTGATTGGCTTGAAGGTGGAACCGGGCTCGTAGAGATCCTGAACCGACCACTCGCGAAACAGCCCCGGGTTGTACTTCCAGTATTGGTTGGGGTCGTAGGTGGGTGTTGAGACCAGCGCCAGCATTTCGCCGTTGCGCACATCCATCACCATGGCGGCGCCGCGCTTGGCATTCCAATGCTTCACCTGCTTGACCAGGGCCTGCTGGGCCACCTGCTGCAGGCGGGCATCGAGGGTGAGCTGGAGGCGCAGGTCGTCGCCGTAGAGGGAGCCTGCCGTCAGGCCGGCTGGCAGGGGGGTGCCATCGGCGCCACGGCGCATCTGCAGGGGGGTTTCGTTGCGCTTGAGCTCCCCGTCGCGGCTCTGCTCCAGCCCTGCCTGGGGCACCCGCTCCAGGTTGAGGAAGCCAACAACGTTGGCAAAGAGTTGGCCCTGGGGGTAGATGCGATGGGGATAGGGCTCCAAGTCTAGGCCGCTGATGCCGAGTTGGCTAATCCTGCCTGCGGTTTCCGGATCGAGCTCGGAGAGGAGCTTCACCCCGGTTTGGCGGCCGGCCATGGCCTCGAGCAAACCCAATTTAGGCTGGGCGAGCTCGGCTGCGAGCTTGGTTGCCACGTCATCGGCGCTGCGAACCTTCTGGGGGTCATCGCCAGGGAAGTTGAAGTAGCGGGGATGGGCCCAGAGGCTGAAACGCTGTTCGTCCATGGCCACCAAACGTCCATTGCGATCGACGATCGTGCGGCGCTTGCCGATCGGCTTGGTGGTTTGGGTCTGGATGGCGTGGGCCCGGGCCTGGAGGTTGGCCCCATCCACCACCTGCAACCAGGCGAGGCGGCCGGCCAGAGCGACCAGCCCGGCGCAGAGCAATCCGTAGACCGCCAGCAGCCGAATGACAGGCACGGGCTGGATCGCCACAACCTTTTGGCGAGAATTGCTGCGAACACGGCTGGGTCCGGGGCGGCGACTGGCCGTCATCAGTAGCCCGGACGAATCTGGCTCAAGGTACCCATGCCGATCTGAAGACTGCCCAACAGCTCAGTGGCATTGGCAGGCCTAGGGGTGTGGGGAGCGGCAAGGTAAATGAGCTTCTCGCTGCTGGTGGGCACCAGCAAACCTGGTTTTTTCAGGGCACCCAGGTGGTGCTGCTCCAATAGGGCCGCGGATTCCTGCATTTTGTGGGCCAACATCTGGGAGGCCTCAAGCTGCTGATAGCTCTCGCCCCAATGGTTCTGCCAGTGAAGGGTGAGACCACTCATGGCCAGCATGCAGATGCCCAGCCCGAGGAGGGTGCCATCGGTGGCCCGATGGAGATTGGCCATCCAGGGGGCCCGCCGGTCGAGCTTGCGACCTGAGAGCGAACCCTTGAGCAGCTCGAGGGTTCCGCCCTGGAGACCAGCTCTGCTGGAAGCCTGCCGGGGCAATAGGGAGGCAACCAAGAGAACGGATCAAACTCCCCGGGATTGAACCACCCAGAGCAGCTGCAGGCAAGGGCTAGACGCTGCTCAGCCAGCCAGCAGGAGCAGGTTGGCAAAGGTGAGCCCGTTCCACAGGCCATGCATCAACACGCTCGCCGCTAGCCGGCCACTCTGGAGTCGCAGCCAGCCCAGGCCCAGGCCCAGCACGAACAGCGGTGGCAACTCCCCCAGGCTCAGGTGGGCAATCCCAAACACAAGGGCGCTGATCAGCACCGCCGCGAAACCACCCCAGCGCTCGGCCAGCACCGGCAGCAGCACCCCGCGAAACAGGGTTTCTTCAAACAGGGGGGCCAGCACCATGGCCGTGAGGGCAAAGCAGAGCAGGGCAAGGGGATTGGCGCTGTTGAGCACCAGCTCCAACAGGGGATTGCTGCCGCCTGGATCGCCCACCAACCTCTCCAGCAGCCAGCTCACCAAAGCCACGAGGGGAAGCACCATCAACAGCTGGGCCAGCGCCCGCCGCAGGGCTGAGCCCAGGGGGCGCCAGTGCCACTGGAGCCAGCCACCGGCAGGCGGTTGGCCGTGGGGCCTCAACTGGGACCACAACAACAGCAGGGGGGCCGCCATCAGGCCGAGATAGAGGGCAATTACCAACAGCCCCTGCTGCAGGGCAGGCTCCGCCGCCAGGGGGCTCAACAGCCCCTGCAGCAGCGGAACCAGCAGGAGAGGTACCACCAGCTCCCCCAGCACCACGAAACCTCCCGCAATCAGCAGGGTGGCCTGGGCCAGGCTGAGCGGTGGGGCCTGCAGGGGAGGACTTCCAACCAAACTGCCAACCCCACTGCCAACCCCACTGCCAGCCCCCTTGCCCTTGCCCAGCCAGCGCCCTGCCAGCTCCCGCAGGAGCAGGGCCGTTCCCACCAGCATCAGCAAGACGGGGGCGAGGGTTGTGCCGAGCAGGCGCCAGATCGCGGCCTGTTGGGCTGGGACATCCACACAGCTGGGGCCTGCTCCCCCCAGGGCCTGGCAGACCAGCTGCCTGGTCAGGGGAGAGTCCCGCCACCCCTCCAGCAGCTGATCCACCTGGCCGGCTCCCGGGGGGCCTTGGGCAGCGGGGGCCCGCAGCAGCTGCAGCAGGCGGCGCTGCTCGGGCGGCACCTGCTGATCCAAGTTCTGCAGACGCTCACTCGCCTGCCCCGGCTCGCCGGCCTGGAGCTGCAGCAAAGCCAGTTGCAGCTGCTGGGCTGGCGCCGGTGGCAGGGACCTATCCGCCAGCTGCTTCTCCAACCCCAGCCGCAGGGCCTCAAGGGGATGCTCGCCCGCCAGGGCCCGCCCCAGGCTGGGGGGCAGGCCGGGCGCGGCCAGGGCTGCCAACTCCTGCTGGCGCAACTCCAGGTCATTGCCAACCGAAGGCCGCTGCAGGCTGTCCACCAATCCGCTCAGCCAAAGCAGGCCACTGAGCACAAGGCTGATCAGGGCCAATCCGGTGGTCCACCCCGGGCTCCGGCTGGGTCGAGGGGTGGGATTGGCGTTCAACCGCGGGCCCTCCAGGGCTTACTCGGGCTTCAATTCTGGACTGCCCCCTTCCCATACGATGGGCTCGAGCAGCGTCCAGCCAATGTCCCTTCGGATTGTGTTGGTGCGCCATGGCCTCAGCAGTTTCAACCTGGAGCACCGGATCCAGGGGCGAGACGACCTCTCCAACCTGACCGGAATCGGCCAGAGTCAGGCCCGGGCCTGCGGGGCGGCCCTGGGGGATCTGGTTTTCGAAGCCGCCTACAGCTCCCCGCTGAGACGGGCCGCCGACACCACCAGGTTGCTGCTGGCCGAACAGGGCCAGGGCCTGCAGGCGGAATTTGATGAGGGGCTACTGGAAATCGACCTGGCCCCCTGGAGCGGTCTGCTGCGCCAGGAGCTGCGGGAGCGGTTTGCCGACCAGGAGCTCCAGTGGCGCCAGGCCCCGGAAAGGCTCGAATTGCAGCGGGCTGATGGCAGCACCTACCGGCCCCTGCCGGAACTGATGCGACAGGCAGATCAATTCCGCCGCCAGCTGCTTGAGCGGCACGCCGCATCCATCAACAACGACCAGGATCCACCCCACACCGTGCTGGTGGTGGCCCATAACGCCATCCTGCGCTGCCTGCTGCTGACCCTGCTGGACCTGCCCATCTCCGGTTTTCGCCGGCTGCGGGTCGACAACTGTTCCATCTCCGTACTGAACGTGGGCAGGAGCAACGTGGGCAGGAGCGGGGTGCAGGTGGAGCTGGTCAATGGGCTGGCCCACCTGGGCGACCCCCTGCCCATCAAGGGCGATGGGGCACGGCTGCTGCTGGTGCGCCACGGCGAAACCGACTGGAACCGCGAAGGCCGCTTCCAGGGCCAGATTGATATCCCCCTCAATGCCACCGGCCGCTGCCAAGCGGAGGCTGCCGGTCGCTTTCTGGCTCCGGTGACGATCAACCGGGCATACACCAGTTGCATGGCCAGGCCCCGCCAAACGGCCGAGGCGATCCTGGCCTCCCACCCCGGGGTACCCCTCACCAGCAGCGCCGGCCTGGTGGAGATCGGCCACGGCCTCTGGGAGGGCAGGTTGGAGCAGGACATCGCCGCAGGTTGGCCCGAGTTGCTGGCCAACTGGAAGCGAGCCCCCCACACCGTGCAGATGCCAGAAGGGGAAACCCTGCAGGAGGTCTCGGAGCGCTCGCTGGGCACCTGGCAGCGCATCGCCGCCAGCCTCGACAGCAGCGAGACGGCGCTGGTGGTCGCCCATGACGCCGTCAACAAGACCATCCTCTGCGACCTGCTGGGCCTGGGACCGGCCGACATCTGGGCGATCAAACAGGGCAATGGCGGCGTCAGCGTGATCGACTACCCCGAAGGCGCCGCAGGGCGACCGGTGGTGGCCGCCCTGAACCTCACCCAGCATCTCGGCGGCGTATTGGATCGCACCGCCGCAGGGGCCCTGTGAAGCCTTGACCTCCCCCCTCTGGCTGCACCAGGTTGAACTGCTGGCCGGTCCGCACCAATCGGCCACCAGCTGCGACGCCCTGATTGCCCCTGATGGCAGCCTGCTCGCCTGGGGCGAGGGGGCGACCCAACAGGCCCAGGCCCTTGGCCTTGCCCCCAGGCTCGCCAAGGGTTGGTTGCTGGCGCCGCTGCTGGTGGATCCCCACAGCGTGCTGGAGCAGGCCAGCGGCGGCCGAGCGGAAGATCTGGCCAGCCTGGCCGGGGCCGCCGCTGCCGGGGGATACGGCACCGTGGCCCTCCTCCCCTGGGCCAGCCCCTGGCGGGACCAACCGGAAAAGCTCGGGCTCAGCTGGCCGGCACCGATGCAGCTGGAGCTATGGGGCAGCTTCAGCATCGGGGGAGCCGATCAGGAGCTCGCTCCCCATGGCGACCAACTTGCCGCCGGAGCCATTGGCCTAGCGGGCACTGACCAGGTGCCGCCCCTGGCCCTGATGGAGCGGGGCCTACTGCTGGGGGAGATGGGCCGGAGTCCGGTGCTGCTGGCACCCCGCGATGCCGGCCTCAGCGGCGGCGGCTTCGTGCGCGAAGGCGTGGAGACATTGCGGGCCGGCTGGCCCCCCGATCCTGTGCTGAGCGAGACCCTGCCCCTGCAGAGCCTGCTCAGCCTGGCGGAGCTGCGGCCCGAAGCCCGCCTCGCCCTGATGAACCTGGCCACCGCCGCGGGGGTGGGGCTGCTGCGCCAGGCGCCACGGCGCCCCATGGCCACCGTGGGCTGGTGGCACCTGCTGGCCGACAGCGGCAACCTCGATCCCAGCGCCGAGGGCTGGCGGCTGTGCCCCTCCCTGGGCGCCCCCAGGGACCGCGAAGCCCTGATCACGGCCCTGGCCGATGGCGTGCTCACCGCCGTAGCCGTCCATCACCTGCCCCTCGATGCGGAGGAGATCCTGCTCCCCCTCGACCAGCGCCGGGCCGGCCTTGCCGGCCATGGGGGCCGCCATGGCCTGGTCCTGCCCCTGCTCTGGGCCGAACTGGTGCGCCGGCGCAGCTGGCCGGTGCAGCGGCTCTGGCAAGCCCTCAGCTGGGGCGGCTCCGAGCTGCTGGGGCGGGAGCCAGAGCAGCTCAGAGCCGGGTCCCGTCGCTGGCTGCTATTCGACCCCAACCATCGCTGGAGCTGGGATCGACAGGGGTGCCCGTCGCGGGCAGCAAACCACCCCATGGGGGGCAAGCAGCTGGTGGGTGGGATCAGGGCTAGCGGCCTGATCCCGGCTGCCCAGTGGACTATTTGACGCCCAGGGAGCCGGTCTGGTTGAAGGGGTAGAAGCGCCAGAAGGCCCGACCGATGATCTCTTTCTGGGGCAAAAAGGCCCCACCGGGCCAGAAACGGCCATCCCAGCTGTTGGCCCGGTTGTCCCCCAGGGTCAGTACGTGGCCAGGGGGAACCACAGCATTGAGGGTGCGGCATGGCCCCATCCCCTGGCTATCCACGGGGCAGTCGTTCTGCACATAGGGCTCGGCCAGGCGCACCCCATTGATGAAGACATGGCCCCTGGGGTCCACACTCACCCGCTCGCCAGGAAGGGCTACCACCCTCTTGATGTAGGCATCACAGGCCGGGTTAGCCACCCCAGGCAGGCTGCCGACCAAGGGCAGGTTGACCACCAGGCAGCTCAGGGGATTGGGGCTGGCCCCTGCCGAAAGCACCGGATCGAAGTGGTGAGGTGAGTGGAACACCACGATCTCGCCACGGCGGGGAGCCCGCTGGCGATAGGTGAGCTTTTCCACCAGCAGCCGGTCCTGGATCTGCAGCCCAGGCAACATCGAACCGGAGGGGATGTAGCGGGCCTCCACCAGAAATTGGCGGATGCCCAGGGCCACCGCCAGGGTGATGGCCACACTGCGCCAGAAGGCCCACGGGCTCTCCTGGGGGCTGGCGAGAGCGCCAGGCTGGGTGTTCGGTTTGGGGTTGTCGTGAATCAAGACTTGCGATCTGCCAGGGTGCAGGCCCAGCTGGCCAGACACGGCAGATTAGGCACACCCTCCCCTTCGCCAAGGCCCATGTCGCCGCCCCGTTGGCAATCCAACTCCACGGCCTCACCCGGCGGCTGGGGGCAGGGCTGGGACCGCTTCGTGGCGGTGTGGGCCAGCCTCAACCTGGTGTGGGTTGCCTTTGACATCACCTACCTGCCGCTGCGCACCTTCTGGCTGCAACGCAACCTCTATCCGATCCCCTCGGTGCCGCTGGTGGTGCCCCTCACGGTGATCCCGGACGTAACGCCCCTGGTCGATCCGATCAAGGGCATCGAACCCCACCGCGAAACCCAGGCCTACATCGAGCAATTCCGGCGCCTGGATGCGGCCCTGCTGGCCCTGCCCGCCGGCCAGCGGCCCCAGGCCGCCCAGGTGGCGCTGCTGAACCGCCAGGTTCAGCTCACCGTCCAGATGGTCGACAGCAATCCTTTCCAGGCTTCTGGAGCCACCGGCACCCTCGAAAAGATCAAAAATCGCCTGCGCCAGCGGGCTGATCGGGATTCCCCCCGCCAGGCCTCCGGCCTGCTACTAAGCCCGGACTGGATCCAGACCCGGGGTTGGAACAGCGAGCGGCGCTTCTGGAACGACCAGATCCTGCCCCTGGTGGCCACCAACTACTGGCGATCGATCGACGAAAACGGACGCCCCACTGACCATTTCTGGCGGATCGACCTGCTGCTGTTCCAGAGCGTCTTTGGCCTGGACATCCTGCTGCGCCTGATCCGAATGCGGCGCCGATTGCCCGGGCTGAGCTGGGGCGACGCCCTGCTGCGGCGCTGGAGCGACCTGCCCCTGCTGCTGCCCTTCTGGCGTTGGCTGCGGCTGATGCCCGTGCTGGAGCGGCTGCAGACCTCAGGCCTGGTCAACTTTGAGCCGCTGCGAGCCGTGGTGAGCCGGGGGGTGGTGGCCCTGCTGGCGGTGGAACTGTTTGAGGTGCTGTCGTTGCAGATTCTCGATGGAACCCAGGGCCTGATCCGCTCGCGCCGCTGGCCCCAAAGGCTGCGGGCCCTGCGCAGCCACCAAAGTGTGGCCAGCAGGGATGAGCGGGCCCTGGTGGAGCTGGTGCGCATCTGGGCGCCCCTGTTGCTCAGCCGAGTCGCGCCCCGACTCGCCCCCGAACTGCAGGGCCTGCTGGGCTACAGCCTGCGGCAAAGCCTGGATCGCACCGTGGTGCCGCCGCCGCTGCGGCAACTGCAGCCGCTGCTGCAGGTGGAAAGCGGCATCAGCCGCCAGCTGGCTGGCGGCATGGTCGAAAGCCTGCTCGAGCTCTCGCGCAGCACGGGCAACCGACTTGGTCGCCGCGACGATGTGCAGCTGGATCTGCTCCAGCGTTTCATCGACCGCTTCTGGGATGAACTGGCCGCTGCCCTGGAGAGTGGTTCGGCCCTCGAGCGCTCCCAGGAGCTCCTCTGTGCCCTGATCGATGGCGCAAAGGGCACCTACCTGAGCCAGATCAACAGGGCCGGCATAGAAGCCCTTATCCAGGAGCTCGACCAGCTGATCACTGCTCCTAGCCAACAAACAGCCCCTGCCCAACAAACAGCCCCTAGCCAATCAAAACCGCTTAACCGCCCAAAGCCTCCTGCCACTCCTGCTCCTTGAAGCCCGTCAGGATTGCACCGCCGCTGGTGATCAGGAAAGGTCGCTTAATCAGCTTGCCATCGGCGGCCAGTGCCGCCAGAGCGCTCCGATCATCCAGCGCCTGCACGGTGGCGGAGCCCAGGGCGCGGTAGCTCTGACCACTGGTGTTGAAAAGGCGCTTGCGGCCCAGTTGGGCCAACGCCAGCTCCAGCTCGGCCAGGCTCGGCGGAGTCTGGGTGATGTCGAGCATCTGGGCATGGAGATCCCGGGCGGCGAGCCACTGAAGGGCCTTGCGGCAGGTGCTGCAGCCCGAATAGCCGTAGAACTTCATCCTTGCCGGCCCGGGGGCTTCAGGGAGCTCCCAATCGGATTACTTGCGGCCAATCAGAGACTTGAGAGCCCCAACCAGGCTGTTGGAACCCTGGCCCACGGCGTTGCTGGGCCGGGTGCGAACGGTGACGTCACCGTTGACACTGGTGCGGCAGCTGAGGCGGAAATTGGCGGGGCGATCGGCCAGGTAGACCTCCTCCACATCACTGCGGGGGGAGAGGTTCTGCATGCCCTCAACCACTTCCATCACGCAGGTTCCGCATTGGCCCAGGCCGCCGCAGTTGTTGACATTGTTCAGCCCCTTGTAGGGGTTGATACCCGCATCCAGGGCAGCCTTGCGCAGGTTTGCTCCCTCGATGCAACCGACCTGCTGGCCTTCCTGTTCAAAACGGATGGTGGGCACGGTCGGGCTGGGGGAATGGGCGCCGCCCAACTTAAGCCACGCCCGCCCCCCTGCCTAGCATCAGATCCCCCGACTTCAAGCCGTGTCAGCTCCCATCGGCTACGACCTGATCGTGCAGCAGCTGATTCCTGGCTACGCCAGCCTGGCCCGACTGGCGGTGGCCCTGCTGGCAGCCTCCCCCCTGGCTGGCCGCCAGGGGGCTGCGGTGCTGGTCGCCGGATGCGGCACCGGGGCCGAGCTGGTTGAGGCCCAGGCCCAGCGGCCCGACTGGCGACTGACGGCAATTGACCCCTCCGCTGAAATGCTTGCCGCGGCCCGCCAGCGGCTGGGCGCGGAGGGCATCAGCTGGCGCCAGAGCAGCGTGGAGGATCTCCAGGCGGATGGCTGCTTTGCCGGAGCGCTCTCGGTGCTGGTGCTGCAGTCGCTGCCCGATGACGGGGCGAAACTGGCCTTCCTTGCCGCCCTGGCCCGCAGCCTGGAGCCCGGCGGCCAACTGGTGCTGGTGGACCTGATGGCGCCGGAGCGATCCGCCCTGCAGAGTCAGGTGGGAGAGGCCTGGCTCGGCTTCCAGCGCGCCAGCGGACTCGAGGCCGATCCGGAGGTGCTCGAACCCCTTACCCAGGGGCTCCACCCCATTGGTGAAGCCCGACTCAACTCCCTGGTCAATGCCGCCGGCTTCAGTGATCCGGCCAAGATTTTTCAGGCCCTGGGCTATGAGGGCTTTCTGCTGCAACGCACCCCCTGAAGGCGACGATTCAGTGGGGTTGCCAAAGTCCAGGACTCAGGGATCGGGGACCTGGGTCAAAGCTGAATCCATTGGCACCAGCAGGGTTGCGGACCGTCCACCGACAACGGTGGCAAGGGGAACTACCGCCGTGACCAGGGCAATCAAGGCGCCGAGCAGAAGGGGGAGAAGGGCCTGCTGGCCTGGACTGTAAGGATCCTCAGGCTGATCGGCTATTGATTCTGAATCAATCGATTGGCCATCGGTAAATGCTTGATCGCCGGCCTGGGATTCTCGGGGGACAACATCCATGGGGTAGGAGCGGGCTCCATAGCCCAGTCCCTAATCGTTAATAACTAACTCCAATTCTGACACCTTTTGCGAGCAACTGCCAAAACTCTCCTTGCCCCTGACGGCTCAGGCAGCCGGGCGGGCGCCATGGTCCAGCTGGTCGCGGCGGGCACTGAGGTCAACAGCTGTGCGTCCATCGAGATGGTCGAGATGGTCGAGATGGTCGAGATGGTCAAGCCGTGAGCGGATGGTCCGCAGCTCCTCAAGGATGGCGCCCAGTAACTCCTGGGTGGCCGTGGAGGGGGAGTTCAGCACCTCAACGGTCACCTCCTTGATCCGCAACACGTCCCGGGCGAAGCGGGCCACCTCGTTGGGGTGAAACATCAGGGGATCTTTCTGATCGGTCCTGTACTCAGGATTGAGCTTGCGCGGATTGAAGGGTGGGTAGAGGTTGCGGGGGTCGGTGTTGGTATAGCGGTATACCGATGCCCGGGAACGGTTCAGGGCCTTTTGCACCTCATCGATGCCAATCAGACCCTCGCTCACCTCTGGGGCAGAGAAGGGAACAGCTTCCCGATCGGTCGGCTCGCCTGGATCGGAGCCGAACCTGCTGGGATCAGAACCCCTAACAGAACCCGTAAAAGCGGCGGCCCCATTGGTGAGTGCTCCGCTTTCGGCTCCAGCTTCAGCTCTGGGGTGGGAAGGCATGGGACCTCTAGGGCGCAGACCGAGACGGTTGGGAACCTAGCAGGGGTTTCAGGGGCTCCCTCCCCCGGTGGCCACCCAGGCAATTGTGTGGTCGGGCAAGGCCTGGTGATAGGTTCCGCCCTCCCCCGAACCACCTGGCCATGCGCGTCTCCCGCCTGATGCTGGTGACGTTGCGCGATGACCCGGCGGAAGCCGAGATCCCTTCGCACAAGCTGTTGCTGCGGGCCGGTTACATCCGTCGCATGGGTCCAGGGCTCTACGCCTACCTGCCCCTGATGTGGCGCGTGCTGCAGAAGGTTTCAAAGGTTGTGCGTGAGGAGATGGACGCAACCGGGGCGCTGGAAACCCTGCTGCCCCAGCTGCATCCTGCGGAGCTCTGGCAGCGCAGTGGCCGCTGGGCGGGCTACACCGCAGGCGAGGGGATCATGTTTCACCTCCAAGACCGCCAGGGCCGATCCCTGGGGCTGGGCCCCACCCATGAGGAGGTCGTGACGGAGCTGGCTGGGGACTTATTGCGGTCCTATCGACAGTTACCGGTGAATCTCTATCAGATTCAAACCAAGTTCCGCGATGAAATACGTCCCCGCTTCGGGCTCATGCGGGGGCGGGAATTCATCATGAAAGATGCCTACTCCTTCCATGCCGATGAGGAGTGCCTGCGGCAGAGCTATGCGGAGATGGACCGGGCCTACCGCCGCATCTTTGCCCGCTGCGGCCTGCGGACCGTGGCAGTGGAAGCTGACAGCGGGGCGATCGGTGGCTCCGCCAGCCAGGAATTCATGGTCACCGCCGAGGCGGGCGAAGACCTGATCCTGGCCAGCGGCGATGGGCGCTATGCCGCCAATCAGGAACGGGCCATCTCCCTCGCGGCAGAGGCCGTTGCCCTGCCGCAAGGGAGATGGCCCGCCGGCCTGGGCGAGGCCCTGGCCACCCCTGGGCAAAGTAGTATCGACGGCCTGTGCAAGGCCCATGGCTTCGATTCGAGCCAAATCCTGAAGGTGCTGCTGCTGCTGGCCCGCTTCGAGGACGGCCACCAGCAGCCCCTGCTGGTGAGCCTGCGGGGAGATCAGCAACTCAACGATGTGAAACTGGCCAATGCGGTGTCGGCACGCTGCTCAGCCGCCCATGGCGCCCTGCTGGAGATCGCCCCGCTCAGCGCCGAGGCCTCCAGCAAGGAGGGGCTCGGCCCGATTCCCTTCGGCTACCTGGGGCCCCAGCTCGAGGATGGCCTGCTGGATGGGGCCCGCACCTGGGCAAGGACATTCCTGCGGCTCGCCGACAGCAGCGCCACTGGGTTGGAGGCCTTTGTCTGCGGGGCCAACCGGATCGATACCCACCTGGTAGGTGCCGCCTGGGGATCCCTGTGTCCCTCCCCGGAGGGCCTGGACCTCCGCGCCGCCCAGCCGGGTGACCGCTGCCAGCACGACCCCAGCCAGCGCCTGGAGGCCAGCCGGGGCATCGAGGTGGGACACATCTTCCAACTGGGCCGCAAGTACTCCGAAGCCCTAGGCGCCCGCTTCACCAACGGCACAGGAGCCGAGGAGGCCCTGTGGATGGGCTGCTACGGCATCGGCGTCTCCCGACTGGCCCAGGCAGCCGTGGAACAGCTCCACGACGGGAAGGGCATCTGCTGGCCCCCATCGATCGCTCCCTATGAGGTGATCGTGGTGGTGGCCAATGGGGCCGAAGCCAGCCAACGGGAGCTGGGGGAACTGCTTTACAGCCAACTTCAGGCCAGCGGCGTCGAGGTGTTGCTGGACGACCGCGACGAACGGGCCGGGGTGAAGTTCAAGGACGCGGATCTGATTGGTATCCCCTGGCGGGTTGTGGTTGGCCGAGCCGCGGCGGCGGGCCTGGTGGAGCTGGTGGAGCGCTGCAGCGGCCACCAGCAGGAACTGGCGGCCACCGCCCTAATGGAAACCCTCCTGCCCAGCCTGGAGCGCGGCAGGCAGGGGCTGGCGCCCTGAGGGTTCGGCGCCTGGGGTGGCTTCTAGGATCAGATCACCCGAATCAATCCCATGGCCGGTGTGTTCTCCCCCTTCCGCCAGCGGTTGAGGCTGCTGATTTCCCGCCTTGCGATTCTGCTGGTGCTCTGCCTGAGCCTGGGGCTCACGGCCTGCAGCACTGCCAGCACCGGCATCACAGGCAACTACCTGGAGGACACCGTCGCAGTTGCCGACAGTCTTTTAGCCACCATCGCCCTGGCGGCAGAGGATCCAGCCAGGGGCGAGGCCGAAAACCAGGCCCGCAGCCTGAGCAGCGGCTACGTGGCCCGCTACCGGCCCCGCGGCGATGTCAATGGGCTGGCCTCATTCACCACCATGCAGACAGCCATCAACTCCCTGGCCGGCCACTACACCAACTACCCGAATCGCCCCTTGCCCGATGCCCTCAAGGAGCGGCTCACCAAGGAGTTGAACAAGGCGGAAATCTCTGTTGCTCGAGGCGCCTGAGCTGCCCTCCAGGGACCGGCATCTTTGACGAACGGTCCCTTGATCTGAGAGGCTCTATCTTTGTGCTCAACAGCGGCCAGCGGCCGCCGTGTCCTTGGCCAACGTCGTCGTCATCGGAGCGCAGTGGGGCGACGAGGGCAAGGGCAAGATCACCGATCTGCTGAGCCGCTCCGCCGATGTGGTGGTGCGCTATCAGGGCGGTGTCAACGCCGGCCACACGATCGTCGTAGACGGCATCGTGCTCAAGCTGCACCTGATCCCCTCGGGCATCCTCTACCCCGACACCATCTGCCTGATCGGCTCGGGCACGGTGGTGGACCCCAAGGTGATGCTCGGTGAGCTCGACATGCTCGCCGGCCATGGCATCGATGTGTCGGGGCTGAAACTGGCCTCGACGGCCCACGTCACCATGCCCTATCACCGCCTGCTGGATCTGGCGATGGAAGAGCGCCGTGGCGACCGCCGCATCGGCACCACCGGCCGGGGCATCGGCCCCACCTACGCCGATAAATCAGAACGCAACGGCATCCGCATTCTCGACATCCTCGATGGGGCCCGCCTGCGCCAGCGGCTGGCTGGCCCGCTGGCGGAAAAGAACGAAATCCTGCAGAAGCTCTACGGGCTCGAACCGCTTGACTTCGAGGCCATGGTGGCCGAGTACGTCGGCTATGGCGAGCGTCTGGCCCCCCACGTGGTCGACTGCACCCGCACCATCCACCAGGCAGCCCGCGCCCGCCAGAACATCCTGTTTGAGGGAGCCCAGGGCACCCTGCTGGACCTGGACCACGGCACCTATCCCTATGTCACCTCCTCCAATCCGGTGAGCGGGGGGGCCTGTATCGGCGCCGGCGTCGGCCCCACCCTGATCGACCGGGTGATCGGCGTGGCCAAGGCTTACACCACCCGGGTGGGCGAAGGCCCCTTCCCCACCGAGCTCGACGGCAGCCTCAACGACCACCTCTGCGACCGCGGCTGCGAGTTCGGCACCACCACGGGGCGGCGCCGCCGCTGCGGCTGGTTTGACGGTGTGATCGGGCGCTATGCAGTTGAGGTGAATGGTCTCGACTGCCTGGCGATCACCAAGCTCGACGTGCTGGATGAACTCGATGAGATCCAGGTGTGTGTCGCCTATGACCTCGACGGCGAGCGGATTGATTACTTCCCCAGCAGCTCGGAGGATTTCGCCCGCTGCAAGCCCATTTTCGAAACCCTGCCCGGCTGGCAAACCTCCACAGCCCACTGCCGCAGCCTCGATGAGCTGCCCCCAACGGCGATGAGTTATCTGCGCTTCCTGGCCGACCTGATGGAGGTGCCCATCGCCATAGTCTCCCTGGGGGCCAGCCGGGACCAGACCATCGTGGTAGAAGATCCAATCCACGGCCCCAAACGCGCCCTGCTGAGTAACTGAAATGGAAAAGTGCTTCGACGTTGTCGGCATCGGCAACGCCATCGTGGATGTGCTGGTTCAGGCCGATGACCGCTTCCTTGAGGACCATGACCTGACCAAGGGCACGATGGCCCTGGTCGATGAACATCAGGCGGAGCGCCTCTACGCCAGCGTGGGGCCTGGCCTGGAGACCTCCGGCGGTTCAGCCGCCAACACCCTGGCGGGGGTGGCCCAGCTGGGCGGCAGGGCAGGCTTCATCGGCCGGGTGCGCGACGACCAGCTCGGCGGCATCTTTGCCCACGACATCCGCTCGGTGGGTGCCCGTTTCGAGACCCCGGCCGCCATGGAGGGCCCCTCCACCGCCCGCTGCCTGATCCTGGTGACCCCCGATGCCCAGCGCACCATGTGCACCTACCTGGGGGCATCGGTGGGCCTGGATCCGGCCGACCTCGATCTGGAGATGGTGGCCCAAGCCAAACTCCTCTACCTCGAGGGCTACCTGTGGGATAGCGACGAGGCCAAGGCGGCCTTCATCGCCGCGGCCGAAATGGCCCGCGCCCATGGCGGCGAGGTGGCCCTGAGCCTCTCCGATGCCTTCTGCGTCGAGCGCCACCGCGACAGCTTCCAGGAGCTAGTCGATGGCCACGTCGACATCCTGTTTGCCAACGAGATGGAGATCACGGCCCTCTACAAGGCCAACAGCTTTGAAGAGGCCGCCGACCAGGTGCGGGGCCGCTGCAAGCTGGCAGCCCTCACCCGCAGCGAGCAGGGTTCCCTGATCCTGAATGGATCCAGCACCCACCAGGTAGAGCCCTACAGCCTTGGCCCCCTGGTGGACACCACCGGTGCCGGCGACCTCTACGCCGCCGGCTTCCTGCACGCCTATACCCAGGGCCAGGAGATCGCCGCCTGCGGCCGCCTGGGCTCCCTCTGTGCCGGCCAGGTGGTGACCCAGCTCGGTCCCCGTCCCCAGGGCTCCCTCAGGGAGCTGGTGGCCCAGCATCTCGGCTGAAGGCGGCGCCAGCAACACTTCGCCCAGCCAGTGTGGCCAGCAGCGCCTCCGCATCGAGGCCCTCCACCCCCGCCTGCTCCTGGGGCCGGCGCAACAGCAGCAGGCCCAGCCCCTCGCTGCGGCAAATCCGGCGCCAGAGCTGCTCGGTGGGGCCACCGGACTGGCGCGCCAGCACGGTGGTGATGCGCCAGCGACGCACCAGGGCCCGCTCCACTGCCAGATCCGAACCCGGCCGCAGGCAGGCGACCCGATCCGGCTCCAGACCCGCAGCCATGGCCTGTTGCAGCGAGTTGGCTGTGGGCAACAAGCGGGCGTGGTGGTGGGCACCGCGGCTCTGCGCCATGGCCACTGCCAGCTGGCGGGCGCCGATGGCCAGCAGCAGGTTCTGACCCGCCAGCGGCACAGCCTGCAGATCCTCCAGCGCCGGGAGCAGGGTGGCCGGGCCCGCCAGGGCCGGGCGCAGCAGGCGCAACAGGCGCTGTTGCTGGCGGCCACAGACCGCCGCCAGATCGCGGCTCACCTGGCAGGCAAAGGGATGGCTGGCATCGACCACCACCGCGTAGGGACGGCCAGCGGCCCGGGCAGCGGCCAGTTCGGCCCCAACCCCGGCCTCACCCGCTATGGCCCCGACCTGGATAGTCAGATCGTTTGAGGCTGAATAGGCCAGAGCCGCCGCCGGTGTGACCACACTCACCGTCAGCTGCCAGCCCATGGCAAGCAGCTGCTGGGCCAGCACGGGCCCCTCGCCGGTGCCGGAAAGCAACCAGAGCCGCCTGGATTCCTGGTGCATTTCAGCTCTGTGCATCAGGATGGTTTCCAGCCAATGGTTGTCTGGGAGTGAATCACTGTCTGCTTGAAGTCGAGGTGCTCGAAGCGCCCCAGGTGCGCTACACCCAGGACAACCAGACGCCGGTGGCGGAGATGGCCGTGCAGATGGACGGCCTGCGGCCCGACGACCCCCCGGCCCAACTGAAGGTAGTGGGCTGGGGGAACCTGGCCCAGGAGCTCCAGAACAGGGTGCAAGTGGGCCAGCGCCTGATGCTGGAAGGCCGCCTGCGCATGAACACCGTCACCCGCCCGGACGGGGTAAAGGAAAAACGGGCTGAATTCACCCTGGCCAGGCTCCATGCCATCGGAGCTGGCGCCGCTGCAGCTCCCTCCTCCTCCTTCCCCGCCCCCGCTTCCTCCTCCGGCCCTGGCCCTGGCCCCGCCCCTACGGCGAGCCGGGCCCCAGCTCGCGCCCCAACCCCTGCAGCGCCAGTGCCCCAGCCTGCTAGCCAGGCGCCAACCTGGAACACCTCTCCGCTGGTTTCGGACCTTCCCGAAGAAGACGACATTCCCTTCTGAGTCAAAGCGGCCTGTTCTGATCAAAGCAGCCTGTTCTGATCAAAGCCCCCTGTCACCGCTCCCTTCCCTTTCCCTGAGCTGGTCCAGCAACTGGCCCAGCTCCCGCTCCAGGGCCGCCAGATCAAGCCGCCATTGCGGCCAGCGGCCAGCATCGATCTGGCGCAGCAACCAAAGCCGGTCAGCCCTGAGGTCTTCGATCAATTGGGCCGTGCCGGGCTCATGGGCCATGGGGGATACGGGAAGATGGCTGGATGCAAGCCATTCTCTCCCCAGGCAGCCTGGTGACCATTGCTGGTGCCGTGCTCACGGTGATCGGCACAATCGCCTACGCCACCGACATCCCCAACCTGAGCCTGCCCACGATCTTCTACGGGATCCCGATCCTGTTGGGTGGCCTGGCCCTGAAATCCTCAGAGCTGCCTCCTCCCGAGCGGCTCACTCCGGCAAGCCGGTTCAAGCAGCTGCGCGAGCAGGCCGCAAGCGAGCCCCTGCGCAAGCTGCTGGCCGACGTGGATCGCTGGCGCTACGGCCAAAAAGCCCACCTCGAGAGCTCCCTGGAGGCGCTCAAGCTCTGGGATGAGGAGGCCCCACCCCAGCTGCTCAGTGTGGAAGAGCTCGACTGTGGCGGCCACTACGGCCTGCGCCTTCGCTTCCGCTGCGCCGGAGTCCCCCTGGAGCGCTGGCAGGCCCGGCGTGAGCGCCTCAGCCGCTTCTTCGGGCCAGGGCTGAGCGCCGAGATCCAGGCTGGGCGCCAGGGCGAATTCAGTCTGGCCCTGGTGCCCCAAGCCGGGGCGAGCGAACAACCCACCTAGAGCTCCGAACCCTTGATCAGCAACCAGGACACCCTGAGGGTGTCGGTCCTCAGTGAGGCCCTCCCCTATATCCAACGCTTTGCCGGCCGCCGGGTGGTGGTCAAGTACGGCGGCGCTGCAATGGTGCGTGAAGAGCTGCGCGACGCCGTCTACCGCGATTTGGTGCTGCTGGCCTCGGTGGGCGTCCAGCCGGTGGTGGTCCATGGCGGCGGCCCGGAGATCAACGAGTGGCTCACCCGGCTCAACATCGAGCCGATCTTTCGCAATGGGTTGCGGGTCACCACCCCGGAAACCATGGACGTGGTGGAGATGGTGCTGGCGGGCCGGGTCAACAAGCACATCGTCAATGGCCTCAACCGGGTCGGCGGCAAGGCCGTGGGACTGTGCGGCAGCGATGGCTCCCTAGTGCGGGCCCGCACCTACGCCGAGGGGATTAACGGCTTGGTGGGGGAGGTGGCAGCTGTCGACCCCTCCGTGCTCTTCCCCCTGCTCGATGCCGGCTACATCCCGGTGATCTCAAGTGTGGCGGCCGATGGCGAGGGCCAAGCCCACAACATCAACGCGGATACGGTGGCCGGCGAACTGGCGGCGGCTCTCCAGGCCGAAAAGTTGATCTTGCTCACCGACACGGCCGGGATCCTGCGGGATCGTTCGGACCCGAGCTCCCTAATCCGCCAACTCAGCCTGTCCCAGGCCCGTGAGCTGATCCGAGCAGGGGTGGTAGAGGGCGGCATGACCCCCAAAACCGAGTGCTGCATCAGGGCCCTGGCCCAGGGAGTGGCGGCGGCCCACATCGTCGATGGGCGGGTGGCCCACGCCCTGCTGCTCGAGGTTTTCAGCGACGCGGGCATCGGCACCATGGTGGTGGGCAGCCAACGCTCCAGCCATGGCTGACGCCCAGCTGGCTCTGGCCCGGGCCGCCCTGGAGCGGGGGGACTATGGCCAGGTAATACAGCTGCTTGAGCCCCTAGTGCCGGACCATTCCCCGGCCACCTTGCTGGGGGCGGAGATCCAGCTGGTGCTGGCCACCGCCTGGATGGGCCGGGGCGACAACGCCCGCGCCATGGTGTGCTGCCGCCAGATCAAGCGCTGCCGGGATGCCAGCGTGCGGGCCCAGGCCCAGGATCTGCTCAGCGTGCTGGAGGCGCCGGCCCTGGAGCGGCCCCGCGACTGGTCGATAACCCTGCCGGATCTGGGCTCGGCCGAGGCGATGGGAGGCCAGATGCAACAGCTGGCGCGGCAGCGGCGCTCCAGCAAGCCGCTGCCTCCCCCGCCGCCGCCGGTGGGGCCGACCCGGGCTCCCCTGGGCTTTGCCCTGCTGGCGATCCTGCTGTTGCTGCTCACCGTATTGCTGAGTGGCTGCATGGAGGTGCGCACCGAGCTGGAGTTCAAGGGGCCAGGGCGGCTGCAGATCTCCCACGCCTTGCTGAGCGGCGGCACCCAGCTGAACCCCTGGCAGCGCCAGTTCAGCCAGAGTCTGCGCAGCCAGGGCTTTCGCCCCACTCCGGCCTCCCGCACCCAAGCCCATGCCGGTGGGGATCTGCGGCTGGAGAGCCCGGTGCTCGCGGCCCCCCAGGCCCTGGCCCTGCTGGCGGCCAACCTGGAGCAAGCGGCCCAGCTGGGCGGCATCAGCCTGCCCACCCCAATAGTTGGGTTGAAAGAGCGCAACTGGCTGGTGGGGGTGCGGCAGACCCTTGAGCTGGCGGTGGATCTGCGCGATATCAGCCCCATGCCGGGCTTCCGGGCCAGCCTTCAGTTCGAACCGGTGGGGGCGCTGGCGGTGCGGCAGGCCAGCCCGGAGCCTGCCACCGCCATGGCCGGCCGGGTGGCCCTGCTCTGGCCCCTGCAGTTCGGGGCGCTCAACAGCCTGCACCTTTCCTGCTGGCGCTGGAGTGGGCTCGGCCTGGGCGGCCTGCTGATCGCGGCCGGCCTCGCCCTGGTGCTGGCCCTGGTGCGCCTGCGCCGGGCCCTGGGTTTCGGCCTGCCCGAGCTACCCGCCTAGAGGCTGATGGGGTCGGGGTCGATCGCCAGTCCAACCCCGGCGGGCAAGCCCTGACGCAGCTGGGCCTCACTGGGCAGGGGCAGGGCCTGGCCAGCGGGGCCATGCAACAGCAGCTGCCAGCGACTCTTGCCAGCCACCCGGGCCACCGGCGCCGGGGCCGGGCCGATCAACAGCCACCCGGCCTCCTCCAGGCCGGCACCGATTCGTTCGGCCAGAGCGGCCGCTGCGGTGGCCGTGGCGCTGGCCGTGGGCCCGCTCAGCCGCAGCAGGCAGGCCCGGCTGAAGGGCACCAGCCCAGCCTGGCTGCGCAGCTGAATCTCCTCCGCCAGAAACTGCTCGTAGCGCCCATCCACCAGATGGCGGATCACCGGATGGTCGGGGCTGTAGGTCTGTACCAGCACCTCACCGGGACGTTCGCCCCGGCCGGCCCGGCCCGCCAGCTGCAACAAGAGCTGCAAGCACTGCTCCGAGGAGCGCAGATCGGGTCGGTGCAGCAAACCGTCGGCCGCCAGCACCGCCGCCAGGGTGACCCGGGGCAGGTCCATGCCCTTGGCCAGCATCTGGGTGCCCACCAGCACATCCGCTTCCCCCTGGGCAAAACGATCCAGCAGGCGGCGATGGCCATCCCTGCCGCGGGTTGTGTCACGGTCGAAGCGCAGCAGCCGCAGCCCCTCCAGCTCAGCGGCCAACTGTTCCATCACCCTTTGGGTGCCGGCACCAAAGGGCTTGAAGGCGGTGGAGCCGCAGTGGCCGCAGCGATCGCCCAGCTCGGCGCGGTGGTCACACCAATGGCAGCGCAGCCACTCCTGGCCGGCCTTGGAGCGGTGCACGGTGAGGGCCACATCGCAGTGGGGGCAGAGCACCGCCTCGCCGCAACTGCGGCAGCTCAGGAAGGCCCGGTAGCCCCGCCGGGGCACCAGCACCACCGCCTGTTCGCCCTTCTCCTGCAGCTGCTCGAGTCGCCCCATCAGGGCCCTACTGATCAGGCGGCGGTGGCCATCTGCCAGCTCATGGCGCATGTCAATCACCCGCACCGCTGGCAGGGGCCGCGAGCCGATCCGCTCCGGCAAGCGCAGCAGCTCGATGGCAGGATTGGATCCCTGGCAGCCCAACCAGCTCTCCAGAGAGGGGGTGGCACTGCCAAGCACCAGCCGTGCCCCACTTTCCCTGGCCCGCAGGCGGGCCACATCCCTGGCGTGGTAGCAGGGCATGGGGCTGTCCTGCTTATAGGAGCTGTCGTGCTCCTCATCCAGCACGATCAGACCCAGCTGCGCCAACGGCAGAAAAATGGCCGAGCGAGTGCCCACGACCAGCACCGGTTCAGGGCCAAGGCAGCGCCGCCAGGTGGCCACCCTGGTCGCATCGGACAAGCCGCTATGGAACTCAACAACCCGGCATCCGAAGCGCTCGCGGGCCCGATCGAGTAGCTGGGGAATCAGGCCGATCTCTGGCGTGAGCAGCAGGCAACCCTGACCCGCCGCGAGCGCATGGGCCGCGGCCTGGAGATAGACCTCGGTTTTGCCGGCACCGGTGACGCCCCAGAGCAGGAATTCCCGACCGGGTGCCGCGCCCAGGAGTGCCCGCACCGCAGCGGCCTGGGCCTGGGTGAGTACGGCCCCAGGGCCGACCCCGCCCGGGGGCGGCGAGGGGACGAGGTGGGGCTGGCCCTGGGATCGATGCACCAGACCCCGCTCCTCCAATCCCTTCAGCACGGCACGGCTGAAGCCACCGCCAGCGCAGAGCTCCCGCAGGGGCACGGGCCCGGGCTGGAGCTCCAGATGGGCCAATAAATCGAGTTGGCGAGGGGTGAGGCGCTGCTCTGGCCGCGGCGCTGCGGCGCGTTGCACCAACCAGATCGGCCTGGGCCCGCCGCTGGGGCCCTGGCGGCGCTGGCCCAACCAGCCTGGGGGGAGGGCACTTTTAAGAGTTTTGAAGAGGCTGGTGTGGCAGGCAGCCGCCACGGCCTCGATCAGGTTTTGCCACTGGCCATCTACGGCGGCCCGTTGCCACACCGCCAGGATCGGCTGCATGGTCTTACCGCTGAGACTGGCCGGCAGCTTTTGCATGGCTCCCACCACCAGGCCGGTATGGGGACGGCCCTGCAGCCGAACCCGCACCAGATCGCCGATCCCAGCTGGCTCCGGCTCCGCATTTGCATAGGTAAAAATTTGGCCTTCCCGGCCCGCCTCCAGCCAGATCTGGAGCCAGGGCCCCGATGTGCTTGCAAAGGTCACGGCCCATTCATAGGATGTGGGGGTTGGGCAGTCCAAGGACTGCCGTCGGAACTGAGCAGAGTTCCTTCCAGCGGGAAGACCTGAAGAGAGACCCTCGGGAGCCAGCCTCCCACCATTCGGGCTCCCGGTCTGCGACCACCCCTGACAGCACTGCCCAGGCTTCGGCCGCCGACCCTTTGCAATTTGCCGGGTCGTTCCCAGCCCTGAAGTTACCGGTCGTTCCCACTTGTGCCTCCCGCCTGAATCAGGTTTCTGTTTCGGGCTGGTTATCAGCTGATGCTGAGACGCACCGGTCCCCCTACCGGCTTTGTGCCGCCATCTGCCCCCGTTCCCGTTTCCCAGTTCCCGTTTCCCATGAGCCCCGCTGCTACCCAGCCCAAAGCAAGCCCGGAAATTCTGATGGTCTCCCCAGCCACAGCGACTGAAGCGGCTGGGGAACCGAAGGCCAAGAAGGCTGCGGCCAAAACCAAAGCCACCACTTCCAAAGCCACCACAGCCAAAGCCAGCACCCCCAAGGTCGCCACTGCCAAGGTTGCCGCTGCTAAGGCCGGCACCATCAAAGCCGGTACTTCCAAAGCAAGCACTGCCAAAGCCAGCACTTCCAAAGCAAGCACCGCTAAATCAGAGCCCGCCAAGAAAAAACCGGCCAAAACAGTCCAGCCCGCAGCAGCAGCAGCTGAGCTCCTGCCCAGCAGCCCCATCGACGAGGACGGGGAGAAGGAAAAGGCCGATGCCAAGGCCGCCAAGGTGCTGGCGAACATCAAGGTGGGCCCCAAGGGTGTCTATACCGAAGACTCGATCCGGGTTTACCTCCAGGAGATCGGTCGGATCCGACTGCTGCGGGCCGACGAAGAAATTGAACTGGCCCGCAAGATCGCCGACCTGCTGCAACTGGAGGAGCTGGCGGCCCAGTTTGAAGCCGATCACAGCCACCACCCGGACACCAAGGAGTGGGCCGCGCTGGTGGACATGCCGGTGATCAAGTTCCGCCGCCGCCTGATGCTCGGCCGCCGGGCCAAGGAAAAGATGGTGCAGTCCAACCTGCGCCTGGTGGTGTCGATCGCCAAGAAGTACATGAACCGGGGCCTGAGCTTCCAGGACCTGATCCAGGAGGGCTCCCTCGGCCTGATCCGGGCCGCCGAGAAGTTTGACCACGAGAAGGGCTACAAGTTTTCCACCTATGCCACCTGGTGGATCCGCCAGGCCATCACCCGGGCCATCGCCGACCAGAGCCGCACCATCCGCCTGCCGGTGCACCTCTACGAAACGATCTCGCGGATCAAGAAAACCACCAAGACCCTCTCCCAGGAATTTGGCCGCAAGCCCACAGAGGAGGAGATCGCCGAATCGATGGAAATGACCATCGAGAAGCTGCGCTTCATCGCCAAGAGCGCCCAGCTGCCGATCTCCCTGGAAACTCCGATCGGCAAGGAAGAAGACTCCCGACTGGGCGACTTCATTGAGGCAGACATCGAAAATCCCGAGCAGGACGTAGCCAAAAACCTGTTGCGGGAAGACCTCGAAGGGGTGCTGGCCACCCTCAGCCCGCGGGAGCGCGACGTGCTGCGCCTGCGCTACGGCCTCGATGACGGCCGCATGAAGACCCTCGAAGAGATTGGCCAGATCTTCGATGTGACCCGCGAGCGCATCCGCCAGATCGAGGCCAAGGCCCTGCGCAAGCTGCGCCACCCCAACCGAAACGGCGTGCTCAAGGAGTACATCAAATAGTGCGGCTAAATGACCTGCGCGGATTGCGCAGCGCCCCAACCCTGGCGGTTGCCGACCGCAAGGCCCTGTTGGCCGAGCTACTAACTGGTATGAAGGCCTGTGAATGGTTCACAGCTGGGGTGATGGCCGATTCAGCCCTGGCGGCCCTCCAGTGCCAGCGCCAGCTGGAGCAAGCGCTGGGCTGGCCCCCCCTGGCGCCAGACCCAGCCGGCGAGGCGCCCGAGAAGATTGCCGGCGCGGTGTTTCTCAAGGCCAACCAGCACACGGGCCGCTTTCTGGTGCGTCCGGAAACCGGCCTGGGCGAGGGACTGCTGATCACGGGCCACAACCCGGGCAATCCCGCCGCCGAGGACACCTGGGGACCCTTGCCCCTTGATTTCTTCGGCCCCTAGTGTGGCCTGCTGTGATCTGGCACCGATGGCCAACCCCCTGCGCATCGCCTCCCGCCGCAGCCAGCTGGCCATGGTGCAAACCCACTGGGTGCGCGATGAACTGGCCAAGGCCCACGCCGGCCTGGAGATCACGATCGAGGCCATGGCCACCAAGGGCGACAAGATCCTCGATGTGGCCCTGGCCAAAATCGGCGACAAAGGTCTGTTCACCAAGGAGCTCGAGGCCCAGATGCTGGTCGACCAGGCCGACATCGCCGTCCACAGCCTCAAGGACCTGCCGACGAACCTGCCTGAGGGGTTGATGCTGGGCTGCATCACCGAGCGGGAGGATCCGGCCGACGCCCTGGTGGTGCATGCGAAGCACCAGGACCGCAACCTCGCCAGCCTGCCTGAGGGTTCGGTGGTGGGCACCAGCTCCCTGCGCCGCCTGGCCCAGTTGCGCCATCACTACCCCCAGCTGCTGTTCAAGGACGTGCGCGGCAACGTGATCACCCGCCTGGAGAAGTTGGATGCCGGCAACTACGACTGCCTGATCCTTGCTGCCGCGGGTCTGGGCCGCCTGGGCCTGGGGGATCGCATCCACGAACTGCTCGATCCCTCCATCTGCCTGCACGCCGTGGGCCAGGGCGCCCTCGGCATCGAGTGCCGGGAGGGCGACGAAGCGGTGCTCGCTCAGATTCGAGTGCTGGAGCACCTCCCCACCGCCCGACGCTGCCTGGCGGAACGGGCCTTTCTGCGGGAACTGGAGGGTGGCTGCCAGGTGCCCATCGGCGTCAACAGCCGCATTGAGGGCGATGAGCTGGTGCTGACGGGCATGGTGGCCAGCCTCGATGGCGAGCGGCTGATCCGCGATGGGGCCCGGGGGCCCCAAACGGATCCCGAGGCGATCGGCATGGCCCTGGCCCACACCTTGAAGGCCCAGGGGGCCGGAGAGATCCTGGAGGAGATCTTTGCAACGGTCCGGCCTGAAGCCTGAAGCCGGCGAGCCCTCCGCTCGCCCCTACCAGTGGAACCTGCTGGCCTGGGCCGCCTTGGTCGGCGTTCTGACGGGCCTGGCCGTGGTGGGCTTCCATGAATTGCTGGGCTTCATCAACAACGGCCTGTTCGGACCATTCGTAGATGGACTGCTCTCCTTTGGTCGGGCCCAACCGCCCCAACCGCCGCTTGAGCTTCCCCCCCTGCCGCCGGATACGGGCACGCCCCTAAAGGCCCTGCTGCAGGTTGGCCTGGGCGGCCTGGGTTTTCTGCCGCCACCCCCCGCCGCCCCCCAGCCGGCAGCGCTGCCCGTCTCCTTGCTGCCCGACTGGATCCGCCTTTGGCCAGTGGTGGTGGTGCCGACCCTGGGGGGCCTGGCCGTGGGGCTGCTGCGCCGCTACGGCGGCGAGCTGGGGCCTGGATTGCCGAGCCTGATGGCCATGGCCGATGGCGCCCTGCCAGCCCAGCCCCGACTCCCCCTGCTGCGCCTGCTGGGCGCATCCGTGAGCCTGGGCAGTGGCGCTTCCCTCGGCCCGGAGGGTCCGAGCGTGGAAAGTGGCGGCAACCTGGGGCTCTGGGTGGCCCTGCGCGGCGGTTTGTCGCCCCAGAGTCAGAAGGCGCTGGTGGCAGCGGGGGTGGCCGCAGGGCTGGCAGCTGGCTTCAAGGCCCCCATTGCCGGAGTCTTCTTCGCCTTTGAGGGCAGCTTCAGCGCCATCCAGGGGCGGCCCAGCCTGAGGGCAGTGCTGGTGGCAGCCGTGGCCTCATCGCTTGTCACCCAATTGCTGCTGGGCGACACGCCGATCCTGAGGCTGCCTGCCTATGAGGTGCGTTCCCCCCTGGAGCTGCCCTTATACCTGGGGCTCGGATTGGTCGCCAGCCTGATGTCCTGGGCCCTGGTGAGCCTGTTGGCCGCAGGCCGCAGCGAGAGGCTGCAAACCTGGCTGGCCAAGCTGCCACCGGGGGTGCCCACCGCCGTGGGCGGGGCATGCGTGGGCCTAATCGCCCTTGGCTTTCCCCAGGTACTGGGGGTGGGCTACGACACCGTTGAGGCCCTGCTGGGCAGCAACGGCGGCGTACCGCTGCTCACCTTGGTGGTGCTGCTGGGCGTGAAGCTACTGGCAACGGGCATCAGCAATGCCACCGGATTTGTGGGGGGCGGATTTGCCCCTGCGCTGGTGCTCGGCGCCGTGCTGGGCAACTGCTACGGCCAGCTGCTCGGCGAAAGCGGCCTGCACCTGCCCGTAGCCGAACCTCCCGCTTACGCCATGGTGGGCATGGCCGCGGTGCTGGCCGGCAGTGCCCGGGCGCCGCTGACGGCCCTGCTGCTGCTGTTTGAACTCACCCGCGATATCCGCATCGTGTTGCCGCTGATGGCTGCCGCCGGGCTCAGTGCCGCCCTGGTGGAACGCTGGCAGGGGCTTGCCGATCCGGGCCTGCTCGGCCCCGATCCGATTGAGGAGCAACGTCGCCGCCAGCTGGCAGCGTTACCGGTGGCTGAGGCCTTCGAGCCAGAGGCGCCCCTGGTGTTGCCTGCAGAACTGGCTGCCAGTCAGGCCCTGCGCCAGCTGGTGGACGCCCATGGCCACTGCCTGGTGGTGGCAGAGGGATCGTGGGTGGTGGGGCTGGTAACCCTGGCTGATCTGCAGCGGGCCCTCAACGCCGAGCCCAGGCCCAGCCAGACCGGTACCGAGACAACGCCCAAGCTGCCCTCGATGCCCACAAAGCCCACAATGCCCAAGCTGATCGACTGCCGGCGCGGAGATCTGGTGTGGTTGCCGCTGGACGCCCAGCTGGCCGAGCTGGAAGACCAGCTCACCCCCAACGGCCTGCGCCAAGTGCCCGTTTTCGATGTGCAGGAAGCCAGAACGGCAGCCCTGCCCCATGGATTGCCCAATCCCGGACTGCCTGTGGCTGCACTGCGGGGTCTGGCGAGCCGCGATGGCATGGCCAGGGCCCTGGCCCGGAACTCCAGCCTGGTCAGGAATTTAGCTGAAGCTGACGGGTGAGCTCCTGGGCCGCGGGATCAACGGCGCAGAGCCGCTCGAGGATGCGCTCCAGATCGAGACTCGACAACTCCCCATCGCTGGCCCATTTCAGCGTTGTGCTGACCTGGGGTTCGGCGGGCTGGTGGGGTTGGGAAGCCGGAGTCATGGATGGACGAATCGAGGCCCAAGACCTCATTGGGGCCTAAAAGATACCGCCAGAAGAGCCAGGAAGAGACCGATAAGAACCGATCTCCAGAATGTTTTCCAACCAGGCAAACCGTTGCCGCCTGCTTTAGCGCTGGACTATCACCGGGGTGCCAACCTCCACCAGATCAAACAGCTTGCGCACGTGCTCGTGCAGCATCCGCACGCAGCCGTTGGTGACAGCAGACCTGGAGCTCACTGTCCAGGACCAGGCCGCCGGCGTGCCATGGATCCCGTATTGGTTGGGTCCGCTCTGCTGAAAGCCCAGCCAGCGATCCCCGAGGGGGCTGTTGGGCCCCACGGTGGGATTGATCTTGCCGCTTTTGGTGCTCTGGTACTTGGGGTTAATCACCTTGTTCTGCACGACAAAGCGACCCAGGGGAGTGGGGGTGCCGGGGCTGCCGATGGCCACAGGCCAGCTGCTGATCAGCTTGCCGTTATCCCGCAGGCTGATGGTGCGCCGGCCCAGCTGCAGCACAATTTCACGGCTGCTGGGCTGGGGTCCTGCCCAGAGCGGGGCAGACACCAGGGGGAGTGTGGCCAGCGGAAGTGCCACCAGAGAGATCAGCTTTCCAGCCCGGTTCATGGCGTGGGGCCCGAGGTCAGTTGACCAATTTGGCATCAATGGTTTCGAGATAGCGCTGCTCACACTCCTGAATGATCCGCACCGCCTCGACGGGCTCCAGGAAACCATTGACCTTGCAGGTGCCGGGCTTCTTGAGATCTTTGTAGTGCTCCCAGTAGTAGGCGGTTTCCTTGAGCCACTGCTCACCGAGCTGGGTGTAGCTGGTGATGTGGTCCATGCGCTTGTCGTCGGCGAGCACGGCAATCACCTTGTCGTCCACCTCGCCGCCGTCATCGAAGGTCATGATGCCGATAATGCGGGCCTCCACCAGGGAACCGGGCACCAGGGGCTCGGTGACATTGACAATCTCGATATCGAGGGGGTCGCCATCCTCATCCCAAGTGCGGGGGATGCAGCCGTAGGCGAAGGGATAGGCCAGGGAGGAATAGCCAACCCGGTCGAGCTTCAGGTGGCCGGTCTCGGTGATCAACTCGTATTTATTGATCGTCATCGAGTTGAGCTCCACGATCGCGTTGAGCCGCAGCTCGGCCTGATCGGCAAAGGCCGGCAGCACGTGCAGCAGGTTGAGCATCGTGCGGCTTGGAGCGTGGTCGATGTTCGCCATGGAGAAGGGAGATCTGCGGCGCGCATCCTATGCAGGGGCCTGGAGCAGCTCCAATTTGAACTTGAGGTATTGAAGGAATGGCTCGGCCGAGAGGGGGCGCCCGCTCACCTGCCGAACCAGCTCCTCCCCGTTCACCGCACGGCCCAGGGGCCAGACCCCCATGGCCAGCCAGCTGCGCAGCCGCTCCTCCTGGCCCGCGGCGATGGCTCCCGCAATGGCGCCGGGTCCGCCCAGATCGGTCTCCATCGCCTCGGCCAGCTGGGCACTGATCAGGTGGCCCAGGGCGTAACTGGGGAAATAACCAAACAAGCCTTCTGCCCAATGAATATCTTGCAGACACCCCTGGGAGTCAGTCTGCGGCTGGATTCCCAGCAGCTCCTGCATCCGCTGGTTCCACTGCTGGGGGAGGTCTTCCACGGGCATGTCCTGCTCAAGTAGGGCCAGCTCCAGCTCAAAGCGCAGCACGATGTGGAGGCAGTAGCTGAGCTCGTCGGCCTCCACCCGGATCAGACCGGGAGCAGGCGGGTTGAGGCTGCGCCAGAAGCCGCGGGCCCCTCCCCAGGGATCGGCACCTAGACCCGCCTGGAAACGGGGGTGCCAGCGCTCGGCGAAGGCCTGGCTGCGGGCGACGCGGCACTCCCAAAAGAGCGACTGGGATTCATGCACCCCCATCGAGGTGGCCTCCCCCAGCGGCCAGGGGAAAAAGTGGTCATCGCCGCGGGGCAGGCCCTGCTCATAGAGCGAATGGCCCCATTCGTGCGCAGTGGCCAGGAAGGCCGAGAGCGGCTGGCCTGGCACCACCCGGGTGGTGATGCGGAAGTCCTGGGGACCCAGGGTGCAGGAGAAGGGGTGGGCGGAGCGGGCGCGCTGGCAGCGCTGCGGGTCGTAGCCCCAGCTGTCGAGGAGTTCGGCGCAGAGCTGCTCCTGCAGGGCCTCGGGCAGGTCGGCGGCGGGCTGGGGGTTGCCCATGGCAGCCACCTGCTCCAGCAGCACCGGTAACTCCGCTTTCAGGGGTGCAAACAGCTGCTCCAGCCTGGTTTTGCTGATGTCTGGCTCAAAGGGTTGGGCCAGGATTTCCCAGGGGCTGCGGGCCATTGGTTCGGCGGACACCAGCTGGCTGGCCTGCTGGCGGCGCAGGGCAATCAGCTCCAGCAGGGCCGGGGCAAAGGCCGAAAAATCGTTGCGGGCGCGGGCGTCTTGCCAGATGGCATTGCCGCGGGACTGGGCCTTGGCCAGGGCCTGAACTAGCTGGGGGTCAAGACTGCGCTGGCGCTCCAGCTCCAGGCGCAGCAGCTCAAGGTTGCGGCGCCGCTCGGGTGGGGCATCGGCGCCTAGCTCAGCCCCCAGCTCGGCCTCGGCAGCTGCAAGGAGATCGCCAAATTCCGCGCTGCTCTGGCGCTCGTGCAGCTGGCCAGCCAGCAGGGCCAGCTGATCCCCCCGCCAGGCCGCCCCGGCCGCCGGCATCACCGTGTTCTGGTCGTAGTACAGGGCGCTGCTGATCGAACCCAGCAGGCGGGTGTGGTGCAGGTACTGGTGAAGCTGGGCGAAGGCTGAACCAGCTGCGGGCATGGGGTGAGGTTTGCTGGAATCAATCATCGAGGCGTCGGGCGCTGAAGCGGCCGATCAGCGCGCCCAGGGCCACGCCCACCACGGCCCCCTGTTCTCCGCTCAGTTGTTCCAACCGTTGCTGGAGCTCAGCTTCACCCGGTTCAGGGGGTAAGGACATCGACGGTCTGCAGAGCTCAGGCTGGGGGATCGAGGAATCAGAGCAGTGGTTGAGGCTCCCCTGCTCGCCTTATTGGACTGACCGTAGCAATACCAGCAGCGCGGTACCTTTCGATGCCGCGGGAGTGGGGACCAGTAAAAAATGATTTAAGGGTGTGGGGCGGAGCAGGTTCCCAGCTGCTGACGAGCTCGCTGCAGCAACAGCGGTAGCCGCTCGGCCAGCGTTGCCGCCCGTTCGTGGTTGGCCACGAAATGGTCGAGCTCTTTTTTCATTTGCTTGATGTAGCGATTCAGCATCGCGACGTGATCACGTTCCTGAGCCAGCTGTTCTTCCAGCTGCGCGCAACGCTTTTCCAGCTCCTGCAGGCCAGCTTCTCCTGCTCCATCGCTGCACCACAGCAGCGGGCTTCACACCAATGGCATCGGCCCAATGCTCGGCATCGAGCCAGGCATTTAACAGGCCAGGACGGCACTCCAGTAGGGCGCGAATGGCCAGCTCCCGATAACCCTCCGAGCCTGCCTGCGGACCTCCGTTCGGCGCGGCTCCACCGAATTGGGGTAATCCCAGTCTTCCTCCCGAGAGCTCAGGCGGCAGCTCCTTGGCCAGTAGGGCCGCCCCGCCCTTGCAGATATTTACCAGTCGCACCTGGTTGCGCCAGCGACGCTTGAGCAGGGCCGCCCGACTGAAATCCGCCTGCCACTGGGGCAACCCCATCACTCCTGCTTGGTCCACAGGCGGACTAAGATGTTGGTCGCTGGAGTTGCGCTCCGTGGATGAACGTGTTGTGAACGTGCATGAGGCCAAAACCCACTTCTCAAGGCTGATCGATGCCGCCCATGACGGTGAAACGATCCTGGTGGCCAAAGGCGGCAAGCCCTGGGCTCGCCTGGTGCCTCTCGAGCAGTCTCACCCCCGCCGGCAGGCCGGGGTGCTGGCTACCAGCGTGACTTTGCCGCCTCCGGAGGTGATGCTGGAGGCCCTGCCGGATGAGGAGCTTGACGCCCTGGAGCAGCCCCTGCTCTGACCAGACACACGTGATGACCCGGCTCCTGCTCGATACCCACGCCCTGCTCTGGTGGCTGGCTGAACCAGATCGCCTCTCGCCTGCGGCACATGCCGCCATCAGCGAACCTGCCAATGCGGTGCATGTGAGCGCCGCCTCCGGCTGGGAGATCGCTACCAAAGTGCGCCTGGGCAAGCTGCCTGGCGTGGGCGATCTCGTTAAGACCCTGCCCCAGCACTTGAGGGCCCAGGGCTTTGATCTGCTGCCAATCACGCTGCAACAGGGCCTCCATGCCGGTAGCTACCCCATGGCTCACCGCGACCCCTTTGATCGCCTGCTGGCCGCCCAGGCTGAGCTCTCCCTGCTCACGCTTGTGACCCTGGACTCCGCCCTGCAAGCCTTCCCTTGTCGGCTGTTCTGGTAACCCCCAGCAGGGTTTCCACCTAGGCGGGACGGAAGTAGCGCGGGTGTTGCGGCCAACCGGGTATTTGGTTTCCACTTTTCCCTTTGCCCATGGCTGCTACAAAACGATCGTCAAGGCCCGTCATCGCCCTGGGGCTACTCCGTGACTCCTTAGCAAGGCAGCCTTCTATATCAGATACCGGCTTGGGATTTGCTCGATCAGTCCCTAGCCATAATTCTAAATGATCCCGTCATTCACTGGATCGCAGTGCCAAATTACGGAGTGCTGGGCAACGAAATTCCCGCAGTAATGGGGCCCTTGGCTGGCAAGGCCTAACCCCGGGTACCGCGCGGCCTTGCTCCCCTCCCGCGCCTATGTCATTGATTATGTACACCTGTACAAAATCAATGACAGCACCGAAGAGCCTCCCTAGGTGGAGCTTGGCGTCTTGGTAGGGGCTGGGGTCTGCCGGCAAAGCCCTGCTGGAAGCGGGAGCCTTCACCTATCTGCCGGCAGCGTTGTTGGCCTGATTGCTCTTTTCTCCTCCTATGACCACGTCAGCCCTCCCCCGGCGCGATATCTAGCAGCTGTAGATGCAGTCGGCCGTAGGCCAAAGAACGAAAGAGTGCAGATCGAGAAAGGAACAGAGCGGATCGAGAAAAGAACAGGGCGGATTGAGAAAGAGCTCGCGTTGCTCAACTGGATGCACTCAGAAATCGACTTGATCGAGGCCGACTTGCCTTCTAAGCGCACAACCGCCGCAAACTCCAGCGACTGCTGAGCCTGCTCAACAGTCCAGCTCCTCCTGCCATGGGTTGATGATCGCCACGCCCGTGGGCGTGAAGTGCCGCAGGTTGCGTGTCACCACCGTGAGGCCCCGCTCCAGCGCCGTAGCAGCGATCAGCAGGTCTGCCCCGTCGTGGCCGATCTCGGCAGAAAGCAGGCCCCAGCGGCGCGCCACCCCCACATCCACCGGCAGCAGCCGATCGCCATACAGCCTCAGCAGCTGATCCAGCCATCCGGCCAGCTGCTGAGCAAAGCCGGCATCGCTGGTGCGCTTGCGGGCAATGCCCCGTTCGATCTCGCCGATGCTCACCACACTCAGAAAACAATCCTCCGGGCGCTGGCTGCTGATCCAGGCCACCACCCCCGGATCCCGCCTGTGCAGCCGCAGCTCGGAGAGCACCATTGTGTCTATAAGGAACACGGGAAATCCCTCGGCGTGAGCGGCATCCGCTCGAAACCCCCGTCGTCCTGCGGCATCTGCAGCAACAGTTCGTTCAGCGATGGCGCATTGGCCACATCGAGACGCTGCAGCCGCTGGTAGTCCTCGGCCGAGAGCACCACGCTCACCCATTTGCCGCGGCGCGTCACCATCTGCGGCTCGCCCCGGGCGGCCGCATCCACCACCGCACTGAAGCGGTTCTTGGCGTCCTGCAGGGTCCAGGTGGCATCCATGATTTTGGTAGCTAGCTGATCTGGCTAGCTTAGTGGCCAGCGATTAAGACTGACCCTAGGCTGCTAGCAAGCAGCAAGCAGGAAGTTGTCATGACGCGCACCCTCTATATCCGTCACGTCCCAGACGATGTAGCCGAACGCCTGGAACGGCTTGCCAGCCGCGCGGGATTGCCGTTAAGCACCTTCGCGTTGCAGGAGCTCAGCGAATCAGCCCGCCGTGCTGACAACGCCGAGCTGCTCCAAGCGTTGCCCTCGGTTGAGATCGACCCCGCCGAGCTGCTCGAGGTCTTACGCCAAAGCCGCGCTGAACACTGATGGTGGTGGTGGATGCCTCGGTTCTGGTGGATGCGCTGTTGATCGATGGCCCTGCTCGTGCCCGGCTTGCGGATGCCAATCTCCAGGCACCAGACCTGATTGATGCCGAGCTGCTCTCGGTGCTGCGCCGCCTGGTGATAGCTGGTCGAGTGCCTGAGCAGCATGCCCTGCGAGCTTTAATCACCAGCCAGCAGCTCGGCCTGCGTCGACATGTCAGCCGCCACCTATGGCCGCGGGCATGGGAACTGCGTACCAATCTCACCGCCTACGACGCGCTCTACGTCGCCCTAGCCGAACAGCTGGGCGCCACCCTGCTCACCGCCGACGCCCGTGCGGCACGGGCTCCCGGCCTGCTTTGCCCCGTGGAAGTGATGACCCTGCTGATGCGACCGGAGGCTCATTGAGAACAGCCCAGGACTCAGGTTTATCCAGCGAGAACAGATTGGCCTGGAATTCGGGCTGATCATGCCAGCATTACTTTCATGCAACCACAGTAAGGCTATTTGAAGCAAACAGACTGCTGCGGTTGGGGTCATGACAAAAGCCAAGCCCCTCAGCACGCGTTGCTATTACCTGGTCTTCCACGTACAGCCAGTCGCGCACTTTCTGGCCGTCGCCATAGAGGGGATGGGCTCTTCGGGGAATTGCCAGGGGCCGTAGCTGTGGTGCCCGGTCCCCATCGCATCGCCTCGCCCCCATCCAGCCGCCACGGTTGAGTTGGGCCTCGTGAGTTGGGCCTCGTGAGTTGGGCCTCGAGTGCTTACCCAAACGCCATGAGCTGGGACTGGGCAGAGGTAACTCATTCGGTTACTGTCCCGTGCCCCCCTGCCAAAAGACTGGGATCCTTCAACCGGCCAAAAGGCCAACTTGGCCTATGGCAAGTAGGCCTCCGATCGCAATCAAGGTGATTGCTGCTGCCTTGGTAAGGGATGGGGGCAGTTTCTTCAGGAGCAGGCAGGTGCCAGCGCACACCAGGGCGGAACTGAGCAGGGCGCCACTCCACCAGATCAAGGTATTGCCCTCTTGAGGAGCCTCCAGGCCGTGGAGCATGGCGTGAATGGCAACCCCTGAGCCAACTACTGCCCCAACTACTGCGCCAACCACTGCGCCCCTGATGCTGATCGGCCCATTGGCGTCGGCCGTCCTGACGGCCTTGCCTGCCAGCAGGCTCAAACCAGCCACCGCAGAAATGGAAAGAGCCGCCATAACTTCAGCAGAAGGAAGATTCAAGCCAGCCAGACCGATGGCGGCACCCAGCACTGCCCCAGCCAGCGCCCAAACCAGCAGGCGGGCAGAGATCAAGGAGGCGGCGGTGCCCACGGCCATCAACATGAACAGGTGATCGAGGCCGAGCAAGGGGTGGGTCAAGCCACCGATGGCCCCACCAGCGGCGGCACCATGGGCAAGGACGGGACTGGTGCCCAGCAGCATGACTGCACCTGCTGCGGTGGCGATCAGGGGGGCTGTGAAGCGTTTCATGGGTTGTCTCGGTCCGCGCCGAGGACGATGGTGAGCTGATGACGGTGAGTGTTCTGGCTCAGGGGGCAAACCCTTCACAGTTGCGGGACAGCGGCGGACTTGGGCAAACCCTCACCGCACTTTCCTCTTGTGACCACTGCAGGGGCAGTGGACCCGTCCCCCCACTATGGATGGTTGGGACACCAATGGAGTGATGGATTAGCCCGCTCTACCCATCGGTGAGGTTGCCAAGCTCTTGGAAGCTTCAGTGAAAACGATTCGTTTTTACTGCAATCAAGGAACTTCATCGACTGTTAGATAGATGGCAGGATTGCGGCGGTAAACATCTCAAGCCAAGCCACCAAACCATCCCATAGCGCCATGCTCAGCGGCACCCGCCATGCCCCGCGGCTGATCACCCTCTGGATCACCTGGTTGCTGGCCATGCTTTTCCATGTGGATCTGGGGCTGATGCCGCTATTCCATGGCCAGTCACCTGAGATCGAGAGCCACGTACCCTCCAGCGCCCTGCCCCTTTTGTTTGGGGCCATGCTCGGCTACTTTCTCCTGCCCCTGATCGCGATCGTGCTGATCGCCTATGCGGATACTGCGGCCGCGCCTGCTAAGCGCTGGCGGCCTTGGCGCCGCATCCACTTCTGGTTCAGCGTCGTTTACTCCATCACAAATCTGCCCCATCTGATCGCCGACATCGTCGTACCCGATGCCCGACCTGATCAGATCGTGCTGATGCTGGCCCTCACCGGGTTCGGCCTGCTGATCAATCTGGAGGGCTGGCGCTGGTGGAGGCAGAACGCCTGAGTTGATTCCGGGCCGACTCAAGAAGCTCGAGCACCTCCTGATCGCTGAGCTGGTTAAACGTTTCAAACCACATCCCAACCGCAGCGAGCTGGTCGACGATCGCCACCGCTGCGAGCTGGTCGACCATGGCGGCCAACTCCCCGGCCACCGCGCGATCCACCACCGGCACGGCCAAGGTGAGGCTGCGGGGTTGAACCTGCTGCGGCGCCAGCAGGGCTGCCTTCACCGTCATCCCGGTGGCGATGCCATCGTCAACAACGATCAGATCCCGTGCCTGCAGCTCCTGGGCCACCGGATCGCCAAACAGGCGCTGACGCCTTGCCAACTCCAGCTCCTCAGCCTGGAGCCACCCATGGGAGCGGGCCATCGCCTCGCGGCGCCGCGCCTCCCCCCCATTGCGCCAAACCGCCACCCCCTGGCCAGCGATCGCTCCGATCGCCACCTCCGGCCATTGGGGATCCGCCACCTTGCGCACCGACCAGGTAGCCACTGGCAAGTGCAGCCGCCCAGCCAGGGCCACCGCAACTGGCACCCCGCCCCGCGGCAGGGCCAGCACCCTGGTGTCGCTGCCGCAGTGGTGGCTGGATCCCAACCGCTCCGCCAGGGCCAGGCCAGCCTGATACCGGTTGGACCAAAGAGGTGGCTGCTGCAGCATCGCCCCACGAATCGAAGCCCCCCAAATTCTGAACTGTTGCCCACTGAGTCGACAACTGAGTTGCCGGCACAACTGCCCGCCCTGGCCGGTCTTCAGCTAAAAGGGCCCCGACCCAACTAGCTGCGGCCCCATCCCTTCCATGGCTCCCCAAAAAACGCCCTCTCCCCGCACCATCAAGCTGCAGATCCTGGGCGCCGTGTTTGTGCCGATCGCGCTGCTGGGGCTCTGGCTGCGCTCCCAGGGCTTCTGGTGAGGTGATGCACCGCATGGATCACCACACCCCAGATCAGCAGATCGGGATCCTCCCCCTGGAGGGCGATCGCGGGGCTGGTGGAATCACTGGCCACCAGCCGCCACTGGCTCGGGCGCCCTTCCAGCCGACGCAGCACAAAGCCACCCTGGTGCACCGCCACCACGGTGGAACCTGAGCGCGGAGCCACGCTGCGGTCAACCACCAACAGATCACCGTGGTGGATGCCATCGCCACGCATGGCGTCGCCATCCACGCGCATCAGGAAGCTGGAACTGGGGCGCGGCATCAGAACCCCATTGAGATCGATCACGGCCTCGACGTAATCGTCGGCGGGGCTGGGGAATCCGGCGGAAACCGTCTCCAGCGCCAGGGGCAGGAGCAGGGGAGCCTGATCTTGGGAGAGGGGGCCCAGCCAAACCAGGTCACCAGCTAGATCGCTAGGGGGATCGCAAGAGGGATCGCAAAACATGGCACCCGAACCCCGCCAGCGCGAAAGTTCAGAAATAGTACGCCCGTATCAATCGCCGCAGCCACGGCGCACCACCTCGGCCCGCAGGGCCATGAGCTCCCGGGCTTCGGGCAGCTGGGGAGTGAACAGCAGCGCCCAGGCCAACGACACATCGCCCCCATCCAGGGCCGTCTCGATGGCCGCAAGCCAGGCCGGAGGGCGCTGGCCCAGGGAGCGAATCAGGGCTTCGGTGCTGGCCATCCGCTGGGCCGATGCACCCACCAGCTGCACATGGGCAAAGGCGCCCTCGGGGGCCTGCCAGGGCCGCAGGCGCAACAGCACAACCTCACCTGGGGTGATCGGATCGAGGGGCCAACTCAGGGGGGCCTGGAAGGTTTTGCCCGCAGCCGCCCGCTGCTGCCACACCAGGCGGCCCTGGCGTTCGATGCGAAGTTCCAGCAGCGGATCAATCACCACCAGCTGGGGCCGGGGCGTGGGCACCAGGCCAAGGGCATCGCCCTCGTGCACCGCTTCCACCCGGGGAGACACCACGCAGACCGCCACCGGCGCTGCCGGCCCCTGCAGGGCCAGGGCCGGCAGCGCCGCCAACACCCCCAACCAAGTCAGGAGCACAGAGATGACAGGGGGTCTGCTCAAGCGAACCTGCCCGAAGCCGTGGCCGGGATCAGCCAGAACGTTCTGCCAGACTAGGTGGCTGACTGAGGGCACCAGCACAGCTGGAGCCCCCACCGGCCGTGCAGCCGAAACAGTGGTCGGCCACCGCAATCGGATCCCCGGCGGGATCGTGGACCAGGAGGTCGCGCAGGTGGGGCCGGGGCCTGCTGGGCGGGGCCGCCGCCAGGCCCAGCTGCTGGTTGAAATCACAGTCGAACAGCCAGCCTTGCCAGTCAACGCTGATCAGGGAGCGGCACATCACCTGCTCGAGATTTTCGCTGCGGTGGCGGGCCTGCAACAGCTCCTGGTAGGGCTCCAGCTGGCCCCGCGCCTGGAGCCAGCTGGCAAAGCGCTGGATCGGCATGTTGGCCAGGGCGTAGAGGCTGGTGAACACCACCCCGTGCTCACTGGCCAGCACCCGGCGGTAATCGGCTTCCAGCTGGGCCTGGGGGGGAGGCAAGGCGGGGCCCTGGGGGTTGTAGACGAGGTGGAGGCCAAGCCCCCCGCCCGGCTGGCCGTAGCCAAGGGCATTGAGCTGGCGCAGGGCCGCGATGCTGCGGGCAAACACGCCTGATCCCCGCTGAAGATCAACGTTGGCCGCCAAGTAACAGGGCAGGGAGGCCACCACCGTGACGCCTTGGCCTGCCAGGAAGCGGGCCAGATCCTCCTGACCGGGCTCCGAAAGGATGGTGAGGTTGCAGCGATCGATCACCTCGACCCCCAGCCTCCGGGCCGCCGCCACCAGCTCCCGGAACTGGGGATGGAGCTCCGGCGCCCCACCGGTGAGATCCAGGCAGCCGAGGCCCCGGGCGGCCAGCACCTTCGGAATCAGGGACAGGGTGTCCCCATCCATCGCTTCGGTGCGGGTGGGCCCCGCATCCACATGGCAGTGGCTGCAGGCCTGATTGCAGCGGTAGCCGAGGTTCACCTGCAGGGTGGTGAGGGGGCCGCGGCGGAGTGGGGGAAACGCCAGGTGGTGCGTTTTCAAACCTCCCCATCCTGCCCGCTCACCATGACCGACGATGGGTCCATCGCCTGCCCAACGTTTGCGATGTTGCAGCAGCCCCCCCGCGGCTACGTCACCCTGGCCCGGCTGGGACTGGTGGCCAACGCCCTGGCCATACCGGTTGGCCTGGCTGTGATCCTGCTCGACAGCTGGCGCACGCCGAATCTCGTGGTCGGGGCGAGTGCGGTGCTGCCCACCGCGGTGGTGGGGCTGGTGGCCTCGATCGGCCTACTGAAATGGCGCGCCTGGGGGCAAATCCTGGCGATCGTGGCCCTGGCCATGGCCCTGGCGGTGGCCCTGCCCTACGGCATCGTGCGCCTGGCCCTGTTGAGCGAGGGCAGGCTGGTGACGGCCCTGCTCTCTGGCCTGCTCTGGAGCGCCATTACTGCCGCCCTAGTGTTCTGGTGCCGGCCGTGCATCAGGCGCTACCTGATCTGAGCCCGGAGGGGCCGCTAGCAACGAAGCTGCAGGCGATACGGGAAGATGTTGTCAAGGTGACAGTTTCCAGCTGGCACAGGCGCGATTATTTCCCGATTAGTCCAATTGAGCAGCGAAGCTAGAAATGGCCAGTTTCCGTCCCCAATCCACGGCCCACGTGCGCCACTACAGGCTGGTGGATCGCCAGGGGGCCCCCCACCCGGTGCTCGATGATCTCTATGAGTCTCTCGATGCCGCCTGGTCTGAGGCCATGGGGTGGTGGCAGGAGCACTACGGCAGCAGCCAGGAGCCGGTGGACATCGGCGTTGAGGTGAGCACCGCCAGCGGTGACTGGCGCACCCTGCGTTTTCCAGGTTGCTGAGCTCACCTGAGCCAAGCTGAGCCACCAGAGGACTGATCAGCCGACCTGCACCCCCTTCCAGAAGGCAACCCGGCCCAAAATGGAGGCGGCGGCCTGCTTGGGCTCCGGATAGAACCAGACGGCGTTGGCATTCACCTGACCGTCCACCACTAGGTCGTAGTAATGGGCAGTGCCCTTCCAGCCGCACACCGAGGTGTGACTGGAAGGACGGATGCAACTGGAATCCAGCGAATCGAGGGGGAAGTAGGCGTTGCCATCCACGGTGACGATGTCATCACTGCTGGCAATCACCCGACCATTCCACTGGGCTTGCATGGGCATTGGGCCGCAACTAGGGATCCATTGTGGCAACCAGCGGTGTCAGGTCAGGCTGTCTCAGGGCAGGTGGGGGCAGCAGGGGCGGCAGGTGGGGGGTGGGATCGAGGGCCAGAAGACTGGGGCCCCGGCGGCGCAGCTCAAAGTGCAGGTGGGGGCCACTGGCCGAGCCCGTCATGCCCACCGCCCCCAGCACCTCCCCCTGGTTGAGCCGCTGGCCCGTCTCCACGCTGGTGCTGAGCAGGTGGGCGTAGAGGGTTTGCCAACCGGCACCATGGTCAAGCAGCACGGTGGTGCCATAACCACTGATCGACTCCACCAGCAGCACCCGGCCGGCGCTGGCAGCGAGCACAGGCGTGCCCTCGTCGGCGGCCAGATCCACCCCGGTGTGCATGCGCCAGGCGCCCCGGCGCTGGGAGTAGCGCCAGCCCCAGGGGTCCATGCTGGCGGCGAAGCGCTTCAGGGGATAGGTCAGGGCCGGCGGCCTGGCGGCCTCCCCTGGGGTCTGGGAAAGGGAGGCAGGGGCGAGGGAGGCAGAAGCAAGCTCCCCTTCAGGCTGCACATCCGCCACCGCAACCTCTAGCGGCAGCTCCTTGGGCATGGGCACTGGCGGCTCGGCCTGGGCCCGCAGGGGTGAAGGACCGGCGAGCCCGACCCAAACGAGCAGCACCAGGGGCCAGCGCCAACTTGCCATAGGGCAGACGATGGCTCAGGGCCAATCGGGGTCGTAGATGCGCAGGGTGCCAAATCCCACCGGTGCTGGCGAGGGGTTAGGGCCGGCTGGGAAGGCGGTCACCTGGAACATGTAGGTGTCTGAGCTGGCCGGATTGTTCCAGGGCTTCAACACCACGGTGACGGTTTGCCCAGGTGAAATCGGCTCGGGGAATCGGAGTGTGAAGCGGCGCGCATCACTTTCAAAACTGGCCTCGACCGGCACCCGGGCACCCTGGCGGCGGGGCCGCCCGAGGAACGCCGAGGTGCGCTCGACAAAAAACGGAAACCGAGTGTCCACGCCGCGGGTCTGCTGAATGGTCAGGCCACCGAGGGAGGCCCCGGCCTCGGGATCGAGGCTGATGGTGAAGTAGTACTCAGCGCGGCTTTGCCAAACGGTGGTGTAGTAACTCACCAGGTCCACATTCCAGGGGGGCCTGGTGAAGTAGGTGGCGCCCCGCAGTTCCATTGCCACAGCTGCGGGGGCCAGGCAGGTGGCGCTCAAGTAGGTGGCGCCGAGGCAAGCCGACAGGGCCCAGCCGGGGGCGATCCGGCGGAGAGGAGAGAGCGGCACCGGCGATCAGGCGAGTGGCAAAACCCTAGGTGGGGTCTGCAGAAATGGCTGGGGATCCTGGTCGCGCCGGTGGGCCACGGGAATGGCCGGCCCCTGGAGCGCGCCATCCTGGGGATCCAGGGCCGCGGTGGCCTCCAGGGCCTGGCGTAAGCGGCGGGCCGCATGGAGGGGCATGTCGCGGGGCACGCTGATTCGATCCCGCAGGTAGCGCAGGGAGGCGGCACTGCCGGGCGGCGGCGGCGGCGCCCCGCCCCGGATCAGGGCAGTGAGGGCCGTTCGCAGGGGCAGGTCGAAGCCCGCCGGCCCCGCTGGGTTCCTGGCCAGGAGCGGGCCGCGGTGCTTCAACACCCGGCCCAGGGCCACAGCCGCGGAGTGGACTGGTTCGGCCTGGCTGGTTTCCGGATCGGGCGCCTCGATCGGCCAGGGGCCCCGATCAATCCGGGCGGCCAACTGCCGCTGGACCTCCGAGCCACTGGCGTAGCAGCCGCCCATCTGGGGCGGTAGGTCGTGGGCGTGGGTGTGAAAGTCGCTCTGGGTGCCGAGGTAGGTGGGGCGCTGCTCCAGCGCGGCAAACCACCTGTCTATGGCGGGGTACTGGCGGCGCAGCAGGAAGCCTTTGTAATAAGCCAGGCTTGCCGCCATCCGCTCCACGTAGGGCACGAACACCAGATCGGCGCTGCTGAGCTCCCCCAGCAGGAAGGGGCCAGGCTGCAGCTCAAGGGCCTGCTGAAAGGCAGCGGCCATTTGGCCGAAGGCGGCCTGGGCTGAGGCCTCCTGCCGGGGCCCGAGCCCCGCCGCGCAGAGCCACTGGCACCAGGCACGGAAGAGCAGCCGCTCCAGCTGGCGCAACTGGAGCACCTCGGGGTCGCCCATGGCCGGGCCCAGGCTGCCGAAGGCCCGCTCCAGAGCCTCGAGGATGCGATCACTTTCAGTAATCAGGCGCCCATCGAGCTGGAGGGCGGGCAGCATGCCCGAGGGCACCAGCCCCTTGAACCAGGCCTCCTTATCGCCGTAGCAAAACATGGTGACCTTGCGGATCCGGTAGGGGATCTGCTTTTCCTCGAGCCAGAGCCACACCTTCTGGCAGTAGGGGCACCAGGCATGGTGGTCACGGAAAAGGGTGACCCGCACGGCATTCTCCTGCTGGCCAAAGAGACGCAGGCTGGCCTGGGCGTTGGTGGGGCCCAGGCCTGGATCCGGCTGGTGTTCAGAGAGAAGCTGGAGCTCTGCCCAGCTCAAGGCAGCGTCTGATTTGGCCAGGGCAGGGGCTGGGAGGCTCAATCCAGGGTGGCGTCGCCGGTTTCGCCGGTGCGGATCCGGATGGAATTTTCCACAGGGGTGACGGTGATCTTGCCGTCGCCTACTTCGCCGGTGCGGGCAGCGGCCTGAATCGCCTCGAGCACACCGGCCACCGCAGAGTCAGTGACAACCGTTGTGATCATCATCTTAGGCAGCAGGCGCGCCTCGATTTTCACGCCTCGGTAGACCTCGGCGTAGCCCATCTGCTTGCCGAAACCCTGGACGGATGAAACGGTCAGACCATTGATGCCGAGGGCGACCAGGGCATCCTTGACCGGTTCGAGCTTTTCAGGACGGATGACGGCTTGAATCTGTTTCACGCGATACCAGTGGCAATCGTTTTGTTCATAGCGAAAAAGCAGGCGCCCCTTCTGTAGCAACCGATTCAAACCCCGAGCAGGGATCTAGGCCCAGCGCAAGACCCGCATCGGCGATGCCCAACCCCAAAGGACAAGGGCTACAAAGAAGCGAAATTTCACTTGATGCATTTATAGCTCGTAAATAATGCTCATAGCGAACATTTTTGGGATTTTGTTCAAAAACTTTGCAGCCGGGCCGGAATCCTCGCTGCGAAGCTCCGAACCCCTGCCTGGGCGCGATTTGGTAACAAAACGAACATCCCATCTGACTGGGAGAACTCATTGTTCCCAGCGTTGGGATTTCGACCATCCCCCATCTGCGCAGCCGTCCTTCTGAACTGCCCATGACCATTGCATCCACCCCTCCGAGGCGCAGACGCCTCCACGAGGCCAGCCTCTCCGAAGGTCCCATGATGTTGTTCCGCAGCATTCGCGGATTCAGCAGCAGCCGTTCCCTCGTCTGGCTGGCCTGCGTGCCCCTGGCCCTTTTTGGCCTGGGTGTATTCAATCTTTCAGCCCACGCAGCCGAGCTGCCGGAACTCACTCCGGCATTCCTTGCCAACAACCTCTTCCTGCTGATCAGCGCGATTCTGGTGATCTTCATGAACGCCGGTTTCGCCATGGTGGAAGCCGGGCTGTGCCGCCAGAAGAATGCCGTAAACATTCTCTTCAAGAACCTGCTGGTTTTTGCAGTAGCGGTTAGCGCCTACTGGTTCATCGGCTACAAGCTGATGTACAACGCAGATTGGGTAATTCCCGGTTGGTTAAAGTTTGGGGGTCTTTTCTTCGACCCTGCCGTCACCCCTGAGATGGTGACCGATGGCAGCTTGGTTCCAAGCATTGATTTCCTCTTTCAAGCAGCCTTCGCCGGCACAGCCGCCACGATCGTTTCCGGTCTGGTGGCTGAGCGGATCAAACTGACCACTTTCGTCATCTTCTCGATTTTCCTGGTTGGCATCATTTACCCAATCATGGGTAGCTGGCAGTGGAACTTCCCCGATGACGCAGGTCTCGGTGGTGGCTGGCTCAACACCTTTGGATTCATCGATTTTGCCGGCTCCACCGTGGTGCACTCGATGGGTGCTTGGGCAGGGCTGATGGGCGCCATCATCCTTGGCCCCCGGATCGGCAAATTCATCGATGGCAAGCCCCAGGCGATTCCTGGCCACAACATGGCCATCGCCACCCTGGGCTGCCTGATCCTCTGGATCGGCTGGTATGGCTTCAACCCCGGCTCCTGGCTTTCGATGGGAGCAGAAGTTCCCTTTATCGCCGTCACCACCACCCTCGGAGCCGCAGGTGGTGGTATCGCCGCCACCCTGGCCTCCCAGCTGCCTGGTTTCGGTCCAGACAAGCGCCCGGGCAAACCTGACATCACCATGACCATCAACGGCATTCTTGCCGGTCTGGTAAGTGTTACCGCAGGCTGCGACGGGGTTTCGATGACTTCGGCCTGGGTGATGGGTTTCATCGGAGGCATCATCGTGGTTTTCTCGGTGGCAATCATCGATAACCTCAAAATCGACGATCCAGTCGGGGCCTTTTCCGTCCACGGAACCTGTGGTATTTGGGGAACCCTGGCGGTGGGCCTTTTCAACACCGACAAGGGCCTATTCACCGGCCACGGCTTCTCCCAGTTAGGCATTCAGTTTGTCGGCTGCCTGGCCTATGCAGTGGTCACGATCGTTGCATCGCTGATTCTCTGGTCGATCATCGGTGCCTTCTTTGGAGGAGTCCGGGTCGACGCTGAAGAAGAGATCGTGGGTCTCGACATCGGCGAACACGGCATGGAGGCCTATCCAGACTTCGCCGCTGCGGCCAAGTAAGGATTCAGCCAAGCCCTTCTCCCAGCCCGCGGCCAACCGCGGGCTTTTTTATGCCTAAATATTTGGGCGAAAATTTGTGCAGGCCGTCGGCGAGCATCACCACCAGGGGCGTCAGTAACACCAGGGGGCCAAGCCTGGCATCGAAAGGGGTCATGGCAAACAGGCCCGAAAGGGGTGGCCAGCCCAGCAGCAAGGCCGTAAAACCAACCTCCACCGCCATCCCCACCAAAAGCAGGGGGTTGCCCAGCCATGGCCGCCGCCCCAGATCAGCCAGGGCGGAGCGCCTCTCACTGCGGCAGGCCAGTGCCGCGCCGATCTGGCCGGCCACGATGCAGGTCAAAGCCAGACTGGAGGCCTGGTGCTGGATGGAAGTGAGCACCGGGCCGGCCTGGCCGTGCAGCAGCAGGGGAGCGGCCCGGCGCAGATCATCCCAGCCCAGCCCGTGCATCCTCCAGGTGAGCAGGTAGCCCCCCATGGCAATCACCGCTTCCGCTAGCCCAAGCACCAGATAGGCGCGCAGCATCAGGGGACGATCCAGCAGCGCAGCCGTGCGGCGGCGGGGCGGCTGGTGCATCAAGCCCGATTCGGGGGGCTCGGCCCCCAGGCCCAGGGCTGGCAGCAGATCGGTGCCCAGATCCACCGCCAGGATCTGCAGCACGGTCAGGGCCGCCGGGATCTGGAAGGTCACCATGGCCAGAAAGGGCGCCATTTCGGCCACGTTGCTGGCCAGCACGTAGGGCAGAAACTTGCGGATATTGGCCACCACGCCGCGGCCGTAACGCACTGCCGTAACGATCGTGGCGAAATTGTCGTCGAGCAGCACCACATCGGCGGCCTCCCGAGCCACATCGGTGCCCTCCAGACCCATGGCCACGCCCACATCTGCGGCCCGCAGTGCCGGCGCATCGTTGACCCCATCGCCGGTGACGGCCACCACCTCGCCGAGGGCGCGGTAGGCCTGCACCAGCCGCAGCTTCTGCTCGGGGGCCATGCGGGCAAACACCAAGCGGGTGCGGTATTTGAGCAGCTGCCGCAGCTGCACATCGCTGATTCGATCGAGATGGTCGCCCTGGATCACCCGCACTGGATCGGCCTGGCCAGGTGCGGCGGATGGCCCGCCATTGCCAGCGGCGGGATCGAGCAGGCCGATCTGGCGGGCGATGGCCTGGGCCGTGAGGCCATAGTCACCGGTCACCATCGTCACCTTGATGCCGGCCTGGTGGCACTGGCGGATGGCTTCAGGCACCTCGGGCCGGGGCGGGTCATAGAGCCCGATCAGCCCCACCAGGGTGAGCTCCCTCTCCAGCAGATCCGCAGGAGCAGCCAGCAGGCTGCCATCCAGGCAGCGCTGGGCCACGGCGATCACCCGGTAGCCCCGGGCCGCCAGGTCGTCGTTGGCGGCAATCGCCTCGGCGCGCCCCTGCGGAGCGCAGTGGGCCAGCAACTCGAGGGGGGCCCCCTTGGTGATCAGCCGCAGGGCGCCATCGCTCTCCACGATCACGCTCATGCGGCGCCGATGGGAATCAAAGGGCAGCTCCCGGCGGCGGGGCTGGCTCCGCTGCAGAGCCTCAATGCTGGGGTCGCGGGCCCATGCGGCCAGCAACATGGCCGTCTCGGTGGGATCGCCAAGAGCCCGCACGGCAGCACCGCTGCGATCCAGGCGAGCGTTGGAGCAGAGGCACGCTTCAGCCAGCAGCCCAGTCTCATCGACAGGCCCGGCCTGGGGCAACCACAGGGCCTCCACCGCCATGCGGTTGCAGGTGAGGGTGCCGGTCTTGTCGCTGCAGATCACACTCACCGAGCCCAGGGTTTCCACCGCCGAAAGCCTGCGCACGAGGGCCTTCTGGCTGGCCATGCGCTGCACGTTGATGGCCAGGGCCAGGGTGACGGTGGGCAGCAGGCCCTCGGGCACGTTGGCCACGATGATCCCAACCGCAAAAACCAGGCTTTCCATCGGGCCCATCCCCACAAACAGCAGGCTGAGGCTGAAGGTGATGGCCCCCATCGCCAGGGCGATGGCGGTGATGGTGCGCACGATGTGCCCCACCTGCTGCTCCAGGGTGCTGACGCCGCGGGGGGTGGCAGCGGTGAGGTGGGCGACGTGGCCAAACTCGGTTTCGGCGCCGGTGGCATAGACGATGGCCTCGGCGCGCCCGCTGGCCACGGTGGTGCCCGCCAGAACCAGGTTGGCCCGCTCACGGGTAGGAATGACGGCCGCCTTGCCAGGCTCCCCGGCAGCGATCGGATCGGCATGGCGCGCCACCGGCAGGGATTCACCGGTGAGCACCGCCAGGTCGAGGCTGAGCTCAACGGCCGTGATCAGGCGGGCATCGGCAGGCACCTGATCCCCCTCCTCCAACAGGATCCGATCACCGGGCACCAACAGCTCAGCGGAGAGTTGGACGGGCAGGCCATCGCGCCAGAGCCGCACCTGGCGAGGCAGGGAGCGCTTGAGGGCCTCGAGGGTGCGCTCGGCCTGGTAGTCCTGCCAGAAGGAAAACAGGCCGTTGATCAACACCACCGCCCAGATGGCCCAGCCGAGCTGGGGGGTGCCCGCCGCAAATGCCAGGGCGCCGGCCACCCAGAGCAGCAGGGCCATGAAGTGCACCAGCTGGTCAACGAAGCGCAGCAGCAGGGAACGGCGGCGCAGGCTCGGCAGGCGGTTGGGGCCGAACCGCTCGAAGCGCCGCTGGGCCTCCCCTTGGCCCAGGCCCTCGGGGGTGGTCTGCAGCGCCGCCGGCACCGCGGCGGCGGGAAGGCACCAGATCGGCTGGCTGGCCGAGAGCAGCACGGAACCAGAGGTGACGCGGACTATTTCATGATGAACAGGCCCGGCCTAGGCGCCCACCCCCCATGCTGAGCCTGCTGATCGATCTGGTGGTGATCTTCGGCCTGTCGGTGCTGGCAACCCTGGTGTGCCACCGGCTGCAACTGCCTTCGGCGATCGGCCTACTGGTGGGCGGCGTGCTGGCCGGGCCGGAACTGCTGGGCCTGGTGCGCAACGTGCACGAGATCGAGCTGCTGGCCGAGATCGGCGTGGTGCTGCTGCTGTTTGTGATCGGCCTGGAGATCTCCATCGCCGACCTGACCCGGCTGAAGCGCTACTTCTCGGTGGGCGGCAGTTTGCAGTTCTTCGGCACCGCCGCCGTGGTGGCCGCCCTGCTGCTACCCACGGGCCTTAGCCCCCAGCAGGCGATCTATCTGGGTTTTGTGGCTGCCCTCTCGAGCACGGCGATCGTGCTGCGCATGCTGCAGGAGCGGGCCGAGCTGGAGACACCCCACGGCCGCTCGGTGCTGTCGATCCTGGTCTATCAGGACATCGGCGTGGTGCCGGTGATGCTGATGGCGCCGCTGCTGGCGGGCACTGGCGGTGGCTCAGGCCTGGGGGCGATCGGCCTGCTGCTGGCCAAGGTGGCCCTGGTGGGGGTGTTCGGCTTCTGCGCCTATCGCTGGCTGGTGCCCTTTGTGCTGGAGAGCATCACCCGCACCCGCAGCTCGGAGGCCTTCCTGCTGGGGGTGTTCACGCTCTGTGTGGGCATCGCCGTGCTCACCCAATCGCTGGGGCTATCGCTCGCCCTGGGGGCCTTCCTGGCGGGGTTCATCCTCTCGGAATCGGATTATTCCCATCAGGCCGTGGCCGTGATGCTGCCATTCCGGGACGTGCTGATGAGCCTGTTCTTCGTGTCAATCGGCATGTTGCTCAACGTGGGGTTTCTGCTCAGCCACCCCTGGCAGATCGGCCTGCTGACACTCTGCGTGCTGCTGATCAAGCCGCTGGTGGCAGCGATCGCCTCCCTGCAGGTGGGTCTGCCCCTGCGCAATTCCGTGCTGGCCGGGGTGGCCCTGGGCCAGGTGGGTGAATTTTCGCTGGTGGCCTCCAAGGCAGGAGTGGCCGCAGGGCTGCTCAACCAGACCATCTTCCAAACCGTGCTGGATGTGGCCGTGCTCAGCATGATCGCCACGCCCTTCCTGGTAGCGAGTGGCCCAGCCCTGGCGAGATGGCTCGGCCAGACTCCCCTGAAACGGCTGCAACAGCCGCGGCGGCTGCAGGAGTCGGCCAGATCGAGCCACACCTACAACGCCCACATCCTGATCGTGGGATTCGGGGTCACGGGCCGCAACCTGGCCCACGCCGCCCGCCGCAGCAATGTGTCCTACGCGGTGGTGGAAGTGAACGCGGGCATCGTCAAGGAAGCTCTGGGCCAGGGGGAACCGATCCACTACGGCGACGCCAGCCAGCCACCGATCCTGGAGCTGGTGCAGGCCAAAGCGGCCCGGGCCATTGTGGTGGTGATCGACGATCCAGCCGGAGCCCGGCGGGTGGTGGAGCTCTGCCGGCGGGTCGCCCCCAACGCCTACATCCTGGTGCGCAGCCGCTACCTACGCGAGGTGGAGGCCCTGATGGCCCTGGGGGCCGACGAGGTGATCGCCGATGAGCTGGAGGTGTCGATCGAGGTGTTCTCCAGGGTGCTGGCGCGGATGCTGGTACCCCGGGAAGACATCAAGAACCTGATCGGCGATGTGCGCGGCGAGTGGCGGAGCATGACCCGTGGCCTGGCAAGGGAGGCCACCACCGTCCACGACCTGCGGGTGACGGTACCCAACCTGGCGACCCAAAGCCTGCGACTGGGGTCCAGCTCGCCCCTGCTCGGCAGCACCATTGCCACCAGTGGCCTGCGCAGGCAACACGGCATCACGGTGCTGGCGGTGACGCGCCGGGAGGAGACGATCGGCAACCCGCCGGGCGAGCTGGCCTTCCAACAGGGAGACGTGTTGTTTGTGATCGGCCCCAGCGACTGGGAGGCTGATCAGATCCACTGAGCCTGCCAGGTTGGTTCAGGCGAGGAGATCGTTGCGGAGTTTGCGGATGCGCTCCAGCAGCTCAGCGCGCTTCTGCTGCTTAAAGGCATTGCGGGCCAGAAAATTGAGCAGGGCCACCAGGCCCACCAGCTCCAGCAGCCCCCCCAGCAAGGGAATCTCGTTGATCGCCCCAAGGGTGGCGCCTGTTAGGCGCAGAGCCATCCCGGCCAGCCCCGCCAGCAGCAGCAGGCGCGCCGCTGGCAACAGATCCGCGAGCGACTGGAGCCGGGCGGCGCCGAGCTTTTGCAGCAGCTGGTTGAGAAACTGCAGGGGCAGGCCAGGCTCTGCAGCTAGAGGAGCCAGGGGAGCCGGGCTTGCCTGGGGGATGGCTTCGAGAATCTGCTCGGCTGGCAACTCCAGAACCTCTGGCGTCAGCTCCGGTGTGGGGGGCGCTTCTGGGCTCGGCTGGGCATTGACTTCAACCAAGTCAGCGGGCGACACAGGCCACCGTCGTTATAAGGCGGAGTTCAGCTGGGGGCCAGCCCCTGCTCGTTGAACACCCCCTCAAACAACACCGAACTCAGGTAACGCTCACCGGAATCGGGCAACACCACCACGATTGTCTGACCAGCAAAGCCATCCTCCCGGGCCAGCCGCAGGGCAGCGGTAGTGGCGGCGCCGCAGGAGATGCCAGCCAGGATGCCCTCCTCCTTCATCAGACGGCGGGCCATGGCGACGGCTTCCGCGTCGGTGACGGTTTCCACCCGATCCACCAGATCGAGATCGAGGTTGGCCGGCACGAAGCCGGCGCCGATGCCCTGGATCTTGTGGGGTCCGGGCTTGAGCTCCAGGCCGGCCTTGGCCTGGGAGATCACCGGACTGTTGCTGGGCTCCACCGCCACCGCCAGCAACGACTTGCCCAGGGTTTCCTTGATGTAGCGGCTGACGCCGGTGATGGTGCCACCGGTGCCCACGCCCGCCACCAGCACATCCACCTGGCCGTCGGTGTCGCTCCAGATTTCCGGGCCGGTGGTGTCGTGGTGGATCTGGGGGTTGGCTGGATTGGAGAACTGCTGCAGCAGCACGTAGCGGTCGGGATCTGCGGCTGCCATCTCCTTGGCGGCGCCGATAGCACCGCCCATGCCCATGCGCCCTTCGGTGAGCACCAGCTTGGCGCCGTAGGCCGTGAGCAACTTGCGCCGCTCCAGGCTCATGGTTTCAGGCATGGTGAGGGTGAGCGGAATGCCCTTGGCCGCCGCCACAAAGGCCAGGGCAATGCCCGTGTTGCCGCTGGTGGGCTCCACCAACTCCTTGCCCGGCCCCAGCAGGCCCTCCTGCTCCGCCCGCCAGATCATGGCCGCCCCAATGCGGCACTTCACCGAAAAGGCGGGATTGCGGCCCTCGATCTTGGCCAGCACCCGGGCCCCGCATCCCTGGGTCACCCGGTTGAGCTGCACCAAAGGGGTTTTGCCAATGGTGAGGCTGTTGTCGGCATAGATGCTGGTCATCCGATCGGTGCGGGAATGGGGCAGACCGGGAGACCGGGTCCGCTGGCCAGCCTAGGAATGGCCGTTTGGCACCACCTGGGTTTGAAGGTGTCCGTCACACCAGGCCGTAGGGGCGGCCATCGGCGGGGTCGCTGATGCCGAGCTGCTGGCGCCACTCGCTGACGGGGCGCTCCCAACCCTCCTCCCAGCGGGCCGCCACCAGGCACTGGGCCTGGTGGCCGATCGCCATGCCGTGGGCCACGGCGCAGCTGAGCTCCTCAAAACGGTCGGTCTGAAAGCGGAAGCTGGCCAGTTGGGCGGCCGTGGTGAGCAGCACGTAGGCCGGAAAACCGAGCTGGGCGGCGGTAATCGCCAGCACCCCACTCTCTCCGGCGGGCATGGTGCCAAAGCCCGCCACCACGTGATGAATGTCGTGAGTGGTGGCGACCCGCTGGGTGAGCCACTGGGCCTCGCTGCTGGTTGGGCGCGGGCGGAAGAACTCCGGGTCGTAGTTGAGCCGGCGGATCAGCTCGGCATAAACCCTGCCCAGGCTGCCCTCGGGCAGCTGGATCAACCGCTCGATGTCCGGTTGGAGCGGGGGGTAGCGCCCCTCGAGCAGCGCTGCGCCGCCTGGTACGGCCCGGAAGCGGCGAACCGAATCCACCATCTGGGGACTGTCGATCATGTTGTCGACCAGATCGGCAACCGAACTGAGCTCCCCGCCACTGCGACGAATCGCCGCCAGCAGCTTGAAGTTATTCGCCGCCCGCAGCAGCTCGCCAAATCGCGACATCTGGCCAAATCCAACTCCCTCCAGCATGACGGGACCCAAAGGGACTGATAGCTTTCGGCCATGAGCAGTCCGCCTTAGACGCAGAGCGTCAGATCGCAGCGGAAACTAAGCCGCCGGCCCAGCTAGGGGGTCGCGGCATGCCTGATACATCACCCCGTCGCCATCATCTGGGCCGGGATGGGGGTGTTCAGCAGTGCATTCATAAATGCAGTGCATACACAAATACCAACAGGAACTAGTGACAAAAGATCATTCTTTGACGGGGTTCTTCCCGCCCCTGACCTCCCTGCCGAAGGAAATACTGGCCGGTGTTGTGGTGGCCCTTGGCGTGGTGCCCGAGGCGATCGCCTTTTCCTTGGTGGCGGGGGTGGACCCAAAGGTGGGCCTGTTCGCTTCGGTGGCGATCTGCTGCGTGGTGGCCTTCGCCGGCGGCCGCCCCGCCATGATCTCAGCCGCCACGGCCGGCGTGGCCCTGCTGATGGGCCCCCTAGTGGCTGCCCACGGGGTGGCCTATCTGCTAGCGGCCACCCTCTTGGCAGGCCTGTTCCAGATCCTCTGGGGCTACCTGCGCCTCGGCTACCAGATGCGGTTTGTGCCCCGGGCCGTGACCCTGGGCTTTGTCAACGCCATCGGCCTGCTGATCTTCCGGGCCCAGCTGCCCCAGATGGGGCTGGGTGCCGATGGCGGCGAGACGGTCGCCAGCCTGGGGGGCGTGGCGGTGAGCTGGCCCTGGGTGTGGCTGCTGGTGGCCCTGGGGTTGGCGATCATCTACGGCTTGCCGCGGCTCACCACGGCCGTTCCCTCCACCCTGATAGCGATCGTGGTGATCACCCTGCTAGCAGAGGGGTTGAACCTGCCGGTGCCGCGGGTAGGAGATCTGGGCGAGCTGCCGAGCACGTTTCCCGGCTTCGGGCTACCGGCCGTGCCCTTCAACTTCGACACCCTAGCGATCATTTTGCCGGTGAGCCTGGCGATCTCCTTTGTCGGGCTGCTGCAGGCCTTCCTCACCGCCACCGTGATCGACGACCTCACCGATTCCGACAGCGACAAGAATGTCGAGGCCCGCGGCCAGGGGCTGGCCAATATCGCCTCGGGGCTGATCGGCGGCATGGCCGGAGCCGGCATGATTGGCCAATCGGTGATCAATGTGGAAGCGGGCGGTCGCTATCGCCTCTCCACCTTCACCGCCGGAGCCGGCTTGCTGATTCTGGTGCTGGGGCTGCGGGAGCAGCTGGCCCGCATGCCGATGGCGGCCCTGGTGGCCGTGATGATCATGGTGTCGATCAGCACATTCAATTGGGAGTCGTTTCGGGCCAGCCGCAGGGTCCCCAAGAGCGACACCGCCGTGATGGTGGTGACCATGCTGATCGCCCTGCTCACCAGCAATCTGGCGATTGCAGTGCTGGTGGGCGTAGCCTTGGCTGGGACCTTGTTCAGCCGCAAGGTGGCCAAGGTGATCACGGTGCACTCCAGCTGGCTCGAGCCTGAGCACCGCCTCTACAGCGTGCGCGGCCAACTCTTTTTCGTCAGCACGGTGTACTTTCTGGAGGGATTTGATCTGCGCAGCCATCCCCAGCGGATCACGATTGACATGGGCAATGCCCACATCTGGGATCAAACGGGGGTGCGCGCCCTTGACCAGGTGATTCGCAAGTTGCGTCAGGGTGGCTCCCAGGTGGAGGTTTTGAACCTCAATGCCGAGAGCCTGAATTTGTTTGGGCGCATCAGCGATGCCCCAGACCTGGTGGAGGGAGCTCGTTGCGAGCTGGCCCGATGAGGGCCCTAAACCACTGGCGGGGGGATTTCACCGGTGGCCTCACCGCCGCGGTGGTGGCCCTACCCCTGGCGCTGGCCTTCGGCGTGGCCTCCGGAGCCGGGCCGATGGCAGGGCTCACCGGCGCCATCGTGCTGGGCCTACTGGCTGCCCTGTTCGGCGGCACCCCCACCCAGGTGTCTGGTCCAACCGGCCCGATGACCGTGATCATGACCGCGGTGATCACCCTGTTGGTGGGGCGCTACGGCCAATCCAGCGGCCTGGCGATGGCCTTCACCGTGGCCCTGCTGGCCGGCGGCTTCCAAGTGCTGTTTGGCCTGATGAAGCTGGGCCAGTACATCACGATGATGCCCTACACCGTGATCTCTGGCTTTATGTCGGGGATCGGCGCGATCATTGTGGTGCTGCAGCTGCCGCCCCTGCTGGGGGTGAGCCTGGCTGGGCCGATCCCCACGATCCTGGCCAGGTTGCCCTGGGCGGTGGCCCACCTCAATCCCACAGCGCTGGCGGTGGGATTGGCCAGCTTTGCGCTGGTAATGCTCTATCCCAAGCGCTGGAACTTCCTGCTGCCAGCCCCCCTGGTGGCGCTGGTGGTGGTCAGTGGAGCCTCGGTGCTGTGGCTGCCAAGCGGCGCCCTGCCGAGGTTGGGGGCCATGCCCACCGGCTTCCCAGAGCTGCAATGGCCCCAGGTGGGATGGGGGGATCTGCGCACCCTGGCGGGCTTCGCGCTGACCCTGGCGGTGCTGGGCTCCATCGACTCGCTGCTCACCTCCCTGGTGGCCGACAACATCACCCGCAGCCAGCACGATTCTGACCAGGAATTGATTGGCCAGGGCATTGGCAACATGGCCAGCGCTTTGTTGGGGGGCCTGCCCGGCGCTGGCGCCACGATGCGGACCGTCACCAACGTGCAGGCGGGCGGGCGCACGCGGCTCTCGGGCATGGTGCATGCCCTGGTGCTACTGCTATTCACCCTGGGGGCAGGTTCGCTGGCCAGCCCGATTCCCCACGCGGTGCTGGCCGGCATCCTGCTGAAGGTGGGGCTGGAGATCATCGACTGGTCGTTCATGGCGCGGGCGCCGCTGCTGTCGCTGCGGAGCACCGGGCTGATGTAGCTGGTGCTGCTGCTCACCGTGTTCTGGGACCTGATCACCGCCGTGGTGGTGGGGGTGTTTCTGGCCAACATCCTCACGATCAAACGCCATAGCGAGCTGCAGCGGCAGGCGATGCGGGCCCGCAGCGGCGGCGAAGACCATCACGACCTCATCCCCGAGGAGCAGGAGCTGCTACGGCAGGCCGGCGACCAGCTGCTGCTGCTGCAACTCAGCGGCCCGTTGAGCTTCGGTGCCAGCAAATATCTCACCCAGCTGCTTCGCTCCAGCACCAACTTTCACACCTTAGTGCTCGATCTCAGCGAGGTGCCGCTGCTGGGGGTCACCGCTGCCCTGGCAATTGAAGCCATCTGCTTCGACTGCCGCGACCAAAAGCGACAGGTGTACATCGTGACCGCATCAGATCAACCGCGGGAACGCCTACATCGGCTCAAGGTACCAGCTATCGCTGGGGTGACACTCACCCAGAGTCGGCTGGCAGGCCTGGCAGCCGCCATCAGCCCAAGAGTGGCGTGATCAGGCCGGCTCCCACTCAATCTTGACGACATCAATGGGTCCGCGACCGCCCCGATTGAGCTCATTGGCTGCCCGCAGGGCCGCTTCATGGGTATGAAACAGATAGGCCTCTGTGGTGCTGCCCACGTCCACCAAGCGCTGATCTTCGCCGGCAATCGCGACGAATGTGCAGTCACCAAGGCGCTTAAGTGCATAGCGCTCGGCCTGGGTGCAGTCCATCGGATGGGATGGATCTATCTCGGGAGCCCAGAAATGCATGATCTTCGAATCAATAACAATCAAACTAGCCACCCGTCAATGCGGAATCGACCTCTGCGGGGCCAGTTAGGCGAGAGGCCGTTGCAATTAGCAATGGCCTGGACCAATCACCCCGGGCAGGATAAGTTCCAACTGGGCACCGCCTTGGGGCTGATTACTGGCCTGAATGCGGCCACCGTGGGTAGCAGCAATCTGCTGCACAATCGACAGACCCAGGCCACTGCCGATGCGTGGACTGCGTGCCCTGGAGGGATCGCCCCGGTAGAAGCGTTCAAACAAATGGGCCAGATCATCTTCGCTGAGGCCCGGGCCCTGGTCTGTTACACCCAACTGGCACCATTCAGCGCGACTGTCGATGCTCACCCGCACCACCCCGCCATCGGGGCTATAGCGAAGGGCATTATCCAGCAGGTTGAGCAGGGCCCGATGCAGCCGGGAACTGTCGCCGCGCAGTTGCAGCTGGTCCGGCGCCTGCAACTCGAGCCGGATTCCGCGCGGGTCGGCCAGGGGGCGCAGGTTGGCCCACACCTGCTGCACCAGGGAGGGCAGGTCCACCAGGCCAGTGCGCTGGGCCGTACCCGGCAGGCTGTTCTCCAGGCGCGAAAGTTCGAGCAGATCCCCAACCAGCTCCTGGAGCCGCAGCAATTCCCGCTGTAAGCGCTCCACCAGTCGCACGTTCTGGCTGGTGACCTGGCCGGCCAGGCTGTCGCCAACCAGCAACAGGGCCGTGAGCGGTGTTTTGAGCTCATGGGCCACATCACTCACCCAGCGCTCCTGCTGTTGCAGCTGGGCATCGAGGGAACGACGGCTCTGCAGCTGCACCCCGAGCCAGCCAACCCGGCCGGGAACCACCATCACGTCGAGGTCGTGGCTGCCGGTGTGCCATTCCAGTCGCTGGGGCCTGTCCTGGCGGCGGGCGATCCTGATGCTGCCGGCCAGGGCGGGGTCGTCACAGATTTCAACGAAGGGCTGCCCCACCAGCAGCCTGCCAGCATCGAGTTGGAGCAGCTCCTCCGCCCTGGGGTTGATGTGGCCGATGTTGCCAGCCTGATCCAGCAGGATCCAGCCGGTAGCTGAGGAATCCAGCCAGCTCAGCAGCTGCCGGGCCCGGGGCAATCGCCGGCTCAGCCCACCGCGTTGGCGCCAGAAAAAGATCAGCAGGCAAGCCAAACAGCCGAGGCCCGCCCCGAGCCCGAAGGCCAGCAGAAAACTAGCCAAATCAAAACTAGCCAAAGCGATAGCCAAAGCCCCGCACCGTCACCAGGTGCACCGGAGCCGAGGGGCTGGCTTCAAGCTTTTCGCGCAACCAGCGAATGTGGACGTCGACGGTTTTGCTGTCGCCGAAGTAATCAATTCCCCAGAGTTGCTCCAGCAGCTGGTCGCGGCTCCAGACCCGCCTGGGGTTGAGCATGAACAGCTCCAGCAGGCGGTATTCCTTCGGGGAGAGATTCACCTCCAGGCCATCCCGGGTGACCCGGCACTCCTCCTGGAAGAGGCGGAGGTTGGCATGCTCCAGCACCCGATCCCGGGCGATCTGGCTGCTGGAGCGGCGCAGCAGGGCCCGACAACGGGCCACCAGCTCCCGCATGCCAAAGGGCTTGACCAGGTAGTCGTCGGCACCCACCTCCAGGCCCAGCACCCGATCGGTTTCCGTGTCGCGGGCGCTCACCACCAGGATGGGGGTCTGGTTGCTGTGCTGGCGCAGCTGGCGGCAGATATCCAAGCCCCCCAGCCCCGGCAGCATCAGATCGAGCACCACCAGATCGAACCCCTTGACATCGGCGGGCCGCTGCAGGAGCTGGAGGGCATCGCGACCATTGGCGCAGGGTTGCACAACGAAACCCTCGAGTTCAAGGGCCTCACAAATTGTCTCGCGAATCGTTTCGTCGTCTTCGACGACGAGCAAGGAAGGCTGCATGGGCCCATTCTCACCGGCCCGGCGCAAAAGCCGGGGTTATCGACGCTTGGGAAGGTGACGCACCACCAGACGCCTCTGGCTATCGATGTGGAGCCAGCCCTCCTCGCGCAGGGTGCCCAGGATGCGGGTCACGGTGACCCGGGTGGTGCTGAGCGCACTGGCGAGCTCCTGGTGGGTGAGTTTGATGTCGAGCCGCAGCCCCTCCTCACAGGGTTGGCCGTAGTCATTGGTGAGCAACTCGAGGAAACCGCGCACCCGCTCCTCAATGCGCCGCAGGCCCAGGAGGGCAAGCAGGGCCTCGGACTGGCGGTAGCGAGCGGCCATGCCCTGGAGCAGTCCCATGGCCAGGTGGGGAGAGCGCTGGATTTCCTCACAGCTCACGCAGAGCAGATCCGTACTCACCAGCGTTGTTGCCGAATAGGCATCCACGTTGGTGAGGGGATCGCCAAAAGGTTCGTTGGGGCCGGCCAGGCCAAGCAGGAGCTCGTCGCCGTGGATGGTGATCGCATTGAGCTTGACCATCCCCCGCACCACCAGCCAGATACTGCGCTTGAGCAGGGGCACCTGGCTGCCCGCGGCCAGGTGCACCAGGCTGCGTTTCTCGTAGCTGGCCTCGAGCAGCTCGCGGACACTGTCGCTGCGACCCGGCTGGAGGGAAGGCGTAAACACCATCGCGAGCGAGTCCCAGGATTTCCAGAACGCTATGGAACGCCCCGCCCCACCAGGCAAAGGCCCGGTAGTCCCGTGTTTAAGGGTCGGTTAGGGCCCGGCGGGCCGCACCTGCCAATCTGGTGGCCATGAGTAATTCCATGCCAACTGGCACTGCAAGTGTCAGCGCACCCCGTTGGTTTGTGGCTGGAGACCTGGACGGTTTCCTGGGCCTGGGGCTGGACAACCTGATCCAGATCCTGTTGATCCTGGGTTTATGCCGCGGCGTACTCGGCTATCCAGACACCCTGCTCCTCGGCACAATTTTGCCCGCCACTGGCATCAGCCTGCTGGTGGGGAATGGGGCCTATGCCGTGCAGGCCTACCGGCTGGCCCGCCTGGAGGGCCGCAGCGACCGCACTGCCCTCCCCTACGGCATCAACACGGTGAGCCTGTTTGCCTATGTGTTCCTGGTGATGTTGCCGGTGAAGTTGGCGGCCCTGGCGACGGGGCTGGATGAGGCCGCTGCCGTGCAGCTTTCCTGGCAGGCGGGCCTGGTGGCCTGCCTGGGCTCGGGCCTGATCGAGGCCAGTGGTGCCTTCTGCGCCCAACTGCTCAGGCGGTGGCTACCCAGAGCCGCCCTGCTCTCCACCCTGGCGGGGATTGCACTGGGCTACATCGCCCTGGGTTTTCTGTTGCGCACCTATGCCCAACCGGTGGTGGGGCTCACGGTGCTGGCGGTGATTCTGGCCACCTATTACGGCCGGTTGCAGTTGCCGATTCCAGGGGGGCTGCTGGCTGTGCTGGTGGGCATGGCGCTGGCCTGGGGGACAGGCCTGATCAAGCTCGATCCCCAGACCTGGAGCAACCAGGTGGCCCAGGTGGGCCTGCAGCTTCCCCATCTGGAGCTGGGGGCCCTGTGGCAGGCCCGCGGCCAACTGGTGCCCTGGCTTGGGGTGATCGTGCCGATGGGGCTCTTCAACCTGCTCGGCTCGCTGCAGAACATAAAAAGCGCCGAGGCCGCCGGAGATCGCTATCCCGTGCGCAGCTCCATGCTGATCAACGGCATCGGCACGATTGCGGCGGCCGCGCTGGGTTCCTGTTTTCCGACCACGATCTACATCGGCCATCCGGGCTGGAAAGCCATGGGCGCCCGCATCGGCTACTCCTGGCTGAACGGGGTGGTGATGGCCATCGCCTGCCTGCTGGGCCTGTTTGGCGTGGTGTCCCAGCTGGTGCCGATTGAGGCGGGCATGGCGATCGTGCTCTACATCGGCCTGGTGATCGCCGCCCAGGCGTTCCAGGCCACACCCAGTGCCCATGCTCCCGCGGTGGCCCTGGGCCTGCTGCCGGGTCTGGCCGGCTGGGGAGCCCTGCTGCTCAAAGCTGGGCTGAGGGCCGGCGGGGCCGGCAGTGGGCTCCAGCCGTTCGGGCCTGCCCTGCTGGAGCCCCTGCGCCAGGCAGACGTGTGGGCGGCGGGCGCCTTTGCCCTCGAACAGGGCCAGATCATCACCGCCATGCTGTTGGCGGCCATGCTCGTCTACGTGATTGAGCAGCGCTTTTTGGCTGCAAGTCTGGCTGCGGCCGTGGCGGCCGGCTTTTCCTGGTTTGGCGTCATCCATGCCTGGCGGTTCACCCAGGCAGACACGGTGCTGCAGGTGGGCTGGGGAGTGGGCTCGCTCTGGGCGGTGGGCTACCTGCTGATGGCGGCGGTGTTTCTGCTGGCCGCCCTGGCCGCACGCCTGCGGCCCCACTGATCTAGAGCCTGTGACGAGCCGCAGCCGGCGCCGGCCTAGGGCGCCTGGCTCCCCCGCAGGATCCATAGGGTCGAGCCCTGGCGCCACAGCAGCCAGAGCTCGTTGCCATGGCGAATCGAGCGGCCGTGCAAGTCGCCGAGGGCCAGGGGCTCGGCGGCCGCGAGAGCCACACTGCGAATCTCAATCCCCTGGGGCTGGGAACCCAGGCCAGCCGGCAGGGGCTGCTCCTTGGCAGCAGCCCAGATCGAGAGCAGGGCCGGCTCCTGGCCCGGAAGCAACCACCACTGGCGCCGCTGCACCGCGACCAGCCCGGCGGAAGCCTCACCGGGCTGGCCCCCCGCGGCCACCTGCCTGGCGAGCAGGAAGGCTTCACCGGGCTGGCGGGGCAGGGGGGAGGGCGGGAAGGAGGGCAGAGCTGAGGCCTGGGAAGAGGACTGAGCAGAGGACTGGGTCGCAGAAGCCGCCTGCCTGCTTGTCGGCGGGGAGACAAGGGCGGCCGGCGGCGGCGGCGGCAGGGCCAGGAGGCCCTGCAGGGGAATGGTGTTCAGCGAGGCCCCTGGCGTAGCTGACGGGGCAGGGCGACTCCAGCTCAACAGGATCGGGGTGTCATCGACCCGCGCAGGGCGGCGAGGGCGGCGGGCCTCTGGCCAGCCAGCCTGCAGGGCCAGCAGGATCGGCAGCTGCAGGGCCAAGGCAGCCAGCAGGGCGGCACCCCAGCGACGGACCCGGGGGTCAGCCAGCCGCGGCGGCAGGGGCAGGAAGCTGGATTTCAAGGAAGAGGGGCAAGGAGTCGAGCTGGCTGAGGAGACGACGCACCTCGGCCCAGGGGGTATCGGGATCGGGCACGAGCCGCAGGCGGACCGGTCTGCGCCGCCGGACCTGCTCGGCCAGCAGGCCGGGGAGCTCGGCGGCGGCGATGGGTTGGTTCAGCAGCCTCAACTGGCCGTCGGAGGCGACATTGAGACTGATCACCCCCTCAGCCAGGGAGCGCTGCAGCCGCCTTTGCTGGGGCAGCAGCACCAGGCCAAGGGCCAGGCCACAGAAAGCAGTAGCCAGCAGCCCATGGGCAAGGGCCTGGAGCAGCAGGGGCCTGTTCATCGAACCACCGGCGGCGCCTCAAACCGAACCGGCAGGGTTGAGTGCTGCTTCAACCAGGCCAGGGAGCCTGCCACCTGGCCAGCGCTCAGGGCTCCAGAGGGCTGGAAGCGCAGGGCGACAACGCTGCGCGGCCGAGCCCTCAGGACCCGGGCAACCATGGTTGAGGTCAGGGGCATGCCGTTGAGGATCCAGGTGCCCTGGCCTGTGAGGGCCAAAGCCAGGGTCTCGCCGGGGGCCCCAACGGATTCGGCAGCAGGCGTGGGGTCGGGCGCAAGCAGCAGGGCCGGCAGGGCCGCAACGGCAAACAACACCGTGATGGTGCAGGCCGCCAGGGGCACCGGAAGCAGCGTCAGCCAGTTGGCCTCCAGCACTGGCGACTTCATGGCTGAATGCCTGCGCCACGGCCCAGCTGCCACTGGCGCAGGCCCTGGTTGAGCAGCAACAGGGCCAACGCCACAAAGGTGAGCTGCAATCCCAGCAGGGTGGGCAGCAACACATCGCCGTAGCCGGCCAGGGGTGCGTTGGCCGGCAACAGCAACTGGGGGCCCAGTTGCCTCAGCACGGCCATCAGCCCTGCCGTGGTTCCAATTAGGCCCAGCAAGGGCGCCAGCACCACGGCCGCCTGCAGCAGGGGTTCACCCCAGGCCATCTGCCTTTCCCAGGTTTCGAGCACAGCGCGGCGCGCCTCAGGCGAAGGCGCCTGGGCCATCGCGGCGCCGAACTCCCGCCAGGGGCGCCGGCCACGGCGCCACCACCGCCACCAAAAGGCGCATCGATCAAAGCCGATGGTGAAAACGGCCAACGACAGCACCAGCAGGGGCAGGGCAACCGGCTCGCAGGCCTTCCCCAGGGAGAGGGCAGATGCCATAGACCAAACAAATCACCGGGAGGCTATGAACTCCCGCATGTCAATGCCGGTATCCGGCTTGCTTGACATGCCAAGGAGGCAAGCCATGCACCCAGCTGGCCAAGCAACTCAGGCTGGAGATGGTAATAGGTCCAGCGCCCCTCCTCGCGGGCCTCGATCAGGCCGGCCTCCTTCATCACCTTGAGATGGAAGGACAACTTCGACTGGGCCAGCCCAAGCTCGGCCGTGAGCTCACAGACACAGCGCTCACCACCGCCAAGGGCCTCAACCACCTGGATGCGGATCGGATCGGCCAGGGCCTTGAGCAACTGGCGGGCCTGGCCAGCCGCCAGGGGCATGTAGTGCGGGGAGGGGGCGACGGGCACGGGAGCGGGCCTGGCAAACAGATCAAAGTTAATTGATTAGAAAGTTAATTGGTTAGACACACCGGGCCCACTGCGCAGCCCCGATCAACAGGGGGCAAGGTTTCATCTCCATACACCTTCCTTGATGCCAGCCGCTCAAAGATGGGTCCCAAGTCTAATCCACCAGCCCTAGAGGTTCGTATAACATCTCTACCGATGAATTGCCACACGCAGCAAACTGCGGTGGCGTGCAGCAGATCGGCAGCTTGATCGCATAAAAGATTGCAAGGGCAAAAGAAATCCATAGGATTTGGTGGATCAACCACTCAACTTATGCGTATTACAGATCAACTATTCAAAGACGACGAGCCAACGAAAACCAGGCCCATGGGGAGTCAAATAGTGATCTACCTAGCAAGCAATAGCCACAATGGCGCCACCACCAAATTAATCCTCCCAGCATGGAGTCAATTAGGCGTCCTTAAGAGTGGGGGCAACCACTGATGACCATCGTGCTCGTCACGGGTGGCGCTGGCTACCTGGGGTCCTCGGTGCTTGCACCCCTAAAACTGGCTGGATACCAGCCAGTCGTATTCGACAACCTCAGCCGCGGCTTTAGCCAACTGGTGTTACAACACAACGTGCCACTGGTCCTGGGGGATCTGTCCGATCGTTCGCTGCTGCGATCCGTGCTTAAGGCATACCGGGTCGATGCGATTCTGCATTTCGCAGCTCTCGCCAACATGGGCGAATCGAATGAGCAGCCAAATCACTACTACCGGGTCAATACGGTCGATGCCCTAGGACTACTCGAGGAAGCAATAGCCTATCGACCCCAATCACCTCCGGCAGTCATTGTCTCATCCAGCTGCGCTGTGTTTGGCATACCACCAGCCTTGCCAATTGCGGAGCTCAGCACCCGAACGCCAATTAATCCGTACGGCCGTAGCAAGCTGGCAATGGAGTGGATGCTTGAAGATCTGGCCCAGCGCTACCGCTTCCCCGCGGTGATCCTGCGCTCCTTCAACGCCGCAGGAGCAGATCCACAAAACGGGTGCGGAGAATGCCGTCAACATGAAACCCATCTGATTCCGCTGGCTATCGAAGCAGCATTGGAAGGAAAACCGTTTATGATTCATGGTGATCATTTCGAGACGCGCGATGGCAGTGCCATTCGCGACTTCACCCATGTGCGGGATCTAGCATCCGCCCATATCGCTGCTCTCGATTACCTGATTGCCGGTGGCGCCAGCACCGATTTCAATCTGGGTACAGGGGTGGGCTATTCGGTGCGTGAGGTGCTCAATTGCGTGGAGCGAGTGTGCGGCAAGCCCATAACCGTGAAGATCGGCCGCCGGCGCTTGGGCGATCCACCGGCCCTGGTGGCCGACGCAGCCAAGGCGCGTCAACTGCTGCATTGGCAGCCGCACTATTCCGATCTGGATCGAATCGTGCGCGATGCACTCAGCTGGGAGCAGCAGCGCCAGCGAGTGCCAGGGCTGGGGCGCTTGGTCACCGCTTAGGGCTATCGCCTTGGCCTCAGCAGGGGGAGATGGTGGTCGGGCCCATCATGGCCGCTGCCTGGATTATTTCCGTGGTGGAGGCCTCCACCTGTTTGGCCACCGCCAAAAGCTGAGGGTCTTGTGAGAGCATGCTGAGCATGGGCTCAGGCCTAATCATGCCAATGCGAGTTTGCCCAGCTTCGGTATATACCGAAATGCGACAAGGCAGAGCCATATTGAGGGACATGTCGGCCGCGAGCACCTTGGCTGCCTGCTGGGGATTGCACACCTCGAACACCCGACAGCTCTCAGGGAAGCTGAGGCCTTTGCTGCGCAGAGTCTCGGCCAGATCGTGCACAGCCAGGACCCCAAAACCGTGGGCCACAACAGCATGTTCAAGATCTACACAGGCATCCCCAAACGATTTAAGCGAATCAACAACAAAAAAAGGATTCATGGGATCTGGCATCAGAAAAACAAACGCAAGCAACGACAAGAAACCGGGGACACCCTCAGACGTAACGACCTCTGCGCGGGCGGAAGAGGATGACAATCGCAGCAATCAGCAGCAATCCATGAACGAAGGCGATGCCAATATATCAGCCATGGATCAAAGAAAATGAGCGGTATCTATGGATAATTTATTACATTGCTTGTAGGCGGCTTCAGCAACCTCCATTATAGCTAAATTATTGGCCCAGGCCTGCACCTGCTGATTGCATGCATCAAGGTGGTTGCGGCAACTGCATGGTATCCAACACGGCCGAAGGCTATCGATTCAAGTTCCTTGGAGGAACGCCGGGCTGGGCGACACGGCGAGAAAAGGCAACTCTTGAGACCGTGGTAATCGTCTCAGAGGACGCAAAAGTTTCAAGGATAGAATACAACGGCCCGGTGCGCGGCCGCGCATATCCCTGAGCCTCAAAACCATCAACCAATCTCAAAAACAAAGCGAACCATGGCCAATCTCAAGATCAAAGAAAAGTGGAATAAAGTGAAGGGAAAAATGATGAAATCCAATTCTGAACTTTTTGATGAAGACCTGGTCAAAGTTAAGGTCAAGCACGCTGAGCAGCTGAAGCAGAAGCCTTAGCCAATTGACCCTAATAATGGGGTGAATGCTGTGCCAACTGGATATTTTCTAAAGCAAGGGGTCGTCAGTGACATCGCTGAGCGTGCCCACGAAGTACTGGTCGTCGTTCTCCTCGACGATTCTGCCAACCTCCTTCAAAGTCCGCTCCTGCCCATCCCGCCTTGTCAGCCGGTAGGTCACAGACCAACCGGATCCACCTGCATGGCGCGCCGCAGCCACAACGGCACGATCCGCAGCAAGGATGGCGCCATCAAAGAGGTCTGAATTCTGCAAGTGCTCAGCTGGGGACCAGCCTGTCAACTCTTCGATCTGATGGCTGATATAGAGGATCTGCTCCATGGTGTGATCCCGCTTCCAAACAGCCTGTTCCAGTCCTTCGGCAAGGCTGGTGAACTCCCGCAACGATGCTTCGGCAGCACGACGCAAAGCGACCTGCTCCGAGACATCGGTAAGTGTAATGATTGCGCCCAGGCATCGACCTTCTAGGTTGAGATAGGGCATCACCTGCACCAAGAGCGAGATCTCGTCACTGGCAGCTTCAATAGTGCTACGCTTCTCTCCCCTAATCACTGCCAGCAGGGCTTCACGCAAGCTTGGTAGCGGAATGGTTGTGGGAATCCCGATTAAGGATTGGCCAACATCACTTTCCACCAATCCGAACAACCTTACGGCCAGGGGCGAAAAGCGATTGATACGCAGATTGTCATCGACAATCACCATACCCTGGCTCAAAGAGTTCTGTATATTTTCTAGATCTATATTAAGACGCTCGAGCTCTTCGCTGCGGACACGAAACTGCTGATTAAGCGTGCCCAGCTCCTCATTAGTAGCCTGCAACTCCTCAAAGGAAGCCTGTAGCTCCTCGTTGGAAGCCTGCAATTCCTCCGACGAGGCCTGAAGTTCTTCAGAGTAACCCTCCAACTCTTCATTAACCTGCTGCAGATCGGCCATAGAGCGACGCAGGGTGTCCTGACTGGAGAGAAGCTCCCGCTCTAGACGTTCGATCTCGCCAGCAAAGCCAGCATCCTGATCTCCACTGCCCAGATCCGAAATGCAGCCCCCCTGATTTGCTTCACTGTTAATGAAGGAAATGATGGTGAGTTTGTGATCACCCACTTGCAAGGGCGCAGCCTCCAGCCGCAGCGGAGTATCCATACCTTTGAGTTGGATGCTGCGACTGCTAGCGACCTTGCCATCAGCGCGTACCAGCAGAAATAGGGCCCTGGCGTCGGCTTTCAGTTCATCGCGCAGAAACGCACCGGCGGAAGCCGTCATCCTTCCTTCAGGAATCCGGCAGTATGGTGACACATCTCCAATGATTTCTACTAGATCATGGTTTTCATCCAGCACGAGGGATGGGTGAACAAACGCACGAAGCAAGGCTTGCAACAGAATGACGTGCTGCTCGAACTCCGGTCTTCGCAGCATCGCGAAGGCCTTGGGCGAATGGAGGAATGCCAAATCACGATGAACAGGCATTGCTAGGGCGCCATGGTTGCGGGATCGACCGTCGGGAGTGCGTTCATAAATGCGATGAATACCGTTAACAGCCTTAAAGCAAGATGCACGACCAATTGATTCAGAACTACCAAGAAAAAGGAGCCCCCCGGGGAGCAGCGAAAACCCGAATAAATCAAGCACCTGCTGCTGCAGCGGCGGCGTGAAGTAAATCAGGGTATTGCGACAGGAAATCAGGTCAATATTTGGGAATGGCGGATCATTTGCTACATTATGACGGGCAAAGACAATGCAACTACGCAGGTCCTTGTTGATTTCCAGAGTGCCTTCTCCCTGCGTTGTGAAGCGATGTAGCAGATCATTGGAGATCGCTTTTGCTTGCGATATCGGATAAATACCCCGTCTTCCAAATGCAAGACTCTGCTCATCAAGATCGGTAGCAAAAATCTTGAGCTGCTGGCTAAGGTTGACTGGATGACCCATCACCTTGCTGATGGTCATGCCAATTGAATAGGCCTCTTCACCAGTCGCACAACCAGGCACCCAAACACGGAGCTTCTCGTCAGGGGCAAGTCTGGCGAAAAAAGCTTTCAGACTTGTCTCGAGGGCATCAAAAGCAAGCGGATCTCGGAAGAAGGTGGTCACAGTCACCAGCAGGTTTTGGGCCAAAGCCTTAGCTTCACTGGGATCTGCTACCAACAAGGGCAAATATTCCTCCATGGTGGGGACATCACAGATCGCCATTCGACGCTGGATCTGCCGACGCAAGGTTGACTCTTTGTACTTCGAGAAATCGATCCCCGTACATAGCTTCAACTGGGCAGCGGCGCTCGTGAGCAGAAATGGCTCGATCGGGCATGCCACCTTGCCGTTCCAGCCCCCCTTGTGGTTGAACCAATGACTCAAGCGAATGCCGAGGGTCGCCGCATCGGCAACCAGATCACTACCTCCCAGGGCAATCGCAGCCCGAGGCATCCCGTCAAAGCGAGCACTTTCTGGGGATTGCACCAAGGCGAGCCCGCCTACGGCACCAACGGCGCGGAGGCCGCGGGCACCATCGGATCCCGTACCCGAAAGCACGACGGCCACAGCCTGTTCGCCCCAATGGGTCGCCAGTGATTCGAACAGCAGATCGATCGATGGACTGGGACTGAAGCGAGGTTCCGGATCGGTGAGCTTGAGTTTGGACCCATCAACCGTGGCATCGCTGTTGGGGGGGATCACCAACAGCTGGTCGGGGTAGATCGGAGAGCCATCGTGGGCGCCCACCACCTTCAGCTGCGTGCTGCGTGCCAGAAGCTCAACCAACTGGCTGGGATGATCGGGGGATAGGTGCTGGGCCACCAGGTAGGCAACGCTGCCGCCGGGCTGGAGCTGGGAGGCAAGGGCCTGAAGTGCCTCAAGCCCCCCTGCCGAAGCCCCGATTGCCACCACGTGATCTGGGCCAACTGGCAGGCCCCTCATTTAACTTCTCGGCTCTGGCCGCGCCGGCCGGTGGCTTCAAGGGGCACGAAGGGGGTACTTTTAAGGTTATCCTTACCTGGGTGGGTAGGAATTTGGCAATTACTTCACCTAACTTTGCGCGGCTGGCACTACTCGAAAGCTGCAAATCTATGCGATATCTGCAGCCGCAACCGTACGGTACCCCAAGGCACTGCATTTCGGTGCCACAGGTGCTTTAATGTTTTCCGGATATATATGGAGCTTTCCAATGATCGTCTCTGCCGATTCCATGGCTTTTCGCAAGCCGGTTAGGATTTCGATAACGGTATCTCATTTCACTTGCGCCGAGCTAATGCGTGTTAGCGATGAGCAAGGTAGATCACTCTCCAACTTCGCATCTTTTCTGCTTGAAACCTCTTTAGCTAAATACAATCAATAGAGCCTGGCTGCCTGTGGTAACTTCGTCCTGGGCAAATTCGCAGCGAGATTGGGCACTCATTCGCCGCTCCAATCCATTTGCCAATCTGCTGGGACCGCTTCATAAATGCGAGCTGAATGATAATAGTTTTCGTTTTCTATTATCACTCGAACGAAAACGAAATAATCAAGCGCCATCGACAGAAATAATCAGCGAGGCCTTCCAGCTGGCCTGGTCAGATCTTGAGGTTTTGGGCTTAGTGGCCCCCCCAGCCAGGGCTGAGCTGGGGCCCTCCCCCAGGGTTTCCCTGATCTTTGTCACCCACGGCAAAGTTTGCCTGTTTCGAGGAAGTAGGCACCTATGCACCGCGGCAGCGGGGAGTTGTTTAATCATTCCGGGAACACCCATTCGATGGGTGAGTACAGCCTGCTCTGTCGTTTGTGTAATGCTCCCCTGGCAGAATCTAGGGGAGATGGCTGCGTCGATAATCTTGAATGGATCGGAGGTCGTTAAGTACCCTCTGATGTTGGAGAGTCCAATCTCCTGCAAACCCACCGATGGCCAGCTCGATGCCCAGCTGCTTTCCCTGCTGGATTGCACCTTGCGAACCATCAGCGCCCTGCAGGAATCAAATCCATCCTTAATCAGGCCGTTGGGGCTGGTGGAACAGGTTATCCGCCAGGTTGCAATCCTGGCAATTCCGAACCTTCGCCAAGTGCAAGGTGTAGGGGCCATTCAACCAAGTGATGGCCAGCTTCAGGATTCATTTGATCAACTCATTGACTACATCACCGCGAACCTGGATAAAACTCTGAGCCTGACCTCGCTTGCGGAACTAAGCAACTATTCAAAGAGGGCACTCCAATACGCATTCCGCCAACGCATGGGCTGTACGGCAACCCAATGGATTCGGGCAAAACGCCTGGACCAAGCCCGTCAGCGGTTGCTAAAGAGTTCTCCCAAGGAAACGGTGACTAGCATCGCCAGCGCCTGTGGCTATCGCTCCATGGGGCTGTTTAGCGTTGAGTTTCAACAGCGCTTTCACATCCAGCCCTCGCAGCTGTTGCGGTTAGCTCGATCTGGTCACTCGGCATCAGCCGAACTCATCTGAGCCACCCCCTGGCACCCTCAGCATGGGCTGGGGAAGAGGCGGCGGCGAGAGGATCAGAAAGCTAGTCTGCTTGGCTGCATCTAATGCAGCCACCTGCGGCACATTGATTCACAGGCGATGCAAGCAGTACCCAAAACAAGGCAGAATTGGGGCAAAGCGTATAAATCGAGCCTAAATCCGTGCTATTACGAAGCAGTTGGCAAGTTCGTTTGGCAAGGCCAGCATGGGGGCCATCAAAGGAACCTTTACGATCAGCGATTGCCCACCAAAAGTGACCGAGCTCATACCAAAAAAAGGAGACACGTTCCATGAATGATCGTCTACGCATTCTTCAGCGCCAACCGCGTCGCATCTCAATCACCCTCAGCTACCACGTTCATGAAGCCTTGCTGAGCCGATCGGAAGAGGAAGGGCGCTCCGTCTCCAACCTATGTGCGTTTCTGCTGGAGGAAGCGCGGCGGGCCCGACCGCCCTTCCTGCAATTCCAGGCTCCTAACGGCGACGGTCCGCTCCCACGGCAATTTCATCCGCAGCTTCACCCTGCCAAACAACGTGGATAGCCAACACCTGAAGGCCCATTTCCACGATGGACTGCTCGAGGTGGACATACCCAAGACCCCCGAAACCCAGAGCAGCTCGATCACGGTTCCGGTGGATTGAGACCCGCCAAGCTGCCAGGCTTAGGAATCGATCCTACGAGCTGCTGAGCCAAAGAAGCGGAGCGGAAGGCCGCTCGCTCAGCAACCTGGCCTCCTACCTACTGGAAACATCGCGGGGGGGGGGGGGGGGGGGGGGGGGGGGGGGGGGGGGGGGGGGGGGGGGGGGGGGGGGGGGGGGGGGGGGGGGGGGGGGGGGGGGGGGGGGGGGGGGGGGG
>JAHLYQ010000038.1 GCA_025127975.1 Synechococcus sp. CS-1331 | reverse complement strand
CGCATGAGCAATAATTAGTACGAAGCTGCTTGAGTCAATTCAGTCATTTTGATGTACAATTTCTTAGACCCTTTGGCGCCGCAAGGCGTTTTTTTGTAAGCTTCTGTAGGTGTAAGATTCTTGATTTTTCGAGGTTCCCTTTAGTGGCCTGCCGAAGGCCTTGGGTGTTTCCTGATTCCATTACCCTCATGCTCCTAAATTTAAGTAATCTAAATCTTTTACCATTCATTCCATATCTTTCCTGGGCGAAAAATACAGGTCCAGGGCTTGTAATTCTAATTGCAATAGCTGTACTTAAGAACAGCGGGCTCAGCGCAATCAGGCCAATTGCCGAAACTCCCAGGTCAATAGCCCTTTTCAGATTTGTATTAAAGCGTGACTGTTCTCCACCCCATAAATTAAGGCAATATGTTTCGCCAAATTGTTCGACTTCAAACCGCATGCCTTTGTGCGCCCAGTGTGGAGCATAAATAACTGGTAGACAAGTATCACCAAAAAAATCCAGAAGTTCGTCCATATTGACGCTGCTGGTCGGGAGGTGGCTGAAAACAATGCTGTCAACCTCGTTATCAGAAAGCCAACGCCTCATCTCCACCAAGCCGCCAGAGCACGCGGGCAGTTCTGGAGGCTGACAATCGGGCCTAGATGGATTTGGGGTGAACCATTTACTCACTTTCAGGCCTAGCCAGGGAGCATTTAGAAGGCGATTACTAAACTTCCTGGCAGCTTCGCTCTCTCCCCAATAAAGAATCGTGCGGCTGTTTCCCCCTCGCATCCTATGCATTCTAAGAAGTTTGCGTAGGCCTACATGGGAAAGCTGAAGTAATAATAAAGTTAGGGTAGCCCAAAATACAATGCTTACTCGGCCAATATATTCTGAGGATTTGGTAGCAAAAGTCAATACTAGTATTGACATGAGTACTATTATCCAGCGGTTTGTCACCCTCGTAGAAAGATCTTTTAGGCTGCCTTGACGGAAGCTGCCGTACATGCCACTGCTTGGTAGCAGCAATGCCGTTAGCACTAATACCCATAGCCAGCTGGGTAAAAGTAGTGGCGAAGGCTCAGGTATGTATTGACCCACAAGCAACTGGAACAGCCCCGCTGCCACTAGGGGATCGCCTAGCCTTTGGACACGGGCGAGATCACCACCGCTCTGACGGAGAATGCCATTAAACGCAGTTGACTGCATCTTTCCATTCTTGACCTAGTCATTATGCCAAATAACCCCAGGTCAGGGAACCCTGTCCAAACTGTCGTTGCCATCCCTGGGCTTACCAAGTTCGCCTACCAGGCACTCCAGCAGGGTAAGAGCTTGCTGGGTTTCGCCCATAAGGAGGCCAGTACCAAGCTTATGGGACTTGTTTCCCCCTCGGGCCTACCACCCACTTTGCCGACACCTCCAGAGCTGCTGGCTGAACTAGGCCGCTCGATGGATGCCTTGATCGCCCTTGACTGGCAGCATGCCGAGGCTGGTATCTACCCCACAGGGCTACTTTTTGACGCCCCCTGGCTTGACTGGGCTAGCCGCTACCTTTTGGTGTGGCTGGATTTACCGGCCATCTGGAGTCGGCGCAGCCAGCGTAAGGTTCGGGATCTGCCCTCGGAAGTCAACCCGGCTGCTTACCCGGATTATTACCTCCAAAACTTCCACCACCAGACCGATGGTTACCTTAGCGAACACTCGGCAAACCTCTACGACCTGCAGGTTGAGATCCTCTTCAATGGCACCGCCGATCCGATGCGCCGGCGTCTACTGGAACCTCTGCTGCGCGGCCTGCGCTACTTCAGCAGTCGCCCTGCCTGCCAAGTAAGGGTCCTTGATTTGGCGACTGGCACCGGACGTACCCTGCGTCAAATTCGTGCTGCCTTGCCACAGGCCCAGCTGGTTGGGCTCGATCTATCAACCTCCTACCTGCGCCAGGCCAACCAATGGCTCAGTCAGCTTGCTGGTGAATTGCCCCAGCTTGTTCAAGGAAATGCTGAGACCACGCCCTTTGGCCCAGCGACCTTTCAGGCGATCACGTGCGTGTTTTTGTTCCATGAACTACCTGGCGAGGCAAGGCAGAAGGTGCTTGCTGAGGCCTTCAGGTTGCTTGAGCCGGGCGGCATTTTTATGCTTGCAGATTCGGTGCAGTTGGCCGACTCTCCGCAATTCAGCACTGTGATGGAGAATTTCCGGCGGGTTTTCCACGAGCCCTACTACCGCCATTACATCACAGATGACATCGAGGCCAAGTTGAAAGAGGCCGGTTTCAGCCCCATTTCTGCGGAATCCCACTTCATGACCAGGGTGTGGGCTGCCCGCAAACCGGTCTAATTCTTCAGCCACCAGGCCAGCAGCAGGCCCACCGTACCCCAGCGTAGCCCACGCCAAAACAGAACGTCGCTCCGATTTGGCGGAACCAGCTGGGGCGGCAAGGGATCAAGTAACCGTCGGGTCAGGGCCTGGCGCTGCCTTTGGCGGCGCTGCAACACCCCCGAGCCCCGGGCCGAAAGGACCCCTTGAACGAGGAGGCCCTCGAGCAAGTGCAGCAGTCGAATTGGTTGGGCCCTTCTAGCAAAAATTTCCCGTCCAGCGTAACCGTGGCCTCTGGTTGGCATCAGCAAACCCAGCCATTGCGAACCGGCATCATGATGGACCAAACCTCGTCCAAATGTCTAGTGAAACGTCCAGTGACAACACCAGTAACAAGCTCAGATCCCAGTTCATCCCTCAAGCCCAGCTTCCGCTGGCCCGAGGGCGCCCATGGTCAGGCCGTGGCTCTCCAGCGTCAGCTTGCCCTGGGAGATCGCGACTGGCATGCCCTCAAGGGCCAACGTTCCAGGCGTGCCGCGGAGCAGCTGGCGGCGGCCCTGGTGCTGCTGCTAGGCGGCGACGAGCCCGCTGCCAGCCAGCCCGGCCCGGCCCGGCTCGCGGCCATTGAACTGGTGGAAAACGGCCTTGGTTGGCTCAAGGGCGAGCTGGCCGATCCTGGCTGCCCCAGCCACCGGCCGGGGTCAGCAGCTCGGCCCGCTGCCGACTGACGGCCAGTTGCAGCCGGTTGCCCCGGCTGCTCCAGCGCACGTCGTCGAAGCAGTGGTGGATCAGATAGAGGCCCCTGCCGCTGGCAGCATCGGGCTGAGGTGGCAATGAGGCGATTCGCGCGGAGGGCTCCACCCCCGGGCCCTGATCCTGCACCTGCCAGACCAGCCAGCGGGGGGTTTCAATCCGGCGTACCCGTAGATATTTGGCCGGATCACAGCCATTGCCGTGGCGCACCGCATTGACCAGGGCCTCATGCAAGCCGAGCTGCACCTGACCCTGCAGCTGGCGGCAGCAGACCGGCTCGATCAGCACCTCCAACAGCGGTGCCAGCTGCAGGGTGGAAGGCAGGATGAAATCCGACCAGCGCAGGGCCATCGGGCGGGAATCCGCAGGTGCCGATTTGACCCTAGGCCGTTGCCGGCCCCCCAGCTCCGCCACCCATACGCCGTTGCACGGCCGGGTGACTCAGCAGGGCATCCATCAGGCGCACGCCGCGCAGCTGGTTGACCAGGGGCATGTGGCCTTCAGGTGCGCCAATCGTCCACTGGAAGGATCCTGGGTACCGGGTCCACTGGCGACCCTGCTTCCAGGCCAGCTTGGGCCAGAGTTGGTCCCAGCGACCATTGCAGCCGGCCAGCAGCCTCGCCTGTACCGATAAGCCAAAGCGGCCCCGGGAGAAACACACCCAGAGCCGATCGAGGCTCTCGAGGTCGAGCTCTGGCATGGTCGCCACCTCGCTGTAATACACGTAGCCCCTCCGCTCGGCTGCGGGGCCCGCCAGTTGGCGCAAAAGGGCACTGGTGAGCCGGTCGGCCTGTTCAAACTGCTGCAACATCAGGGCCCGCTGCAGCGGCTCAAACGAAAGCGCGCTGGCGCTGGTACTGGCCAGCCAGCCAGCGCCATAGCGGGCGAGAAAGGCCTCGCTTAGACCATCCTCCTCCGCCAGCAACAGCTGGATTAGGAAGCCGGCTGCCCAGTCATCACTGCGGGGATCGAGCCGCTCAAGATGGTTTGCAATCAGCGGGCGCACTGCCTGGCTACTGGCTTCCAAGGTGCCAACCATGGCGCGTCGTTGCCGCCCATTGGCAGCCTGAAAGCGCTCGAGCAGGGCCTCAGGTGTGGCTGCAGCGGTGACCGGGGCTCCGGAAAGCATGGATGGGGGATTGAGCCTGATGCGGTACCACGTGGGCCCACTATGTCAGCAGAGATTCCGCTCAGCCATGCCAGGCGGCACCCCATCGCTGACCGTGGATGCCTTCCTGGCGGCTGGCGGCCCGCTGGTGGACGTTCGCAGCCCCGGCGAATTTGACCAGGGCCATATTCCCCAGGCCATCAACCTGCCCCTGTTTAGTGATGGGCAGCGGGCCCAGGTGGGTGTCTGCTACGAGCAGCAGGGCAGACAGGCGGCCGTGTTGCTGGGGCTGGCTCTGGTGGGCCCCAGGCTCCAGGAGCTGGCCCAGGGGCTAACCACCCTTGCCCAGCCGGGCCAACCCCTGCGCCTGCATTGCTGGCGTGGTGGTATGCGCTCGAGCAGCATGGCCTGGCTGGCTGGCAGTCTTGAGCTGCCGGTACTGCTCCTCGATGGTGGCTACAAGGCCTTCCGGCGCTGGGTGCTTGCCAGTTTTGATCGGCCCTTGCCGCTCCTGCTGCTGGCTGGCCGCACCGGCACGGGCAAGACCGACCTGCTGCAGGCCCTTGCCCAGCGGGGGCAGGCGGTGGTGGATCTGGAGGGCCTGGCTAACCACCGCGGCAGCAGTTTCGGCGGCCTGGGCATGGCCCCCCAGCCCAGCAGCGAACACTATGAAAATCTTTTGGCCGCAACCCTGCTGGCCCTGCAGGGGCGCTCCCCCATCTGGCTCGAGGCTGAGAGCGCCCAAGTGGGGCGTTGCCGGATTCCCGGCGCAATCTGGCGGCAAATGGGCGAGGCGCCGGTGATTGAAATTCAGCGTTCCCAGCAGGAACGGGTCGGGCAGCTGGTGGCCACCTACGGCCCCCATGGCCAGGAGGCCCTCGGGGCCGCCACCGCCCGCATATCCCGCCGTCTGGGCCCCCAGCGCAGCGCCGCCGCCCTAGCTGCGATTGAGGTCAGCGACTGGGCCGGAGCCTGCGCGCAGATGCTCGATTATTACGATCGCTGTTACGACCACGAGCTGACCCGGCGCCAGCACCCCCTGCTGGCCAGCTTCGACCTGAGTGGCCTGGACCCCGCGGCCGCTGCGGCGCAACTGCTCAGGGATCCAGCCCTGCCGCACTCCTAAGATCGATGTTTGTTCCCGCTTGCCATGGGCGCTGCCATTCAATTTTTCCGCGGCGTGGCGGAGCCGGTTGTGCCCGATATCCGTCTTACCCGCTCCCGGGACGGCCGCACGGGACAAGCCTTGTTTGTGTTTGAGGAGCCCGATGCCCTGGCTCCGGAAAGCATGGGCGACATCACCGGCATGTTTCTGGTGGATGAGGAGGGCGAGCTGGTGACCCGTGAGGTCAAGGCCCGCTTCGTCAATGGCAAGGCCACGGCCCTGGAGTGCACCTATACCTGGAAGAACACCGAAGACTTCGAGCGCTTCATGCGCTTTGCCCAGCGCTACGCCGAGGGCCACGATCTCGGTTTCTCAGGCAACCAGGGCGAAGAAAAGGGCCAGGAAAAGGGCGAGGAGCAGGGCGAGCAAGAAGAGGTCTGAGCCTTGAAATTTGGCCAATGGCTGGGGCTGGTGGCGCTGCTGGCGTCGCTGGTGCTGCTCTGGAGCCTGCGCCAGAGCCTGCTCCATCTGTTCGCGGCCCTGGTGCTGGCCATGGCCGTCTGCACCCTGGTGGGGGCGATCAAGCAGCGGTTGGGGTGCTCCAGGCCCCAGGCCCTGTTGCTTGGTCTGGCCCTCGTGACCCTGGTGCTGACGGTGCTTGCCACCGCCGTGATCCCCCCCTTCGTGGATCAGTTCACCCAGCTGCTCGCCAAGTTGCCGGCGGCGGCCTCCATCCTGATCGAGCTGGTGCGAAACGGCCTGGGCCAGGCCAGCCGCATGCTCTACGGCAGCGGTGCTGAAAACCTCGCCTGGCTGCGCAACGGGCTGCTGGGCGACTCGGCCATTGGTCCCAGCCTCAGTGGCGGCGCCCTGCGTCTGCTCGGCCTGGCCGGCGGCGTGGGGGCGGGACTGCTGCAGACGTTGTTTGTGGTGGCGGTGGCCCTAATGGTGGCGGCCCAGCCGGCTGCCTATCGGGAGGTGGCCGTGCTGCTGGTGCCCTCCTTCTATCGCCGCCGTTTTCGCCAGGTGCTGGTGCAGTGCGGCGAGGCCCTCAGTGCCTGGATGGGGGGGGTGCTGATCAGCTCCCTCTGCGTCGGCCTGCTGGCGGCAATCGGCCTCAGTTTGCTGGGGGTCAAGCTTGTGGCCGCCAATGCCCTGCTGGCCGGCCTGCTGAACATCATTCCCAACGTGGGCCCGACCCTGAGCACGATCTTTCCGATGTCGGTGGCGCTGCTGGATGCCCCCTGGAAGGCCGTGGCTGTGCTGCTGCTCTATGTAGCTGTGCAAAACCTGGAGAGTTACGTGATCACCCCCTCGGTGATGCACCACCAGCTACGGCTCCTGCCCGGCCTCACCCTCACGGCCCAGCTGGTTTTCACCGTGGTGTTCGGGCCGCTTGGCCTCCTGCTCGCCCTGCCCCTGGCGGTATGCGTGCAGGTGCTCGTGCGGGAAGTGCTGATCCACGACATCCTGGATCCATGGAGACGCCTGCGGCTGGAGAGCTGAAGCCATGAACGGCCGCACCCTGCTGGGGGCCTTTGCCCTGCTGGTGCTCGGACTGCTCACCTGGGAGCTGCGCTGGGTGCTGCTGGTGTTGTTCGGCGCCGTGGTACTTGCCGTTGCCCTCGATGTGCCCATCACCACGGTGCGGCGATTGCTGCCACTGAACCGTCCGGCTGCCCTGGTGGGGGTGTTGCTCGTGCTGGTGCTGGTGGGAGGCCTGCTGGCCCAGCTGCTGTTGCCGGAATTGCTGGATCAGTTCACACAGCTCACCTCCCTGCTGCCTGCGCTAGCACAGCGACTCAGCAGCCTGGCCCGCCAGATCAGTTGGTTGCCAAACCTGGAGCGCCAGCTCATGGAGCTGGGCACCTGGGACCGGCTCCAACCGCTCGGCAGCCAACTGCTCGGCTTTGCCGGTGGCGCCGCCAGCACCACGGTCCAACTGGTGCTGATGGCCCTACTGGCCATACTGCTGGCCCTCGATCCCCGCAGTCACCAGAAGGTGGTGGTGGCCTTAACTCCGGGCTTCTGGCGCCCCCAGATGGGGCTGCTGCTGAGCGAATGCCGCCAGGCCCTGGGAGGCTGGCTGGCTGGCATGACCCTCTCGGCAGTCAGCGTCTTTCTGCTCACCTGGGCGGGGCTGGCCCTGCTGGGGGTGCCCCTAGCCCTGCTGAGCGCTTTGGTGTGCGGTTTGCTCACCTTCGTTCCCACCATTGGCCCCACTGCCGCCACCCTGCTGCCCCTGGCCGTTGCCCTCTTGGTATCGCCGGCCAAGCTGGTGCAGGTGTTGGTGCTGCGCCTGTCGCTGCAGAACGCCGAGGCCTTCCTGCTCACGCCGATCCTGCTGCGGCGCACGGTGAACCTGCTGCCCACCGTCGCCCTCACGGCCCAGCTCTGTCTGGGGGCGCTGCTGGGACTGGCCGGCGTGTTGCTTGCCCTGCCCCTGGTGGTGGTGCTTCAGGTTGTCTGCGAGCAGGTGGTGGTGAAGGAGCTGATGGACCGCTGGGTGTAGGGGTTTTTGGGCTTGGATGGGGAGACGCCCAGTTCGGGATCAGCCCATCTGGGCCCGCAACCGCTCAGCCAGCCGCAGGGTCAGCATCATCAGGGTGAGGGTTGGGTTGGAGCTGCCACCGGTTGGAAACACCGAGAGGCTGGCAATGGAAAGGTTGTCGATGCCATGCACCCTCAGGTTTGGATCCACAATTCCGCTGTGGGGATCGCTAGTCATGCGGGTACCTCCCATCAGGTGGTAGATGTCTTTGACCCCCTTTTCCCAGCCGCTATCTGGCTCAAAGCTTTCACTCCAGCTGATCTGGCCCCCATCCCAGGCCTGCCACTGCTGGTTGAACAACTGGCGGTAGGCGGCGAATGTGCGTCGCTCAGGCTCCCCCCACTGCCACTGGACGATTGCCTTGGCCATTCCCATGGCATCGAGGTTGGCTGATAAGCGAATGCGACTTTCGGGATTGGGCTGCTGCTCCGTATCGATGCTCAGGGTGATTTCAGCTTTCGACGGGCACCAACGCCGCTGCCGGGCCATGCGTTTCCAGGCCAGATAGAGCAGATCAAATGCTTCGCTAGGTATCTCCTGCAGAGCTGGAGCAGGCAGCTTCTCCTTGCTCGCGCTACCGATCTGGCGCGCCAGTAGTTGCTGGCGAAGCCAGGCGAAGCCGGAATTTTCTGGTGATTGGAACACCAGGTGGCCCATCACATTTAGGCAGCCCTGCTGGGCCTGCCACGCTTCGGTGGATTCGATTTTCAGCGTGTGTCTTGTATCGCCCAGAAACCAGGGCGCCAGCCGCTTGAGGAACTCACGCCGCCGGCGGGGCTGAAGGGTTGCGGCCTTGACAGCGAGGTGGTCGTGAAACCAGCGACCCAGCTGATCTGTCTGGTTGGCGATGCCGTCGCTGTGAACGCTGCGCGACGCCAACAGCAGCCTGGAGGTTTCGATGCTGCCAGCAGCAATCACCACCTGGCGGCCCTTAAAGCTGAAGTTGTCGCCGCTGAATGTGCGCACTTGCAGGCTCTCCACATGGCGGCCATCCGAATGCAGTTCGACTGCCGTGACAGTTGCATGCAAAAAAATGCGCGTCTGGGGATCGGCCTGGCAGCGACTTCCCAGGGTCTGGGCCAGATTGCGGCTGCGGAAGGGTGCCCATTTTGAAAAACGTAGGAGCAGGGCTTCTTCACTGACCTGGGGCCAGGGCTGGGGCAGTTGCTGTAGGAGCGCTGCATCGTATGGGTTGTGGTTGACCCCTAACAACTCTTCGCAGCGCTGGAGGTAGGGAGTCAGATCGCCTGAGCTGATAGGCCAACCGCTGTGGGGGACGTGGCTCCTGGCCTCAAAGTCGCAGGCGGCAAGTGGCATGAGCTGGCCGCCCCAGCGGGTAGAAGATCCGCCGTAGACGCGGAACCGCCCCTCGGTAGTACCCAAATGGGCTATCCCGGCCATTTCGGCCTCATAAAGTGCCTGGCTCTGGGGCTCAAGCGCAGCTCCTCCTGCTTCCAGCAGGTCCACATTCAGACCACTGCCCCGCAGCGCATCTGCTAAAGTCAGCCCAGCAACACCAGCTCCTACAATTAGGACGTCAGCGCGGAAGACCTGTTCTGTAGCCAATTCGTGAAGATCGATTAGAACCAATGGTCTGGACCTGCGCAAACCTCTTCATCTTAATACATAAGGAGGCAACAGTTTAAGTTTAAAACCGGCGGTTGGGATATCCTGACATACCTAGCACCTTTCTGCGAGTCGGCCAAGTCTAGGTTTAAAATTTTAACAAATTAATGGGTTTGATTCGGCGAATGAATTTCCCTGGGCCACTTCAAGACTTGAGCAAATTTAATTTGCCGCAAGATTTTGCTAAGAGCCGACCAAGCGTGTTGTGGTTTTTTTGGCTGATATTTGGGGAAATTTTGATATCTTCTTGGATTCCTGGTTCGTTTTGGCGAGTACTACTGTTGAGATTGTTTGGCGCGAAACTTGGTCATGGTGTTCTTGTAAAGCCGAATGTAAAGATAAAATTTCCTTGGCGTCTTTCAATCGGTGACCATACATGGATTGGCGAAAAAGTATGGATCGACAACCTTGAATGGGTTGTGATCGGATCTAACGTCTGTATTTCACAAGGCGCCTACCTATGTACTGGAAACCATAATTTTAAATCAACCTCATTTCCCTATTTGTTAGGAAGGATTGATATCGAAGATGAGGCTTGGATTTGTGCAATGGTTCTCATTGCTCCGTCTGTTCGTGTAGGAATGGGTTCAGTAATCAAATTTGGCTCTGTTCTTTACGATTCTGTGCCACCTAAGACAATAGTATCTGGTTTTCCGGCCGTCCCTATTGGTTACCGAGAATAACCTATCATCGAAACCGATGCCCTATATACTTTTTTGACCATTATTCAATAGGCGTAATTGCTGCCTGACTTGACGTTCGTACCAAAGCATCTTTTGGCAATAGAGTAAACCCTCCTTGCCTTCCGTCAAACCACCTCGAAGCAGGTAGGAATAACAAAATCTAACCAAGGGCCATGCTGGCATTCGACGAGCTAGGAATCTTATTGCAGTATTTCTTTTAGAACTATGTCTCGAAATTAAAGACAAAAGGGATATTCGACTTTTAAAAATTTCTTTTGAGTCTTTTTTGGCATAGGTCAAGTGCTTGGTCCTCCATGCTTCAAAGCCATGAGAAAAAGCAAAGTGAAGATAGGGCTCTTTAATATAACCTAATCGACCGTTAACTTTGCCCTCTTTTTGACCATGGCCGATATCAATAAATCTAGATGAATTTTTACGCAACAACCGGAATTGCCATTTGGGAAAATTATCTGATCTCTTCAGCCAGCGCTGATTAAGCATAGTTTTACCACAGCAGAAGAAACCTGCAACATCTTCGGATGCATGAAGGACGGCATCTTCAAGGGCATTTTGGAAGGCAACTGTGGAATGTTCATCAGCATCCAAAAAAAGTATCCATTCGTTTTTTGTGTTACAATTGTCAAGAGCCCAATTGCGCTGTTGTGCAAAACTTTCGAAAGTATTTACACATACTTTTGCACCTAGCTGATATGCAATTTCTATGGTCTTGTCGGAACTGCCAGAGTCAACTACATGAACATCATCGCACCATGTAACCGCATTTATGCAGCTTGGCAGATCATATTCTTCATTTTTAGTAAGGATAATTATGGAAATCATACCTAATCAGTAAGAGCCTGAGCTGGTTTTTTCAAGCACACTGCTTTTTCCACTCTAAGGAAGTCATGACATTTGCCCCCCTGGCACAGGAGCTCTGTAGGTTGGTAATTGAATTTGGCAGCAGCCTCGCCTCCAGGAGATCCTAAGATGAGCCTATATTATATATGTCCGGTAAGGCCCAGCGGCCACATTTCATATTACAGCCTAGAGAAGGCTGGTCAAGGATTGGGAATCAAGCTGATCAGCCACGATATCTGGAATTTGGGGCATGGAGTTGAGCCATTCGCGCCGACCAAAGCTCTTGCTGTCAGGCTCCGCCAGCACGCCGTGGACATACCTTTAGGATGCCTTGGGCCAGGCTCAGATCTCCGTACGCTTCAGCCTTGGCGCTGGGCAACAGCTGCACGAGCACGTTGGGCTCGGGATTGTGGATCAGACTCCTCATCAAGACCGCTGATCTGCTCCCTGTTGGCCGGGGAGGCTGAAGCGATCAGCAGCATGGGGTGATTGGGAAAATGACCGTATGGAGTGCAAGGTGACCCTTTGTTAGCATTTCAAAATTGGCGCAGACAAAGCTGGATGTTTGACGAAAAGGATTTACAATGTTTTTTGTTAATGCTAATAGACCTTTCAGCTTCGCACACCGATTGCCATAGGCCATCACCAGTCTATTCCACTACAATCAATTAATATAGACTAATCCCCCTAAGAGATCCAGTTTATCCTCCAACATTTTGACATGTCAAACGAATTGATCAACAGCAACATTCTCAGCCATGCATCTGTCACTATTGTTGACGGCATTACAGTTGCGCCAATATCTCCATTAAATATCACTCTCAGCCTTGGCGGAAACGCGCAGTATTTTGGGCACGAGGAGTGGGGGATGAATTACTTCAAAGCTTGCCACCGCGATCCGGCTTTCATTGATCGCTGGAAACAAGCTACGGGATCTTGGGACAATAAGGTAGTTGTTGACATTGGCTGCGGACCCGGTAATGTCTTTGCCTCTTTAGGCGGTAGCCCTAGCTTGCTTGTTGGCGTCGACGTAAGCTTTGGGGCATTGAAAATGGCTAAGGATATAGGATATATTCCATTACTGGCTGATGCCCAAGACCTACCGCTTCGCTCAGGTTGCGCGGATATTGTTGTTATTAATGCTACAATGCATCATGCTGACAACATGGAATTGGTATTGAGCGAAGCCGCCAGACTTGTCAAACCGGGCGGAGTGTTAGTAAGCGACCACGATGTACAACTTACTGCTGTAGATTTCAAGGGTCTAGGCTATCATTTATGGCAGCTGCGCCTATTTATTTATCGGCTGATGAAGCGCGGTGGCCATGCCTCTGAGCTTGAGCAGCGCTGTGCCGTCGCTAGCGAAGCGCACCATGCATGCGGTGATGGCGTTGATGTGGCTATGTATCATTCAGTACTGGAGCCTCTCGAATTCAACGTTAATGTATATCCTCATAACAACAGTATGGGCGCAGAGATTTTTGATGGAAATATGGGCAAGGCCAATTTTAAATATAGACTTGCGCAACGCCTGTCCGGCATTGCCCCCGGCACACCAGGTGCCGCCCTATCGCTTATGTGCGTAGCACATAAAAAATAATTTGCTGAGCTTTTCTTCAGGCTGCCTCAGATAGTTATCGGTCGAGATGACTTTTCGACAAAGGTTATACGCAGGATCGCAAAGGCATTGCTGGACGACTGAGAATTGAACCACTGATCCTCTCCATATCCTTTTCATAATGCTGGAGCTATCAATGATTTTCAATTTGAGCTTGGGTGTAGTTTTCCTCATGCCGATGCTAATACGTTTGCATTAGAGAAAGGCTTCGTAAGGACGGAGTGATCTGAAATTTTTTAAATTTCGAGCATATCTTCGGGACCAGGCTTCGAAGCACCTGGCGTGCAGAACATTTATGCAAGTTTGGTTCCAGTTCCATAGCCAACGGCTTCTGCGTAGCAGTTGCAGCTGAATGGGAGAGAAGAAAACAAACAGATCAAAGAGAAGTCCATGTCTGAAGGTTGGCATGAAAACCTAAATCAATTGCAGCAGAAGGATTTGGATTTACGCTGGGTTCAAAAGAATGGCATCAATCACAACGGCTAAAAGAACAATATCTCTAGTGTTGTTGAACGTGGATTTATCCGGCGCTATGCAGTGACACCGGCTAATATCCATGACAGTCAGATGCTGCCAATGCTGCTTGATCCTGAGAACACGGATCATTATGTTTTGGTGAGTTCTGACTATACAGGGGAGTGCTTTGAAGACTTTCTGAATCTTGGGGGGTGAAAGTGGCACTCACTAAAAGGGCAGCTGCAATAACCCGCTTAGCGACGGAGCCAAACAGCGCAACCGTATTAAATCAGCAATCAGAGCTTGTTTTGAATATGTTTTTGGCTGCATGACCATGTCTATGGGTGGCAGGATGTCTAGAAAGATTGGGCTTGAGGGGAGCAAAGCATGTTTGGGGCTCACGAACCTGAGATTCAACTTCCTGCGATATCTTCCAAAAGCTGATCCGGCGTTGGAACCCGCATTAGAGGTGATTTACCTGAGGTCGCCTGAGCCCCCTTTCTGTCATTTTGATGTGCTATCTACTAGATCTCTTGGCCCCGTAGGGGGCAAATTAACAGATGACTGCAAGTGTGAATTTTTCATTATTCGAGGTCACCTTAAGTTTTGACTCTCATTTTGTATGATTCTCCAGTATCGATATTAGCTTTATGCAGACTGATGCCATGTCGAATTGGTTAACGAATAATTGCCTAGCATTTAACCCCATCTTTGTTCTATCTGTATCTCTAATCGCTAGCCACTGCAGTAGGCAGTTTTTTAGACTTATTATATTGTCATGAAAAACTAGGCCTGCGTTGGCCTCGAGTACTTCGAGGGAGATATTTACTGGAGCAGATATAGCAACAGGTAGGCCACAAGCAAGGGCTTCAGCCACTGCTACTCCAAAATTTTCCTGATGGGAAGGCAAACAAAAGAGCTCTGCGCAACTGAAGGCACCCCATTTGAGACCGCCGTGTAGCATCCCAGCCCACGTCACGTGCTCAGCAATGCCAAGAGCATCTGCTCGTTGCTTTAGTTTCAGTTTCAAGCCAACTTCGTCAGGTCCAGCTATCAATAAATGCAATCGGTTTTCATTATTTGCTACTTGTCCAAAGGCTTCGATTAGATTATCGACCCCTTTTTTAGGATGGATGCGACCCATGAATAAGATTATTCGTTTTCCTTGAAGCTGTGGAAAGCGCTCAAATAACAATTTCAGTTGTGATGCTGTATTGATAGGTGGTGGTGAGGTACCGTATCCGCTAACAATTTCCGTGGCCTTATAAAGCCAAAATGATTCACGTGCTGATATTCGCTCTTGATTAGAGGTAAATAATACTGCTCTGGCATCTCTTAGAACTCGGTAGTCGGCCCAGGGCCAATAAAGCCATTTTTTAAGATGCTTAAGGGGGTATGTACGCTTAAACCAAGAATCTAGCATCCCATGCGGATATACAAAATACGGGATAGAGGTTTTGTGCAATGCTCGCCATGTGGCAAAAGCATGATGATGCCAAATCCCATCAATAATAACTATATCGTGATGCTGAGCATGCTTGTGGATTCGAGTGGGCAATCCACGTCGATATCCGTATTCCCCCGCGACAGGACCTAATCCATAGCAATCAAATCCTTGATTTACCAGCCAATCTGAGCCGGGGGGATCCAAACAGATGACTGTTGTACTGACCCCATGTTTTTTTAAATTGGGGGCTATTTGACGTATCCCTTCAGCCATGCCTCCGCTGGCTGGGTCCAGAGTGCGTATGACACGAAGAATTTTCATAAATATTTCAGCTCTAATTGGATGATAAAGGCGCCCCCTTCCAGGCCCTTTCGCGTATTAAGTGGGATTTATTTTGAAGGTTTTTTAAAGCAGATTCAAATTGTGTAAGTATGGATTCTCGGCCAAAATAGTTTTCTGCAATATTCCGACCTTTTGCACCAAGTCGTTCTCTCAGTTTTCTATCAGATGCAAGCTGTCGAATGGCCTTGGCAAAACCCTTGTCATCCCCTGGTTCTATACGTATTCCTGCCAGCTCGGCCAGCACACCTAGTTCACTACCGCTCGGTGAGCTTGCTACCACAGGCCTGCCACTGGCGAGGATCCCTAAAAGTTTAGACGGCAGAACTAGGTCTGCTGCCTTCGCTTTCTGCGGCAGTAAATGTACATCGGCTAAATTTAGCCATCTATTGAGTTTCTCTGGGGGTTGCAGCGGTAGAACTAATACATTTTTGTAACACGAAGTGATTGAGATGAGTTCGGCTTTTGTGGGCCCCTCCCCTGCAAATATCCATAGCAAGTTAGGCATATCAGCTAATTCCTGAATTGCTTGTGCTAAAATATTTAAGCCTTGTTTTTTGTTCATGGAACCTGAATATTGAAGAACGAGCGTCCCTTCGCTAATATTTAGCTCGCTTCGGTAGGGATTGTTAAGTTTTTCAATTCCTTCCTCTGGCTCGATTTCTTTCAGATCCACCCAATTAGGCAATAGGCAGGCGTTCTCCGTCTTCACCCCTTTGACGATCGCCCTTTGCCGCATCGCCTCGCTTATTGTGCTGATATTGTTGAAACCTTGAAGGGTACTGCGTTCCCAGTTTTCGGCGAGTCTCCGGATCCACCTGCCCTTCAGTATCCCCAGTTCAAAGGCCGCATCCAGCTCGAAGTCCTGGATATGTAGCCAGGTTGTTGTGGCCTCGCCACATAGCCTCCCCAGCAGTAGGGCTCCCGTTGCACAGAAGAAGGCAGGCGCCACCGTGAGCACCACATCCGGTCGCCACTTCCGTTGGGTCAGCAGCACCGGCAGGCTGCTGAGAGCAAAACTCGCCAGGTGGATCAGTCTGCTCACCCCACTCGGGCGCCTAGGCACCCACAGGGGGCAGCGCCAGATATCAACTCCTCGCCTTTGTTCCCTTTTGTAGCGGTTGGCCACCGCCCGCCATTGGGGAAAGTAGGGCGGTGCCGTGATCACACGCACTTCATGGCCTCTGCCTGCCAGCCATTCGGCCAACTCGCCGCTGTACTTGCCTATGCCCACAGGTTCAGGGGCGTAGTTCAAGCCGTAGAGCAGCAGCTTCATCCGAGGTCTAGATCGGGTTTCAGCATGAGTATGCGCAGGCTTTTGCTTTCTTGCCCGCAGCGGGCAGCCGCTTGCGTAACCGTTTCTGTCAGCTTGCCCAGATCGACCCCCTGGCCTGGGTTTTGCCCTGTTTCAAGTGCTACGGTCCAGGCCAGCTGCGTTGATTAGATCCCGCCATGCGCGATGCCATCACTGGGCTGATTGGTCGCTACGACCAGCAGGGCCGCTACCTCGATCGTTCCGCGATCGACCGGATCTCCTCCTACTACTCCGAGTCTGGGTTGCGTCTTGCGGCGGTTGAGTTGATCAACCGGGAGGCGGCGGCGATCGTGCGTGAGGCAGCCCAGCGCCTCTGGTTGGCCGATCCCGAGCTGATCCTCCCCGGCGGCAACGCCTACACCACGCGCCGGCTTTCCGCTTGCCTGCGGGACATGGACTATTTCCTCCGCTATGCCAGCTACGCCCTGATCGCCGGCGATCCCACCATCCTCGATGAGCGCGTGCTCAACGGCCTCGACGACACCTACAAGAGCCTGGGGGTGCCGACCGGTCCGACCGTCCGGAGCATCGCCCTGCTGGCCGATGTGGTGTGTGAACTGCTGCTGGATACCGGTGTGAGCGACACAACGGCTGTGCGCGCACCCTTCGAGTACCTCTGCCGTGGCCTTGGCGCCACCAACTTGCGGGCGCGATAGGGCTCCAGGTTCCATGCTGTTAACCCAGGCCCCGGCTTTCCTCCCTGTGCTGCCCCCAGTCAATTCCGCCCATCGCCTCGCTCTGGCCCCGATCGGCACCCCCGACCGTCTGCTGCTCGGTCCGGGACCATCCAACGCCCATCCGACCGTGTTGGAGGCCCTGGCCCGCACCCCGATCGGCCACCTGGATCCCCTTTACATCGAGCTGATGGGGGAGGTGCAGGAGTTGCTGCGCTACGCCTGGCAAACCGACAACCGTCTCACCATTCCCATGAGTGGCACCGGCAGCGCCGCCATGGAGGCCACCCTGGCCAACACGATCGAGCCCGGTGAGAAGGTGCTGGTGGCGGTGAAGGGTTACTTCGGATTGCGCCTGGCCGATATGGCCGGTCGCTACCGGGCCGAGGTGGTGATGATCGAGAAGCCCTGGGGGGAGGCCTTCAGCCTCGAGGAGCTGGAACAGGCCCTACTAAGCCACCGCCCCAAGATTCTGGCAATCGTGCATGCCGAAACCTCCACCGGCATCTGCCAACCCGTCGAGGGGATTGGCGACCTCTGCCGCAAGTACGACTGCCTGCTGCTGCTCGACACGGTGACTTCCCTGGGGGCAGTGCCCATCTACCTGGATGAGTGGAAGGTGGACCTGGCCTACAGCTGCTCCCAGAAGGGCCTGAGTTGCCCGCCGGGGCTCGGACCCTTCAGCATGGGGCCGCGGGCGGAGGCCAAGATGCTGGCCCGGCAGGGCAAGGTGCCCAACTGGTACCTCGATGTCAGCTTGCTTAACAAGTATTGGGGCAGCGATCGTGTCTACCACCACACAGCGCCCGTAAATATGAATTTCGGCCTGCGCGAGGCCCTGCGGCTGTTGGCTGAGGAGGGCCTCGAAGCGGCCTGGGCCCGCCACCGCAGCAATGCGGAGCGCCTCTGGGCAGGCCTGGAGCGCCTGGGCCTGGAACTCCATGCCCCCCAGCACCTGCGCCTTCCCACCCTCACCACCGTGAGGATCCCAGCCGGCGTCGATGGCAAGGCCTTCAGCCTCCACCTGCTTAACCGCCACGGCATCGAGGTGGGCGGCGGCCTCGGCGCCCTCGCTGGCCAGGTGTGGCGCATCGGCCTGATGGGCTACAACAGCCAGCCCGAAAATGTTGACCGCCTTCTCAACCTGTTTGAAAGCGAGTTGCCGGCGTTCCGCTCCGGGGCAGCCCTTGCTGGCGCCGCCGTTTAAACCACTCCCCCAGCTGGGCTGAGGCCTGCTCCGCCAGCAGGCCGCCGACCACCTCCAGTCGGTGGTGGGCGCTGGCGTGGCTGGCCAGGTTGAGACAACCTCCCAGGGCCCCGCGCTTGGGATCGGCTGCGCCGAACACCACCCTGCCGACCCGCGCCTGCACTAACGCCCCGGCACACATGGGGCAGGGTTCCAGATTGACCACCAGGGTGCAGTCGTTGAAACGCCAGTCGCGCCGCAAGCGTGCAGCCTGCCCCAGGGCGACCAGCTCGGCATGGCCCAGGGGGTCGCCTTCGTTTGAGCGGCGGTTGCTGCCCCAGCCAATGCACCTGCCCCGCCCATCTAGCAGGACTGCCGCCACTGGAATTTCGCCCCTTTCGCCAGCCCTGGCGCCCTGGCGCAACACACGCCCCATCCAGAGCTCCAGCAGCTCAGGCGGCGGTTTGTTTGCTGGTGGAACTGCCACTGGCAACTGCTGAAGCGGTTCCCCCCTTGTAGTCCACCTTCCAGGGGGCCCGCAGGTGAGAATGGGGAGATCTGTTGCTGACCCGTTGGCAAGCTCGCCACCTGCCCCGCAGGCGATCCAGCCCCTGCCCTTTGCCAGCCCAGAGCATCTGGATCCCCAGCTCCAGGACTTCCTGGAGCTGGCCTCGCGCCAGCTGTGCGCCTGGCTGGGGAGTGCCAGCCAGCGTTCCCCCCTGCCGGGTCTGGGCGTGCTGCCGGCGGTGGAGCCAGAGGCCCAGGGCCTGGCGCCCGAGCTGCTCCTGGCCGATCTGCAGCTGGTGATGGATGGGGCCTACAACCCCAACCATCCAGGCGCCCTGGCCCACCTGGATCCCCCGCCCCTGGCGGCTTCCATCGCAGCCGATCTGATCTGCGCCGGCCTCAACAACAACCTGCTCGCCGAGGAGCTCTCCCCGAGCCTTACCCGGCTGGAGCGCAGCCTCACCGCCTGGTTGGCCGGCCAGCTGGGGATGCCCCCAGGCAGTGGTGGCGTGGGGGCCAGTGGCGGCACCCTCTCGAACCTGATGGCCCTGGTTGCCGCCCGGCGCAGTCGGGGTTTGGCCACCGAAAGTCGGGCGGTGGTGGTCGCCAGTGCGGATGCCCATGTCTCGATGGCCAAGGCGCTGGCGGTGATGGGCCTGCCGCCCGAGGCCCTCTGCCCGATTGCGGTGGATGGCGCCGGTCGCCTGCTTCCCCAGGCCCTCGAGCAGGAACTGGACCGGTTGGAGCGGGCCGGCCAGCCGGTGATTGCCGTGGTGGCCACGGCCGGCACCACCGTGCGCGGCGCCGTGGATCCCCTGGAGGCGATCGCCGATCTCTGTGCCAAGCGGGGCTTGTGGCTGCATGTGGATGGGGCGATCGGTGCCGTTTTTGGCCTGGTGCCAGCGCACCGTTTCCGGGTGGCCGGGCTGGAGCGCGCCGATTCGATCACGATCAATCCCCAGAAGGTGCTGGGCATCACCAAGACCTCCTCCCTGCTGTTGCTGGCCCAACCCCAGGCCCTGGCCCAGGCCTTTCAAACCGGCCTGCCCTACATGGAACCCAGCTGGGGCGGGGGCCATGGCGGTGAAACGGGCCTGCAGGGCACCCGCCCGGCGGAGGTGCTCAAGCTCTGGTTGGGCCTGCGCCAGCTGGGTCTCAGTGGCATCGGCGCCGTGCTGGACGGGGCCATAGCTCGGCGCCGCCAGCTCCAGGCCCTGCTGGCTGCGAGCGAGCGTCTGCAGTTGCGCTGTGGCTCCTTCCACCTGCTGGCCTTCACCCCCCGGCAGCTGGATGTCGAGGCGGCGGCGCACTGGAGCCAGCAGACACGCCAGCTCCTGCTCCAGCACCAATTGATGCTCTCGCGGCCCCAGTACGGCGGCCGCCACCATCTCAAGGCCGTGCTGGGTAATCCCCACACCCGCAACGAACACCTCGAAACCCTCGCCAGCCTCGTGCAAGCCAGCCTGGAGGACCTGCCATGAGCGGGCCCGAACCCCAGCAGGGCCGCTGGCTTGCGATCGTGACCGGTGCGATTTCGATCCTGATCGGCGTGCTCTACCTGGCCCTGATCGCAGTGCTGGACAGCCGCGGTCCGCTCCAGCCGCCGCCACCGGAGGCGATGGGGGGGGTGGCGGCAGAGGTGCAGCTCACTCGCTCGGAGGCCGGGGCGCCAAGCTCGGCTGCTTTGCCTGCAGGGGTTGCACCACCCGGTTGAAGGCCGCCTCGAGGAAACGGCTTAGGGCCCCCTCGCGCCGGTTGAGGTCGTATTGCTGCTGCACCACCTCCTGCAGGCCGCCATCACCCCACTCCTGGTCCCGCTCGAAGTAGGTGATGAAACTCAGCCCGGCAATCCGGGTCAGCCAGGCGGCACTGACCGCCTGCAGGGCCCGACTCACCACCAGGGCGGGCACATTGAGGCTGAGGGCCGTGGCCAGCAGCCCCACTCCCCCCTTCACCAGGCCCAGGCCGGCCATGGTCCGACCCACCGACAGGGCCAGGTCTTGAGCGCTCTTGCGGCTGAGGCTGATGCCATACACCCGGGCAATCTCCACCACCATCTGGGCGTTGACCGCCGCCGCGCCGAGCAGATCCAGGCCCGGCAGGGGGGTTACTGCCAGTACCCCAGCTCCAATCCACATGTGGCGATCGACAATCGCCTCGCTGTCGCTGCGCCGTTGACGGGCCAGCAGGGAGCGGCTCGCCTGGCTGAGGCGCCGGCACTGCAGCAGCAGGTTGTCGGCGATCAACTCCTCCCCATCGGCATGGAGCACCACGGCGATGCGGCGCAGCAGGGGCTCCACCTCAGGGGCGGGCTGCAGGGGCCGGCCCCCCGGCATCGGCACGCTCTGGGGGGCAGCACTTGCCCCAACCACATCCTCGGCGGCCACCCGCCCGCGGCTGCGCTGGCGCAGCAGCTGCAGCAGGCGGGCCTCCTCCTGCTCACCGCGAAGGTCGCATTTATTGAGCACGAGCATCAGGCGCTTGCCCAGGCTGGCCAGGGCGTCGAAAACCTCCAGTTCGGCGGCGCGCAGGTCCCCATCCACCACCAGCAGCAGCAGGTCGGCCTTGCTGGCCTGCTCCCGGGCCAGGATTTCGCGCTCCAACCCCGCCGCGCCGGCCTCCAGGATGCCAGGGGTATCCACCAGCCACACCCCCCGCTGCAGGCCCTTGAGTCGCAGGCGGTAGCGCTGGCTCTGAACCGTGGAGCCCATGGCGGCGCCAACTTGACCCACCAGCTCCTGCAGCAGGGCCCGGATCAGGGAGGTCTTGCCGGCCGAACCGACCCCAAACAGCACGATCACCAGGTCGCCCCGCTCCAGTTCGGCGGCCATCCGTTTGCGTTCCTGCTGCAGGGCTTCCCGCTCCACCGCATCCCTTACCCGCTCAAGGGTCTGGTCGATGCCCGCCAGGTTTTGGGCGGCTGCCTGGCGGCGGTTGGTTGGCGCTGGCCTCTCGGCCCCTGCTGCCGGCCGGCCCCTGGCCTCCCAGGCGCTCCGCAGCCAGGGCCAAGCCAGCTGCACCAGCAACAGGGCCCCAGCCGCAAAGATCAGCAGAAAAACCGGCTGGACTATCCAGTAGGGCAGATACCAGCTCAGCTGCAGGTAGAGGGTGTTGATGCCCTGCAGTACCAACCCCACGGCGATTAGGGCCACCAGGGCCAGGCCGGCCAGGAGCCACAGGCGGGTGCGGGTTTTCACGCGAGGGGGTGCATCAATTCAGGGCCGCGTTGAGCGGATGATCTCGCCCCAGAGGCCTGCGGCAAGGGCGCTGCTGGCCCGGCTGGGACTGTTGTCATCGTTGCCCAGCCAGATCCCCACCACCCAGTGGCGCCTGGGTTCATAGCCGACGAAGAGCAGGTCGCGGCTGGAGTTGGTGGTGCCGGTCTTGCCCCCCTCCGCTCCCCCCAGGCTGGCCATCTGGCCCGTGCCCCGCTGCACCACGGCACGCAGCAGCTGCTGCATGGTTTTGGCGGTTTGGCTACTGGTCACGCGCCGGCCCGCCGCCAGGGTGGCCGTCTGACGGCACTGGGCCGAGGCCTGGCCGGCGCAGGCCTCGGCGTCGGTGAGGCGGCGGATTGTGGTGGGCATATGCCAGGTGCCACCGTTGGCGATGGCGGCGTAGGCAGCGGTGAGCTCCAGCAGGGTCACCTCGCTCTGGCCGAGGGCGAGCCCCGGAACCGGCGCCAGCGGGCTGGTGATACCGAGATCCTGCGCCTTCTGCACCAGGGCCTCCAGGCCTACCCTTTGGGCCAGGCGCAGGGCGGCCGTATTGCTGCTCAGTGCAAAGGCTGAGATCAGGCTCTGGCTGCCCTGGCAGCTGCTGGCGAAGGTCTGACCGCGCCAGTTCAGGGGAGCGCAGCTGATCCGGTCTGTGGGTTTGCTGCCCCGTTCCAGGGCCACCAAGTAAGGAATCAGTTTGAAGGTGCTGCCGGGTTGCCTCAGGGCCATGGAGGCCCGGTTGAACTGGCTCTGGCTATAGTCCCGCCCGCCGGCAATGGCCAGGATGCCGCCTGAGCGGTAGTCGATCACCACCACGGCCCCTTCCCCCACCCCCAGCCCCTTGCTGCTGTTGAGCCGCTGGCGCAAGAGCCGTTCCACCTGTTCCTGCAGGCCCCGGTCGAGGTGGGTGTCGATCAAAAAGTTCCCCTCCACCGCCACCTCCTCACCCACCAGGGCGATCAGATCGCGGCGCGCCTGGTCTGAATAGAAGGGAGCCCCCCGCAGGGATGCCCTGGCGGCGCAGGCTTTGGGGGAGAGGCGCAAGGGGCTGCGCCTGGCGCGGCGGGCCCGATCCGCCGTGATGCGTCCGGTTTCGGCCATCTTGGCCAAGACCCCATTGCGGGCCGCCAGGGCCGCCTGGGGATCGAAACAGGGGTCGTAGCCATTGGGCGAGGGCAGCAGACCCACCAGCAGGGCGGCCTCCTCAAGCTCGAGCCCGCTGGCGGATTTGGCGAAGTAGTGGCGGGAGGCGTCTTCAAATCCCCAGCCCACCCCCAGATACACCCGGTTGAGATAGCTCAGCAGCAGGTCGCGCTTGCTGAAACGGGCTTCGAGCTGCAGGGCCACCAGCAATTCGCGCCACTTGCGCCCCAGGGTTTCCCCCTGGCCCACCTGGTCGGGGTAGAGGCTGCGGGCCAGCTGCTGGGTGAGGGTGCTGCCACCTTCGAGCACCCGCCCGCCCAGCACGTTGGTCACCAGGGCCCGCGCCGTGCCCACCGGATCCACGCCGGGATGCCACCAGAAGCGGCTGTCTTCACTGGCCAACAGTGCATCGATGAGTACGGCGGGGTAGTCGCGCAGGCCCTGGCGCTCCCGGTGCTCCAGGGCATCGGCCGTCGTCAGGGGTTTGCCCTTGCTGTCGTAGAGCACCAGCGGGCCGCGCACGGTGGCGAGACTGCCCCGGATTGGCACCTGGAGCAGCGACAGGCCCAGCAGGCTGAGCCCCCCAAATGCCACGGCCGCCAGGGCCAGGCTGGCCCCCCGCAGCAGCCGCTGCAGGCGGGGCAGGGGCCGGATCTGGAAATCCAGTTCGGGCAAGCCCGCCTCCTGGCTGGGTCCAAAGCGCAGACAGTCGCCATCGCGCAGCAGCAGTTGCCCCACCCGCCGGCCCTGCCACCAGAGCCCATTGGTCGAGTTCTCGTCGCTCAGCAGCCAGTGGGGCCCGCGCCTCTCCAGCAGGGCGTGGTGGCGGCTAACTGCCTGGTGATCCACGCAGATCTGACAGGCGCTGTCCCGACCGATGCGATAGGCGCCTGCGTGCAGGGCGAGCAGGCGGGTGGGCTGGCCGGGCAGGTGGATGCGCAGCTGGGCCGTCGCCGGCTGGCTAAACCGCTGCCAGCGGCGGCGCAGGCCTTCAAGGCTGGCGTTGGCCATGGCTCCCCAGCAGTTCGATGGCGAAACACAGCACCGCCAGGTTGATTGACACATCGGCCAGGTTGAAGACCGGAAAGGACACCGGCACTAGGGCCAGGAAATCCACCACCGCCCCCAGCCGCCAGCGGTCTAGGCCATTGCCGATCGCCCCGCCCAGCAGCAGCCCTACCCCGAGGCAGCGGGCCAGGGGCATCGCCGCCTGGCGCCGGATCCAGAGGGTCGCCCCGACGGCCACCAGCAAACTCACCAGGCCGAGGAGCTGGGGGTTGCCGCTGAACAGGCTGAAGGCCGCTCCCGTGTTGTGGGTCAACTGCAGGGCAAGCAGGCCCGGCAGCAGGGTTTTGGTGCCGATGGCCGGCAGCTGGGCGAGGGCCCAGGCCTTGCTGAGCTGGTCGAGCAGCACCACCAATCCCGCTATGGCGAAGGCCAGGGCTCGGGGCCTTCTCATGGTTCCACCAGCAGCAGCCGGCGCAGCAGCAGGGCCACCACGGCCACGGCACAGCAGAGCAGCAGCTGGGGCAGCAAGGGGGCGAGGCTGTAGCTGATTAGTAGGGCGCCCAGGTTGCCCCCCCAGCGGCCGGCCAGGGCTCCCACTAGGAGGTTGGCGAGGCCGCAGAGCTGCACCGTCGCCAGCCCCACCACCGCCGCTCCAAAGAGGTTGACCAGGTCGTTCATGCCCGCCTGGCGGGCCAGCTTGCCGCTCAGCCAGGCGGCCGGGATGAAGCCAGCTAGGTAGCCGAAGCCTGGGTCGAGCAGGTAGGCGGTGCCCCCTCCGCCCTGGAATACCGGCAACTGGAACAGGCCCAGGCTCAGGTAGGCGACCGCCGCCAGCATGCCGCTGCGGGGGCCGCACACCAGGGCCGCAACCAGCAGGGCGGGCACCTGCAGGGTGATCGGCAGGTTTGCCAGCATCCAGCTGCCGTTGCCGGCGGGCAGGGGGGCGGCGGCCTGAATCAGCCCACCGACCAGGATCAGCAGCACACCGGCGATTGCGCCGCTCCAGGTGGCTAGGGCCCGCAAGTCATCCCCCGTGGTTGCAATCCATTTTGGGGGGTCACGCCATCGGCCTCGCTACCCTTAAACCAGCTTTTATGCCCATGGACCAGTTCGACTTGGGAGCAGGCGTGCAGCTCAGGGTCCAGCCCCGGTATCTCAAAACTGCTGACGCAATGCCGATGCTGCGTCCGCCCGACCTGGTGGATCCCGCCGAGGTGGGTGAGGTGACGGCGATCAAGGCCGGCAACCAACTGGCCGTTCGCTTCCGCCGCGGGATTTTTTTGTTTGAGAGGAGTCAGTTGAGATTGGTCAGCTGAAGACTGGGCTGAGGGGATGGCGTTGCCAGGCCTGCTGGGCCGCAGCCAGGGCCGGGGCCGGACCACAGAGGCTGAGGGCCGGGGCCGCCAGGTGCCGCCGGGCCACGGCCAGCAGGGTTTCGGCGTCGAGCCGCTCGGCCCGATCCAGGCACTCGGATACAAAGTGCGCGCCCAGGCCATGGCCGAGCACCAGGGCCTGGCGATCGGCGATCTGGCCGCAGGTCTGGCGCCCCAGGGCGTCCTGGCCGCGGTATTTGGCTTTGGCCAGGGCCAATTCGCCTTGGCTGAGCGGCGTTTCAAGCAGCCTTTGCCACTCCTCAAGCACTGCGGTGGTGGCTTCCCTCGCCCGCTCAGCAGAGGTGGAGAGGTGCCAGATGAACGGGGTGGCGCCGCGCCGGGCCGGCAGGTGAACGCCCACGTCGTAGGCCAGGCCCCGCTCCTCACGCAGGGCCATAAACAGCCGGCTGGACATCCCCAGACCGAGGTGGGCATGGAGCACCCTCAGGGCCAGGGCATCGGGATCGCCCAGGGGCACGGTGGCAACTCCGAGCAACAGCACGAGCTGTTCGGTGTCCTGTTCAAGCAGGGCGATGGGCTGGCCGCAGGCGGGGGCCAGCGGGCCCGGCTCGTAGCGCGGAGCGGCCGTGGCCCAGGCAAAGCGCCCCAGGGCTCCATCGAAGCTCTCGGCCAGCTGGGCGGGCAGATCCCCGCAGGCCACTAGCAGGGCGCCCCCAGCCCCTAGGGGCGCCACCAGCGCTGCAAGTTGGTCCCTCTGCAGTTCAGCCAACTCCTGCTCCACCCCCAGGGAGTCGTGGCCGTAGGGGCCGCCGGCGAACAGTTGCCCGCGCAGCTGGTCGTGGGCCAACTGGAAGGGATCCTCGCGCTGGCGTAGCAGGTTTTGGAGGTTGAGGTCCCTCTCCAGCTCAAATTGGTCCTGGCTCAGCCAGGGATCCCGTGCCATCGCCACCAAAAGGGGCAACAACTGCTCTGCATCACTGCTGGCACATTTGAGGCTCAGCACCAGGCTGTCTTCACTGGCTTCGCAGCGCAGGGCCGCGCCGCGGCCCTCCACCAGATCGGCCAGGGCTTCGGCGCCGTAGTCACCACAGCCCCGGGTCATCAACCCAGCCAGCAACTGGGCCGCTCCCCGCTGCCCCGGCTGATCAGCGCTGCTGCCGCCCCGAATCCAGAGCCGGCTGGCCACAATTTCCGGGCCGGGCCGACGTTGCCAGACCAGGGGCAGCCCCCCCGTGAGCTCCGTCCTCTGCCAGCTGGCCAGTTGACTGGTCATGCCGGCACCGCTTCAAGTACGCAGGCCCGGCTCGGATCCAGCAGGGGCACCACCTGGCCCAGCAGATCCTGGCTGCTCCAGCTCTCGATTTCAGCTAAGGGCAGGGCCAGGGCCTGGTGCCGCCCCCAAAGCCGGTTGTTGCCGATCAGGCCGGCCAGTCCACCCGCGGCCTCCAGGCCAAAGCGATAGCCGTTGGCCACCAGGCGCTGGGCCCGCAGCCACTCCGGCTTGGTCAAGCCCTGCTCCTGGAGCTCAGCCCAAACCTGGGCGATGGCCCGGTGCACGGCGCCGAGTTCATCGGCTTCGCAGATCGCCTCCAGCAGGGCGAAGCTGCCGCTCTCCATCACGTGCAGGTCCAGATCGATGCTCTCGACAATGCGCAGTTGCTCCCGCAGCCGCTCCACCAGCCGGCTGCGCCGCCCCTCGGCCAGCACGGTGGTGAGCAGGTCTGCTCCCATCACGCCGTGGAGATCGCTGGCGGGGGGCAGGCCCCATAGCATCAGCAGCCGGGCCGATTCCAGTCGGGGCACCGTGATCCGATGCAGCCCGGGCTGCACCGCCAGGGCTGGCGGCGGCGGTGGTTCGTCGATCGCACCCAGTTGGGCCAGGGCGCTGGCAGCGATCCCTTCTTTGAGCTGCAGGAAGTCGGCGCCCCCACAGAGGGCCAGTACGCAGCGATTGGCGCCGTAGAGACGCCGGTGGAAATCGGCCATGGCCTCGGGCGTCTGGGCGGCCAGCAGCTCCCGGCGCCCCAGGATCGGTTCGCCGTAGGCATGGCCCGGACAGCCCAGCCGGAGCAGCTGTTGCAGGGCAATTTCGTCGGGCTGGTCCTCGCTTTGGGCCAGCTCTTCGAGTACCACCTGGCGCTCCATTGCAAAGGCCCGGGGTTCGAGGCTGGGATGGAGCACCAGATCCAGCAGCAGCTCCAGGGCCTGGGCTGCCGACTCGGGGGGCACCAGCACGTGGTAATGCACGTCATCGAAGCCGGTGGCGGCATTGCTGCTGCCGCCCATCGCCTCAATTTTGAGGTCAAATTCGCCCGGACCCAGCCGCTGGCTGCCCTTGAAAACCATGTGCTCGAGAAAGTGGGCCAGACCGCTTTCCGGGGCTTTCTCAAAGATGCTGCCGGCCCGGCACCAGAAGTCGAGACACACCAGGGGAGAATCGGCCAGCGGCAGCTGGACAAGCGTGGCGCCGTTGGCCAGCTGGAGCTCAGTGGGCTCGGCCAGGCCTGGCAACTGGGGTGCGGTCGGGGCCGATGTCAAGGCTCAGATGCGTGGCAGGATCTGCATTCTGCTGGCTGCCATCTCCCCTTGAGTTCCGCTGCCCCATCCCGTCAGGATCCAGCCATTCCCAGCCCCGGGGGGATCCACCCCCTGGTGGATCGCCTGGCAGGGCTGATCCGCCAGGCCTGGCTGGAACTGCCCGAGCTGGCCCCCCTGGCGGTCAACCCCGAACTTGAGGCCATCAGCGGCAGTCTTGATGGGGAGGCCCTGTTCATCCGCAACGAATTGCGCCAGTGCCGCGGCCTGCGCAAGCTGCACCTGGAGACGGCCCGGCTCGGCAATGGTTTGCAGATCCTGCACTGCGTACTCTTCCCCGATCCCCGTTTTGATCTGCCCATCTTCGGTGCAGACATCGTGGCTGGCCCGGCCGGAGTTTCCGCCGCCATCGTCGATCTCTCCCCGGTGGGGCCAGCCCTGCCGGCTGGCATCAGCGCCGCCCTCGCCGCCCGGCCCCGGGTTGGCTTCAGCCAGGAGCGAGAGCTGCCTGGCTGGGGGTCGATTTTTTCTCCCTTTGTGCGCTTTGTGCGCCCCACCAGCCCGGCGGAGGAAACGGCCTTTCTCGCGGAGGTCTCAGGCCTGCTGGAGGTGTTGACGGCGGCAATCAATTCGGCCAGCGCCGAGCCGCCGCAGCATCCCGCTACGGTTGAGCGATGGCAGGGCCAGCTCCACTATTGCAAGCAGCAGAAACAAAACGACAAAACCCGCAGGGTGCTGGAGAAGGCCTTCAACCCCGCCTGGGCCGACCGCTACATCGAGGAACTGCTCTTCGACGATCCGCCGGCTCCGTGAAAAGGGCGCTCCGGGCCGTGCCCAGCTGGGCCTGGTGGCTCGGCGGCGGGTTCCTGCTGCTGTTGCTGGTGGTCGGCATCAGCCGCCAGCAGCGCCCTGCCCTGGTCACCCCCCCGGCCGTTCCCGTCCAGCCGGGCCGGCCGGAGGCGGTGGCCGCCCTCGGCCGCCTCGAACCCGACGGGGATGTGCGCGTGCTGGCCGCGCCGATCAGTGGCATTGGCAGCAGTCCGCGGATCAGCCAGTTGCTGGTGGAGGAGGGCGATGAGGTTCGCCAGGGCCAGTTGCTGGCCAGCTTTGATTCTGGCCCCAGCCTGCGGGCCCAGCAGGGGTTGCTCGCCGCCCGAATTGGCAATCTCGACCAGCGCCTGGCTGTGCAGACCCGAGACATCCACCGCTATCGCAGCCTGAGCCGCTCCGGGGCCATACCCAGCGGCGAATTGGACACCCGGGAAACGGCCCTGCTCGCCCTCCAGGGGGAGCGCCGGGAGGCCTGGTTGGAGCTGCAGAAGGTTCATAGAGAACTCGAGCTCACCGAGCTGCGAGCTCCCATCGGCGGCACCGTATTGAAGTTGCACGCCCGGGTGGGGGAGCGGCCTGGGGATAGCGGCGTGCTCGAGCTTGGGGCCAGCAGCCGGATGCAGGCCCTGGTTGAGGTTTACGAAAGCGATGTGGGCCGGGTGCGTCCGGGCCAGCCGGTCGCCCTGATCAGCGAAAACGGAGGTTTCCAGGGCGAGCTCCAGGGTCGGGTGATCCGGATCAGTCCCCAGGTGAGGCAACGCAGCCTGCTCTCCACCGACCCCACCGGCGACGCCGATGCCCGCATTGTCGAGGTGCGGGTGGCCCTTGCCCCAGCCGATAGCCAGCGGGTGCGTGCCCTGACGGGCCTGAAGGTGATTGCCCGCCTCGGGGCCGGTAGCTCCCCGCCAGGTCGCTGATGTTTGCCCGCCTGTGGCAGGGCCGCCGCATCCCCTTGGCCTGGTTGTTGCTCACCCGTCAACCGATGCGCCTGCTGGTGGCCCTGGCCGGCATTGCCTTTGCCGGCATCTTGATGTTCATGCAGCTGGGCTTCCGCGATGGCCTCTTCGATGCCAGCGTGACGATCCATCGCCTGCTCGATGCCGATCTGGTGCTGATCAGTCCCCGCTCCAGCAGCTCGGTGAGCATGGCGGGTTTCCCCCGGCGCCGGCTGGTGCAGGCCATGGCCGATCCCGCCGTGGTCGGCATCACGCCGGTGCATTGGAACCTGCTGCTCTGGCGCAACCCTGAAAACCGCGCCACCCGCTCAATTCTCACCCTGGGCTTTGAGCCAGCCGACCCCCTGTTCACCGATCCTTCCCTGGCCCGCAAGGCGAAGTTGCTGCAAGACCGGGGCCGGGTGCTGTTCGACGAGCTCTCCCGGCCCGAATTCGGCCCGGTGGCCGCTTGGTTCCGCTCCGGGCGCACCGTGGAAAGTGAAATCAGTGGTCAGCGGGTGCGGGTGGCGGGCCTGGTGGCGCTTGGCACCTCCTTCGGCGCCGACGGCAACCTGCTCACCAGCCACGAAACCTACCTGCGCCTGTTGCCCAACACCCCGCCCGGCAGCATTGAGGTGGGCCTGATCCGGCTTACGCCAGGCTCAGATCCGGCTGAAGTGGCGGCTCGGCTCAAACGGCGGCTGCCCGCCGACGTCACCGTGCTCACCAAGGACGGCTTCATTGCCTTTGAGCAGGATTACTGGCGTTCCAGCACCTCGATCGGCTTCATCTTCACCCTCGGCGCCGCCATGGGCTTTGTGGTGGGCTGCGTGATCGTCTACCAGATCCTCTACTCCGATGTGAGTGACCACCTGCCCGAATACGCCACCTTGATGGCCATGGGCTACCGGCTGACCAGCCTGCTTGGCGTGGTGGCGCGCGAGGGCCTGCTGCTGGCCACCTTCGGCTACCTGCCGGCCTACGCGGCCGGTCAGGGGCTCTACCTCGTGGTGCGCAACGCCACCCAGCTACCGGTGACGATGGACACCACCAGGGCCCTGACTGTTTTCATCATGATCCTGGTGATGTGTATGGGTTCGGCCCTGCTGGCCATGCGCAAGCTGGCCGATGCGGATCCGGCGGAGATCTTCTGATGGCCCCGATGCTGCGCCTCTGCGCTCTGAAGCATCACTTCGGCAGTGGCGCCATGCGTCGCCAGGTGCTCATTGATATCAGTCTCAGCGTTGAGGCCGGGGAGGTGGTGCTGCTGACGGGGCCCTCCGGCTGCGGCAAGACCACCCTGCTGACCTTGATCGGTGCCCTGCGCCAGGTTCAGGAGGGTTCGGTGCAGGTGTTCGGCGAGGAGTTGCGGGGCGCCAGCGCTGCCGTCAGGCTGCGCCTGCGCCGTCGCATCGGCATGATCATCCAGGGGCACAACCTGCTGCGCTGCCTGAGCGCCGAGCAGAATGTGCAGATGGGCGCCGACCTGCTCGAGGGCCTCAGCTATCGGGCCCGGCGCGACCGCTCCCGAGAATGGCTGCGCGCCGTTGGCCTCCAGGACCACCTGGACAAATTGCCCCACGACCTCTCCGGGGGCCAGAAGCAGCGGGTGGCCATAGCCCGGGCCCTGGCGGCCAGGCCCCAGCTGCTGCTGGCGGATGAACCGACTGCCTCGCTCGATTCCCGCACCGGCCGCGAGGTGGTGGAGCTGCTCAAGGGCCTGGCCAAGGACCAGGGCTGTGGCGTGCTGATGGTCACCCACGATCCCCGCATTCTCGATGTGGCCGACCGCCTGGTGCAGATGGAGGATGGCCGGCTCAGCCAGGGGGCCTATGCGATTGATTAGGCTTATGAGCTGACCCACCCCAGGTTGCCTCCCGCATGTCCAAGCGCAGAAATCTCAAGAAGGAAAAGCAGGAGCGCAACCGCGCCTACGCCCGCAAGTTCAAGAAGCGCAAGCTGCGCAACGACGGCCGGGGCGAGGGCGCCGGTAATGGCGTGACCGGCACCGCCAACAACGGTGGCGCCGCTGATTGATCAGCGCCTCTAGCGCCTTGCTTGGGGGATCCGCAGGGATCCCTTTTTTCTTGTTCAGCCCTCCAGGCGACCCATGTTCCTGAGCGTCGTCATCCCCACCTACAACCGGCTGCCGATCCTGCGCAAGTGTCTGCTGGCCCTGGAAGATCAGCAGCTGATCGCCCCAATCAGCGGCTATGAGGTGGTGTTGGTGGACGACGGCTCCACCGATGCCACCTTGGGCTGGCTGGCTGACCACGCAGCCGAGCTGCCCCACCTACGGCTGATCAGGCAGGAGCATGGGGGCCCCGCAGCAGCCCGCAACCGGGGGGTGCAAGGGGCAAGGGGCGATGTGATCGTCTTCATCGACAGCGATCTGGTGGTCACCCCCAGCTTCCTGAGTTGCCACGCCCAGGCCCTGCAACGCCACTGGAGCCGGCCCGGTCATCGCCCCTGCTTCACCTACGGCGCAGTGATCAACACGGCCAACTTTGACCATCCCACTGGCGAGCCCCACAAGCTGCGCGATCTCTCCTTCGCCTATTTCGCCACGGGCAACGTGGCCATTGAGCGCCAGCTGCTGGAGCGGGCGGGCCTGTTCGACACCCGCTTCCGGCTCTACGGCTGGGAAGACCTCGAACTCGGTGAACGGCTGCGCCGGCTGGGCGTTGTGCTGGTGCGCTGCCCCGAGGCGGTGGGCTACCACTGGCATCCGGCCCTGCGGCTAGAGCAGATTCCCGATTTGATTCGGGTGGAGCGGGAGCGGGCGAAAATGGGTCTGGTGTTTTTCCTCAAGCACCCCACCCTGCGGGTGAGATTCATCGTCCAGTACACCTGGTTGCATCTGCTGCTCTGGGAGCTTCTCACCCTGGGTGGCCTGCTCAACGAGCGCAGTTTGAGGCCCCTGCTCGCCTTGCTTATCCGCGGCGGCCAGGCCTCCATGGCGATGGAATTGCTGCGACTGCCACTCAACCGCCTCGGGGTCAGGAGCCTGTTTGCTGAGGCCCGGATCCTCGCTGCCACCAAGGTTCAAAGCAGCCCGATTTGATAGGGTGATCAAGTTCCAATCACTCCGCACACCTGCGTGTTTCGGGTGATCCGAGCGAGTTCTCCCATCGGCCACCCGTGCCGGTTGGACAGCTTCGGATCCCTGGCAGGTGGAGGCAAACCCGAAACCCCCCACACCCCACCATGGCTGTCGTCACTCTCTCCGAAATGATGGAGGCGGGCGCCCACTTCGGGCACCAGACCCGTCGCTGGAACCCGAAGATGTCGCGCTACATCTATTGCGCGCGCAACGGCGTACACATCATCGATCTTGTGCAGACAGCCGTCTGCATGAACAACGCCTACAAATGGACCCGCAGCGCCGCCCGCAGTGGCAAACGCTTCCTGTTCGTCGGCACCAAGAAGCAGGCCTCCGAGGTGATCGCCATCGAGGCCACCCGCTGCGGAGCCTCCTACGTCAACCAGCGCTGGCTGGGCGGCATGCTCACCAATTGGACCACCATGCGGGCCCGCATCGACCGTCTCAAAGACTTGGAGCGGATGGAGAGCTCAGGCGCCATTGCCCTGCGCCCCAAGAAGGAAGCGGCGGTGCTGCGCCGCGAGCTGGAGCGGCTCCAGAAATATCTCGGCGGCCTCAAAAACATGCGCCGCCTGCCCGACGTGGTGGTGCTGGTGGATCAGCGCCGGGAGACCAACGCCGTGCTCGAGGCGCGTAAATTGGATATTCCCCTGGTGTCGATGCTCGACACCAACTGCGACCCCGATCTCTGCGACGTGCCAATTCCCTGCAACGACGACGCCGTCCGCTCGGTGCAGCTGGTGCTCGGGCGGCTCGCTGATGCGATCAACGAAGGTCGTCAGGGTGCCCATGACCAGGGCCGTGAAGAGGAGGGCTGATCCCTCCAACCACCTATCTATTTTTCCGTTCCCCATCCCCCATGGCTGAGATTTCGGCAAAGCTCGTCAAGGAACTGCGCGACCAAACCGGCGCAGGAATGATGGACTGCAAGAAGGCCCTCACGGAATGCTCCGGCGATACCTCCAAGGCCGTTGAATGGCTGCGCCAGAAAGGCATTGCCACCGCTGAGAAGAAGTCTGGCCGTGTTGCGGCCGAAGGTGCCATCGGCAGTTACATCCACACCGGCGCCCGCGTCGGTGTGCTGGTGGAGGTGAACTGCGAAACCGACTTCGTCGCCCGGGGCGAAGGCTTCCAGGAGCTGCTGCGCAATGTGGCCATGCAGATTGCCGCCTGCCCGAGCGTGGAATACGTGAGCGTGGACCAGATCCCCGCGGCGGTTTCCGATCGTGAGAAGGCCATTGAGATGGGCCGCGATGACCTCGCGGGCAAGCCAGACCAGATGAAGGTCAAGATCGTTGAGGGTCGCATTGGCAAACGACTCAAGGAACTGGCCCTGCTGGACCAACCCTTCATCAAGGACAGTTCCGTCACCGTGGCCGAAATGGTGAAGCAGGTGGCCGGCAAGGTGGGCGAAAACATCCAGGTGCGTCGCTTCAACCGCTTCACCCTCGGCGAGGGCATTGAGGTGGAGAAAGCTGATTTCGCCGCTGAGGTGGCAGCGATGTCCCAGGCCAGCTGAGCGGGCGCTCCTTGCTGGTTCTGGAGGCCGCAGCTCTCCAGCTCAAGGAGCTGGAGAGTCAGCTGCTGGCATCCAATCCGAAGCTGGAAAACCACCTGGCCCTCTACCTCCAGGTGCTGCGAGATGGCCTGCTGGCGGCGGTCCAGCAGGCCTGCTTCCATCTGGCAACCCAGGTCTACCCCGATCGCTACGGCGGCCTGGACCAGTCCAGCCGCCAGTTGCTGCACCGTCGGCTTGTCCAGTTGGTGCAACGCACCAACGGCCTGCTCAGCTTGGAGCGGGTCGTGGGTCACGCCGCCCAGATCGCCCGGCAGCAGCAACGGGAGCGGCGCAGCCAGCGGCGCCGGGTGCTCGATTCGATCGCTGAGTTCGGCGCCGAGCAGGAGGAAGGTCTAGAGCAAGGGCCCGAAGAAGGGCGAAACAAAGGGCCAGAGAAATGGCCCGAGCAAGGGCCAGAGGGCTCGGTCCACCTGGGTATGGCCTTGCCGATCAGTTCAGATTTCCTTATTCCCCGGGGTGAGCGCCCCCAGCCAGCTGGGCCCGCCGAATCCGATGGGGAGGGCGATAGCGATGGAGATAGGGATGGCGATAGGGATGGCGATGGGGAAAGCGATGGGGAAAGCGATGGGGAAAGCGATGGGGATGGCAGCCAGGATTCCATGCTTGCGGTTTTGGCCGAGGCCTTCCAGGATTGGCAGGGCAAGGTCCCTCCCTCCGCTCCAACCCCATGGGATGGGGAGGGGCTGCCAACCACCCCAGACCAGCTTTTGGCCTGGATCGGTGGTTTCGAGCTGGCCCTCAGTCGTCGCCTGCGCAACCTCTCCCATGCCCTCAATGGGGAGCTGCTGCGGCTTGGCATCAGCCGCACCGTGGTGCCGTTGAACCTGCTGGACGCTGCCCTCGCCGGTGAGCTTGAGCTGGTGGAAGCTCCAGCCAACCTGTTGCGCTTGCCCCTGCCCCTGGGGATGGAACCCGACCTGGGTCGCATTGAGGCCATGGCGGTTTTGCTGCGGCCGGCGGATCTCGAACTTGAGCTCGCCAAACTGCGCACCTGCCGCACCCGGATCCAGCAGCATGTCCAGGAGGTGCGCAGAATGGCCCAGCACTATCGCCGCACCCAGCGGCGCGTTCAGGCGCTTGAGGCGGAACAGTTGTGGCTGCAGGACATCAACCCAGCCCCGCCAGCGCCGAGCCTGCCGCCCTAGAGCCCTGGCTGCAGCCCCTGCAGCAGGCGTTGGGGCTGGAGGCCGCCCGCGGCTTCGCCAACCTCAAGGGGCGGCAGAGCTGCTTTAGTGCCTTCCTGGCCCAGCAGTTGCAGCAGGGGCCCCAGGGGCTGCCGGCGGCGGAGCTGGGGCGGGTGCTTGCCCTGCGCGAGGGTTTCCTCCGCTACGACGAGCTCTCCCTAGCCAGACGCCAGTCGCTCGTGCGCCAATGCCGGGAGCGCCTGCATGCCCTGCGCCAGGCCCATCGCCCCGTGCTGGCCGTCGCCCCACCCCGGCTGCGGCTGGTCCCAGCCAGCAAGGGTGGCGTCGTCAGGAATTTCAATGCCGATACCCCCCTCGCCGAGATCCCCGGGGTCGGCCCCAAGACGGCCAGCCGGCTGGCCCAGCTGGGCCTGCTGTTGGCGCGAGACCTCCTTCACTACTACCCCCGCGACTACCTCGACTACGCCAATCTGGTGCGGATCGCTGGCCTGGAGCCAGGGCGCACCGCCACGATCGTGGCCACGGTGCGCCGCAGCCACGCCTTTGCCAGCCCCCGCAATCCCAACCTCTCGATTCTGGAGTTGCAACTTGTCGACTGCACCGGTCGTATCCGGGTCAGCCGCTTTTTTGCCGGCCAGCGTTTTTCGAGCCCAGGCTGGCTGAAAACCCAGCAGCGCCAGTATCCGCCCGGGGCCACCGTCGCCGTCAGTGGGCTGGTCAAGGAAACTGCCTACGGCCCGGCATTTCAGGATCCCCTGATCGAGGTGCTGGAGTCGGCCCAGGCGCCGGTGCGCTCAGGCGCGATCGGCCGGATGCTGCCCGTCTATGGACTCACCGAGGGTCTGGGGGCCGACCGTCTGCGCCAGCTGGTGGAAGTGGTGCTGCCTTTGCTGCGGGATTGGCCTGACCCCCTGCCGGAGTCGATCCGCCGCAGCCAGGGGCTCATGGGCCGTGCCGATGCCCTCACCCAGATCCATGCCCCGGCCAACCAGGAGCAGCTGCAGGCCAGCCGGCGCCGGTTGGTGTTTGACGAATTCCTGCTGCTCCAGCTCTCTCTGGCCCAGCGCCGCCACCAGCTCCGTCAGCGCCAGGCCCTACCCCTGTTGTTGCTGCCCGGTGGGGAGGGCTTGGTAGAGCGTTTCCTTGCCATCCTGCCCTTTGCGCTGACGCAGGCCCAGGAGCGGGTATTGGCCGAAATCCGGGCCGACCTGGCCCGCCCCCAGCCGATGGCCCGCCTGGTGCAGGGCGATGTGGGCAGCGGTAAGACCGTCGTCGCCCTGGCCTCCCTGCTCTGCGCCATCGAGGCCGGTTGTCAGGGGGCCCTGATGGCCCCGACCGAGGTGTTGGCCGAGCAGCACTACCGCAAGCTGGGTGAGTGGCTGCCCCAGCTCCATGTCAGCTCGGCCCTGCTCACCGGCTCAACCCCCGCCCCCCGGCGCCGGGCCCTGCTACAAGACCTGGCCAACGGCCAGCTGCAATTGCTGGTGGGTACCCATGCCCTGCTGGAAGACCCGGTGCAGTTCGACCGCCTGGGGCTGGTGGTGGTGGATGAACAGCATCGCTTTGGTGTGCGCCAGCGCAATCGTCTGCTGGCCAAGGGGCTCCAGCCCCACCTGCTGACGATGACGGCCACGCCGATCCCCCGCACCCTGGCCCTCTCGGTGCATGGCGACCTCGACGTTAGCCAGATCGATGGTCTGCCTCCCGGGCGCCAGCCGATCCGCACCGTCCTGCTCAAGGGCAGCCAGCGGCAGCGGGCCTATGGGTTGATCCGCGAACAGGTGGCCCTGGGCCAACGGGCCTATGTGGTGCTGCCCCTAGTGGAAGAATCGGAAAAACTCGACCTGCGCTCGGCCGTGGAGGTCTATCACCAGCTCAAGGAAGAGGTGTTTGCCGAATTGCGGGTCGGCCTCCTGCATGGACGCCTTAACAGCGCCGACAAGCAGGCTGCCATCGCCGCCTTTGCCGCCGGTGACACCCAGGTGCTGGTGAGCACCACGGTGGTGGAGGTCGGTGTGGATGTTCCCCAGGCCAGCGTGATGCTGATCGACCATGCCGAGCGCTTCGGCCTGGCTCAGTTGCACCAGCTGCGCGGCCGGGTGGGCCGGGGGGCGGCCGCCTCCCACTGTCTGCTGATCAACGACAGCAGCAACGTGCTGGCCCGCCAGCGGCTGGAACTGCTGGTGCGCTCCAGCGACGGCTTCGAGATTGCCGAGATGGACCTGCGCCTGCGGGGGCCGGGCCAGGTGCTGGGAACCCGTCAGTCGGGCCTGCCCGATCTCGCCCTGGCCAGCCTCACCGACGATGGCGAGGTGCTGGAACGGGCCCGGGCCGTGGCCCAGGAAATCACCCAGGCCGATCCCAGCCTGGAGGCCCATCCGGGTCTGGCCCAGGCCCTGGCCGAGCAAAGGCGCCGCCAGATGGACCAGGCCGCCCGCCTCAATTAACTGCCCAATCGACCGCCATGCCCCTGCGTCCCTGGAGCCCGATTCCGATCCACGACTGCGGTGAGCCGCTGCTGCCCATAGCTGGGGCCCTGGGGCGGCTGGAACCCCATCCCTACCTGGCCCTGGGGGCGCCCTACGGCCCCGATGGCAATCCCTTTTTGCTGCGCAGCGGGGTGGTGGATCGGTTGCTCCAGGCGCAGCAGGCCCTGCAGCTGGAGCACCCAGGCCTGCGCCTGGCCATCTTTGATGGCTGGCGCCCCCTGGCAGTGCAGCGCTTCATGGTGCGCCACGCCCTGGTGGCTGAATGCCGCCTCCTCGGCGTTGATCCCGATGCCGATACGCCGGAGCTGGCCCTGGTGGCCACTGAAGTGGGGCGTTTCTGGGCTCCCCCGAGTGGGGATCCAGCCACGCCGCCCCCCCACAGCACTGGAGCGGCGGTCGACCTCACCCTGGCCGATGGCTGCGGAGCGCCCCTTTCCATGGGTGGCGCCATCGATGCAATCGGGCCCATATCGGAGCCGGCCTTCCATGCAGACGCCGCCCGGCTAGATCCGGGCGGGGAGGCGGCTCGCTGGCATCGGCACCGGCACTGGCTGGCCGAGGCGATGGCTGCCGCCGGCTTTGTCCAGCATCCCAACGAGTGGTGGCACTTCAGCTGGGGAGACCAGCTGTGGGCCTGGCGCAGTGGTGCCAGCCAGGCCCGCTACGGCCGGGTAGGCAAAGAGGAGGGGTCGGAAGTTTGAAGCCCGGCAGCCAACCAGGCATCAACTGCCGGGCGGCCACTCTTGGTTACGAAATCCCCCAGGCTGCTGCGCCCGCCGGCCCCTTGCCAGGCCTGCAGCAGGGGCTCCAGGGTGACCTCCAAATCGGCTAGCGCCATTTTTTCAAGGTAGGGCTCCGCCAGACGGCTGAGGTTGGGGGTGCCGCCGAGCCACAGTTGGTATTGGTCGACTCCGCTGCCCACCAGGCCAATCTCGGCCATGTAGGGGCGGGCACAGCCATTGGGGCAGCCGGTCATGCGCACCAGCACCGACCTGGATATGCCATTGCGCTGCAGCAGGGTGTCGAGTCGCTCCAGCACCGCTGGAAGAATCCGCTCTGCCTCGGTCACCGCCAGGCCGCAGAGGGGCAGGGCGGGACAGGCCAGGGCGTGGCGCGCCAGGGGGGCGGTCTGCTCCGGAGCTTCGTAACCCAGGGTCGCCAAGGCCTCGCGCACGCTTGAGCGCTGGGCCGTGCCGATGTTGCAGAGCAGCACGTCCTGGTTTGGGGTGAGCCGCACCTCGAGTTTGTAGGTGGCCACCAGCTGGCGCAGGCCGGCTTTGAGCTCCCCGGCCAGCCGCCCGCTGAGCACCGGCAAGCCGACAAACCAAAGGCCCTTGGACTGGCGGTGCCAGCCGAGGTAATCCTCGAGCTTGCCCTTGGGCTCAGGCCGCAGGGCCTTGATCGGATGGCCGAAATAGCTGGCCTGGAGCTCCTGCTTGAACCAGGCCACGCCGCGGTCGTGGATCAGGTACTTCATCCGGGCATGGCGCCGCTGCTCCCGGTCACCGTGGTCGCGCTGCAGGGCCAGGATCGACTGCACCAGATCCAGCAGGTGTTCGCTGGCTACGTAGCCGAGGGGGTCGGCCGTGCGGGCGAAGGTTTCCTCCTTGTTGTGGGTGCGGCCCATGCCACCGCCCACGTAGACGTTGCAGCCCTTGGCTCTGCCTTGGGGATCGCAGAACAGCACCAGGCCGATGTCCTGGGTGAGCAGGTCGACCGAGTTGTCCCCGGGAACGGTGACGGCCACTTTGAATTTGCGCGGCAGATAGGTGGCCCCATAGAGAGGTTCGCTGCTGTCGCCGCTGAAAACTCCGCCCTCCAGCTGCCGGGCCCTGACTGTTTTTACGCTGTTGCTGGGCTTGATCCGGTAACTGAGCTCGCCGTCCACCCAGATGTCGAGGTAAGAGCCTTCGGCTGCCTGGGGGGTCAGCAGGTCGGCGATGTCATCGGCCAGCTGGCGGGCGGCCGGATAGGCACCTTTCTCAAAGGGTGCGGCCGGGGCCATCACATTGCGGTTGATGTCCCCACAGGCCGAGAGGGTGGAGCCGAGTTGGCGCACGATCGTGCCGATCACCTCCTTGAGGTTTTCCTTGTGGACGCCGTGCATCTGGAAGGCCTGGCGAGTGGTGGCCCGCAGGGTGCCATTGCCGAGCCTGTCGGCCAGCTCGTCGATTGCCAGATAGAGCCCGCCTGGAACCCGGCCGCCGGGGTTGCGCAGCCGCAACATCATCTGCCAATCCTTTTCCTCCCCCTTGCGGCGGTTGTCACGGTTGTCCTGCTGGTAGCTGCCGTGAAATTTCAGGATCTGGATCGCGCCATCACTGAAATTGGGAGCTTCGTTGCCGAGTTCCCCGAGCAGCGGCTCCTTCAGGTGGCCGCTGTTGGTCTTGAGCTGTTCAAATTTGGACGGGGTCTTTGACGGGGGCTTGCTGGTAGAAGCTTGGCTACTACTGGATCCGTCCATGACATCTGGCATCGGGTCCTGGGCACAACGCTCGACGACCCTGAAGTTAGCGAACGGCGTTCAATACAGTCGCGCTGGTTTGCCCTGGCCCCTTGTCGACCTTCCTGCTCGAAATCGGCACCGAGGAAATGCCCGCCGATTTTGCCCGGCTGGCCCTGCCCCAGCTCCAGCAACTGGTGGGCCGCGATCTGGCCAGCCTGCGGCTGAGTTCCAGCCAAATTCGCTGCACCAGCACGCCCCGGCGGCTGGTGGTCTGGGTGGAAGGGCTGCCGGAGCGCCAGCCAGACCTGGAAGAGGAGCGCAAGGGCCCTCCCTCGGCCCAGGGCTGGAAGGACGGCCAGCCGACCGCGGCGGCCCTGGGTTTTGCCAGAAGATGTGGTGTGGCTGCCGAGGCGTTGCGGAGCCTCGATACCCCCAAGGGTCCCTTTGTCTTTGCCCGCTGCATCGCGGCGGGGCTGCCGACGGCGACTGTGCTGGCAGAGCAGATCCCGCTCTGGCTCGCTGCCCTTCAGGGACGTCGTTTCATGCGCTGGGGCGCCGGGGAGATCCGCTTTTCCAGGCCCGTCCGCTGGCTTTTGGCCTATCTGGATGACCTGCCGATACCGCTCTCCCTGGTAGGTAGCGACCCGGCCATCAGCACCTCCACGGTGAGCCGGGGCCATCGACTCCACTGCGCCGCCGTAGCGATTGGCAGCGCCCAGGCCTACTTCCCTGCCATGGCTGCTGCGGGAGTCGTGGTGGATCGGGATCGCCGCGCCGCATTGATCCGGGCGGCCGTGGACCAGGCCGCCGCCGCCCACCAGGCGGATGCCGATCTGCCCGACAGCCTGTTTGAGGAGTTGGTCGATCTGGTCGAGTCGCCCTCCCTGCTGGAAGGCCGCTTTGCTGAGCGCTACCTCGACCTCCCCGCCGAGGTGCTGTGCACCGTCATGCGGTCCCACCAGCGCTATGTGCCGCTATATCGCCAGGGGCGCAGCAACGACCCCCTCGGCCTAGATGCCCGCCAGAGCCTGCTGCCCCGCTTCCTCTGCATCAGCAATGGCCTGCCCGCGGCAGCGGCCACCGTGGCCCGCGGCAATGAGCGGGTCTTGAGGGCCCGCCTTGCCGATGCCGAGTTCTTTGTCAGTGCCGACCGCGCCGTGGCCAGTATTGATCGCCGCGACCAGCTCGCCCGCGTCACCTTCGCCGCAGGACTCGGCAGCCTGCTGGAGCGCACCGAACGGCTGGAGTGGTGCACCGATGTGCTGCTCCAGCGGCTGGAGCTCCCGGCCGGCTCGCCTGAGCTGGCCCGTCGGGCCGCCCACCTCTGCAAGCACGACCTGGTGAGCCAGATGGTCGGCGAGTTCCCGGAACTGCAGGGCGCTATGGGCGGCAAGTACCTCCTGGCCGAGGGAGAGCCCCGTGGCGTCGCCCTGGCTGTGTTGGAGCACTACCTGCCCCGGGGAGCAGGGGATGGCCTGCCCAGCTCCCCTGCCGGCGCTGTGCTGGCCCTTGCTGAGCGGCTGGAGCTGCTCTTGAGCATCTATGCCAAAGGAGAGCGGCCGACGGGCTCCTCCGACCCCTACGCCCTGCGCCGCGCCGGTCAGGGACTGCTCCAGATTCTCTGGGATAGGGGCTGGCGTCTCGACCTGAACGCCCTGCTGGAGCGTTGTGCCCTCCACTGGGCCCAGCTGCTGCCCCACCTCGGCGTAGACGCTCAGGCCCTCGCCAACGATCTGGCTGAATTTCTGCGCCAGAGGTTGTTGACCCTGCTGGAGGAGGACGGCATGGACGGCGACCTGGTGCAGGCCGCCGCAGGCGAGACCGTGGCCCTGGAAAGGGTGCTGGGGGACCCTGAGGACGCGCGGCAGCGGGTGGCTCTGCTGGTGCAGTTGCGCCGCAGCGGGGAATTGACGGCTGTTCAGGCGGTTGTCACCAGGGCCACCCGGCTGGCGGAGCACTCTGAGCTCAGCACCACCGTGCTCAGTGCCGACGGGGTGGTCAATGCCGACCTGTTCGAAAAGGAGAGTGAGTCGGCCATGCTCGCCGTTCTCTCCGCCCTTGAACCGATAGCCCTGGCCGCCTCGCCTGAACGCTATGGCCAGCTGGCCCGGGGCCTAGCCGCTGGGGCGGACGCCCTGGCTGCATTTTTCGATGGCCCGCAGAGCGTGATGGTTATGGCCCAGGATCAGGCCGTGCGCACCAACCGTCTCAATCTGTTGGCCGTGCTGCGCAATCAGGCCTCGGTGCTGGCCGACTTCAGCCGGATAGGCGGCTGACGGGGCGCTGGCAGGCTGTCTACTTGGCAGCCAGCACAGGTTCACGCTCCTGATCTGCCTTGCCCGGCTCTGGCCGGGGCACTTGGCCAGCCACCTTGATGCCTCCCTTGATGCTGCTCACCGCCAACATGGCGTTGACCTCGGCATCTTCCCGAACTGCGCTGCTGACGGGCTTGTAGCCCTGGGGCGCCAGGGCATTGCCCCTGAGCACCGAACCCAGTGTGAGGAGGGTGAGCTTGAGTTGTTGCCAGGGATTCATCATCACAACACGCTTATACAAATAGCTGTCGAATGTAAGCCGTTGCACATCCTTGTCGTCGCACATCTCGACAAAGGCCTCGCGCGCTGCGTCGTTGCGATAGAAAATATTTTGGAGAATCTCCAGCACTTTGTAGGTGGCTCCGTATTTCCGGTCCCATTTCTTTAGATATTTTTTGAGGTCCTGCTCTGTTGGAATCCGGCTACCAGAAGAGCTGGATTCGACAATCTGCTCGGCGCACATGCGACCGCTCTTAGCGGCAAAATAAATCCCTTCACCGGAGCTCTTGGTCACGTAGCCGGCCGCATCGCCAACCAGGGCCATGCGCCCCACAACCCGCCGTGGCCTGGGATGTTCGGGGATTGGGTGGGCCTCCACCTTGATCACCTCGCCGTTGACCAGACGCTTCTTGGCCCGTTCGCGAATGCCTACCTGGAGGCTTTTGATCAAGCCCTGGTTTTGCTGCATGGTGCCGGTGCCCACGGCCACATGGTCGTACTTGGGGAAGACCCAGGCATAAAAATCTGGGGAAACATCCGTACCCACGTACATCTCGGCGAGATCTTCGTAATACTTCATTTCCTCCACAGGCAGCCTGATGCGTTCCTGGAAGGCGATCGCCACGTTGTAATCGCCAGCATCCATGGCCTTGGCTACGCGGCTGTTGGCGCCATCGGCACCGACGATCAGGTCCACCTCCAGGCTTTTCGACTCGCCAGTGGCCTCGCCGCTGGAATAGTCGGAGTAGGTGAGGGTGTAAGGACCCTGGCGATTGGTGCCGGTTTCAATCTTGGTCACCAGACCGTTTACCAGTTGGGCGCCGAGCTGGGAGGCCCGTTCACGCAGGTAGGCGTCGAGAACCTCGCGGCGGCACATGCCGATGTATTCATCTTCGTTTTCAAGATTGATATCCACCTCCCGGTTTGAGGGGGAAATCATCTTCATGTGACGCACCTTGCGATCGATAATCGACTCGGGTAGGTCAAATTCACTGACCATGCAGAGCGGAATGGCGCCCCCACAGGGTTTGGCGTTATCGAGCTTGCGCTCAAAGATCCAGGTTTGAATCCCGGCCTTGGCCAGCACTTCAGCCGCACAGGAACCACTGGGGCCGCCACCCACCACTGCCACACGCAACATCGGAAAACCGCTCCGCCAGGAAGGATGTTGCTTTGAAGCTAACACTGCTGCTTGGTCGGTCGGCGGCCCCCCCAGCCCTGCCCACCTAGGATCCGTCTCAGATCGGGCGGTTGATCGGTGCCAGTGGGGGGAGCCGCGTGAACCTTCGCAATCCCAGTGGTTCCGGTCGCTCTTCGGCTGCGCGCCCCCGGGCGCTGGACGACATACCGGTCGCCCGCAGGACAGCCCCACCGGCGAGTCGAACCAACCGTTGGCTTCTGCGCCTGAGCATCGGCAGTGCCAGCCTCCTCCTTTGCCTCGGCGGGTTGCTGCTGCTGCGGCCCAGGTTTCTGGTGGACCTGCTCGGCTTGCCTCCGGTCAGTGGCCTCGACGCCCGGATGGGGCCGGATGGTCGCCTGTTGGGCCATTTCCCCTACGCGGAGCTTCCAGACTCGGACCTGGCTTCGGTGGCCCCTGGGTTGGCCCTGCACCGCGATGCGGCCGGCCCCCTGCTGGCCATGCAGCGCGATGCCGCCCAGGACGGGGTGCGTCTGGTGGTGCTGAGTGCTTTCCGTCCGGTGGGACTCCAGAAGGAGTTGTTCTTTGACGTCAAGGCAGAACGCAGCCAGAGCGCCAGGGAAAGGGCCATGGTTAGCGCTCCCCCCGGCTTTTCAGAACACAGCACCGGCTATGCGGTGGACCTGGGCGATGGGAGCGAGCCGGCAACCAACCTGGCTCCCTCCTTCGACCAGACAGCAGCCTTTGCCTGGCTTCAGGCCCATGGGGCCCGCTACCACTTCACCCTCTCATTTCCGCGGGACAACCCCCAGGGGGTGAGTTATGAGCCCTGGCACTGGCGATTCGAGGGCAGTGCCGAGGCTCTCAAGGTGTTCGAGCCGGCCCAGCGTCTTTCCCGCTGACCAGGGGGCTGGGGGCTGGGTCAGGGGCAAGGGCAAGGACAAGGACAAGGCAAGACAGGTCAGGTCTGAGCAGGGTGGGTTAGGGTTTAACCTTGGCCACAAATTTGTCTCATCTGGAGGCGGGGCCAATATTTCTTTTAAAAGAAGCTTTCAACTCTATGAGTAGCGGCGCACACACTGGCACGCCGATTCGCAACATTGCGATCATCGCCCACGTTGACCATGGCAAAACAACCCTGGTAGACGCCCTGCTCGGGCAGTCGGGCATTTTCCGCGAAGGAGAGGCGGTGCCCACCTGTGTGATGGATTCCAACGACCTGGAAAGGGAACGGGGAATCACCATTCTCTCAAAAAATACCGCTGTTGATTACGAAGGCATACGGATCAATATCGTTGATACCCCCGGCCACGCTGATTTCGGTGGTGAGGTGGAGCGGGTTTTGGGAATGGTCGATGGCTGTCTCTTGATCGTTGATGCCAATGAGGGGCCCATGCCCCAAACGCGCTTTGTGCTCAAGAAGGCTCTCGAAAAAGGGCTCCGTCCGATCGTATTTGTCAACAAAATTGATAGGGCCCGGGTCGATCCGGAAGTTGCCGTCGACAAGGTGCTCGACCTATTCCTTGAGCTTGGCGCTGACGACGACCAATGCGATTTCCCCTACCTCTTTGGGAGTGGCATGGGCGGTTATGCCAAGCCCGACATGAAAACCGAGAGCGACACGATGAAGCCGCTCTTTGATGCCATCTTGCGCCACGTTCCACCGCCGGTTGGGGATCCAGAGAAACCCCTCCAGCTGCAGGTGACCACCCTGGATTACAGCGATTTTCTCGGCAGGATCATGATCGGCCGCATTCACAACGGCACCATCAAGGCGGGCCAGCCAGCTGCATTGATCCGCGACGACGGCAGCATCAAGCGCAGCCGTATCAGCAAGTTACTGGGCTTCCGCGGTCTGCAGCGGGTTGAGATCCAAGAGGCCCGAGCTGGTGATCTGGTTGCCGTGGCGGGCTTTGACGAGGTGAATATCGGCGAGACAATCGCCTGCCCGGACCACCCCGAAGCCTTGCCCCTGATCCGGGTTGATGAACCAACCCTGCAGATGACCTTCGTCATCAACGATTCTCCCTTTGCCGGCAAGGAAGGCAAATTTGTCACCAGTCGCCAGGTGCGTGATCGTCTCCAGAAGGAGCTGCTCACCAACGTGGCCCTGCGGGTTGAAGATACCGATTCCCCCGATCGCTGGTCAGTAAGCGGCCGGGGTGAGCTGCACCTCGGCATTTTGATTGAAACGATGCGTCGGGAGGGCTATGAGTTTCAGGTTTCCCAGCCCCAGGTGATTTTCCGCACCATTGATGGCACTCCATCGGAGCCCTATGAAACCCTTGTTCTCGATGTCCCTGAGGAAGGGGTGGGAGGCTGCATTGAAAAACTCGGCACCCGCAAGGCCGAGATGCAGAACATGGAAAATACCAACGATGGTCGCACCCAGCTGGAGTTTGTGGTGCCGGCCCGGGGCCTGATCGGCTTCCGCGGCGAGTTCATTCGCGCCACCCGCGGTGAGGGAATCATGAGCCACTCCTTCCTGGACTACCGGCCCATGCAGGGCGACATGGACAATCGCCGCAACGGCGTTCTGATTGCCTTTGAGGAGGGTACGGCCACCTTCTATGCCCTCAAGGGTGCGGAGGATCGGGGCCAGTTCTTCATTACGCCTGGCACTAAGGTTTACAAAGGCATGATTGTCGGTGAACACAACCGCCCCCCTGATCTGGAGCTCAACGTCTGCAAGGCCAAGCAGGTGACCAACATCCGTTCGGCCGGTGCGGAGGTTCTCGACACCCTGCAGGCACCGATCCAGATGACCCTGGAGCGAGCCCTCGAGTACATCGGCCCCGATGAGATGCTTGAAGTGACTCCAGAATCGATTCGTCTGCGCAAGCTGCCTTCCAAAAAGGCTGCTAAGCGCTGATCGGTGAGCCTGCCGGAGCCACCGCTGCTGCCCCAGGATCCAGAAGAGCAGGCCCTGGTGGCCGACACTCGGCTGGCACACGCCATTGCCCTCTTCAATGGGGGCGAATGGTACGCTTGCCACGACGGCCTCGAGGAGCTCTGGCACGAGACCTCTGGCAGGATGCGGCCCCTCCTGCAGGGAATCCTGCAGATTGCTGTGGCAGAGTTGCACCATGAACGCGGCAACCTGCGCGGAGCCACCATTCTCATGGGCGAGGGGCTCGGCCGCCTCCAGGGGGATCTGGAAGGGGGCCTCGGCCTCGACCTGGACAGCCTACGGCGCCAGGTGGGTGAGCGTTTGCAGGCCCTGCAGCAGCAGCGACCACTGCGAGGCCTGGAATTGCCCTATTTGGCAGTTAAGATCCAGGCTTAAATATCATCATATTTGCTTAATAACTCGACCTTCGGTGCATCTGACCCCTTTGAATCCCATACCCGGGCCCATGCTTAGGCTTCTCCTACCCCTATTCCTTTCTGCCCATATTGCCTATCCCGTTTCAGCCCAGATCGAGCCTCTTGTGACCCAACCAACCACTTCCGGCGTTCGCGTTGGCGAGGAAGTCGAACCGAGCAGGGGAAGTGTTTCCCCAGAGGGTCGTCAGGTAACACCACTTACTGGGTTAGTTACTATCGAATCTGATCTCCAAAAGGCTGATAATAGCACTGGCGTTGTTACTGCCACCGGCAACGTACGCATTCTCTACCCTGATAGGGGAGTTGTTGCTACGGCCAGGCAAGCACAATATTTTAGTAAGGAGGGCAGAGTTGTGCTCAGCGGCGATGTTGATATTATCCAGGATAATGGCAATAGTCTGCGGGCCGAACGCATTGTTTACCTGGTAGAGCGCGAAAGAATCATCGCCGATCCGGCGGAGGGCCAGCAGGTGATTATCCGCTACTATCTGAATTCACCGGTGGGAGCTGGGATGGGAGCTTTTGATGGACAAAAGCCCCCACGCCCATGAGTTTAGAGTTACTTGATGTGGTGCTAGCCATTGGTAAGCGTTGCCTTGTCAACCATGTTTCCCTGAACTTTGAGCAGGGAGAGGTGGTTGGCCTGCTTGGTCCCAACGGAGCCGGTAAAACCACCACCTTCGGGTTAGTTACGGGTTTGCTGCGGCCTGATAGTGGCAAGGTCTTGATGAATGGCAAGTCGATCGCCCATCTACCAATGCCTAGGCGCGCGCAGCTGGGGATCGGTTACCTCCCTCAGGAACCTAGCGTTTTCAGGCAGTTAACCGTTCGAGAAAATTTAAATCTAGCCCTGCAGGAAAGCGGAGCTCCACGCCGCCTGAGAAGGGATCGTATCGACTCACTGATAGACGGTTTTCATCTGAGCGAGTTTCAAAATCGACTCGGCTATCAATTGTCAGGTGGCGAGCGCCGACGCTGTGAGGTTGCCCGAGCTCTGGCAGTCGGGGAGGAGGGCCCGCGTTACCTGCTGTTGGATGAACCCTTCGCTGGGGTCGATCCGATTGCTGTTGGAGACCTGCAAAGTTTAATTCAGCAGTTGCGCTCTCGTGGCATGGGATTGCTGATTACCGATCATAATGTCAGAGAAACCTTGGCGATCACTGATCGTGCCTATATCCTATCTGAGGGTCGTATATTAGCATCCGGCACATCCCAATCCATCGCGGCTGATCCCCTCGTGCGCCGCCACTACCTCGGTGAGGATTTTAAAATTTGAAAATTCAAAACATATTCAGCCGTCAATGGGCAAGGTTCCCCCTATTGGATCGATGGATTCTTTCCGAACTTATCCCTCCCCTATTGTTTGGTATCGGCGCGTTCACTGCCGTAAGTTTCTCGGTGGGCGCTGTTTTTGATATTCTACGTCGGATTTCGGAAACCTCAGTTCCGCTTAGTGATGTCGTAAAGATACTTTTGCTCCAGCTTCCGTCTTTTATGGTTATTTCTTTTCCGATGGCCACATTAATGGCTGCCCTGCTTAGCTATGGAAAACTAGCCTCAACAAGTGAGCTCACCGCTTTGCGAAGTGTTGGGGTATCGGAATGGCGCATGGTCATGCCCGGGGTTTCGTTGGCATTAGTAATGATGCTTTTGACCTTGACATTTAATGAGTGGGTTGTTCCCAATACTATGTACCAGTCCAAGGCCCTGCTGGACCGCTCCCTGGGTAGGGCTGTCATTGGCCAGTCTGCTGAAAATATCACTTATTCTAAGTTTGGAGAGATAAAAAATGGAGAGGCCCCTGTCTCTAGGGGGCTTACAACTTTTTTTGCTGCTCGTGAGTACAAGGAAGGAAACATGTTCGGGATTACCGTTCTAGATTTTGCCGATACCAATCGCCAAATTCTGCTCCAGGCCCAATCGGGAAGTTGGCTTGAGAGCGAAGGCAGCTGGGAATTCAGGGATGGAGTTATATCAGTGTTGCCCTCGGGTAAGGATAAGCAGTTGACCACAGGAGCCTTTGAGAAATATGTTTTTAAACTCGGCATGGAGCCTATCCAGGCCGCGAAGCTACCTAAGGACTTTGATGTTTTCTCCAATACCCTCACCGTCGGTCAAGCAATGACTGCGGAGCGCCTGCTCAGGGAGTCTGGACAGGCAAAGCGGGCTCGCAAATTTCAGGTGCGAATCCAGGAGAAATTTTCTTTTCCCGCCGTCTGTCTCGTTTTTGGCTTGCTGGGCTCCACCCTTGGCAGCCGGCCAACTTCTCGGCAGAGCAGCAGCAAGGGCTTTGGCATGACGGTGATTTTCCTTTTTGTCTATTACCTTGGCGCCTATATCTTTAGTATGATCGGTGTTAATGGCTTTTTGCCCCCATTTGTTGCTGCATGGTCCCCGGTTTTATTGGGGCTGGGCACGGGTTCATTTATCTTATATCGCTCCAGTCGATAGGCATTAAAGTCTCGACTCGTTGTCCGCAGGTTTTGTGACCCTGCTCCCCGCTTGATACCTAACCCCTCACCGTGACCCTGTTAGGCAGCATGCAACATCGCATCTTTTTTTAACTATTTTATGAGCTAAACGCCTCTGACTGGTCCTGGTTTCGATTAAGCTGTTGTTACGCTGTTCTCCTTAAACTTGGCGGATCCTGTCATTGCCCTGGGCCTTACAGCCTTTGCCCTGTTGCTGTTGGTGTTGCCCCTGGCCTTCTGGGCCTTGAGTGGAGGCCACTCCAGCAAGGCAGTCCGCCTGCTCGTGGCTGCCGCCAACCTCTGCTTGACGGCCCAGCTGGTGCTGCGTTGGTGGGATTCGGGCCATTTCCCGATCAGCAACCTCTATGAGTCCCTCTGTTTTCTGGCCTGGGCCTGCACCCTGACCCAGCTGCTTGTGGAGCGGAACTGGCCTTCCCCTTTGGTGCCTGCCGCAGCGACCCCGATGGCCCTTGGCTGTGTCGCTTTTGCCAGTTTTGCCCTGCCGGATCGGCTGCAGGAGGCCTCTCCCTTGGTGCCGGCGCTGCGCTCTAGCTGGCTGGTCATGCACGTCAGCGTGATCATGGTCAGCTACGCGGCTTTGCTGGTGGGATCCCTGTTGTCGCTGGCGGTGCTTTTCACAGATCGTGGCAACAGTCTCGAGCTGCGCAGCAGTTCCATTGGCAGCGGTGGCTATCGCCAGGCCACGCTGGTCACAGCAGCCGACGGCAGTGGTTCTGGGGTGGCCCCACTCCAGCTAAGCAGTGTGGCCATGCCGGTAGTAGAGCAACTTGATTCCCTCAGTTACCGCACTATCACCGTGGGGTTCCTGTTGCTTTCAGTTGGGTTGGTAAGTGGGGCGGTGTGGGCAAATGAGGCATGGGGTAGCTGGTGGAGCTGGGATCCCAAGGAAACCTGGGCCCTTATTTGCTGGCTCGTATACGCGGCCTACCTCCACACCCGCCTGATTCGCGGCTGGCAGGGCCGCAAGCCTGCGCTTGTTGCAGCGGCAGGCTTGGTGGTGATTGCGGTTTGCTATATCGGCGTCAACCTATTGGGTATCGGTCTGCACAGCTACGGATGGTTTTTTGACAGCTAAGAGCCGCTAGCTACGAGCTCTTAGCTAGCAGCCATGCCTCCTATGCCACTACGGCGCTGGGGCGCTTGCTGTTGCGAATGCCGGTGATAGCGGCCCCATAGTCCGGCTGGTTGAAGATCCCCGAACCGCTCACGATCGCGTTGGCTCCGGCCTCGATCACCTTCCAGGCATTTTCCGCCTTGATGCCCCCATCCACCTCGATCCAGGGGTCCAGACCCCGTTCATCGCACATCCGGCGTAGGGAGCGGATTTTCTGAACCTGGTTATCGATGAAGCTCTGACCGCCAAAACCCGGGTTGACGCTCATGATCAACACCAGATCGCAGAGCTCCAGGCAATACTCGAGGCTGTCCAGGGGTGTGCTGGGGTTGAGCACGGCCCCGGCCAGTTTGCCGAGATCCTTGATCTGGGCCAGATTGCGGTGGAGGTGGGGACATGCTTCCACCTGCACCGAAATGATGTCGGCGCCCGCATTGGCGAAGTCGGCGACGTAGTTCTCCGGCTCCACGATCATCAGGTGCACGTCGAGGGTCTTGCTCGTAACCGGTCGCAGGGCCTTCACGATCAGGGGACCGATCGTGATGTTGGGCACGAAGCGGCCGTCCATTACGTCAACGTGAATCCAGTCAGCGCCTGCCTCGTCGACGGCACGCACGTCTTCGCCAAGACGGGAGAAATCGGCGGAGAGGATCGATGGAGAGATCACCAGGGGCTTGGTGCTCATGCTGGGGTGACTGGGCGGCGGGTTTGATTGTAGGTAGTTGCTGGGAGGGCCATCGGCACTGATACAGTTGCGGCCGCTTCAAGACTGAAAGGCCCGGCAGCAGCAGGACTCTGCTCCCCTCTCCTGCCTGGCCCTAGCCACTCCCTGAAGCCCATTCCCCTGCCGGATCACCGTGGATCGCACCCTCATCCAGGAAATTCTCGAGGTCGTTGAGCAAGCCGCCATCGCCTCAGCCGAACTGACCGGCTTGGGCAAGAAAGATGAAGCTGATGCTGCTGCTGTGGAGGCCATGCGTACGCGCATGGGCCAGATCCAAATGCAGGGCCGCATCGTCATCGGCGAGGGAGAGCGCGATGAGGCTCCCATGCTCTATATCGGTGAGGAGGTCGGCAGCGGCACCGGCCCTGGGGTCGACTTCGCGGTGGATCCCTGTGAGGGCACCAATCTCTGCGCCAACAGCCAGCGGGGATCAATGGCTGTGCTGGCGGCCTCCGACCGGGGTGGGCTTTTCAATGCCCCTGACTTTTACATGAAGAAATTGGCTGCTCCGCCGGCAGCCAAGGGCAAAGTTGATATCCGCAAGTCTGCTACTGAGAACATCGCCATCCTCAGCCAGTGCCTCGGTCTGGCCGCCAGCGAGCTCACGATCGTTGTGATGGAAAGGGCCCGCCACAAGGACCTGATTGCCGAGATCAGGTCCACCGGTGCCCGGGTGCAGCCGATCTCCGATGGGGACGTACAGGCCGCCATTGCCTGTGGCTTCGCCGGCACCGGTACCCACTGCCTGATGGGCATTGGGGCAGCTCCCGAAGGCGTAATTTCTGCGGCGGCCATGCGTGCCCTCGGTGGCCACTTCCAGGGTCAGCTGGTCTATGACCCCGCCATCGCCCAAACCTCTGAATGGGCCGATTACACCAAGGAGGGCAATATCGCCCGCCTCAATGAAATGGGGATCACCGATGTCGATAAAATCTATGAAGCCGAGGAACTGGCTTCCGGGGAAAACGTCGTGTTTGCCGGAAGTGGCATCACTGACGGCCTGCTCTTCCATGGCGTTAAGTTTGAGAAGGACTGCACCCGCACCAGCTCCCTGGTGATCAGCACCCTCGATAACTCCGCCCGCTTCACCAACACCATCCACATCAAGCCAGGTGCCACAAACATCGCCCTGAGCTGACACCTACGCCAACCGAGCACAGCCGCCAGCCTCCATGCACATTGCCGTCGTAGGCCTCAGTCATCGCACGGCCCCAGTGGAGATCCGGGAGCGCCTCAGCATCCCGGAGCAGAGCATGGAGGCTTCGCTCCAACTGCTCAAGGCTGACGACCAGGTGCTTGAGGCCTCAATCCTCAGCACCTGCAACCGGCTAGAGATCTACACCCTGCTCAGGAACCCTGAGCAGGGCATCGCCTCGATCGGTTCGTTCCTGAGCCAGCACTCGGGCCTGGCCGTTGACCAGCTTGTTCCCCACCTCTTCACCTTCCATCACGAGGAGGCGATCGCCCACCTTTTGCGGGTCTCGGCGGGACTGGACTCCCTCGTGCTGGGTGAAGGCCAGATCCTTGCCCAGGTAAAGAAGATGGTGCGCCTGGGCCAGGAGCACCATTCCGTTGGCCCCATTCTCAATCGCCTGCTGAATCAGGCGGTTAGCAGTGGCAAAAGGGTGCGCACGGAAACAAATCTGGGCACCGGAGCGGTGTCGATCAGCTCCGCAGCGGTGGAACTTGCCCAACTCAAGCTTGGCCAGGCCCGCGGCATCGATGAACTTGTGCCCCTGGACCAGGAGCAGGTGGCGGTGGTGGGAGCTGGCCGGATGGCTCGCCTGTTGCTCCAGCACCTCCAGGCCAAGGGTTGCCGAGGGGTGGTTTTACTAAACCGCACGGTCGCCAGGGCAGAGCTACTGGCCGCTGATCTCCCGGCCCTACCTGTTCAGTGCCGGCCCCTCGATGACCTGGATCACTGCCTGAGCACCTGTTCACTGGTGTTCACAAGCACCGCGGCGGAAAACCCGATCATCTCGGCGGCCAGGCTTGGCGCCCTGAATAGACGATCCAGCTTGATGCTGATCGACATCGGTGTGCCCCGCAACATCGCTGCTGACACCTCGGCACTGGCGGGCGTCCAGTCCTTTGACGTGGATGATCTGCAGGAGGTTGTTAACCGCAACCAGGAAGCCCGCAGGGAGATGGCCGCTGAAGCAGAGGTACTGCTGGAGCAGGAGGCCAAGCTGTTTCTGGAATGGTGGGATGGCCTGGAGGCGGTGCCCGTTGTGAACCGGCTCAGACGCCAGCTGGAGGACATCCGCGAGCAGGAACTTCAGAAAGCCCTGAGCCGCATGGGCCCAGACCTCTCGGTTCGGGAACGCAAAGTGGTGGAGGCTTTGAGCAAGGGAATCATCAACAAGATCCTCCATACCCCCGTGACCAACCTGCGGGCGCCCCAGCCGCGCCAGCAACGGCACAGTGCGATGCGGGTGCTGCGCGAGCTCTTTGAGCTCAATGACCATCCCCCCGAGGCCTGAGCTGGGTGATTTCCCCTGCCGGCTTGGCCGGTTCGGTCGCCTCTGCAACAGTTCGTGCCACCGCTGACCAAAAGGCTCGCCCTCGGGCCAGCTGCTCCAGTACGGTCAGCCCCAAGACCCGCCGGCAGCAAGGTTTATGAAGCGTGTACTGGCGATCATTCTCGGTGGCGGCGCTGGAACCCGCCTCTTTCCGCTCACCAAAATGCGCGCCAAGCCAGCCGTGCCGCTGGCAGGTAAGTATCGACTGATCGATATTCCCATCAGCAATTGCATTAACTCAGAAATTAATAAAATTTATGTGTTAACCCAGTTCAACAGCGCCTCGCTCAACCGTCACCTGACGATGAGCTACAACCTTTCGGCCGGGTTTGGCCAGGGGTTTGTAGAAGTGCTGGCGGCCCAACAAACCCCGGATAGCCCCAGCTGGTTTGAAGGCACCGCCGATGCCGTCAGGAAGTACCAGTCCCTCTTCCATGAATGGGACGTGGACCACTACCTGATCCTCTCTGGGGATCAGCTCTACCGGATGGACTACGGCCGCTTCGTCCAGCACCACATAGATACCGGCGCCCAGCTGACCGTGGGCGCCTTGCCAGTGGATGCCGCCCAGGCAGAAGGATTCGGGTTGATGCGCACCAGCGCTGATGGACGCATCCAGGAATTCAGGGAAAAGCCAAAGGGTGAAGATCTGGCCCAGATGCGAGTCGATACCCAGGCCCTGGGCCTCTCCGCCGAGGAGGCACTCAAGCGGCCCTATCTGGCCTCGATGGGTATTTATGTGTTCAGCCGCGAGACGATGTTTGATCTGTTGAATAATCATCCTTCCTCGACGGATTTTGGCAAGGAAATTATTCCGGCTTCGTTAAAGCGTGGTGACCGGCTCCAGAGCTACTTGTTTGATGACTACTGGGAAGATATTGGTACTATCGGTGCCTTTTATGAGGCCAATCTTGCCCTCACCGACCAGCCCAACCCTGCATTTTCCTTTTACGATGAGCAGTTCCCGATCTATACACGCCCCCGCTACCTACCACCCAGCAAGCTCCAGGACGCCCAAGTAACTGCCTCGATCATCGGCGAGGGTTCCCTGCTGAAGGCCTGCAGCATCCACCACTGCGTGCTGGGCGTTCGCTCCCGGGTTGAGGAGGAGGTGGTGCTTCAAGACACCCTGTTGCTGGGAGCGGACTATTTCGAATCCGCCGAGCAACGGCTCGCCCTGCGTCAACAGGGAGGGATACCCGTGGGGGTGGGCAAGGGCACCACGGTGAAGCGGGCCATCCTCGACAAGAACGTGCGCATCGGCAACAACGTGACGATCGTCAACAAGGACCACCTGGAGGAGGCCGATCGGCCGGAGCACAGCTTCTACATCCGCAACGGCATCGTGGTGGTTGAGAAAAATGGCTCAATTGCCGATGGCACCGTCATCTAGGGCCCAATCCCTGTAAGCCGTTCCGGGCCCATGCCAGGGGTTGCTGACAAGGTTGCCACCAAGTTGTGACGGAACATCAGGCCCCAGGCCGCCCCTAGCCACACTGAGGCGCAAACGGTTTCAGTTTCAGCCATGGGCAAGGCGCATTTCGGCCTGATCGGGCTCGGGGTAATGGGTGAAAACCTGGTGCTCAATGCCGAGCGCAACGGTTACTCCTCGGTCGTCTACAACCGCACCTACGCCAAAACGGAAGAGTTCCTGGCTGGTCGAGGTGCCGGCAAGGACATCGTCGGCGCAGCGACCCTTCAGGATTTCGTGGGGGCACTGGAGCGCCCGCGGCGGATCCTGATGATGGTCAAGGCCGGCCAGCCCGTTGACGACACCATTGATGCGATCTCCCCCTTCCTGGAGGAAGGGGACCTGCTGATCGACGGGGGCAATTCCCTCTATGCCGATACGGATCGTCGGGTGGCGGAGCTGGAACGCAAAAGCTTCGGCTACATCGGCATGGGTGTATCCGGCGGAGCCAAAGGGGCCCTGGAAGGGCCAAGCATGATGCCCGGAGGCACCAAGGCCGCCTACGACGCCATTGAACCCCTGGTGCGCAAGATGGCCGCCCAGGTTAGTGATGGGCCCTGTGTCACCTACATCGGCCCCGGCGGTGCCGGCCATTTCGTCAAGACCGTTCACAACGGCATCGAATACGCCATCGAGCAGATCCTGGCTGAGGCCTACGACTTGATGAAGCGGATCGCCGGCATGAACGGCGACCAGATGGCCGATGTGTTGGCTGGCTGGAATGAGACCGAAGAACTCGCCTCCTTCCTGGTGGAGATCACCGAAGTGTGCCTGCGCACCAAAGATCCGGAGACCGGCGCCGATCTGGTCGAGGCGATCGTGGATGCGGCCGGCCAGAAAGGCACGGGCCTTTGGACCGTGGTCAGCGCCCTGGAGATGGGGGTGCCCGTACCGACGATCTACGCAGCTCTCAATGCCAGGGTGTTGAGCTCCCTGCGCCCCGAACGGCTGGCGGCTGGAGCCCTGCTGCCCGCGCCCCCAGCCCATTCCTTTTCCCTCGGTGAGCCGGCCGATGGTATGGCCCCCCTGCGCGATGCCTGCATCGCTGCCTGCATAGTCAGCTACGGCCAGGGCATGGCCCTGCTGCAGGAAGCTTCAAAGCTGCACGATTACAACCTCAATTTCTCGGCGATCGGCCAGATCTGGAAGGGAGGTTGCATCATTCGGGCCCGATTGCTGCAACGCATTCAAAATGCCTACAGCGCCAACCCCACCCTGGCGAACCTTGTGCTTGATCCCTGGTTTGCCGAGCAAATCAACAGGCGACTGCCCGGCCTGCGCCAGGTGGTGGCCGGTGCGGCCCTGGCAGGCATCCCCGTGCCCTGCCTGAGTAGCACCCTCGACTACATCGACAGCTACCGCAGCGGCCGCCTCCCCCAGAACCTGGTGCAGGCGATGCGCGACTGCTTCGGCTCCCACACCTATGAGCGGACCGACAAGTCCGGCAGCTTCCACACCGAATGGCTTGACTGAATCACCGCTTCCCATCCCCCCTTGCCCTTTTGCCCATGACCTCCTCGCCCGCCCCGCCACCGAGCTACCGGGTGGTGGTGGCCGACTCGGCTGAAGATCTGGCCCGTCGCACGGCCCAGACGATCGGCTCGGCGCTGGATTTGGTGTTGGCGCAGCGGGATCGGGCCCAGATCGCCCTGGCGGGGGGTGGTACCCCCCGAGCTGCCTATTGCCATCTCGCCCAGCAGCATCTGCCCTGGGGGCGGGTGGATGTGCTGTTGGGCGATGAGCGCTGGGTTCCAGCGGACGATCCCTCCAGCAACGCCCGCATGGTGCGAGAAACCCTGATGGCCGCCGAACCCGGCAGCCATGCCTGCCTGCATGCTGTGCCAACTGACCTGCCAACCCCGGAGCAGGGCGTCCAGGCCTACGCAGAGCTGCTGCACCATCTCTGTGGGGGCGAGCCGCCAGCCCTGGATTTGGTGCTCCTGGGCCTCGGCGACGATGGCCACACAGCTTCTTTGTTTCCGGGAACAGCCGCTCCCAGCGTGGTGGATCGCTATGTGACCCTCGGGGAGGGCAAGGGTCTGCCGCGGGTAACCCTCACCGCACCGACCCTCTCTGCGGCTCGGCAGGTGATATTCCTAGTGAGCGGCAGCGGCAAGGTGGAGGCGCTCAGGCGTTTGCTCGATCCCCTGGAGGCCCCGGAGCGCACCCCCGCAAAGCTCGTGCGCCCCAGCGGCGAAGTGCTGATCCTGGCTGATCGGGCAGCGGCTGCGGGCCTGGAGCCGTGATAACCATCGCCAGCGGGGATGGCTTTAGCGGATGGCATGCCCTCAATGACACGGTGATGGGAGGGCGCAGCCAGGGAAGCTGCCGCATAGGTCCTGGGGGACTTGTGTTTGAGGGCACCGTGATCGAGGCGGGGGGTGGCTTCATCAGCTGCCGATCCCCCCTGTTTTCCCCCCCGCTTGATCTTTCTGCCTGCCTTGGCCTGGAGCTGGATTTGGTCGGTGAGGGGCGGCGTTTCAAGCTCGCCGTGGCCTGCGCCGATGGTCTGGCGGGATTGACCAACCTGATCCCAGGAGGGCTGCGTTGGGTGTTTGAGTTCGGTACGCAGGCCCCTGGCTCCAGCGTGATTCGGATTCCCTTCGCCGATCTGCGGCCTTCGGTGCGGGCCAAACCCGTGGGTTTACCGTTGCGCTTCGATCCGAGCCGCATCACCCGGCTGCAGGTGCTGCATTCCCGTTTCGCCGATGATGGGGGGCCGAATACGGGTTTTCGAGCCGGCGAGATCCATCTCGAATTGCATGCAATCCGTGGCTTTGCCTGAGCCCCTTGCCGCCAACCTGCCCCAGCTGGTGGCAGCGGCAGCCGATCTTTGCCGCAAACCCCTGAGACATGCGGTTCTTCCCCTCTCAGACCAGTCGGCTGAGCAGGAATTCATACTGCGCCTGGAGGCCCGCAACCTTGACGGTGTGCGCTGCGCTGAGCAGGATCTTGAGCTGGAGATTTATCCCAGCGGCAAAGACCTGAACCTCACCCTGGCCTGGAGCAACGATCCCGAGCGCCCCCTGCTCTGGCATGGCAGTCACCCGGTGTGGATGGAAGCTGGCACGGGATTGCGCTGTGAGCGGCCCCAGGATGGGGCCCCGCTGGAAAGCCTGGCCCGACGTCTCAGGGCCCAGCTGGCCTTTATGCCTGGTCTGTGACTGCCCCCAGGCTGCTGCTGCTCACCTGACGGGCGTACTTACCCAGCACCCCGGTCCTGTAGCGCGGTTCGGGCTGGACCCAGCTGGAGCGGCGACGGGCCAGCTCGGTATCGTCCACGATCAGCTGGATCAGTAGCTGGTTGGCATCCACGGTGATGCTGTCGCCTTCCTCCACCAGGGCGATGGTGCCGCCCACGGCGGCTTCGGGAGCCACATGGCCCACCACCAGGCCGAAGGAGCCACCGGAGAAGCGTCCATCGGTGATCAGCGCCACAGAATCGAGCAGCCCCTGGCCCACGATTGCAGCGGTGGGGCTGAGCATTTCCCGCATGCCAGGGCCGCCCACCGGACCCTCCTGGCGCACCACCACCACATCACCGGGCTTGATCTGCTTGTCGAGGATGGCGGCAAGGCAGGTTTCCTCGCTCTCAAATACCCGAGCCGGGCCAGTGATGACCGGATTTTTAACACCGCTGATCTTGGCCACAGCACCCTCGGTGGCCAGGTTGCCCTTGAGAATTGCCAGGTGGCCCTTGGCATAGAGGGGATTGCTCAGGGGCCGGATCACGTCCTGGCCGGCTGGCGGCTCAGCCGGCACATCGGCCAGCACCTCCTGGAGGGACTTGCCTTCGATCGTGCGGCAATCCCCGTGCAGCAGACCCGCATCGAGCAACAGCTTCATCACCTGGGGGATACCGCCGGCCTGGTGCAGATCCACGGTCACATAGCGGCCACTTGGTTTGAGGTCGCAGATCACCGGTACCCGCTGGCGGATCGTCTCAAAGTCGTCGATCTTCAGTTCGACTCCGGCCGTGCGGGCCGCCGCCAGCAGGTGCAGCACCGAATTGGTGGAGCCGCCCACCGCCATGATCACGGTTATGGCATTTTCAAAGGCCTGGCGGGTCATCAGATCCCGGGGGCAGATGTGGGCTTGGATCGCCTCGGCCAGGACCTCGGCGCTGCGGGCGGCGGAATCGGCCTTCTCCGGATCCTCAGCCGCCATGGTGGAGCTGTAGGGGAGGCTCAGGCCCATCGCCTCGAACGCCGCGCTCATCGTGTTGGCCGTAAACATGCCACCGCAGCTGCCGGCGCCGGGGCAGGCATTTTTCTCGATCGCAGTGAGCTCCTGCTCGTCGATGCGGCCGCCGCTGTACTGGCCTACCGCTTCAAAGGCACTCACTACGGTGAGGTCGCAGGCGCCGAGCTTGCCCGGCTTGATCGTGCCGCCATACACAAATATCGACGGGATGTCCATGCGTGCCATGGCCAGCATGGCGCCGGGCATGTTCTTGTCACAGCCGCCGATTGCCAGCAAGCCATCCATGCTTTGGGCGTTGCAGGCGGTTTCGATCGAGTCGGCGATCACCTCCCGGCTCACCAGGGAATACTTCATTCCCTCGGTGCCCATCGAGATGCCATCGCTCACCGTGATCGTGCCGAACATCTGGGGCATGGCCCCGGCGGCATGGGCGGCCGCTTCGGCCCGGTGAGCCAGGTCGTTGAGGCCCAGGTTGCAGGGCGTGATTGTGCTGTAAGCGTTGGCGATGCCGATGATCGGCTTGTTGAAATCGCCATCACCAAAGCCCACTGCACGCAGCATGGCCCGGTTGGGAGAGCGCTGGATCCCCTGGGTAATCGCGGCGGAGCGGAGCATGGCAGTGGGTCGGCTTCAGAAAACCTACCGACCGGACCAAACCAGGCCGGCTTTCAGCCCCGGGTATTCATGGTTTCCAACTGGCGGCGCACATCCTCGATCGCCTGGTTTAGCTCATGCACCCGGTCATGGAGCTCCCGGTCTGGAGGTGCTTCCAGGGCGGCGGGCTGGGGCGGCGGGTTGGGGCTCTGGCGCCTGGCCTGGCGCTTGCCCTGCCGCCGCTGCTCTGCCTCGGCCAGCAACCACCAGGCCAGCCCGGCAGCACCGAGTGCGGCGCCGGCCAGCAGGCTCAGCATCGAACCGTTGGCTCCCGAATTGGTTTTGCCGCTCTGATCACCCATCATCCTGATCTTGATTAAGGCCAGCCTAGGCAGTAGGGACAGCCATTTCGAGCAGCGGGCCGGCGAAAAGACGCTCGGCCACAGCGCCAATGCCGGGGACAATCTGGCGGTCCCCGTCTAATTCGGGATCGATACCAGCGGTGTAAATGGTGAGATCGCCGTGGCGTTCGCCCACCAACTGCAGGCCAGGCCCGGAGGCCAGGGCGGTGACAACCCGAAGCCGATCCCCACGCACCCCAAGCTCGGCCAGGCGATCCAGCACCTGGTTCAAGCTTTCTCCCGTGGCCACGGTTGCGCAGAAAACCAGCACCCCGGAGCGGGGGGGGATTGGCCTGTCCAGGCCCCTGATTCCCTGCTGCTGCAGCCCTAGATGCCGCACCTGGGCGCTTGGAATCACCGCTTGGGCCCCCTGCCAGAGCCCTAGGCCTGCGGTGAGCAGGGGAAGGGCCAGCAGGGGCACGTCCCCATCGACGATCTCTGCCTCGGTGGCGGCCAGGGGGGAGTCCACCTGAATAGAACGATGGGGCAGCCAGTCCCTGAGGGCTTCGTAGCTGAGCCAGCGTCCGAGTTCGGTGGTGGCGCTCGCGTACAGCGGCCCAGGGGTGTGGCGGTCCCGGAGCACGGCCAGCCAGTGGCCGATCAGGGGGTGGGGTGGAACCACCACCCGCAGGGCCATGGCCATGGTTGACATAACTTGAGGTGTCAGCCTAATAGCCCGCCCATGGCCCCCCTTTTGACAGCCCTCGCCACCGTGATGGCCTGGCTGCTGGTGCTGTCGCCTGCCTGGGCCATCACGGCTCCTGAGCTGCGCAGCCAAAGATCGCTTCAGGATCTTCAGCCCAACATGCATGGCCGCAACCTGCAGCAAGCTGAATTTCTCAAGGCATCCCTGGCTGGCTTTGATTTCAGTGACAGCGACCTGCGCGGCGCTGTTTTCAACAACAGCGACCTGCGCGGCGCCGATCTGCAGCAGGCAAACCTCGATGACAGCGTCGCCTTCGCCAGCCACTTTGAAGATGCGGATCTGCGCGGAGCGCTGCTGCGCAACGCGATGATGCTGCAGAGCCATTTCAAAGGAGCTGCGATCGAAGGGGCGGATTTCACCGACGCCGTGCTCGATATGCCGGAGAAGAAGGCCCTCTGCCTGCGAGCGGCCGGGACCAATCCAGTCTCCGGAGTGGCCACCAGAGAGAGCCTGGCCTGCCGCTAGGGAGGAAGCCAGATAGCATCAGCACTCCGGTTCCGGTGGGGAACAGCCACCGGAGGTAAGGGGGAAAGTCCGGTGTGAATCCGGCACTGTCCCGCAGCTGTGAAGGCGTGTCCCCGGACCGTCCAGTCAGAACGCCCGCCGGTTTTGTTCTTCCTACGGCGCGGACCGGCTCCATGAAAGTTTCCACGCACCAGCCCTCCGGCCTGAGCGCCCCAGGGCGCAGCCCTTCACTTTTCAGTCACTCACTTTTCAGGCCTTCCCTTTGGCTGGCAGCAGCCCTGGTGGCCTTGCCGCTGCTGTTCAGCTCGCCTGCCCTGGCCCACCACTTCGCCGATCTCGGCCAGATGAAGCCCACCTGGAGCAACGGCGTGATCAGCGGGCTGGCCCACCCCCTGCTGGGCCCAGATCACCTGGTTTTCCTGCTGGCACTCTCCCTGGTGGCTCTGCAGCGTCGTTGGGGCTGGGCCCTGGGTTTGCTGCTGGTTGGTTTGCTTGGTGGGGCAGCAGGCCTGGCCTGGCCTGGCCTGCCGGGGGCCGAGGTGCTGGTGGCCTGCACCCTGGTTTTGGAGGCCCTGGTGCTATTGCGCCGCCTGCCCCCGGTGTTGCTTTTGCCTGCAATGGCTCTGCATGGCTACGTGCTGAGTGTGCCGGTGTTCGGCTGGTCAACCATGCCGGTGGCTGCCTATGGGGCCGGACTGCTGCTCAGCCAGGGAAGCCTGCTGCTGGTTGCCCTCTGGTTGCTGCGCCCGATCGCCAAGCGCCTCTCGCCGGCAAATTTGCGTTGGCTGGCCCTGGCCCTGGCTGCCTGCGGAACCACCTGGGCTTTCTCAGCCTGGGCAGGCTGAGATGCAGGCCTTAACAAAACGCCTTCCCGTCACCGTGGTGACTGGCTTTTTGGGCGCTGGCAAAACAACCCTGCTGCGCCATCTGCTTCTCCATGGCGGCCAGCGGCTGGCCGTGCTGGTCAATGAGTTCGGGGAGGTGGGCATCGATGGGGCCCTCCTGCGCAGCTGTGGCTTTTGTCCTGAGGAGGAGCTCGATTCCAGGCTGGTGGAACTGGCCAACGGCTGCCTGTGCTGCACGGTTCAAGACGAGTTCCTCCCCACCATGGAACGGCTGCTCGAGCGGGCTGACAGCCTTGACGGCATCGTGGTGGAAACCAGTGGTCTAGCCCTGCCAGAACCCCTGATCGCGGCCCTGAATTGGCCCGAGATCCGTACCCGAATCAGGCTCAACGGGGTGGTGGCCGTCGTCGACGGCGAGGCCCTGGCCGCTGGTGCGGTGGTGGCCAACCCGGCCGCCCTGGAGGCCCAGCGCCTCTCCGATCCCAGCCTGGACCACGCCAGTGATATCGATGAACTCTTTGGCGAACAGCTGGAAGCGGCCGATCTGGTCTTGATAAGTAGGGCGGACTGTCTCTCCAAGGACGCCCTTGAGGGGGTGGAACGGCAGCTGGCCCCCCGTCTCCGCCCCGGCGCTGCCGTGGTTCCGATGGGGCGGGGGGAGGTGTCTCCCGAACTGGTTTTGGGCATGGCCAGGGCCAGCAGCCCAGCAGCTGGAGAGGGCCACGACCACAGCCACGGGGGCGACACCCACGAGCATGAGCACGACCACACTCATGTTGCAATTGAATCGGTGGCCCTGCAGCTAGGCGGAATATTTGAGCGCCCGGCCCTGGAGGAAAAGTTGCACCACCTGCTGCTCCAGCCTGGACTGATCAGGGTCAAGGGCCTGCTGTGGAGCCCCGGCAAGGCCCGTCCCCTGCAGATCCAGGCCGTGGGCGCCCGCCTGGAGTGCTGGTATGAAGCTGGGGCCCAAGGCTCCCAGGCCGTTCAGCCGGGCCGATTACCAGGGCTGGAGTTGGTGTTTCTGGGTTTCCAACTCAATCGCCCAGCCATCGAAGCATTGCTGCTGGAGGGGGTTACACCGCCCTGAGGAGGGAAGCCAGCTCAATCGAGGGGAATGTCGCCCTGGGCGCAAACCCCGTTCCAACAGAGGGCCGGGCCAGCAATCCAGCTGGTTTGCACCGGAATCCAGCCCCTACCTCTGGGCAGCTTGCTCAGGGGGCCATCTGGCGGATTGTTCATCGTGACGGTGCCGCTGCCGTCGTGGCGAAAGCTAATCCGACTTCCCGCCACCCGAATTTCCCAGCGTTCACCGGGGCTCTCCACGACCATGGTGCAGGCTTGCCAGGGCCCATCCCCCAGGCGACAGCGCAGGGGCACGGGCTCGGCGGCGAGGGCCGCGGGCAGCCCCAGCCAGCCAAGCGCCAGCCCAATCGCCACACTCGCCTGCAAACCTGCCTGCACACCTGCCTGCACACCTGTTTGCACAAATCTCTGCACCAGCAGTCGCTGGCCCGACGCGGCTTTCCTTGCCGCCATTCCACTGGGAAGTTCAAGCTGGGGCACGGCCCTTTAGAGGGGGGCTTCCTCCAAGTTGGCCAGGGGTGGCGAAAGGGGACCATCGAGCTGGCAAGATTTAACAAACCTCCAGCTCTTCTGGTGCCCCTCTTTCGCGCCCGTGTTCAGGTATCCCTCAGGCCATCGGTGCTTGACCCGGCGGGCGAAGCCACCAGGGCTGCGGCAGCGCGCCTTGGGGTTGGCGGCCTGCGCAAATTGCGCATCGGCAAGGCGATTGATCTGGAACTCGAGGCCGACGACCGCGCCACGGCCCAAAGCCAGCTGGAATTGCTCAGCGATCGCCTGTTTGCCAACCCCGTGATTGAGAACTGGTCTCTGGAACTGCTGGAAGATGGCGGGGAGCGGCCCGCATGAGCATCGGGATCGTGGTCTTCCCCGGGTCCAACTGTGACCGGGACGTGCGCTGGGCCCTGGAGGGTTGCCTGGGCCTGCCAACCCGCTTCCTCTGGCATGGGCAGGCAGACCTGGGCGATGTCGACGCCGTGGTGATCCCAGGTGGCTTCAGCTATGGCGACTACTTGCGTTGCGGGGCCATCGCCCGCTTTGCGCCCCTGCTAGCAGCCGTGCGGGAATTCGCCGCCGCTGGCGGGCCCGTGCTGGGAATTTGCAACGGCTTCCAGGTGCTGACGGAAATGGGCCTGCTGCCTGGCGCGCTCACCCGCAACGCCCGCCTCCATTTCATCTGTGAACCTGCACCCCTGCTGGTCCACCCAGGCAATTGCGGCTGGCTTGGGGCCTACGCGGAGGGGGAGCGGATTGTCCTACCGATAGCCCATGGGGAGGGCCGCTTCCAGTGTGAGCCAGACCAGCTAGCTGCCCTAGAAGCCAATGGTCAGGTGGTACTGCGCTATGCCAACAACCCAAATGGTTCGGTGGGGGATGTGGCTGGCATCACCAATGCCGAGGGAAATGTGCTGGGAATGATGCCCCACCCTGAGAGGGCAGCAGATCCCAGCACCGGCGGCCTAGATGGGCAGCGCCTGTTGACGAGCCTCAGGGCCTGGGTCAGTTGACGGCGGCGAAAAACTCCTTGCTCTTGATAGGGTCTGGATTCATGGTCTTGTCCCCGGGGGTCCAGTTGGCGGGGCAGACCTCGTCTGGGTTGCTGCGAATGTGCTGGAAGGCCTGAAGCAGGCGCAGGGTTTCGTCGACGCTGCGGCCCACGGGCAGGTTGTTGATGGTGCTCTGCATGATCACACCATCGGGATCGATGATGAAAAGGCCGCGGAGCGCCACGCCGGCTTCCTCATCGAGCACCTCGTAGGCCCGGGCGATGTCCTTCTTGAGATCGGCCAGCAGCGGGTAGGCGATGTCGCCCAAGCCGCCATTCTTGCGGTCGGTCTGGACCCAGGCCAGGTGGCTGAACTGACTGTCTACCGACACCCCAAGCACCTCACAATTGCGGCTGGAGAAATCGCTGTAGCGATCTGAGAAGGCCGTGATCTCGGTGGGGCAGACGAAGGTGAAATCCAGGGGGTAGAAGAACAGCACCACGAATTTGCCGCGGTAATGAGACAGGGTGATCTCCTTAAACTCCTGATCCACCACGGCAGTGGCGCTGAAGTCGGGTGCCTGGAGGCCAACGAGCCTGGACATGCTGAAGGGGTGGCAAAGGGGGATCAACCGGGCTTGTCGAAGACCATTCCTGCCCCGGCGACGGAGCTTTAGGCAAAGTCGGATCGACTACCAGTTGGTTGCTCAACAATTTATCACAGCTTTCCTGCCCGGCGTCACCATAGGCTAAGTACATAACCAATTCAGGAAAAGACGGCATGGGCTGGGAGCCGACCGTATTGCGCAAATACAACACCACAGGCCACTTCCGCCTGCTCAGCCAGCTGCGCTCCGAGCTGAAAGCAAACCCTCTGGTCCGTCCCAAGGACGGCGAAAGCATCGGCGAGGTGAATCGCAGCAAGTCGTTGATACGGGCCATTGAGGGGCGCTCCCAGGGCTACGGCAGGTCCCGGCGCGGCGGTTCAGGCCAGCCGCCAGCCCCTCCGCAGCCAGCTCTTGCTGCCCCGCAGCAGGAGAGCTCGGATTCGGCCTCCTTGCGCGGACGACTCAACGGCGTCGAGCTGCGCTGAGCCCCGCTGGGATCCGGAGCCCATAAAAAACCCCGCGAGAGCGGGGCAGCAAACTATGGCTCGGGGGAGACTTGAACTCCCGACCTTGGGGTTATGAATCCCACGCTCTAACCAGCTGAGCTACCGAGCCGCGGTAGTTGGATTTTATCAGGCCCTGATGCCGGCTTAGCTCAGGCGCGGGGCGGCAGCATCTGCAGGGGATTGACCGCACCAGAGCTGGCTGGATGGATTTCGAAGTGGAGGTGGGGCCCGGTGCTGCGACCGGAGCTGCCCATCTTGGAGATGACAAAACCCTGATCCACTTCCTGGCCCACCTGAACCATCAGGCGGCTGTTGTGGGCATATAGGGAGCGGCTTCCATCCGCATGGGCCAGGGTGACCAGGTAGCCATAGCCGCCATCGTGCCAACCCGAAAACACAACCCGACCGGCCTTGGCTGCCACGATTGGCGTGCCGACGTTGTTGGCCACATCGATTCCCTTGTGCATCCGGCCCCACCGCCAGCCGTAGCCAGAGCTGAACACCCCCTTGGTGGGCCATATCCAGCCCTGGGAAGAGCTGGGGCCATCAAAGGGCTTAGTAAGCCCTTCGAAGCCGGGCAACTCAGGCCAGCTGACGCCGCCACTGGTCGTGGGCTTTAGCCCCAGCACCATCCGGGTGCGACCCGGAGCAGATTGGGCCAGGCGAACCTGGCTGCCCACCACCAGCCGGGCCGTCTCCAGCCCCGGGTTGAGCCGTAGCAACTCATGCAGGGTTAGGCCATAGCGATGGGCAATTTTGGCCAGGGTGTCCCCGAAGCGCACCGCCGCCCCCTCCTGCACCGGTGGCAGGGAATGGAGGGGGGGGCTGCGACGCAGGTCACTGGTGTCAATCGAGGCCAACTCCTTGATCTGCCGGGCCTGCTGGCTCGGCAGCACCAGCCAGTCACCGCGGAGGAAGCTGTGGTCTTCATCGACGTCATTGAGCTTGGCCAGTCGCTCTTCGTCGACTTTCAGGGAGCCTGAGAGCTCCTCGACGCTGATCGACTCGCGCACCTTGACCCAAATTCGGTCGCTGCTAGGGGCCGGCAGGGCCGCCACCAGGGCGTCGATGGAGCCACCTTGAATTTCGTCAGGAGCCAATGCCATCACCACCGCAGGCACAGCTGCGGCGCATGGAATCAGGATTCTCAGGCAAAAATTCAAAGGCTTCATCCAGATTTCTCCGTTGGACAGGGCTTGTGGAGAAGCCAGCACCCACAAGTCGGCCAGAAGTTAGCGGATGAAGCTCGGGGGCACAAGGGGACTGGGCAGCAGCCCCCTCAACGAGCAGGCGTGATCCCTGTGCTGGTTGGCGATCCCGGCAAGGTCAGCAAATCCTGTTGACGCAGAGCTTCGAACAACACCACCCCCACCGCCACCGAGAGGTTCAGGCTGCGCACCCCTGGCTGGGCCGCCCGGGCGGCTCGGGCCATCGAAATGGCGAGGGTGGCGTCGGCGCCGCTGAGGATGGCGGCGGGCAGGCCGTCGCTCTCGCGGCCGAACAACAGCCAGTCTTCAGGGCTAAACAGCCAGTCGCAGTAGGAAGCGCTCCCGTGGCTGCTTAGGGCGATGAGCCGGCCGCCCCTGCTGCTGCGATGGTTCAGAAAAGCGTCCCAGCTCCCGTGGCGCACCAGGCTTACCAGGGGCCAATAGTCCAGGCCGGCTCGCTTGAGCTGGCGATCGTCGATCTGGAAGCCCAGGGGTTCCACCAGGTGCAGCTCGGTGTCTGTGGCGGCACAGGTGCGAGCCACGTTGCCAGTGTTGGGTGGGATCTGGGGCTGGTACAGAACTATGCGCGGCATGGATTTGCCCCTGCTGCTCTCAGATCTCTGGAACGGCAAGGCTATGGCTGCGGAGGTCGAGGGCCCGGCCGGCGATCACCAGCCACAGGCCGCTGCACAGGGGCGCCAGTTGCTGTTCCAGGCTGCCAAGCCGATCTCGAAACAGGCCGCCGATGGCCGTTGGCGGCACCACCCCCCAACCGGTTTGCTCACTGACCAGCACGGCCGGTATGGGCAGGGCAAGCAGGCACTCGTACAGGTTGGAGCAGCGCTGCTGCCAGTCAAGGGCGTCGAGCTCGAGGCCGGCCGCCACCCAGGTGCCCAGGGAGTCCACCAGGGCCAGCCCCGGGGGGCTCAGGCTGGCCAGGCCCTCGGGCAGGGCTGCCCCCACCTCCCTGGTGCTCCAGCTCGGCGGGCGGCGTTGGCGATGGGCCAGGACCCGGGCCAGCCAGGCAGGGTCTTCAGCTGAGGCGCCTGGTCCGGTGGCCAGGTATGTAACCGCCAGACCGGAGCGGAGGGCCAGATATTCGGCCCAGCGACTTTTGCCACTGCGGGCAGGTCCGAGGACCAGATGGCAGCCCAGCAGGGCCTCAGCCTCCACCATTCATATTGCGCAGGGTTGCCACCGACGAGGGCGAAACACGGTTGAGGTAGCGGAAGATCCAATACTTGAAGACCGTAGCCAGTACCACCGGAAAGGTGGCAATAAACAGCATGATGAAATTTTCCCTGGCCGGTAGGCCGAGATGGTGTGCGAGCCCGTCGAGCAACACAGTCCAGCCTTCCGGACTGTGAAAGCCCACAAAGATGTCGGTTGCAAGGATGATCGCGAAGGCCTTGGCGCTGTCACTGAGGCCATAAATCAGTTCATCAAGAAAGCCCCTCAGCACCTGGATATCCCGTTGGCCGAAGAGGCAGACCAGCACAAACCCAACTAGCCCGCCCAGGTCGGAGAGCACGTTCTTGATGGCGTGGGTGCTCTGTAGATCTGCCTCCTCCTTCAGTTCATCTGCCTTCAGGGCAAGTTGGGTTTGCAGCTCTTCACGGCTGGGCAGGGGTTTGCCCTTAAGCAGGGCATCAAACTCAATTTCGGCCTGGAAGACGCGCAATTTCTCGACCGCCTGTTCCTCCAGTTTTGGTTTGGGGTAGGTGAGGAAAGCGTTGTCTGGGGCAAATCGATCAACCAGGGGCGAAATCACGTAGGTGCGACTGACCTGCTGCACCAGCACGGGGACCAGAATCAACAGCAGCAGGATGCGCAGCGAGACCAGGGTGGAATCGCGGCGGCGGCGAAAACCTGCCACTACGTTGGCTTCCGCGTCCGGGTCCAGCTGGCGCCTGACCTGGTCAACCACGCCGATCAGGCTGCGCGGTAAAACCTCCGGCGAGCGGCTGATCGTGGGCAGGGGGTCTCGCCTATCGCTGTAGCGAGCGACCACCGTTTGGATCAACTGAAGTTGGCGAACTTCCTGCCCGGCGATTTCACCCCGGTGGGATTCCAGGCTGGCCAGGGTCTGGCGGCAGACCTCCAGGGCTGCCCGAAAACGCCGTAGCAACTGGGCCTGGGAGGCCCGGGGGATGCGCAGGTCGAGCTCAGGCCTGACCGGGCGATCGTTGTAGTGCTCCAGTTCGATGCTCTGAATCAACAGGGCAGCTTCGTAACCCCGCTCCAGATCGTTGCTGAGGTCTAGGGCCTGGGCGCGCCCGAAGCTTCCCATCCAATCGGTGAGTGCCATCGGTTCAGCGCGAGAAAACCCACCAGGTGAGCATCGGCACCAGGGTTCCTACCACCAGTAGGACAACAATCCAGGTGTAAGCGTTGCTGGAGGCGGTTTCCTCCTTGGTTGGGATATTGGTGGGTTGGCTGACAACCTCTGTCAGGACAGGCTCACCCGGATCGAGGCCAGCCTCAAGCACGCTGAGCAGGCGATTCATCGCATCGAGACTGCCCTGGCGGTAACGCCCGCCTTCCCGGATCGGCAGGGTCATGGTCGTGCGGCCAGTGCTGCGCAGCAGGTTCGGATCCAGTTGGCCGCCGAGTTCAGGCGAGGCGGCAACTGTGGCGCTGTTGGTCTGGCTGTCGATCAAGAACAACAGCTGGTTCGGTGCATCTGCCGCCTGCTGCCACCGCTCGACAAGCTGGGTTCCGAGCTGGGGGAGGCTGAGGCCGTAATCCAGCCGACTCACCGTGACCAGGTGGGCATCGACCCGGTCTGGGCTGAATCGTTCCAGGGTTTTGCCGAGTTCCGCGACGGCTGACCGGCTGAGCACCCCAGCCGAATCCAGGACCCTCTCCTGGGGCGGAGCAGCGGGGAGGTCGCTGGCTGAAACGGCCAGGGCCGGAGTGGCAAACAACAGGCTGAGCAGACTGCCGGTCAGGGCAGCAAGCAGACCCAGCAGGGGGAGCCAACGGCTCGGTTGCGAAGAATGCAGCAACGGAAGAGGCCACGCTTCGCCCTAGTTTGCCCCTAGCTGGCCCTGTTGTCGCCTCCTGCTGTGTGGACATGACCGCCTCCATCCCCGCGCGGATCTGTCTTTGCTCAGGTGGGCTAGCTCTGGCATTGGTGGTGCTCAACCAGACCACGGCCGCCTCGATTGATCCGGCCCTGGAGAGGGCAGCCGTTCTCGCCAGCATGCTGGCCGTGGGTTTGATGCTGGTGGGGGTGGTGTGGACCCGGGCGGTCCCTGAGGCGGCGGCCCGGGTGGAGCTCCAGGGCAGCCAGGGGTTGGACCTGGCAGCTGGACTTCCAGCCGAGCTGGCCGAGGAGCTGGGCTGGGGCAGCCAGATGCTGCTCACCGCCAGCGCCGCAGCGGTGGTTGTCGTGTTCTGGCAAGGACGCTGTCTGCTGCGCCGGGGCCTGCTGGCAGAAACCGCATTTGTGCCCGGAGCAACCTGTGAGCTTGCCCAAAGCAGGGGCAGGGTCGTCTCCCTAGTGGATCTGCGGCTCTATCCGGGGCGTTCCGAATTTGAGCGCCTGAGCCCCGGTTTACCAGCCGTGGTGGTCCAACCCTTTGGCTCCCAGGGTCTGGTGGTGCTCGGGGGCTGGTCGCCGCGCTGCTTCAGTCGCAGCGACCTCAGCTGGCTGGAGGGCTGGGCATGCCGCCTTACGGGGCGAATGGAGGGGGTTTGGCCGATCGACTTGACCCCGATCCAGATCGGGGTGGCACCTTCACCTGACTCAGCACCCGATTTCCCGGATTGCTGAATTCGGCTCGTCCCTCCTTGCTCAGCAGACCCGTAAGCCGCTCGGCTCGGGTGATCTGGTTGAGGCTCTGGCGGCGCAACACCACGCCCCCATCGGCGGCAACCTCGTTGGTCTGCCAGTTCCAGCTGCACCTGTTTGCCTTCAGGGAGTCTCCGGGCTGCTGGATCCGGCAGGCCTGGGGAATCACCACGGTGTGACTGCCTCCCAATACCTCAAAACCCTGGCCGCTCAATCGGGACTGGTCGAGTTGGGCGGTGAAGGGGTGGGGACTGCTGATGCGCTCAAGGGCCATTTCAATGCGGGTGTCGCTGGCATCGAGGCGGGCCTTGCGGCTCGGGTCGAGCAGTTGCACGGGGGCAGCCAGATCAATCACCCGCGTCAGGGAATTGCCGCTGAGGCGTGGTGCAGTGAGGGTCTGTACGACGTTGGCCGGGAGGCGCCGCTCCCCCCGAACCGGGCCCATGCCTACCAACTGGCCAGTGCGGGCATACCAGTCGACAGCCTTCAGGGCCAGTTTCAGCTGGTCGCTGCCGCTGCGTTCCAGCAGGGGTTTGCCGCGCAGTTCCAGTTTTTCCTGCTGCAACAACACCAGGGCTCGCCTCGATCTGAGGCGCAGATCCCCCTGGCTGGCCTGGGGGCTGTGATCAATCACCATGCGCTCCTGGCGCGGGTACCAGAGCAGCCTCTGGGCTGTGATCAGCAGGGGTTTGGGCCCCAGCTTGACCAACCTGGTCAGGCCTTCGAGCTGCACCACTTCGCCGTCATTGATCACCGTGCCACTGGTTGCCTTGAGGCGATAGGCGGGCTGGCCCTTGGCATAGATCGTGCCGCTGAGATCACGGGCCTGGGCCACCCTGCGGCCGAGGTCATAACGGGCTTCCGGACTGCTCAACTCCCAGAGAGGCAGTCCATCGGTGCCCTTCTGGCGCAGGTTTAGGGAGCGAAACACAAAGGGCTGGGGAGGCTCTTCCTTAGCGTCCTGCGGTCGACAGCCGAGCAACAGCAGGGGCAGGGCCGCACTGCCCATGGCAAGGAGCAGAAGGGGGCTGGCCCATGGGGCTGAACCAGGCTTGCCAGCTGAACGCCCCATCACAGGGGTGAATCCAGCTCGAGCCGCCGCATCACAGGCTCGGGCTCGGGCAGGGCCAGACCAGGCTGGAGAACCCCCCATTGCTGGGCCGCAAGCCAGCGGGGCGGGCCCGGGGGCTGGTCAGAGGGAGGGCCAGCCTCCTTTGGACGATCGCTGCTGAAGGGCTGCTGGCCGAGTTGCACCAACATTCGACTGGAGAGATCGGGCACGATCGGGGCCAGCAACACCGCCAGCCAACGGCTGGCTTCCAGCACCGCGTAGAGGTCTGATCCCACCTGGTCCCGCTGGTCGTCGTGCTTCATCCGCTGCCAGGGGGCCTGGTCGTTGAGATAGCCGTTTGCGGATATGGCTAGCTGCAGGCTGGCTTCCGCCGCCCCACGAAAATCCAGCGTTGTAAGTGCTTCGTTGACTTTGCTTGCCGTCTCAAGGGCTACAAGGGCCAGGGGATGGCTTGCTGCAGCGGCCTCACCGGCGGGGGGCACCGCATCGGCAAACCAGCGTCGTGCCATCGATGAGGTGCGGTTGAGCAGGTTGCCGATCGTATTGGCGAGATCGTTGTTCACCAGGTCGACGAATCGCTGCTGCTGGAAATCGCCATCGTCGCCGAAGGCGATGTCCCGCAGCAGATACCAGCGCACCGCATCCCGGCCGCAGCGCTCCAGCAACACCTCCGGATCAAGCACGTTGCCAAGCGACTTGCCCATTTTCTGGCCTTCCCGGGTGAGGAAGCCGTGGCCAAAAACCCGCTCCGGCAGCGGCAGTCCTGCCGAAAGCAACATGGCGGGCCAGTACACAGCGTGAAATCGCAAGATGTCCTTGCCGATGACGTGCAGCTGGGCGGGCCAACCCCGCTCGAGTACCTGCTCCAGCAGGGCGGGTTTGTCTGGATCAAGCAGGGCGGTGAGATAGCCCAATAGGGCATCAAACCACACATAAAAAGTATGGCCCGGGTGGCCGGGCACCGGGATCCCCCAGGGGAGGTCCAGCCGGGAGATCGAGAAATCGCGCAACCCCTGGCTAACAAAATTTTCCACCTCCTTCTGGCGAGTGGCCGGCAGGATGAAACCCGGCCTCTGGATCAGGGCCTCTACCTCAGCCTGATAGCGGGAGAGCCGGAAGAAGAGATTGACCTCGTCGCGCCATTCCAGGGGTTTGCGATGAATGATGCATTCCGGATCCTGGCTGCCCGGGGCGTCGTCCTTGAACTCCTCACAGGCGACGCAATACCAGCCCTGCTGGCGCCCCTCCACCACATCGCCATTTGCCTCCACCCGGGCAAAGAATTGCCGCACCAACTGCTGATGCTGGGGGCTGGTGGTGCGGATGAAGCTGTCGTGACTGATCTGCCAGCGGCTCCAGAGATCGCGGTAGCCGGCGCTGATGGCATCGCAGTGGGCCTGGGGACTGAGCCCGGAGGCTTCAGCGGTGCGCTGGATCTTCTGGCCGTGCTCATCGCAGCCGGTGATGAACACAACCTGCTCCCCTCTCAAGCGCTGAAAGCGAGCGATCGCATCGCACGCCAACGTGGTGTACGCGCTGCCTAAGTGGGCGCGATCGTTGACGTAATAGAGGGGGGTAGTGAGGGTGAAAGCCATGCACCCCACCCTGCCACGCTGGGCTGCACTGAGCCCTTGCCCGGCAGCCATGGCGATCGCCCACGAGCAGGTTGATGTGGTGGTTTGGGGCGGGGGAACGGGCGGCGTGGCTGCAGCCCTGCAGGCCGCCCGGGGGGGGGCAGACACCCTGCTGCTCACCCCAGGGGCCTGGCTCGGCGGCATGGTGAGCGCCGCCGGGGTCTGCTGCCCCGATGGCAACGAGCTCAGCCCCTGGCAGACCGGGCTCTGGGGGGCCTTTCTGCGGGAGCTGCAGCGGCGGGAGCCGGGCGGGCTGGATCACAACTGGGTGAGTTGCTTCGGCTACCGGCCCGCCACGGCCGAGGCGGTGCTGCGTGACTGGTGCCGGGCCGAACCCAGGCTGCGCTGGTGGCCATCGACCACCCTGGCGGCGATCCGGCGGCGGGGCGCTCGAATCGAGGCCCTCGAGCTCTGCCGCGGCGAGCGCACCATCAGGCTGGATCTGCAACTGCTGATCGACGGCAGCGATCGCGGCGACACCTTTGCGCTGGCGGACGTGCCCTTTCGCTTTGGCTGGGAAGCTCATGAACAGTGGGGGGAACCCAGTGCCCCCAGCCGTCAGCGGCTCGAGACGGAGCCGTTTTTCCGCCAGCAGCCGGTGCAGTCGCCCACCTGGGTGGTGATGGGCCAGCTGGCCGCTGACAAGCCACCAGGGCCCGATAGCGCCGGGCCCCATCCGCCCCTGCCAGCCCCATTCACCGATGCCGCCGCCGCCTTCGGCCTCGAGCGCACCATCACCTACGGGCGGCTGCCGGGTGGTTTGGTGATGCTGAATTGGCCGCTGCACGGCAATGACTGGCATGAAGGGCTCGGCGAGCTATTTGGTCCCGATCCGCAGCGTCGACAGGCCGTGTACGGGGCCATGCGGGCCCATAGCCAGGCTTTTGCAGCGGCGCTGCATGCGGCCAGCGGCGGTTGGCTGCGGGCGGCAGCCTGCTTCCCCAGCCATGGCGCCAAAGATGGCCAGCTCAGCGGTGCGGAGGCCCTAGCCCTGATGCCCTACTGGCGAGAGGGCCGTCGCCTGGTGGGCCGGGAGTTGGTGCGCGAACAGGACCTGCTGCCCCAGGCTGCCGGTGCGTCGATTGCCCCCCCCAGCAGGGGCGATGACGGCCAGCTCAGTGCAATCGCCGTGGGCAACTACGCCAACGACCACCACTATCCCGGGCCCGATTGGCCCCTGGCCCCCAAGAGTTGCCGTTGGGGTGGCCGCTGGAGCGGCACGCCCTTCACCATTCCCTACGGTGCCCTGGTGAGCGCCGGCGTCGAGAACCTGTTGGCGGCCGATAAGGGCACCAGCACTAGTCACATGGCCAACGGCGCCACCCGCCTCCAGCCCCTGATCCTCAATACGGGCCAGGCAGCTGGTGCGGCAGCAGCGCTCTGTATCCGGATTGGCTGCCTGCCGGCGGAATTGGCGCCCCGGCTGCTGCAGGAGACCCTGATCGGTGATGCCCTCGCCCCGGCCGGGCCGATGCCCCTGTGGGACACCCCCTGGCACCATCCGGATTGGGCGGCCCGCCAGCGGGCCGCCTTGCAGGATCCGGCCCTGCTGGGCGCAGGCGGCAGCCTGCAGGGCTGGCCAGCCCGCCTCGATCCTGCGGTCGCTCCTGCCGAGCCGGCTGAGCAGCTGCTTGAGGGCGAGTTGCGATGCGACGGTGAGGGTGGTTACCGGCTGCTGCGCAAGGACGGCTTAGGCGATTGGCAGTTGATCACCCTGGAACCCGCCATGCACCATTGGCTGGCGGCCCAGCAAAGCGGCCAGCTGGTGGCCCTGATCGGCTGCTGCAATCCCTGGGGGTCGTGGCTGCGGGTGTCGCGGCTGGCTTGAGGGACCCAGCCGGGCTCATCCGGAAGCTGCCACCAGCCGCAGCTGGTCCCGCAGCGAATCCACCTGCTGCACCCGCAGCAGCAGCGCTGCACCGGGTTGGGCACCCTGGGGACAATCCGCGGCCAGATCCATTGCCAGCTCGTCGATGCGCACGAGCCCCAGCCGGTCCTGGGGCCGCAGCCAGCGCAGAAATTCCGCTTGCCACTGGCCAGTGCGGTGGGTTTCAAACCACACCTGCTGCCAGTGGCGCTGATCTTCGCGGGATATGCCGATTCCTTCGCGGACGGCACAATCAAACTGCTCGATCAGGGCCCGTACCTCCGGCTCGTCGAGCACCGGCCCGCCGCTGAGCTGGGCACCGATTTGACGCTGCACCACCAGATCGCCGTAGCGGCGAATCGGGGAGGTGGCCTGCACATAGGCCGGCAGTCCCAGGCTGAAGTGGGGGGCCGGCTGGGTGCCCATCAGCCCACGGCTGAGGCAGCGCTTGATAGCGGCGAAGCGCACGGCCCCCTGGGGCAGGGCCTGGAGCTCAGCGGCCGGTGGCAGCTCTGCCTCAGGCTGGCTGCGATAGGGCAGGGCCAGGCCCTGCTCGATGCCGAAGCGGGCGGCGACGGCCCCGGCGAGCACCATCGCCTCGGCCACCAGCTGGCGTGATGGGCAAACTTCGCTGACCTCCAGCACCGGCTCGCCGTCGCGGCAGCGAATGCGGCCTTCAGGCAGGTCAAGCAGCAGGGCTCCCTGGCCTAGCCGCCAGGTCCGTCGCCGCTGCAGGAGCCGTTCGAGATCGGCCAGGTCTGGCTCCTGGGGGGGGGCCAGCTCAATCAGCTCGTCGGCATCGGCGTAGCTGAGCCTGAAGGTGGGTTTCACCCAGCTTCGTGTGATCCCATAGGCCGCGATGGCTCCGTCTTCGTCGAGCTCTACCCAGGTGCTCCAAGCGGCCGAGCGCACCCCCTGGCGCAGGCTCAAGGGGCCGGTGGAGAGGGCCTCCGGAAACATCGGCTGGTTGCCGCGTGCCAGGTAGAGGCTGCTGCCGCGGCGGCAGGCCTCGAGATCGAGCAGCGAGCCGGCCTCGATCAGCCGGTCGGGATCTGCCACATGGATCCAGAGGCGCAGGCTGCCGTCGTTGCGGCGCTCCAGGCCCAGGCCATCGTCGATGTCGCGCGTGTCGTCGTCATCGATGGTGACGCAGCGCTGGCCGCTGAGATCCAGGCGGGCCCCATCGCTGGGCAGGGGGTCTAGGTGAAGGGCAAGCAGGCGGCTGGCCTCAGCCTCTTGGGCAGTGCTGAAGCCGCTGCTCCAGGGGGTCCCCGCCATGGAGAGCAACTGGTGGGGATCCCACTGGCCCAACTCGACCAGCAGATGGCGCAGGGCGCCGTGATCGCTGCCCAGGTGCAGGGCTGTGAGGCTCCGGCGCAGGGGGGCAGCCAGTTCGCTGAGCTCGATGCTGCCGCCGGCCAGCTGTTTGAGCAGCTCCAGGCGCTGGCGATGGTCGGGGTTCAGGCCCGGTCCAGGCGGCTGGCGGCGGCGCAGCAGCTCCAGCCAGGCCCGCTCCTGCTGCTCGATCAGGGCCTTGCGGCGCCGATCACGGCGCAGGTTGCGCAACTCCGCACCACTGCGGGCTTCAATCTGCCCCTGGCGCAGGCGAAACCAGCTCTGGCTTCCCACCAGGGCCAGCCAGCAGGCCGCGACTTGGGCCGGCCCGGTACCACCGCACACCAGGTCGGTGAAATCACCTATCCCAATAGTCTCATCCGATTCCAGCAGCAAGAGCCAGGCTGCGCCCCAGGCGCGACGCTCGGGACGGGCTCGTTCGATGGCCGCCGGATCCAGGGCCCAGGGCTCTGCCCCAAGCCGCAGGGGCGGAGCAGTGGCACCGCGCAGGGGGCAGAGCAGCTCCAGCTGGCGTTGCGGCAACAGCTGGGATTTGGCCTCGAAGCCAACCCTCAGGCGGGCCTTGCTGCCCTGCAGGCTTTCCACGACGGCCAGCTGGGCTGCGTGGGACTCCAGCACGCCGACCAGGTCGCCGTCGTGGAGGGTTGGGGAGGCCAGGGAATCAGCCCTCTGGATTCACGAATGGCAGCAGGGCCACGATCCGGGCCCGCTTGACCGCGTTGGTGAGGTCGCGCTGCTGCTTGGCGGTGAGGCCGGTGAGCCGGCGGGGCAGGATTTTGCCCCTTTCGGTGATGAATTTCTTGAGTAGATCCACATCTTTGTAATCGATGGGATCGCCCGGCTTGATCGGCGAAAGGCGTTTTTTGAAGAAGGAACTGGACATGGTTGGGGAGAACGGCAGGTGACGAGAATCGGAAGTGCGTCAAGCACTCACTTGATTTCCTTGTGCACCGTGGTGGCGTTGCAGTGGGTGCAGAACTTCTTCAGTTCCAGCCGTTCGGTGGTGTTTCGACGGTTCTTCTCGGTGGTGTAGCGGGACACACCTGGAGAACGCTTGGCGGGGTTGGACCGGCATTCAGTGCACTCAAGAGTGATCACGATCCGGACGCCCTTGTTTTTAGCCATGAAGGACGTTGCGCCGCTAATGCGATGCGAAAGGATAAGGGCCCACCTTACCTGCCCGCTGTACCCCTCCCCGACCGATCCCTAGGATCGACCTACTTGAAGCAACGGCTTAATGCGCGTCTCGCTCCAGTGGTTGCAGGAGCTGGTGAGCGCCCCTGGCCAGTCCCTTGCCGCAGATGCCCTGGCTGAGCGGCTCTCGCTGGCAGGTTTTGAGGTGGACGCCATCGAAGACCTCTCTGCCCGTGCCGAGGGGGTGGTAGTGGGTTTTGTGCGCGATCGCCAGGCCCATCCCAACGCCGACAAACTCAGCGTCTGTCAAGTGGATGTGGGATCCAGCGAACCCCTTCAAATCGTCTGCGGTGCGCCCAACGTGCGGGCAGGGATCCACGTGCCAGTTGCCCTCGTCGGGGCAACCCTGCCTGCCGTCAAGCTCACAATCAAGCCGGCCGAGCTTCGCGGGGTAGCCAGCAGCGGCATGATCTGCTCCCTCGCCGAACTTGGGCTGCCGGCCGAAGCCGATGGCATTGCCATCCTCGATGACCTGCTGGCGGACCTGCCGTCTTTGGGCACAGCGGTGGGGCCCAGCCTGGGTCTGGACGACCAGGTGTTGGAGCTGGCGATCACCGCCAACAGGCCCGATGGAATGTCAATGCAGGGCATTGCCCGGGAAGTGGCAGCCCTGCTGGGCGGCCAAACCCACTTCGGCGCCCCAGCCGAGCCCATAACCAGCGCGTCCCTCAGCGTCGGGGAATCGACCAGGGCCGCCATGGAGCAGGGGGGGCTGTTCAGCATTACCGGGCTCAACTCCCTTGTGGTTGCCCCCTCCCCGCCCTGGCTGCAACAGCGGCTGGAGAAGGCTGGTCTCCGTCCCATCAACAATGTGGTCGACATCACCAATTTGGTGATGCTCGAAACCGGCCAACCCCTGCATGCCTTCGACGCCCAGCGGCTTGCTTCCATAACCCGTCCAGGCCTGGCCCAGGTCGACCGCATGGGCTTGCGTCAAGCCAGCAGCGGTGAAGCTTTCACCGGATTGGATGGCACCCAGCACCTGCTCAGCGCTGAGGCCCTGGTGGTGACCTACGGAGACAAGCCAATTGCCCTGGCCGGGGTCATGGGCGGCGCTGAGTCAGCCGTCCATGGCGGCACCACAGCAATCTGGCTGGAAGCGGCCGTGTTTGCCCCCCAGGCAGTGCGGCGTTCCTCCCGGAGCGTGGGGCTGCGCACCGAGGCGAGCAGCCGTTTTGAAAAAGGTCTGCCACCGGAAAACACCCTGTCAGCTGCTGACCGCGCCGTTGCCCTCCTTATGGAACTCTGCGGCGCCCAGGTCACCGGGCGCTGGTTGCACCAGCGTCCCCAAGTTCCTTTTCAGCCCATCGAGCTGCGTCGGGACGCGCTCCACAACCTGCTGGGGCCGGTGCAGCAGGAAGGCTCCTGGGCTGACCTCAGCGATGGACGCATCACTTCTACCCTCAGCGCCTTGGGCTGCTGCATGGAGGAGCTCGAAAGCGGCGAAGGATGGCAGGTGAGCGTCCCCCCAGCCCGTTCGATTGATCTGCAACGGGAGGTGGACCTGATCGAGGAAGTGGCCCGCCTAGTGGGCTATGACCAATTCGCCTGCCACCTGCCCGACCCCCTCGAACCCGGTGGACTCGATCCTGCCCAGCAGGCGGAGCGGCGGCTCAGGCGCCATTTGGCCGCCGCTGGGTTGCAGGAGGCCTGCAGCCTCTCGCTGGTGGCGGCGGCTCCTGGGCGCATTCCCCTGGCCAATCCTCTCCTGGCCGACTACGGCTACCTGCGAGACAACCTCCATGGCGAGCTGCTTGCCGCTGCCCGCCGCAACTGTCAAAGCGGGCAATCAGGCTTTTGGGCCTTTGAAATCGGCCAGGTTTTCAGCTCCGATGCGAATCAATCCGCTCGGCAGTTGCTGGTAGGGGTGATCTGCGGTGAACGTCGTTCAGAGCGCTGGAGCACCAGTGCCAAGGCCCAGCCGCCGACCTACTACCAGGCCAGGGGGGTGTTGCAGCAGGCCCTAGGGGCGCTGGCGATTCCCACGGAAGATCGGCCCCTGGCCAGCCATCCCCTGCTCCACCCGGGCCGCTCTGCCCAGCTGATCGTCGAGGGTCGCCCCGGTGGCTGGTTTGGCCAACTGCACCCCCAGCAGGCCGGGGATTTGGATCTACCGCTGGGCACCTACGTGTTCGAGTTGGAACTGGACGCTCTGCTGACCGCAGCCACCCGGCGCAACCGCTGGCAGCCCGCCTTTGCGCCCTTTGCGACCGTGCCCGCATCGGAGCGGGACCTGGCGGTTGTGGTTTCGGCCGATGTCTGTGCAGCCGACCTGCTCAAGCTGATCCGCAAGGCCGGCAAACCCCTACTGGAGCAAGCCGAACTGGTTGATCGTTACGTGGGTGAACAGCTGGCAATTGGCCAATGCAGTCAGGCATTCCGGCTGCGTTACCGCGATGCCAAGCGCACCCTTACCGACGAGGAGGTGGACCTGTCCCATGCCGGCATTCAGACCGCCTTAGAAAACCAGTTCGGGGCCCAGTTGCGCTGTTGATCACCGCCTCAGCACTGCCAAGGTCTCCACGTGGCTGGTTTGGGGGAAGAAATCGAGCGGCTGCAGCGACTCCAACTGGTAGAGGCCCCCGGCCACAAGCATGGCCAGGTCGCGGGCCAGGGTGGCTGGATCGCAGCTGAGATAGATGAGGTGGGTAGGGGGATGTTCCCGGATTGCCCCAATCGTCACAGGGTCGAGCCCCTTGCGGGGGGGATCTAGGAAGAGGGCGTCGCAGTGGCCCAGGTGCTCAGCTAGACATTGGGCCACCACACCGGTTTCAAAGGAAGCCCGACCGCTAAGGCCATTTTCGCTGGCATTGGTTTTTGCCTGATTCACCGCCTCCTGGCTGAGCTCGATGCCGTGGACATGCCAGCCCGCCGCGGCCACCGGCAGGCTGTAGGTGCCAATGCCGCTGTAGGCGTCAACCATCACTCCGGCTGGGATGGCCGCCAGGGCCGATAACAGCAGGGGCACCACCCGCTCCGCCTGCTGGGTGTGGACCTGAAAAAAGGTGTCTGCCCCAATCCGCAACTGGAGATTGCAGAACGATTCCCGCAACCAGCCCCGGCCGGCAACCACCCTGGTCTCCTCTCCCATCAAGGTGTTGGTGGGATGGGGTTGGAGGTTTAGACAGACCCCCACCAGCTCCGGCCAGCGCCCCAGCCATTGGCCAGCCAGGAACTCCAGCCCATCAAGATCGGCGTGACTGCTCACCAGGGTGATCAGCAGCTCGCCGCTGTGGTGGCCGATGCGAAGCGCCAGGTGGCGCAGCCCACCCCCCTCACGGCAATCCCGGTCAACGGGCCAGTCACTTGCCTCCAGGTCTGCCTTGAGAGGGGCGATCAGGCCATCTAGGCGCGGATCCAGTACCGGGCAGTGGTTCATATTGACGATGCTGTGGCTGCCCCTGCGGTAGAAGCCCGCCCGCAGTCGGCCGTCTTCGCAGCGCTCCAGCGGGATGATGGCCCGATTGCGATAACCCAGGCCATCGGCGGAGGCCAGTAATGGGGCAACAGGCTGATCCAGGTGGGCAATTCGCCGCATGGCATCTACCACCTTCTGGTGCTTCCAGTGCTGCTGGCCCCGATCCTCAAAGTGCTGCAGGCTGCAGCCACCGCAGTTGTCGGCCAGGATGCAGGGGGGCTTGCGCCGCTCCGGAGCTGGGGTCTTCACCTCCTGAAGCTCCGCCAGCCAGTGGCGCTTGGCCCTATGGGTGAGCCGAACCTGAACCTGCTCCCCCGGCAGGGCACCCGCCACAAAAAGGACCCGATCATCCAATCGGGCCACTCCTTGGCCGTCATGGGAGAGGCCGGTGATGGTCACCGCCACGCTGTTGCCGGTGGTGAGGCTTTCCAAGCGCGCTGGCCAATCCTTCACCCTACGTCGTGCGAAGGGGCGTTACACCTTTGCCGCCCCTTGCCTGGTTCAGCAGCTGAGTCGATACAGTTAGAGGCGCATGTGGTCGCTGCGATGAGCGTCGTTCGGGATCTGATCCTCCAGGCAGATGATCAGCTGCGCTATCCCAGTGGCGGCGAGCTGCGATCGATGGTGGAGTACCTCAGCCGGGGAGCCGAGAGGCTCACGGTGGTGAGGTCGCTGACAGACAACGAAAAGAAAATCGTGGATGAGGCGGCACGCCAACTCTTCCAACGCAAGCCTGACTACGTGGCTCCCGGAGGCAATGCCTTCGGCCAGAAGCAAAGGGCCCAGTGCCTGCGTGATTACAGCTGGTATCTGCGGCTGGTCACCTACGGCGTGCTCGCCGGCAGCACCGAGATGATCCAGCAAATTGGTCTGGTGGGCGCTCGTGAGATGTACAACAGCCTTGGGGTGCCGATGCCAGGCATGGTCGAGGCAATGCGAACCATGAAGGATGCCGCCATCTCCCTGCTCAGCGCCGAGCAAGCCGCCTTGGCCGGCCCCTACTTTGACTTCCTGATCCAGGGAATGCAGACCAGCACCTGAAGCGCCTCCCCCACTGACACAACTTGCCCAGATGGTCGCATGTCCCATCTGGGCCTTTTTATTGGACTCGCAAATGGTCTCAAATGAGATGCAAGATTGCGATCTCGACAGGCTATTGAAGGGCACCGCCCCTTGAAGCTTGCGTACCTGCGTAAGACACAGTTACGCAAGATTCCTAAGCAAGTGGCTGGAACGTTTTTGAAACAGGGATTTGCCTCTGGACCAAAGTCCATGCCCAGTGGACCGTGCTTACGAGCGTTCCAGCTCTGTGGCTATGGAGAAGGCTTTGGCTATTCCTTTGGCTATTGCATGGGGAATTTGCCAATTTTCGTGATTTCTATGGGGTATATCTGACTAATCCCCTCAGCCATGCCCCGCAACTCAACCCCGGAAATAATGATCTCAAGCGTCCATGCCTGGACGCTTAATAGGTCTTAGAAGTAGACCTTGGTAAGCGACGCGGGATGGAGCGCAACTCAAGCGCTTGTTTTGTTTTTCCGCCTGATTCTCGGCCTGGGTCTCTTGAGTAGTCTTATAGGGGTACAACGAGAACACTGTTTTCACTAACGGGGACGGCCCGTCGCATCGCCATCAGTTGTCTCAGCAGGGATTTATATATAGACTAATAATGCGACCAGGGTGAGACCCGTAAGGCATTAGTTGTTGCGGTAGAGCTCCTTGAGCAGTTGGTAGGCCTCATTGAGCCTTCGCATCGTTTCTTCGTTGCCACCGGAATCTGGATGGTGGCTCATGGCCAGTTCGCGATACGCATCCCGAATTTCGCCGAGGGTCAGTCGGTGCCCATGGACAGTTGGCAGCTGCAGCAATTTCAGGGCCCCATGCAGGGTCATCGTGTGCTCCAGGGTCTGGAATGAGGTTCCCTTGCGTCTCTTGCGGAACCGGTGGACAAACCGATGGATCAGGGTGGGCAGGCGAAGTTGAAGTGTGGACGTACTGAACGGGTCCTCCAGCAGGCCGGCCATCACCATTACGCGCTCAAAGCTGGCCGGTTCATTGCCCCAGCTGGGGGCAATATGCACCACGACGTCACAGGCCAGTGACCAGCTGAATGGTTGCCCTTCGCTTTGATCACTCTGGGGCCAGATGTCCTGGGCCAACCACACCATGGCTGCTTCCAGCACGGCTTCATTGGCTCCTTTGCCATAGAGCTCAAGCCAGTGGTCGCGGGCTCTGGCTAGGGCCTTGTCGAGGGCATCACTCTCAAGCTGGGGTAGCAGTTCAAGCGGCGACTCCTCCACAGGCTTGCGGGGCTGCAAGCTCTTTTTCAGCTGCTCCGACTGGCGACGCACAAAGCCCGGTAGATCTATGCCGACTTGGCGGGTTTCGGGCTGGGGCCTTGGCGCAGCTGGGGTGTTCAAGTCAACTTCGCCCAACTCGAGGCAAAGATCTCCATTTACCCCACTGGTCATCAGTACTAGGGCGCCCTGTTCATTGAATCTGGAGGCGCCTGCACTTCCGGCTACGTCATCGGTTGCTCCGGCTTCTGGCTGGTGTGGTTGGGGTGTTGCTTGCTCAGCTACTGACGTATCTGTGAATAGTTCATGCAAAAGCCTTTCAACAATGTCTCCGCGGCTGCGCAATCCCCATTCTGCTTTTAACGCATCAATCTTGCCAAGCAGTTCTACTGGAAGCTCCAGACTGAAGCGGCGACGCTGCGATTCATGGGTTGGAGCCATCCCTAACGGCCCATCAGGCCACGCAACATTTGCTGCTGTGCTTCCAGCGCCTGTTGATACCGATCGTAGAGAGATTGGCCCATGGGGCTGGGCTGACTTCCGCGGTAACTGGGCGGGGGGGTCAGGGGGGGAATCAGCGGGGGTACCGGGGTAAGGGGCGCGACAGGTGTGAATTCGATGGGTGCCAGCAGCCCGTCTGCTTCCGTCAACTCAGGCGGGCTGATGGGCGCGGCGGCTGGAGTAGATCCTGCGGCGTTACGTGCCAGCTCTATTTGGCGCTCCCGCGCCTGGAATATTGCAAGTTGACTTGCCGGCAGAATGCTCAATAGATGGCCCGGGGTTGCATCGGCGGGATAAACCAGGCTGATTCGCACCGGGTTCAGTTGACCAGTGCGCAGGTTTAACTGTGCGAGCGAAAGGCTCTGACCTGAACGCATTCCCACATGGACTTCCTGGAGGCCCTCCTCCGAGCGGATCTGCAGGGAGCCGCGAAAGGCCGTGAAAGGTTTTGAGGTGCCACTGGCTACCGGGTGGCTGAGCACCAACTCGTAGGGACCTGAACCCTTGAGATTGAGGTCCACGTCAAATCGCACTCCGTAGGTGCCGACGTTGTCTAGGGAGGAATCGACCATGCGGCTGGCCAGGGGATTGACCTGTACTTCACGGGTGCCGAAGTTATGGCGGATGGTGCTTGTTAGGGGCACATGCAGGGGGCCATTGGCATCCAAATCATGGGTGAGGCTTGCCTGGTACCCATCCCCAATCGCCACGCCGCCAACCCGAGAAAAAACCCGACGCCCGTTGATATCAGCAATGCGATTGAGGTAAACCCTGCCCGGGGCCAGCCTTCCCTGGTCCAACACGGCCAACACATCCCAATCGCTGGTGGCTTGCTTGGCCGCCACCACCGCCATCTGGAAGGGGCCGTCACTGCGTCCCTTGAGCAGGGCATTGGCTATACCCAGGGCGGGAAGCTGGGTTTGAAACAGAACAAGGCGACTGCGCGCTGGAATAGTGATTTCGTCCGCCAGCTTTGGATCAAGCCTGCCCCGCAGCACCTGGATAGCGGTTGCATCACCAGGGCCCGTATTCCAGGGCCTGGGCCCAAGCGGCCTGACCCCCATCTTGTATTCCTGGAGATAGGGGGCTTCAAAGCTGTTACGCACAGCTCCGTTCTCAAATCGGATATGGACCGCGCGCCCACCTGGATTGATCAGAATCAATGCCAGGGTGAGTTCAGGCCGGCGGGATGAGCGGGAGAGCTGGCCCCGGTTAGGTGGAAAGTATTTGTGGTGCATGTGCACCCCAAATTCGCCGTTGAAGTTGTATTGGGCGTTGCGGAGGGGTTGGCCAGTTTCGGCCGCATAGGCGTAGCCAGGGGCGGTGTTGATCAAAATGCCGGGTCCCTCAACCTCCTCCGGTTGGTTGGAATGGAGAACGGGCACCTTGTTGAAGGTGCCATTGAGGGGCTGGGCTTTCTGGCCGGCCATCAGGGCCACATAGGCAGCTGCCGGGCGCGCCTCCAAGCCGATGCAACCCATGCCGAAGGCCAGGGCAAGCAGCAGGGGCAGGGGGCCCATTGGGGAGCGGCAGTCGACTGATCTCAAATGAAGAAGCAGGTGGGGCTTGGCGAGGGATTTGGCCTTGGAGGGAATCTGGTGAGCGCTGCTGAGCTTGAAGCAATGGTCAAGCGAGGGCTGTTTCATGGCCATTTCTGGGGGGAAACACGGCACTCGGCTCACCGCTCTGGCTCGCTAGAACCATTGGGCTTTGATCCACTTTCTCATGTTTCCCCCCTTTGGCTGCTGTCCAGTTGGCGACGAAGGCGGCCACGACAACTGGCGCCGGCACCAGCAGCGCAAACTTCGCATGCTTCAGTTTTGGCGCGATGGGGTCGAACGTCAGTTGGCCGCTGTAAACGCGGCGATCAGCACGCTGGAGCAGCAGATTGTCCGTGATGGCGGCAGCTCGGGTAGCTGATCGGGCTACTGAGCTGGCTGCTGATAGGGGGATTGGCCGAACGGCCCAGCCCCTGCCGCAGCTCAGCCAGCCCGCGCTTGAGCCGCCTCTGCACGGTCATGGGACTCACCTTCAGCAGGGCTGCGGTGCGGCGGTAAGTCCACCCAGATAGGACCACTTTGTCGACCACTTGGCGAAGGTCGGGTTCAAGACGGGCCCACTGACGCTTAACTCTCAACTGATACTCCCCCTCCCCATCCTCGCCAGGCTGTTGAGCTGACCCGTGTTGAGCTGAGCCGGCTTCTCGATCCACAACCTGTTCGACCCAGGCGTCGATCACCCCATCTGCCAGACCGATCGGCCGAGCCATGGCCTTACCCCTTTGCAGCTCTTGCCACTGGGGGATACTCAGGTCTAGGGCCCTGCGCAGATCCTCCGAGCTGGCCTCTTGGCCATGGGTTTTGTGCCAGTTCGCCTGCACCTGACGCAGTTTGTCGTGGAGCTCCATCTGACGGCGTGGCAACCGCACGGCCAGGGCTGAATCCCTGAGGTAGTGGAGGATTGCTCCGCGAATGTGGGGTCTGGCAAAGGCCTCGAAGGGAGTTTGGGTCTGGGCGTCAAAGAGTTCGGCGGCCCGCAGCAAACCCAGCAGACCAACCTGGATCAGATCTTCGATCGGTTCGGGGCAGCGGCGGCCGTAGTGCACCGCAATGGGAGTGACCAAAGTGCGGTATTGGTCGACCCTTTGGTTGCGCTGGAGGTGAGCCTGGCTCCTTTGGGCAGCTGTTGGTGCGGCGGTGGCTCTGGACTTGTTGGGCATCGAAATAGTGGGGCATTAGGCAGGGGAGTGGACCCCTTCCTTTCCAAACAGCCCTAACCTCTGCCCCTGCTGCAACCGTGGAATTACGGAATGCTTCCCAGATCTACCCAGTTGCTGGGCAGGCGACCGCCTGCAGCAGTTGCCAGGGACCCTGCTGCTCTAGCCAGCTGAGATCGGATTTATCCGTGGCCAGCAGGTATCCAGCAAAGGCCAGGGCATTGATGCTGAAGCCGGCGCAGTGTTCGCGGCTGCGCCGCACCGTCAACAACCAACGGTCGTCGAACAGCAGGTTGTAGGGATGCAGGGGCTGGGAATTGTGCTGGGGCGAACCCAAGCCCAGTTGCTCGGCATGGTGCCGGTAGAGGTCAGGCAGGTCGCTGCAGCCAGTCGGGTCATGGCGCCTGCTGATTCGATAGGCCCATGGCCACTGCCACTGCCACTGCCGCTGCTGCAGCTGGGCTTCACACAGGGCCGCCAGGGGGCAGCTCGCCTCCCCTGCTCGCCTGGGCAGCAACTGCAGATGGCGGTGGGGCTGGCTTGCCCCAGCTGGGGCAGAACTGTTGAAGAACCACAGCCCGGCCGTATCCCTTGCCAGATGGCCCACGGCCTGCCAGTCCTCTGGCCTGATCCAGCCCGACTGGGGCTGCCAGTCCTGGGTTATCAGCAACAGGTGGCCAGGTTGCACCGGGTACTTGTTGAGCAGCACCACATGGCCTGAGCCGAGCCGGCCCACCTCCAGAGCCCCTTCCCAGGGCAGGAAGGGGTTGGCTTTGGGGCCCCCTTGGCGCAGATGCTTGGGCGTGGCACTCAAGAGGCGGCGCAGGACAAATGGCCCGATCTGCGGCAACTCCAGCAGCTCGGTGGCCAGGGGCACCAGGGCGCCAGCCAGCTCTGCCTCAGCCGAGCGCTGCAGCGCCCGCCGCCACAGGAGCTCAGAGCGCACCGGCCTTGAGGCGTGCCAAGGATGCGCCCTGGTAGTAGTGACCGAGGATCTGGTTGTAGCGGTAGCCCTGCTGGGCAAGATCCTGGGCTCCGTGCTGACTCATGCTGGCCCCCAGGTGACCATGGGCTTCCAGGCTGATCTGGCGGTTGGCCGCGTAGAGGCTTTCGACAATTCCTCCCTGGTAACTCAGGATCAGGCCGGCGGTGCTGGCTGTGGCTGAGCGAGTTCTGGTGTTGCTGCGCTCCAGCCCCTTGTAGGCCTGCCAGCGAGTGGTGTTGCCGAGGTGCCAATGGCGATTTGCTGGCCTGGCCATGTGGGCCAGGGCATAGGAGCGAGCAGCCACCGCCTGGGCCCGCAGGGCCTCCATCGACCAGCTGCTCGGCATTTCGGCCCCTACCACTGCGGCTATGTACATCTCCAGCCCCAGGTGGTTCACCAGCCTGAGTCCCCCCTGCTCACGGATCAGGCGCAGCCTGCCGCCATAGGGCTGGCCATTGACCAGCAGGGCTGAGCCATTGGTCTGGAGCCAGGCCTCGGATTCGGAGCTGCCTAGGGCAGGGTGGGAAACCTGGTCTCCAGGACCTCCCTGCTGAAGGACCATGCCTTGTCGATTCAGAAGTTGCCAGGCCCCGCTGGCCGACAGGGTGGGGGTCGCACCGGCATTGAGCAGGGCCACGCGAATTTCCAGATCGACCGGCGGGCCGGCTTCCGGCTCCACCAGGCCGAGCTTGCCCGGGGCGGCTTGTTGGTCTGGCACCGCTGCCCGGCGAGCCTCTACCTGCCGCAACTCGGCCGCTTCGCTGGTGGTGTCAGCGGCTGGGGCTGGGGTGTCGATCAGGGCGTCGAGCAACTCCCCGTGGGCGGCTCCATAGGGCTGGGGCGCCAGCCCCTGGGCAGCAAAACCAACTGCAACAGCCACCAGGGCCATCGGCGCCACCAGCATCAGCCGGCGGCTAGCAGGGAGGCCCAGGAGTCTGCCCCGGAGCCATCGCTTTGCCCATGCAAGGTGCCGTTCCACAGAAGATGGCCCGTGCCGCTGAGACGGATCATGCCTGAGGATGCCAATTCGCAGACCATTCCGCCAGGCCGGTGCGAACACTGCCAGCCCACCACGGAGCTGCGGCCGTGATGGTTGAGCCAGAACGGTGCCACCAGCGCATGGGCCGAGCCGGTAACGGCATCCTCGGCAATGCCCAGGCCTGGGGCAAAAAAGCGCAGCTGGTAATCAGCCGGTTGGCCGAGCACGGTTGGGCGGAGTTCTTTGGGCGTGTCACCGCAATCGAGCATCAAGATCAGGCCGCCGCGATCCTGGGGCTCCAGCTCCCCGGCCAAGCATGCCAAGGCCTCCAGGGGGCTACCGGGTGGCAGCAGGGCCACCCGGTAGCCCAGCTCTGATCTCCAGTAGGCCTCTGGGCCGGCGCCCAAGCGGGCCTCCAGCAGGCCAGCCAGGCCACTGGAGGCCTCAGCAGGGATCAGCCCCCCACTGGGCAAGACGATCTGGCCGGTGCAGGCGGAGTCGCCGAGCGTCGCTTCCAGGGGGCCGCTGCGGCTGAGCAGCTGGCAGCTCTGGCCTGGTTGGAGTAGCCCCCAGTGGCCCAGGGCGAGCAGGGCCGCCAGGGTTCCATGGCCGCAAAGGGGCACCTCGCAGGTAGGGGTAAACCAGCGCAGGCACCACTGCCCCTGTTGCTCGAGCAGGAAGGCGGTTTCCGACTGGTTAAGGCTGCGGGCAATGCCCTGCAGCCAGCCATCACCCAGGGGCTGATCGAGCAGCACTACGGCGGCCCCATTGCCGGTGCAGGGGCCGGCCGCGAAGGCCTCCACCAGCAGGGCCGGCAGGGCCGTGTTCATGGCTCGACCATTTCGGGCCGCAGGCCACGCTCCATCAGGGCCCTCACCGCCTCTGCCGGCGTGGTGAGCCCATCGAGAACCCTCACCACCTGCTCACAGATCGGCAGGTGCCAGCTATGGCGTTCGGCCAGCTGCAGGGCAGCCCTGGCGGTGCGGGTGCCCTCAACTGTGGCCGCAATCTGGGCATTGGCCTGCTCTTCGTTGTAGCCCTGAGCCAGGAGCAGGCCGCAGCGGTAGTTGCGGCTCAAGCTGCTGTTGGCCGTGGCGAGCAGGTCGCCAAGACCAGCCAGGCCGTAGAGGGTGCTGGTCAGGCCACCGAGGCCCTCGAGCACCACCCCGATCTCCGCCAGCCCGCGGCAGAGCAGGGAGGCCTTGGCATTGGCACCAAGGGCCAGGCCATCGGAGATGCCCGCAGCGACGGCCATCACGTTCTTGAGGGCACCGGCAGCCTCGGTGCCGATCGGATCCGTATTGGTGTAGAGCCTCAGGCCACGGTCGCTGAGTTGGAGTTGCATCGCACTGGCCAGTTGGGGGTCACTGCAGGCCAGCACCGATGCAGCCGGCAGTCCCTGCCGCACTTCCGTAGCCAGATTCGGACCGCTCAAAACCAGTAGGGGGGCATCCCCCAGGTGCGCTGCCCAGAGTTGGGTCGCTGTCGCCAGCTGGCGAAGGTCCAGACCCTTGCTGCAGCTCAGCAGGGGCAGGCCCGCAGGCCAGTGGGGCGCCAGCTCCGCTGCCAGAGGGAGCACGCCGGCCATTGCCACCGCCGAGACCACCAAGTCTTGACCGGCCAGTAGGTCGGAGGCGCTGCCGCCGGTGCGCCTGGACCAGCCCACCACGGTGTGGCCCTGGGCCTGCCAGCGCTCCAGGAGGGTCTCTCCCCAGGCTCCCAGGCCCAGTACGGCAATGCGAAGGCCCATCGAACCAAAAGCAGTGGGCTGATAGTCCTGCCATCATGCGACAAGCATGCTGGCCCGCTCCAGCTTGGGGGTAATTGGCATGGGTCCTGGCGCGGCAGGAGCGTGGTCGTCCTGGCAGGGATCTGCCCTGGTGGTCGGCTGCGGTGGCATCGGCCAGGCCCTGCTGGCGGAGCTCGAGCGGCGAGCTCCCCAGCTGACGCTCTTGGGAGCTTCCCGCCAGGACTGGCGCCAGGGCGCCCAGGAGCGCTGGCAGGGCAGCGTTCACCTGCCGCTTGAGCTGGGCGACGACGCCAGCCTGGCCAGCCTGGCCACAAGCCTTGAGGCCTGGCAGCCGCTGCGCCTGGTCATCCACACCGCCGGGATCCTGCATGGGCCGGGCCTGCTGCCGGAGAAACGACTCAGCCAGGTGAATCGCCAAGCCCTGGAGCGCAGTTTTGCGGTGAATGCCTTTGCGCCCCTCTTGGTGGCCCAGGCGGTCGAGGCCTCCTTGCCCCCAGATCAACCCTTCCACTTCGCAAGTCTCTCGGCCCGGGTGGGCAGCATCGGCGACAACCAGCTTGGCGGCTGGTACGCCTACCGGGCAGCCAAGGCAGCCCAGAACCAGCTGTTGCGCACCCTGGCCCTGGAATGGCGCCGCCGCCGGCCCCAGGGGTGCGTGAGCCTGCTCCATCCAGGCACCACCGCCACGGCCCTCTCCGCCCCCTTCCAGGCCGGTGTCCCCCCAGGCCGCCTATTCAGCCCCGAGCGCTCGGCAGGCCAGCTCCTCGACGTGCTGGAGAGCCTCCGTGCGGAGCAAACTGGCCACTTCTGGGCCTGGGACGGCCAGTCGATCCCCTGGTGAGCTGACTCAGGCGGCGCTTGCCTGCAGCAGGGCCAGGGGAATCACCTCCAGGGTGGAGATCTCGGTGGATTCAAGTCTCACCGGCGGTGCCATGCCATCTTCATGGGCCTCCAGCCAACGGGGCGCGCAGACACACCAGTGGTCTCCAGGCTTAAGCCCAGGAAACTCGTAGGCCGGGGCCGGGGTGGTCAAATCGTTGCCCTGGGCCTGGCTGTAACTCAGGAAGGCTTCCGTCACCACACAGCAGACGCTGTGGCGTCCGAGGTCGGAGGCATTGGTGCGGCAATAGCCATCCCGATGCCAACCGGTCATCGGCTGACAGCCACAAATCACCAGGGCATCCCCCAACACGTTGAGAGCAGGCTTGTTTGGGCTGGAAGATGGGTTCACTGGCCTGGTGAGGATTGGGGTATGGCAAGTCTGGCTGAGGGATCAGGCCTTTGGGCCGGGCCTTTCAGGGGCCCCCTTGGGCAGTTTGGAAAGGCAACACACCGGCACAAACTGGCACTTGGTGGTTGACGGATTCCGGGGGGTAGGCGTTAAAGGTCGGAGAGCGCGTTTCTCCTGTTTTTCAGCGCGGCCCCCTTCATGAGCTGGGAATTCCCCGAAGATGCGGCCTTTCTGGCCCTCTGCGACGCCTACAAGGAAAGCGGTGAACCCTCCGCCATGGAATTCCTCGCCCATGGCGAAGGGGCCTTCCATTTTCAGGAACTCACCCAGAATGCCGCCGGTGAGGGCATTGATCTCAGCGACTCGGCCAACCTGGAGGAGTTCCAGCAGGAGGTCATCGACGCCCTTGAAGAGATGTGCAGCTAGGGGCTCCCACCCGTTCCACTCACTGGGTGAGCTCAGGAGCGGTTGCGCTCAGGGCTGGTTGGGCTCAGGAGTAGTAGAAGGCGATTTCCTTCGGCTTCAGCCCTTCCCAGCCGGCTGCCTGCAGACGGGCGTCGAGGCTCGCCCGGTCGAGGTGTTTTGAGCCGGTCTTGACAACTCGGTTGCGCATTGACTTTTTAACCCCACTGCGGGCCCGCTGACTCTCGAGCTCCATGACCTCCTGGTAGAGCTCGACCATGGCGGCGGGAATCGGGGTGCCATCAAGGTCGAGGCCTGAAGCGATCGCGGCGTCTACGCCGCCCGGGCCAGCGATGGCCATGGCGAACCAGCAAGGGGCTCTCCACGATAGGTGCAGGCCCATGCGGGCCTGGGGTTCAGGCCGAGAAGTAGCGGGCCTTGCTGTGCAGGGCCACCAGGGCGGTGGTGCTCTGTTCCGGCTCAAGCTGGTCGCTCTCATCCATCGTGAGGCCAATTCGCTTGGCGCCAAGCCAGTCGAGTTGCTGACGCGAGTCGGCGACATTCGGACAGGCCGGGTAGCCGAAGGAGTAGCGACTGCCTCGATAGCGTTGGGCCAATACATCGCGCAGCTCCAGCGTGGCCGGATCTGGGTAGCCCAACTCCTTGCGGATACGGGCATGCACCCACTCGGCCAGGGCTTCGGCCATCTGGACGCCAAGGCCATGGAAGTAGAGATAGTCGGTATACTTATCTGCCTTGAATAGGCCTTGGGCAAATTCGGTCGCTTTCTCACCCATTGTTACTGCCTGCATTGGCAAAACATCGGTGGGTGATGGCGAGCCAGAGGCATCTTCTGCCAGGTCCATATAAAAGTCTGCAACGCAGTAGCGGTTGCCAGAGCGCTGGCGGGGAAGCTCGAAGCGACCCAGCTGGCGCTCATGGTTGGCCGGGTCAAACACCACAACGGCGTTGCCGCTGCGGCCGCATGGGAAGTAGCCGTAGGCCACCCGGGGCGTCAGCAAATTTTCATTCAGGCAGCGCTGCATCCATTGGCGCAAAACCGGTTCAGCCTTCTCAGCCAGCATGGCCCCATAGCTCTCGCGGCTTTGCTGCTGGGTTTTGCGGAGCTGCCATTGGCCGGCAAATAGGGCGTTGCGATCGAGGTAGGTGAAGACCTCTTCGAGATCGATCTGGGTTTCCACCAGTATCTGACTGCCCCAGAAAGGTGGCTGCAGGGCTGGCTCCTCGGCCACCGTGGCTGAACGGTGGTCGTTGGGCTGGTTTTCGGCTGGGCTGGGAGAGTCAAATTCTGCTAGCTCCTGCTTCGCCTCAGCTGGGGCAGGCATGGAGCTCTCGGCCGGGTCTGGGGCGCTAAGACCGACCCCATCTGGAATTTCACCGGTGAAGCCCCTGTGGTCATCCCATTCCCCTGCTGCCTTGGCATCTACCAGGGCATCCATGAAGCGCAGATCAGCAAAGGCATCCCGGCCGTACACCACTTGGCCTCGATAGGCAGCCCGGCAATCTCCGTGTACGAAGCGAGGTGTGAGGGCCGCACCGCCGAGGATCACCGGAACGGTGATATTGGCTTGATTAAAAGCCTCCAGATTGTCCTTCATGAAGGCAGTGGACTTAACTAGTAGACCGCTCATCGCAATGCAATCAGCCTGATGCTTGAGCTGGGCTTCAATGATGGCTTCACAGCTCTGCTTGATACCTAGGTTGATCACTTCATAGCCGTTATTGGTGAGAATGATGTCAACTAGGTTTTTGCCGATGTCGTGTACATCCCCCTTGACCGTGGCTATGAGAAATTTTGCCTTGGCTGAACTCTCCCCTTCGATGATCTCCATATGGGGTTCCAGGTAGGCGACGGCCGCTTTCATGGTTTCGGCGCTTTGCAGCACGAAGGGCAGCTGCATCTGGCCAGAACCAAACAGTTCCCCCACAACCTTCATGCCATCAAGCAAGAAGGTGTTGATGATTTGCAGGGGAGGATAGGTGTGCAGGGCTTCATCGAGCGATGCGTCCAGCCCCAGTCGCTCCCCATCGATGATGTGCTGCTTCAGCCGTGCTTCTACGGCCAGGTCGGCCAGGGAAGGCCCGGAGGCCCGGGCTTCCTTGGCACTCACCCCTTCAAACAGGGTGGTGAGCTCCGTCAGGGGGTCGTAGGTGCAGATCGCCCCTGGTTGGTCAGACTCGAAGCGTCTGCGGTCGTAGATCAGATCTCGGCAGACCTGCTGGTGCTCGTTGCTGATCTTGACGAGGGGCAGGATCTTGGCCGGGCTGATGATGGCGGCATCCATGCCGGCCTCACAGCAGTCATGCAGGAAGACGGAATTCAGCACAATCCGTGCCGCCGGCGAGAGTCCGAAGCTCACATTGCTGACACCGAGCACCACATGGGCCCCGGGTAGGTCACTGCGGATACGGCGGATCGCTTCGATGGTTGCCGCGCCATTGAGGCGGTCTTCCTCGATGCCTGTGGAGATGGGCAGGGCGAGGGGGTCGTAGAAGATCTCGTGGGCCGGGATGCCGTATTCCACCGCATCCCGATAGGCCCTTTGGGCGATGGCGAACTTGCGCTCGGCCGTGCGGGCCATGCCCTCTTCATCGATGGTGCCGATCACAACACCGGCTCCATAGGCTTTCGCCAGTTCCAACACCTTCAAGAAGCGTTCATCGCCATCCTCATAGTTGGTGGAATTGAGAATGCATTTGCCGCCAGCCACCTTCAAACCCGCCTCCATCTTTTGCCACTCGGTGGAATCGAGCATCAGCGGCAGGTTGACATTGGTCACCAGTCGACTCACCAGCTCGTGCATGTCCCGTTCGCCATCTCGACCGACGTAGTCGACATTGACATCGAGCACATGGGCGTTTTCCTTTACCTGGCTTCTGGCCACCCCCACCAGTCCATCCCAATCCTCATCGGCGAGCAGGTCTCTTACTTTCTTGCTGCCGCTGGCATTGAGCCTCTCGCCGATGATCAGAAATGAGTTGTCCTGGTGGTAGGGCGTGGTGCCGTAGAGCGACGCTGCCGATGGCTCCCCCTGCAGCAAGGGGCGCGCGTGCCGGTTCTCCGGGGTTCGCACAGCCCTGGCTGCGGGCTTGAGTTCAGCCGTCAGCTCGGCCAGGGCATGGATGTGTTCGGGGGTGGTGCCACAGCAGCCACCGATTACCTGCACCCCGAGGTCTTCGACAAAGTGCATTAACTGCATCTTCATCTCCACTGGCGTCAATCGATAGTGGGCAACGCCGCCGATGTTCTCTGGTAAGCCAGCGTTAGGGATACAGCTAATTACAAATGGACTACACTCGCTTAGATAGCGGATGTGTTCCTTCATCTGCTCCGGCCCCGTGGCACAGTTCAGCCCGAGCACATCAATCGGGAAGGGCTCCAGAATCGACACCACTGCGGCGATGTCCGAACCCACCAACATGGTGCCTGTGGCTTCCATCGTCACACTCACCATCAGCGGCCGGCGTTGGCCGGTCTTGCTGAAGGCCGCCTCGATACCTTGCAGCGCTGCCTTGATCTGGAGAACATCCTGGCAGGTTTCGACGATCAACAGATCCACGTTCCCGGCCAGCAGGCCTTCGGCCTGCTCGGCAAAGGAGGCCTTCATGGTGTCGAAGTCGACATGCCCCAAGGTGGGCAACTTTGTGGTCGGGCCCATGGAGCCCGCCACGAAACGGGGCTTTTCTGGGGTGGTGTAGCGATCCGCCATCTCGCGGGCCAGCTCGGCGGCCCGCTGATTCATGGCAAAGCTCTGGTCGGCGATGTCGTATTCCGCCAGCACCAGTGAGGTGGCCCCAAAGGTGTCGGTTTCGATCACATCACAACCTGCCTCGAGAAACTGCCTGTGCACTTCCTGCACCGCGTCGGGCCGGGTGAACACGAGGTTTTCGTTACAGCCTTCTAGGGCCGCCCCGCCGAAGTCTTCAGGGCCGAGGTCCATCTGCTGGAGCGAGGTGCCGGTGGCGCCGTCAAACACCAGCACCGGCCGATCAACGCTGTGGAGCCGTTCGAGAAAATCCACTTCTGTTACCCGTCTACCCGGATTCGCGTTACCCATGTGTCATAGGCGGAATCGCGGCCTTCTGTGATAGCCGTGAGCCGTTCGCGGATCGCGGCCATCAGGGGCCGATCCAGGGGTAACTCGGTGCTCTCCACCTGGCGCACGGGGGTGACCTTCGCAGCAGTTCCACTCAGGAACACCTCGTCGGCGATGAACAGCTCACTTTTGTCCACCGGCCGCTCCAGCACCTCAATGCCCATGGCCCGGGCCAACTCGATCACGCTGGCTCGGGTGATCCCTTCGAGGATGTCCTGGTCAACGCTGGGGGTGATCAGCACGCCGTCGCGCACAAGAAAGAGATTCATGCCACTGGCTTCGCTCACCTTGCCGCGGCTGTTCAGCAGCAGGGCCTCATCAAAGCCACTCTTGACGGCTTCGGTTTTGGCAAGGGAGCTGGTGATGTAGGCGCCACTTATTTTGCCGCGCAGGGGCAAGGAGCGATCCTCCTGTCGGGTCCAGGAGCTGATGCGGCAGCTCACGCCGTCGGGGGAGAGGTAGTCGCCCAGTTCCAGGCCGTAGATGAGGAAGTCGGTCTCAATATCGTGCAGTCGCGGCGCGATGCCCAGATCGCTGGTGTAGACGAAGGGCCGCAGATAGACCGGACAGGTCGGCTTGTTGGCCCGCAGGAACTCCCTGATTGCATGGTGGATTGTGTCCTCGCTGAGCTCAGTCAGCAGCAGGCGGGCGCTCTGGCTCAGTCGCCGGGCATGGCGATCGGCGCGAAACAGGAGAATTTCGCCTGAATCTCTGGGATTGGGCAGGGCCCGCATGCCACCGAAGGCGCCTGTGCCGTAGTGAAGGGCGTGGGTTGCCACCGACAGGGTGGCCTCTGCAAAGGGCACACATTTGCCACCGAACCAGGCGAAGGGCAGGAACTGGTGCATGGTGACAACGGAGCTGGCAGAGCAGACGCGACGCAAAGGGGTCACGTTGGCTTTGATCTTCTCACCGCACCCTGCAGGATGGCGTCATGCATCGCTTGGCTTCGATACCAGGGGGGAGTGGGGCCGCAGATGCCGGAGCGCTGGTTGAACAGCCGGCAGCGCCCCTGTTGCTGCTAAGCAGCGCCGACACCGACTTGCTGGCAATTGACCAGCTGCTCCAGCGGGAGCCCGATCTGCTGGGTGTCGAACTGCGGGGTCTGAACCTAGCCGCCCTGACCCATCCGGCCCAGGTTGACCACTACCTCAGCACCACGGTGTGCCACTCCCGGCTGGTGCTGGTGCGCCTCTTGGGGGGCCGGGGCCATTGGAACTATGGGCTCGAGCGGCTGCAGCACTGGGCCGCGGACCGACCGGATCGGCAGTTGCTTGTGCTGGCTGGAACGGAGGAGGAGGAGCTCGCTTTGGCAGAGCTGGGTACGGCCCCAGTTGAGCTCTCGATCGCTCTGGCCCGCTGCCTGCGTGAAGGGGGGCCTCCCAACCTGCGCTTGCTACTCGAGACCCTGCGGGACCTGCTGGCCGGTGGCGCCCCGCAGCCGCCTGTGGCCGTGCACCTGGCCGATCCGTTGCCCCACGACTGGCGCCTGGAACCTGGCCCACCGGTAGGGGTGATTGCCTATCGGGCCCTGCTGCAGGCCGGTGATCTGGCCCTGATGGAAGCCACCCTCTCGGCCCTGCGCCGGGCCGGGCTCAGCCCCCGGGCTTTGTGGGTGAGTGGTCTGCGCGAGCCGGCCGTCCAGAGCGGAGTGGCCGATCTGTTTCAGCGTGAGGGCGTCGAGGCGGTTTTGTGCAGCACCTCATTTGCCTCGGTGCAGTTTGAGGAGGCGGGGCTCGGTGCCCCCCTCTGGGAGCGGTTGGGGGTGCCGGTGCTCCAATTGCTCTGTAGCAGCCAGCCCCGGCAGCGGTGGCAGGCCAGCAGTATCGGCCTGGGGCCGATTGACCTGACCCTGCAGGTGGCCCTGCCCGAGCTGGATGGCCGCTTGACCACCCGTATAGGGGCCTTCAAGGAAACGGTGGGCGCCAGTGGCCGCCTCGCGGCTGCCCTGCAGAGCTACCAGCCTGATCCTGAGCGGCTGGCCTGGATCGCCCGGCTCGCTGCCAACTGGATCAGCCTGCGCCAGACCCCAGCCGCCCAGCGGCAGATCGCCCTGGTGCTGGCCAACTACCCAACCCGCAACAGTCGACTTGCAAATGGGGTCGGCCTCGATACCCCGGCCTCGACTGCCCTGATGTTGCAGTGGCTTCAGCAGGATGGATACACGCTGAGTGACGTACTTCCCGCTGATGGAGAAGCCCTGATCCAGGCGTTGTTGGCTGGCCTCACCAATGATCCAGAGAGCGGCCACCGCCAGGCACTTGACCACCTGCCCTTGGCGGCCTACCAGAGCTGGTACCGGCAGTTGCCAGTTGCTGCCCGCTCAGCCCTGGAGTCTGTTTGGGGGCCACCAGAAACGGATGCTGGCTTGCAGCCGGGCCCGGGGGGGATGCCTGCTTTTCCAATTCGGGGCTTGCGGTTCGAAAACGTGGTCGTGTTGATCCAGCCCGAGCGGGGCTACGACCGCGATCCCAGCCTCAGCTACCACAGCCCCGACCTGCCCCCCACCCACGCCTACCTGGCCCAATACCTCTGGTTACGCCAGAGCTTCGGTTGCCATGCCGTGGTTCATGTGGGCAAGCACGGCAACCTGGAATGGCTTCCAGGCAAGGGCCTGGGCCTCAGTGGCGCCTGCTTCCCCGAGCTGGCCCTCGGCCCCATGCCCCATCTCTATCCATTCATTGTCAACGACCCTGGTGAGGGTTCCCAGGCCAAGCGCCGCAGCCAGGCCGTGATCCTCGACCACCTCACTCCCCCGCTGGGAAGGGCCGGCCTCCACGGTGAACTCCAACTGCTCGAGGTGTTGCTGGATGAGTACTGGGAGGCCACCCAGTTGGGTAGCGAGCGCGCTGATCCCCTGCGCAAGCAACTGGCCCAGCGCCTTGAGGCCCTCCAGCTTCCCCTGGGCCCAGGCCTGGAGCTGGATGGGCGGCTCGATGCTGCCGACGGTTACCTGTGCGAACTCAAGGAGGCCCAGATTCGGCTAGGGCTCCACACCTATGGCACCCTGCCGGAGCAGGGGAAGTTGGCCGAGCTCCTGCTCTGCCTGGCCCGCTGTCCACTGGCCCAGCAACCCGGGCTCACCCAGGCCCTCGCCAGCGATCTCCAGCTGGGATTTGATCCCTGGGCCGATGGGGATGACATGCCCCTCGATCCGGCAGACCAGCAGCGCCTCCTGGCCGCCTTCGGTGGCCAGACCCCCAGACGGGTCGGCGACGGAACGGCCCTGCTGGAAGCTCGGGCCCTGGCCCTGGTGCAGCTGGAGCTGGAAGGCCTAATACAGGAGCCTGGCGGCGCTGCCGAGGCAAAGGCCCTGGAGCATCTTCGCCAGGAGTTGCTGCCCCGGCTGCTGGCCTGCGCTCCAGCCGAACGCGAGGCCTTCCTGCGGGGTCTTGGCGGTAAACGGATTGCGGCGGGGCCCTCCGGCGCGCCCACCAGGGGACGACCTGACCTGTTGCCGACAGGGCGCAATTTCTACAGCGTGGATCTGCGCGGCCTGCCCACCGAGGCCGCCTGGGACCTGGGCCGCCGCAGTGCCGAGCTGCTTCTTGAGCTCCACCTCCAGGAGCAGGGCGAACACCTCCAAACCCTGGCCCTATCCGTGTGGGGCACGGCGACCATGCGCAATGGCGGCGAGGACATCGCCCAGACCCTTGCCCTACTCGGGGTCCGACCCGTTTGGGATGGTCCCACCCGGCGGATGGTGGATCTCGAGGTGATTCCCCTTTCCTTGCTGGGCCGTCCGCGGGTGGATGTGACCCTGCGTATCTCCGGCCTATTTCGGGATGCCTTTCCCCAGCTGGTCGCCTGGGTCAATAGGGCTACCGAGCTGGTGGCCCGCCTCGAGGAGGCGGATGCCGACAATCCCCTTGCCGCCGCCTGGCGCCGGGAGGGCCAGAGCGCCCGGGTATACGGCTCCGCTCCAGGCGCCTACGGAGCCGGCCTGCAGGGGTTAATCGATGGGGGGCATTGGGAAGACCGCGGCGACCTCGGCGACGCCTTTCTCAACTGGAGCAGCTGGCGTTATGACGGCCAGGCTCGAATCGAGGCCCGGGCCGATCGGGCCGGCCTCGAGCAGCGGCTGGGCGCCGTGCAGGTGGTGCTGCACAACCAGGACAACCGGGAACATGACCTACTCGACTCCGATGACTACTACCAATTCCAGGGGGGCCTGAGCGCCGCCGTGGAGCGCGTCTCCGGCCAGCGGCCGGCCCTTTGGTTTGGCGACCACTCCCGCTCGGCCCGGCCCAGGCTCCACCGCCTGGAGCGGGAATTTGACAAGGTTTTGCGCAGCCGGGTGCTCAATCCCCGCTGGATTGGGGCCATGCAGCAGCACGGCTACAAGGGTGGCTTTGAAATGGCCGCCAGCCTCGATTACCTGTTTGCCTATGACGCCAGCACCGGTTGCGTTCCCGATTGGGGTTACGGCGCCATCTGCGACCAGTGGTTAGGGGATCGGTCGGTGCGCAGCTTCCTGGAGCAAGCCAACCCCTGGGCCCTGCGCGACATGGCCGAGCGGTTGCTGGAGGCCCATCACCGCGGTCTGTGGGAGGGGGCCAACCAAAACCAGCTGGAACACCTGCGCCAGCTGGTTTTGACAAGTGAAGCGAAGATTGAACAGGGCTGATCGGCCCGGTTGGACCCAGCTCACTTGTTCAGATCGCGCACCATTTGCTTGAAGGGGTCGATCTCGCCAGCCTTGCCGGAGGCCTGCTTGCTGATCTGGGGCTGGCTGGGCAGCTGGGCACTGGCCGAGCGCTCCTGCTCCTGTTTGATTGCCGCCGGCCCCCCAGGCACATTGACGCCAAAGGCCGATCCCTTTTTGCGTTGCTCGAGCTCCGCGGCAGACATGGTCTGGGCAAAGGTCTTTTTGACCGGTTTGGGGATACCGCCGCTGAGGTCAACGGTTTCCGGCTGGCTGCTGATGCCGGCCAAACCCTCAGACATCATTTCCAGCTTGGACTCCATCGATGCCACCTCGGCAATCATCTCCTTGTTACCCGGGCTGTCAGCGGTACCTGGAAAGGTGTGCCGGATTGTGTTGGAGCGCCGCATGAAGTCGACGTTGCCCATGCTGCTGGAGGCATCGGCGTCGAGAAAGAAGCTTTCAACTTCTTTTTTGGGTTTGGCGGGAGTGTTGTTGGCGGGAGGGGTGCTGCCGCGGGGTGCAAGCAGGCGATCGAACAGACCCATCGTGCGGCAGGTGAAGGCTGCCCATGACCCTAGCGGCCGTGGAGGGTCAAGCCATGGGTATCGGTGCCACAACTCATCAATAGGCCCCGCTCCCGCAGCTCAGCTGCGATTGCTTCGCAGACGATGGGAGTAGGGGTCCAATTGTCGTTTTGCTCGTAGTCATACCAGGCCTCAGCCCCATCGAAGCCAAGCTGATCGGCCGCACTGATGAGCCACTTGAACGGGATCCGATAACGGGCTGGATGGGCGAGCAGCATCAGGGCCCCCGCCTGTTGGCCAGCCCTTAGGACGGCCTCAGCCCGCAGAGCTGGCCCCACCGCGGCGTGGCCCTGTAGGTAGGGCTCCAGGCTGGGATGGTCTGCACCGAAGCCCAGGGCCAGCACATGGACCAGGCAGCCCTCCAGGAGGCAGCTGATCTCGACTCCCCGCCAGAACTTGGGTACGGGCCCGCCGCTATCGGCTATGGCGCGAAACAACGACGCGACGGGGGCATGGGCGGCGATGCTGTGGTGGTCTGTGATCGCCAGATGTTCCAGGCCCAGCTCTAGGGCCCTCTGAGCAAGTTGGTCGGGGCTGAGACTGCCGTCGCTGAAGGTGGTGTGGCAGTGAAAGTTGACCCTGCCCGGGCAGCAGGTGGGAGTGATCTGCTCCAGCACCGGGCGCAGGGGGTGCAGTGGCGAGCCCGCATCAGCCATTTGCAGCCAGCCCTTCAGCCCTCAACCGCCGCCAGCGGGCATAAAACTGAATTGAGGCGGCCATGAACACCACCAGGGCCACCACGAACCAGGTGGCGGCACCAGTGGGGAATTGGTTCTTGAACACCACCAGCATCACCACGACCACAAGCAGCAGGGTGGGCAGCTCGTTTAAGGCCCGCAATTGCTTGGGGCTCCAGCTGCAGGCTCCCCTGTTGAGCTGGCCCATCAGCCGGTAGCAAAAGGCGTGATAGGCCAGCAGTGCGGCCACGAAAGCCAGCTTGGCGTGCATCCATCCCTGCTGCAGCCAGGTCGGGTTGACGCTTAGCAGCCCCGCCGCACAGACAACGGCCACCACCATGCCCGGGGTGGTGATGATGTTGGCCAGCCGGCGCTCCATCAGCGCGTATTGGTCCTCAAAGGCCTGCCGCAAGGGGCTATCAAGCTCCCCTGCCTCGCGGTGGTAGATGAACAGCCGCACCAGGTAGAACAGGCCGGCAAACCACACCACCACCCCCACGATGTGGAGGGTCTTGAACCAGAGGTAGGCCTCCGGGGGCCAACTCATTGCCAGCAGGGGCATGGCGGGGGGTGGTTGGGCATCCATCAAGATAGGTGCCTCTGCCCCGCGGTAGCAGCAGCCCGGATCTCCGCCAACTCGTCGTCGGGGATCCGCTCGAGCTGCTTCATCACCAGGGCCATGCGGGGGTTGCGGCGCAGCTCCTGGGCATGGCGGGCTAAAAAGTCCCAGTAGAGGGTATTGAAAGGGCAGGCATCCGGGCCCGTGCGTTGCTTGGGGTTGTAGCGGCAGCCCTTGCAGTAGGTGCTCATCCGGTTGATGTAGTTGCCGCTGGCGGCGTAGGGCTTGCTGGCCAGTAGGCCGCCATCGGCGAACAGCCCCATGCCGAGCACGTTGGTTTGCATCACCCAGTCGTAGCCGTCAATGAACATGCGGTGAAACCAGGCGGTGAAGGCCTGAGGATCGAGGCCGGCAATCAAGCCGTAGTTGGCCAGCACCATCAAGCGCTGGATGTGGTGGGCGTAGCCGTTGACCTCGAGCTCGGCCAGCACGGTGTCCATACAGGCCATGCCACTGCCGCCCAGCTGCTCCAGCCAGCCGGGCAGAGGACGATCGGCGCCGAAGTGGTTTCTGGCGGGATAGTCGGCGCCGAACCACCAGTAGAGGCCGTGGGTGTATTCGCGCCAGCCAAGAATCTGGCGAATCACCCCTTCCAGGCAGGCCAGGGGCGTACCCCGCTCCAGGCCCGCCTGCTCCAGCCGGCGGATCACCTCAAGCGGATGCAACAAGCCAATGTTGAGATAAGGGGAGAGCAGGGCGTGCCACAGGCTGGGCTGGCCGCTCACCATGGCGTCCTGGAACGGGCCGAAGCCATCGAGCCGCGTATCGATGAAATGTTCCAGCACCGCCAGCGCCTGGCTGCGGGTCACGGCCCAGCTGAAGGGTTCACTCCGCCCAGGGATAGGACCCACCCCATCCGCCTCCAGCTCCGTGGCAAGGCGCTCCACCTTGGCGATCACCGCGCCGGTGATCCCATCCGGCGCAAAAACCAATGGTTCGGGGCCGGCCAGACCCTTGGGCGGGGCCTTGCGGTTGTCGTGATCAAAATTCCACTGGCCGCCGAGGGGTTGGCCGTCGTCGCCCATCAACACGCCAAAACGCTTGCGGCCCTGCCGGTAAAGCAGCTCCATGCGCAGCTGCTTGTAGGGCTGGGCCCAGGCCGCGAATTCCTCCCGGCTCCAGATGAAGGCATTGGAGCGGTGCCACACCAACGGCACGGGCAGGTCGAGCCGCTCGATCGCCATCCGGAAGGGGCGCTCGGCCGGCTCCATCAGATGCAGTTCGTTGATGCCCTGTTCCGTGATCCAGCTCTGCAGAGCATCGGCAAAGGTGGAGGCTTCGCGGTGGTCCACGCTCCAGCCGCTCTGGCGCAGCTCGGCGGCGAAGTGGCGCATGGCACTCCACACCAGCACCAGCTTCTGGCGGTGGTAGCGGCGGTGCTGCAGCACCGAAGTGCTTTCGATCAGCAGCACCCTTGCTTCTGCCGGAGCCTGGCTAGCGAGGGCCGCCTGGCTTGGCGAGAGCTGGTCGCCGAGCACCCAGACCCCCTTCACGGCTCGCTCCAGGGTCTGCGATGCCTGCGCGTCACTGCCGGAAGCGGCGGTCGGACTCGATCCAGCGCTCGAAGGCGGCCAGCCCTTCGATCAGCGCCCAGACGCTGAGGACGAAGGCCACCACCCCGCCCACGGCGAACAAGGTGGCCAGGAGCAGGGGGATCGCCGCCAGGGCTACCAGGGGAATCACCACCAGGGCTCCCAGGGCGGCCAGGCCCAGGATCGGGGCCACGATGGCCGGCGGTGGGCCGTTCCTGCTGGCAACCCGGAGGGGTTGGGTCGGAGCCATGGCAACCCTTGCTGAAATCACTGCCAATTCTGGGGCTCCGACTTCAGCGGCAACGGCGCCCCATGGGCGGAGAACCGGCCGCTTAGGCGCGTGGGGTCTCGCCGGCCAAGCGGCAGGCGCGTCGCGCCACGGCAGCTGCATAGCCCCGCTCCACCGGGCCAGCCAGGGGGCTGACGCCACCATTGCGGCAATCCACCACCAGGCGCTCATGCTGTCCCTGCTGGTCGCTTACCCGCAGGCGAAGCTGCCAGTGGTGCTTGGCGCTGCGACTGATCTCATCAGCACAGACCGGCCCGACGCAGACCCCGGGAGCAGCCCAGGCTGGACCCACCTGCAGCACCGGCAGGAGCCACATCACCAGGGAAAGCAGCAGCAAACCTGCAAGGCGCTTCAACTGGCCAACTCCTCGCCGGCGGGGTCGTCACTGGGGTGAAAGTAATCCCACACCTGGCGGGCAAGGGCCGGCCCAACCCCCGGGGCCGCAGCGATCTGGGCGGGACTGGCCAACTGGATGGCATCGATCGAACGGAAGTGGGCAAGCAGCTCCTTAACCCGCTTGGGCCCTAGGCCGGGAATGTCGGAGAGCCGGGAGCGCTTCATCCGCTCGCCCCGCTGCTGGCGGTGGAAGCTCACGGCGAAGCGATGGGCTTCGTCGCGCAGACGCCGCAACAGCTGGACGCCCAGCTGGTCGGGTTCACTCTCCAGCGGCAGCTTTGCCCCCGGCACGAAAACCTCCTCCCGCTGCTTGGCCAGGGAGCAGACCACCAGATCTTCATCGAGGTTGAGCTCCCGCAGGGCCTCCATCACGGCTGAGAGTTGGCCCTTGCCGCCGTCGATCATCACCACATCGGGCCAGTCGTTGAGGCCGCCGGTGTGGAGTGTGGTGTTGGCGGCCCGGCGCAGCTGGCGTAGGTCGGCACCCTCGGCCTTGGCCTGGGCCCAGCGGCGGAAGCGGCGGCGCATGATCTCGGCCATGGCCATGAAGTCGTCGGAGTGACCGGAGTGGATCGAGCTGCTCTGGATCTTGTACTTGCGGTAGTGCTGCTTGGCCGGCAGCCCATCGATGAACACCACCTGGGAGGCAACGGCGTCACTGCCCTGGATGTGGCTGATGTCGTAGCCCTCGATGCGCCGTGGTGGGCTGGGCAGCTCCAGCAGCTGGGCCAGGTCTTCGGTGGCCAGCAGTTGCTGCTCGGCGCCGCGCTGGGCCCGCTGCAGCTCATAGCTGGCATTGCGCTCCAGCAGCTCGATCAGGTCGGCTTTCTGCTGTCGCTGGGGTATGGCAAGTTTCACCTTGCGACCGCGGCGCTCCGCCAGCCACTCCTCGATCAGGGGCTGCTGGGGCAGGGCGTGCTGCAGCAGCAGCTCGGGGGGAATCTCCACCGGCTCCACCTGGCTGTAGTGCTCCTCCACCACCCGCTGCAGGATGCGGCCGGGCTCCAGGGGCTGGCCATCGGCGCCGACCGCATCGGCGGTGAAGCCGAGCCGGCCCACCAGCTTGCCGGCCCGCATCTGAAACAACTGCACTGCCGCCACCCGATCATCGGCGGCTAAGGCGACCACATCACGGCTCACCGAGCTGTCACCGAGGCTCATTTTCTGATCAGCGGTGAGGGTGTCGATGCCCTGCAGCTGATCGCGCACCCCAGCGGCACTCTCAAAGTCGAGGCGCTCGGCATACCTGCCCATCTGCTCGTTCAGCAGCTCGAGCAGCTCCTCGTTGCGCCCTTGAAACACCATCGCTACCTGACGCAGGGTGTGGTGGTAGGCCTCGGAGCTGATCTTTTGCTGGCAGACGCCTGGACAGCGGCCGATGTCGTAGTTGAGGCAGGTGCGCTCCCTGTAAAGCGGCTGGGGCCGCTGGCGCAGCGGAAAAACCCGCTTCACCAGGGTGAGGGTGCGGCGCAACAGCCCCACATCCACATAGGGTCCGTAGAAGCGATCCAGGGGTGAGCGAAACCGCCGACGGCGGGTGATAAAGATGCGCGGATAGGCCTCACTCCAAGTGATACACAGATAGGGATATTTTTTGTCATCCTTCAGCAGCACATTGAAGTGCGGCTGGTTCTGCTTGATCAGGTTGGATTCGAGCGCCAGGGCCTCGGCTTCGCTGTCGGTGACGATGAATTCGATCTCGCACACCTGGCGCACCATCAGGGAGATGCGCGGGCTGTGGCCATGGCCGCTGCCGCTTTGGAAATAGCTGCGCACCCTGGGGCGCAGCAGCTTGGCCTTGCCGATGTAGAGGATGCGGTCCTCACTGTCCCGCAGCAGATAGCAGCCCGGCTCAGAGGGCACCTCGCCCAGCCGGGCCTTGAGCCGTTCCGGTTGTTGCAGCAGGGGCAGTGCCAACTCAGCCGCCGTACTGCCAGCCCGTAGTGCCCAGCTCGAGGGCGGGGCCATCCCCATGCAGGGTGGCGGTTTTTACCTCACCGACAAAGACGGTGTGGTCCCCATGGGCGACCTGACCCACGAGCTCGCATTCCACGGCGCCAATCGCGTCGGTGAGGATCGGCAGACCCAGGGCCCCCAGGCTGAACGGTGCGGCATCAAAGCGCCCACCCACCCCCTTTTGGGGCTTGAAAAAGACGGCGGCCAGGTCTTTTTGATCTGCCTTGAGCACGTTGAGGCAAAATTTGCCCGTTCGCTGGATCATGCCATTGCTGGTGCTGTCCGCCCGCACGGCCATCACCACCAGGGGCGGTTCAAAGCTCCCCTGGGTGACCCAGCTGGCGGTGAACCCGTTCACCTCATCGCCCTCGGCCACGCCACAGATGAACACGCCATGGGGGATCTTGCGCAGCAGGGTCTTTTTGGCTTCGGCGTTGAGAGTGGCGTTCTGAGCCATGGTGGCAGGGGCACCCTGGGGCGCGGGAAACTCAGATAACTCTAGAAATGCAGCAGCCCCCAACCGCCCTTTTCCCATGCGCGCCCTCTATCCAGGCAGTTTTGACCCGCTCACCCTGGGCCACCTCGACCTGATCGAACGGGCTGCACGGCTGTTTGAGGGCCTCACAGTCGCGGTTCTGCAGAACCCCAGCAAGCAACCCGCCTTCAGCCTGGAGCAGAGGTTGGAGCAGATCCGCCTCGCCACGGGCCACCTGCCCCACGTCGAGGTGGGCAGTTTTGATGGCTTGACCGTGGATTGCGCCGTGCGCAGCGGCTCCGAGGTGATCCTGCGGGGGCTGCGGGCCCTGAGCGACTTCGAATTCGAGTTGCAGATTGCCCACACAAACAAGAGCCTGGCCCCCCTGGTGGAAACGCTCTTTCTGGCTACAGCGGTGCAGCACAGCTTTCTGAGCAGTTCGGTGGTGAAGGAAGTCGCCCGTTTCGGCGGCGATGTGCGTCACATGGTGCCCGCGGGAGTGGCGGAAGACCTTGCCAGGCTTTTTAATCGGGCAACCGCCTAAACCTCCCCATGGCCGAGGCCACCATCACCGCCTTCGATCAGCTCGACCAACTCGAAGAGATAGTGCTGGAAGGCAGCCGGATCCCCTTCAGCGGCGGTCGGCTGGTTAACGAACAGGATGCCATCGAGGTTCTCGACAGCCTGCGCGAGTCCCTGCCGGTCCAGCTGGCCCAGGCCGTGGAGCTGATCCGTCAGCGGGAGGAATTTATCAACCAGGCCCGCCAGCAGGGCGAGGAGATCATCGCCTCGGGCAAACGGGAAAGAGAGCAGCTGATCAACAGTGCCTCCATCCGCCAGGAAGCCGAACGCCATGTGGCGGAATTGAGAGAGCAGGCCCGGCAGCAGTGCGAACAGTTGATGCTGCAGGCACGCAATCAGGTTGCCCAGACAGAGCAGGAGCACCAGGCCCGCATGGCCCAGATGGAGCAGCAGTTTGCCTCCCGCCGCCAGCAGCTGGAGCAGGAAAGCGCTGAACGCAACCGCCAGTTCCTGGAGCAGCATGAGCGCAACCGTCAGCAGGCGATGGGGGAGCTGGAGCAGATCCGCCAGGAGGGTGTACGGGTCCAACGGGATAGCCAGGCCGAGGCTGAGCGGTTGCAGAATGACGCCCTGCAATTCCGCCAACAGACCCAGCAGCAGTGCGACGCCCTCCTGGCCCGCAGCCGTCAGGAAGCGGGAGCCACCGAGGAGGGTGCCAATCGCTACGCCGAACAGGTGCTGGGCGAACTGGAAGGCCGCCTCAAGGAACTGAGCCAGGTGGTGCTCGGAGGCCGCAGGGAGCTGGTCCGGCTCCAGTCCCCTGAAACGATCACCCCTCCCCCCGCCGCTGACATGACGGTCAGCCGTAGGCGTCGCCTGGCCAAAGGGGTCAAGCAGATGGCCGGCTAGGGCGGGCAGAGCCTGGTGTTCTGGGCCTGGCGCAGAACCAGCCCGATGGTCTCGTTGGGGGAGCTTGCCCCGTTGCTGATTGCACTGACGTAGCGGGGACCTTCGGTTGTGACAAGTACGCCGCTGATGGCCCGGACCCCACTGATGGTGCCGGTCTTGCCATAAAACTTGCCCTGCAGCGGGGTGCCTACATAAAGATTGCGCAGGGTGCCACGTTTTCCTGCCACCGCCATCGAGGCCAGGTAATCACGGCCGTAGGGATGCTGGTCCATCCGCAGGAGCAGGGCCGCCAGGAAGCGACTGGTGAGGCGATTGGCCCGGTCCAGGCCACTGCCATCCACCACCCGCACGCCCTGCATTGGCAAACCTTGCTGGGTTAGCCAGAGGGTTTCGCGTTGGGCTGCCTGGCCCAGATCCCAGCTGCCCGCACCCTGGCGCAGCAGTACCTCTGCGGTGAAATTGTGGCTTTCCGTGTTGGCCAGGCTCAGCAGATTGTGCATCGGTGCCGAGTTTTCCTGGTGCATCAAAACCGCATCGTCCGGCAGGGGCGCCCGGGCTGATATCAGCGATACCTGCACCTTGGCACCCTGCTGCAGCATGGTTTTCTGCAATAGGTTCTGGAGCCGGGATGGCGGATTCATCACCGCCTCGTGGATCGCATTGGAGGTGAGCGCGAGCCGGGTGATCGGCGCGCCATAGGCGTAGTAACGATCATCGGGATGCCAACCCTGGGGCCACCAGGCCTGGCGGGGTTCTTCGGCGATCTGCAGTTTCAGCAGCGGTGGCAGCTGGCCGCTACCACCACCGGAGCCCAGCGCCAGCTTCGCGAAGCGCTGCAACTGGGGCAGGGCTAGGTCGGGGTCGCCCTCACCGGTGAGCCGGAAACTGCCATCACTGAGCCGCCACAACTGGGTGCTGAGGCGATAGTCGGTGCCGAGTCTGTCGAGGGCATAGGCCGTGCTCACCAACTTTTGGTTGGAGGCAGGGATCCGGGGCCGGCTGCCATTGAGCTCGGCCAGGAGCCGGCCCTGGGAATCGGCAATGGTGATACTCCAGACGGAGGCTTGGCCGCCAACCGTTGCCAGTAGGCGTTGTTGCAAGGCGGGGCAGCTCAACTGGCTCTGCAGCTGGGGCAGGCCGATCGGCGGTGGCGCTGCCGGCATGGTGGCCAGGGTCTCCGGCCCCTGCTGGGCAATGACAGCGGCGGGCAGCAGGGTTGCTGCTGGCAGAAGCAGCGCGGCAAGGAACCGGCCAGGCTTCAGATAAGCCATCTCAGTTGGCTCCAATCTCAAGGCCGCTCACCGTGCCACTGAGCCGGTATTGCTGCCCCTCGATCTCCACCGGGGTACCGATCTTGAGATTCTGGTTGCCAAATACAACGCCGCCGCCGCTCTTGCGGCCCTGGCCTTCCAGCACAAAGCGGGCATCCAGACTGCCCAGCCTGAACTGGTTTGGATCGGTGGCTGTCACCACACTGCCGTTGGGTTGGACTGCCACCAGTAGCCTTTGCAGGGGCTGAACCTGCTTGACCACCACCGAGCCGTGGGGCTGGTTGCGGATCACGATGGCCACCCTCCCCTCCTCTTTGGCAGCCTCAATCAGGGCGCTGGGATTGGCCACGGGCACTCCGCGCACATCCACAAACACCGTGACCGGAGTCAGGGCACCGGTGGCCTTGGCCAGGGCCCCGCTGAGCTTGGGGCTCCAGATCACCCCGACGGCGGCGAGGACTACGGCGGCGGCGGCAGCTGCATCCACCAGGCTCCAGGAGCGGCCGCTGGGGGCGGAAGGCAGGTCACTGTTGGCGGCCATCGGGCTAAGCGGCGTTGGGGGAAGTGTAAGGAGGTCGGCGCGAGCCCACCTACCTAGTTACGCAGCCCTTCAATGAAGGCGTCGATCACCCTGAGGTTGGCACCCAGGCCCAAGCCTGCCTCCCCTGCCAGCGCCAGGGCCTGTTCTTCCAGATCGGGTTTCTGCTCAAAGCTGGCCACCGCGCGATAGCCATCTGGATCCGAGCGGTAGAGCTGCCATTGGTCGGGGAAGGCACGCCGCAGGGCTCCATCGGCTGTAGGGATCAGGGCGTAGGCCGTTTGCAGTTCGTGCAAAAAGCCCTTTCGGCGCTCTCTGGCAACGCTGCCGATGCCGACAGCCCCATCTTCGAGGCTGGCATTCAGCAATACGACGCTTCCTCGGTGGAGGGCGCAGACCTGCTCCACCTGGTCATAGTCCGAGGGTGCTGGTCCAACCAGCACCAGCACGCCCTCACTGCCGCCATCGGCCTGTTGCAGGCGCATCTGGTCTCTGAGGCTGGCAATGCTGGCGGCAAGGGCCGGAGCGTCGCGTTGGGCCAGGGCCGTGGCACCGGCATCGGCGCAGAGCAGCTTTGCGCCAGGCAGCACGGCTGTGAGTGTCCCATGCAGCCTCAGGGCCAGGGGGAGCAGCCGCAACCCCTCAAACCGCAGTTCCACGGTCCATAGCCCCCTTTGGCCTGACTCCAGGGCAGCCTGGATGGCCCCGAGGGCTTCAGCCTCGGCACTGCGCAGATCGGCGGGGAGCATCCAGTCCAGGGCGTTCAGATGACCCTAGGGGGGCTGGGCTGACGGGCCCGTTCCAGGGCCGCCCCCACCCCGGTCAAATCCGTAGCCCGGTGCCAGGGCCCCAGGCTGAATCGCAGGCCGCTGGCCGCTACCGCACTGGTGTAACCCATGGCCAGCAGGATTGGGCTCGGTGTCAAGCCAGCAGGGCTGGCAGCCTGACCACTGCTGCAGGCGGAGCCGCTGCCTACGGCATAGCCCTGTTGCCAGAGGTTGCGCACCAGCCGACGGCCTGATATGGGCTGGCCATCCGGGCCTGCCAGCAGGAGGCTGAGGTGGTGGGGCAGGCGCTCAGGGGCCTCCAGATCGCGGGGATCGGGCCCTGAGAGACTGACGCCCCCCAGCTGCAGCAACTGCTCCAGCAGGGCATTGCGCAGGGGCCCCACCGGATCGCTGCCCCCATGGGCAACCAATCGGTCCGTACAGAGTTCCAGGGCCCTGGTCAGGCCCGCCACCAGGGCCACCGGCTCCGTCCCGCCCCGCCGTCCCGCCTCCTGCCCGCCTCCGCCGATAAGGGGGCTGAGCTGGAGGTCAGGGCGCAGCAGCAGGGCGCCAATCCCCCTGGGTCCCTGCAGCTTGTGGCCGGCCAGGCTGAGCAAATCGACGGGCAAGGCGTTGAAGTTGAGCTGTTGGTGGCCAATCACCTGCACCGCATCGACGTGCAGCAGCACACCGGCCGCCCTGCATTTGCGGCCAATTGCCTGCAGGGGCTGGACTGTGCCCACTTCGCTTTGGCCCCAGATCAGCGACACCAACCGCGTTGGCGGCACCAGCAATTGCTCGAGCAGCTGCTGATCCACCAGCCCAAGCCCATCCACCGGCAACCGTTCAACCTGCCAGCCCCGGCTCTGCAGCTGCTTTGAGGCAGCCAGGGTGGCCGGGTGTTCCACCGCTGAGATCAACAGGCGACCCGCAGGCAAAGCGGCTGCCACCCCCAGCAGGGCGGTGTGGATCGATTCGCTGCCGCCCGAGGTGAACAACACCTGGTGGCTGGCGCAGCCCAGCAGTTCCCCTATCCGCTGGCGGCAGCGTTCCAGCTGTTCGGCGGCAGCCAGACCAAAACCATGCAGGCTCGACGGGTTGGCCCAGGCCCCGGCATGGACCGCCGCCATGGCCTCAAGCACTTCAGGTGCCGGCGGTGTGGTGGCACAGGCATCGAGATAGTTTGCCCAGCAGCTAGCCACCCCCCTAGTCAAAATCGTCCTGGCCCCCTGGCGACCAGGGCTCCTTGGCGATCCTGGCCCGGATGCGCGATTCGAGCGAGTTGCTTGCCAGCGCCACCAGGTCGTCTAGGGAATTGGCCTCGAGCATGGCCTGCACCCTCGCCCGGGCATCCGCAGATGCACAGGCCTCAGGTTGGATACACCCTTGGACGCAGGCGCTGGCGCAGTCGACCCCGGCTGCCTTTGGACTGGGCTCCCCATGGCTGCTGCCCCACAGTTCGGGGGTGACCACCCCGTCAAAGACGGCCAGGGCCGGGCCGGTCATGAACAGATGGTCTGTCTGGCCATCCCACTCAATTTCGAGGCTGCCCCCGGGCAGGTCGAGCCTGGCGATCCGGTCGGCCAGGCCGAAGCGATGCGCCACCACCAAGGTGGCGCAGGCGCCAGTGCCACAGGCCAGGGTAGGGCCCGCACCCCGCTCCCAGACCCGCATGACCAGATGGCTGGGGCTGAGCACCTGGACAAAATGAACATTGGTCCGGGCCGGAAAGGCCGGATGCAGCTCGAGGGCGGCGCCGAACCGCTCGAGGTCAATGGCAGCCACATCCGCAACGGGAACCACCACATGGGGATTGCCCATGCCGACGGAGCCAACTTCAAATTGGTTGCCAGCTATCTCCAGACATCCCTGGGCAACCCCAGCTGGGCCCAGCTCCAGGGTTGTGGGGATGGCAGCAGGTTCCAGGAAGGGAACTCCCATGTCCACCCGGATGGTGCCGTCCTGACGGAGCTCAGGAACAATCATTCCTGCCAGGGTTTCGATCTGCCAGCGGCGTCCTGGTGGGTCGCCATCGCTGTCGGCCAGGAACCTGGCCAGGCAGCGGATGCCGTTGCCGCACATTTCGGGCTCGCTGCCATCGGCATTGAAAATCCGCATCCGCAACTCCCCCTCGCCCCGGGCAGGCAGGGCCAGGATCACTCCGTCAGCCCCAACGCCAAAGCGCCGCTCGCACAGCCGTTGAATCCGCTCCGGGGTGAGCCCCAGATCGTCCTGATCCCTGGGGCTGAGCCGCCCATCAAGGATGAGGAAATCGTTTCCCAGGCCTTGATATTTGCTGAACTGGAGCACGATGGAGGCAAGCGCAGCCACAACAGAATCCTATGCAGAGCTTTTTCGAGAAGCACTCGATCGCTCTCGATACGTCCCAGCCCAGCATTCGCCACCTGCAGGATCTGATTCGCCATCGCACCCCGGTGGCGATCCAGGTGGTGGGGATCGGTGAATTGGAAGGCACCCTCCATTGGCAGGACGGCAGCTACCTGGCCCTCAGCCAGGCGGAGGGCCGGCCCCTGACCCTGATCTATCGCTCGGCTGCCAGCACGATCCGGGCCCTGGGTTGAGAAACTTGCTGCTGCTGGGCTGTGGCACGATCAACGCTCCGATCCTGGCTTGGCTGCCGTGAGCGAATCACCCCGGTACCAACCCCAGGCCCTTGAAGCCCATTGGCAGCGGCAATGGAGCGACACCGGCCTGCACGCCACCGAAGAGGGCGCTGCAGTTGGTGAGTCTTTCTATGCCCTTTCGATGTTTCCCTACCCGTCGGGGAACCTGCACATGGGCCATGTGCGCAACTACGTCATCACTGATGTAATCGCCAGAGTTCAACGGATGCGGGGCCAGCGGGTGCTGCATCCGATGGGATGGGATGCCTTCGGCCTGCCGGCGGAAAATGCCGCCATTGAAAGGGGCATTGACCCCGGCCTCTGGACAGACCAGAACATCGCGTCAATGCGAGCCCAGCTGCAGAGGCTGGGCCTGTCGATCGACTGGGACCGAGAAATCGCCACCTGTCATAGCGACTACTACCAATGGACCCAGTGGCTATTTCTCCAATTCCTAGAGGCGGGCCTGGCATACCAGAAGGATGCCACCGTGAATTGGGACCCGATCGACCAGACCGTTCTGGCCAATGAACAGGTGGACAGCGCTGGCCGCTCCTGGCGCTCTGGAGCTCTGGTGGAAAAGCGCAAGCTGCGCCAATGGTTTCTGAAGATCACTGCCTACGCTGACCAGCTGCTCGACGATCTCGCCAAGCTCGATGGCTGGCCGGAGCGGGTGCGCACCATGCAGGCCAACTGGATTGGACGCAGCACGGGGGCAGAGCTGCAGTTTGAGGTGGTGGACGGGGACGGCCGACCCAGCGGCAGCAAGATTGCGATCTTCACCACCAGGCCAGACACTATTTATGGAGCCACCTACCTGGTGCTTGCTCCTGAGAACCCCCTGGTGCCAGAGCTGACTGCGGTCTCTCAGCAGTTGCCGGTGCAGGCCTTCTGCAACTTGGTGAGTCGCCAGAGCGAGCAGGAACGCACTGCCGAGGACAAACCGAAGCGGGGTGTGGCCCTTGGTTCCCAAGTTCGCAACCCCGCCAGCGGGGAGTTGATGCCGATCTGGATCGCCGATTACGTGCTGGCCGACTACGGCACGGGCGCGGTCATGGGCGTACCTGCCCACGACCAGAGGGACTTTGTCTTTGCCCGCCAATACGAACTGCCAGTGCGGCAGGTGATCATTCCCGAGGGCAGCGATGAGCACGCCTACGGGGGTGGAGTTTGGAGCGAAGCCGGCGTGCTGATCCATTCCGGCCGCTTCAGTGGCCTGGCCAGCGGCGCCGCCAAAACAGCGATTACCACAGCGGCAGCGCAGGAGGGCTGGGGAGAGGCGCGCACCAGTTACCGGCTTCGGGACTGGCTGATTTCACGACAGCGCTACTGGGGCTGTCCAATTCCGGTGATCCATTGCCAAGCCTGTGGCACCGTGGCCGTTCCAGCCGAGCAGCTGCCGGTCAAGTTGCCCGAAGCTGCCAGTTTGGTCGCGAAGGGAGGTTCGCCCCTGGCCCAGCTGGAGAGCTGGTGGAAGGTGGATTGCCCCCGCTGCGGCAAACCGGCTCGACGGGAAACGGACACCATGGACACTTTTATGTGTTCCAGCTGGTATTTCCTTCGCTATAGCGATCCCCATAACACAAATTTGCCTTTTAATCGTGAATTGGTAGATCGCTGGCTACCCGTTGATCAGTATGTGGGCGGGATCGAGCACGCAATCTTGCACCTCCTATATGCCCGCTTTTTCACCAAAGTTTTACGCGATCGTGGTTTGCTGGGCTTTGATGAACCCTTCAAACGCCTCTTGACCCAGGGGATGGTCCAGGCAATCACTTACAAGAACCCCCACAGCGGTAAGTACATCGCCCCTGCGGATGTGGCCGATCCCAGTGATCCCCGGGATCCGGTAAGTGGCGAAGGCCTTGTCACTTTCTACGAAAAGATGTCGAAATCGAAATACAACGGTGTCGATCCGGCCCAGGTGATCGAAAGATACGGCGCCGACACTGCCCGCATGTTCATCCTGTTCAAAGCGCCACCGGAGAAGGATCTGGAATGGGATGACGCCGACGTGGAGGGACAGTTTCGCTTTTTAAATAGGATCTGGCGTCTGGTGGACGGCGCCTGTGAACGGGGCCTCCAGCTGGAGCTGGAGCTGGAGCCTCAAGCCATAGACCGCAGCAACCTGTCGGCTCCGGAAGTGGAGCTGCGTAGAGCCGTGCATACGGCGATCGCGGCGATCAGCGAAGACCTTAGCGGTGATTATCAATTCAATACCGCCATTTCGGAGTTGATGAAGCTCAGCAATGCGATGGTTACCCATCTGGAATCTTCCTCAAAGCCGGTGGCTCGTGAGGCCCTTGCCAGCTTGATGATTCTGCTTGCACCCTTTGCCCCTCACCTGGCCGAAGAGCTCTGGGTGCAGCTGGGGGCCAACCCTGCTGGCACCAACAGCATTCACCGGCAAGCCTGGCCCAGCGTTGATAGGGCTGCCCTCAGCAAAGACACGATCCATGTGGTGATCCAAGTGAAGGGCAAGGTGCGGGGCAGTCTTCAGGTGCCCGCTGATGTGGATCAGGCAACGCTTGAAATGCTGGCTTTACAAAGTGAGATTGCGATCAAATGGCTGGAAGGAAAGCCTCCCAGCCGAGTGATCGTGGTGCCTGGCAGATTGGTCAATCTGGTGCCCTGAAGGCGCCAGCTAGACGGCTCAGAACCATTCGGCCAGCTCTGCCTCCTCCGCGGTATTTACATTCGCTTCCGGCGTGGTGCGGTTGAAGTTCAGCGTTATGTGCCTGGTCTGTTCCCCATCTTCAGCAACGGCCGTAATCGGATAGAGCTGTTGGCCATCCCGAAACGGCACCTGGATGCGGAAGGTGCCATCTTCAGCCAGAGGTACTATTTCTTCGCCGATTCTCAAGGTGGCGTCTGGATCGGTTGCGCCGTAGACGACCAACTCAGCATCGGCAACCAGCCAGAAGGATCTGGGGCGGGATGCTACAAGTCCAGCTCCAGATTCACTGCGCCCACTGGCCCATCTGCCAACGCCTGAAGCATGCAGGCCCTGGTCATTCAGGGAGAATGAATCGGTGGTGTGGAAGGCCTCAGATCCCCTACCCATACCCAGGGTGCGGCTGGTTGAGGTGGCAACCTGATAGATCCGCTCATGGATGCCGGCGGTGGCAGCGGGTACGGAGAAATTCTCATCTGAAACTGGAGCCATCGCATCGAGGCTGAATGGCACGAACTGGTCCAGCACCTGCTCGCTGGGGTGGAGGGCTGGAACGCGGGCCACTCCAGAGAAGGCAAGGGAGCGCCAGCTGGAGCTGGCCACCCGATAGCCAAGCTCCACTCGGTAATCGCGGTCACTGAGGGGCACCGGCAGGTACCACTCGGTGGCATGGCTGTTGACAACCACTTCCATCAGGGTGTGCTGGTGGGCCGCTCCGCCGCCAAGGCCCGTTACATCGGCTACTCGCAACACCAGCTGGGTCGAGCCGTCGGCCATGGCCTGTCTCCGGTCAACGTCTGAGAGCTCCCAAAACACATAGGCCCACTGGGGATCACGGGGGAGGAATACAACTGTCGTCTGCAGCTCCGGGCGGGGAGCGGGCACCATCTCGGCCTCAATCGAACGTAGTTGCTCGGGCTGGTCCTGCGAGTCGGCCCCGGCGTCTGATCTGCGTTGAATGGCGCTCAGCAACTGGTCCTTGAGCATGCGGCTGTAGCGGCCGATGCCCAGGTCACTGGCCATCTGACGGAGCTGGCGCAGGCTCAGCTGGCCAATGTCAAAGCCATCGGCTTCGTTTTGATTGGATAGGGGAAAGCCTGACGTCACCATGACGGACTCGCTGGAAGGTCTCGGACAAGGATCCCGCCTATTCCCTTAACTTTCGAGGGTCTGTCAGCAGTTCCCAACCGGTCTCGGCGCCGATCCTGCCATCGGTTCGGGGCCAACGGTGCCCCACCTTTCTTGCCAGATGGGGGTTCTTGGCCCCCTGGCTCTGGCTGCCCCCAATGTCAGCGGGATCAGATGGTTTGGCCGTTGCCGTAGGCAACCACGCAGGCGGCGTTGAGCAGGTTGGCGTTGGCGGCGGTGGCAGGGGCGCCGTTGAGGCTTCCTTGGCGGCAGTTGCCGCTGGCGGCCTGGCTGAGGGCGCCGTTGGTCCAGGTGAAGCTCACAGAATCGGGATCGATCGCCTTCACCGAGGCGTAGTTGAGCTGGAAGCCTGTCTGCGGCACCACGATCACGGTCGACTGCTGGGCGGCGGCGTCATTTACCGAGTTTGTGATGGCGGCCGCGCTGGCCATGCCCGCCACGCCCCAGGCCAGCGGAGCGGTTCCATACCAGCCATAGGGCCAGGGCCTGGTCGCCCAGTAGCCGCCTGTGGCCCAGCCCCCATGCCATACCCCGGCGCCATATGCCCCGGCAGCCGGCCTCCCGACAACGGCTGGGCCACCGATTCCGCCCGCGCCGACCCCGGCCCGGGGGGTGACGCCAGCCCCGGCAGCTCCAAAGCCGGCCCCCGGGCGAGCCCCTGCCCCCGAGCCTGCTCTGCCGAAGCCCCCGGCACCGCCAAAGCCTCCGGCACCGCCCCCGCCGAAGCCCGGCCGTGCCTGAGCTGCCCAGGGCAGCAGCAGGACAAGGGATGTGGCAGCTGAGGTAGCCAGCAGGGTGGGGCGGAACACGCAGGTCATGGGGGAAGGCTTGGGCAGAGCTCCAGGGTGGTTGCTCCTGACCTCACTTCTATCTAGTCCCACCGCTAGCCGCTGTCCCATAGGGATAAAAGCTGGTGAAGTTAGGCGGATGCAGCGTCGAAGCGGGCAGCCAGCACGGCATCGGCGCGGGTCAGCCCATCAACCTTGTGGGTGTAGATCAGGGCCTCTGCGTGGCCCCAGCCCAGGGTGAACTCGGCGTGATGGCCCTCGGCTTCGCAGATCGCGCCTGCCCTGGTGACCCACTCGAGGGCCTGCTGGAAATCCTGGAAGGTCCAAGATTTCAGCAGGTGGTGGCCGTCCACCACCTGCCAGCCAGGCAGTTCCAGCATCAGGGCATCAAGCTCTGCTTGGCTCAGGGTGGGGGCGCCATCTCGACATGGGATGCAGGTTTCCTGGGAAAGGGTCATCGGCCAAGCCTGGATGCAACCATCCCATCATGGCCGGCCTAGGTTGGTGACTCTCGGGCGGTGGAGATGCCTTACCCCGATTTCCCCATCCCCCAGGACGAGCTTGAGCGCCAGCGCGACCTCGAGCGGCAGGGCATCCTCAACCACCCTGGGGATGAACACTTTGACCGTCTGGTGCGGTTGACGGCCACCGTGCTGGAAACTCCGATTGCCCTGATCTCCCTGGTAGATGGGGAGAGGCAATGGTTTCTGGCCCACCACGGCCTCGATGCAACCCAAACCCCAAGGCAAATGGCCTTCTGTGCCCACGCCATCGCCGGAGATGAACCGCTTGTCGTGCCCGATGCAAGACAGGATTCCCGTTTTTGCACCAACCCCCTGGTGACCGGCGATCCCTTCGTGCGCTTCTATGCGGGTATACCCCTGCAGAGCAACCAGGGCCACAATCTCGGCACCCTCTGCGTCATTGACAGGCAGCCGCGCCACTTCAGCAACAACCAGGTGGCCCTGCTCGATGATCTCGCCAAATTGGTGCTGCGGGAGTTTGAGCTACGCCGATTGGCAACTGTGCAGCCGATCAGCGGATTTCCTACCCGCGCAAGCTTCCTGGAACAGGCAGAACCTGAACTTGCCCGGGCTCGTCAGGGGGACTCCCCCCTGGCCCTGCTGGTAATCGAGCTTGACCACTTCAGCCAGCTTCGCCAACGCTGGGGCCAGCAGGCTTCCGACCAGGTCCTGCTCGATGTGGCGGCTCTGCTGAGCTCCCAGCAAAGCCCTCAGGACCTGGTGGGCCAGATCGATGAGCAGCAGTTCGCTTTGCTGATGGCCAATACCGATCTGGATGCAGCCCTGGAGCGCGCTGATGCAATCCGCTGCGGCATTAACGAATTGTCCGGGGTGTTTACAGCCAGCGGCCATCGCCTCGGGATCAGTGGGGGCTTGACCCAATTGGCGCTGGCTGATCAGGGCGCCCAAGACCTCTTGCACCGTGCTGAAAAGGCCCTGATACTTGCCCAGGGGAACGGTCAGAACCAGATCGCCAAACTGCTGGACAATGCACCCCTGCCAGCTGGCGATTATCCGGAGCGACGTAACCGGCCTTAGCTGGGCGCATAGGGGCCAAATACGGTGGCGCAGGCTGCGCCGCAGCGGCTTCCCAGGCAGATGGCCTCAGCCGCAGACCAACCTGCTGCCAGTCCAGCTGTCACCCCCGCGGCAAAGCTGTCGCCACAGCCGTAGCTATCAACCAAAAGTCCCGGCAGCGCCTGGGCTGGGTAGCGTCCCCCGGGCTCACTCCACCCCCCGGCTGCCCCTTCGGTGGCAATGCGGAGCCGGGGCGGCTGATGCAGTTCCCCTGGCTCCACCCGCTCGGCTGGATCGAGGGCACTGCCAATCAAGGCATCACAGATGACCCCGCTGGCGGCGACCAGAGCCATGGACAACCGGGGCGTGACGGCGAGCAGCCCGGCCTGACGGCAGAGCTGCAGGCCGGGGGCGTCGGTTGCGGTGACGAAGACCCCATCACGGAGTGCCAAATCCGCCCAAGGCAGGGGGTCGCTGGCCTCGGGCTGAAGGCGCTGGCCGATAACGGTGATCGCCCGGTCGCCGGCTGGATCGACAAAACTCACGCCCCGCCTGGTGGGGGCGTCGCGCCAGGCCACTTCCAGGTCGAGGCCGAGGTCCAGGAGCCTGGCCGCTGCCTGCTCACCGATGCCATCCCTACCAAGCGCTGTGTAGAACTTGACCGGCAGGCGGCTAAGCCTCGCCAGTTGCACGGCAGCCACGGCTCCGCCGCCTGCCGGCTCCTCCCGAAATGCCTGGGCCTGGCAGATACAGCCCGGACCCGGCAGCTCTGCGACCGCTAAAAAGCTGACCCACTCAACGTGACCAACCACCGCTAAGGAGAGGCCCTCCAGTGCGGAATCGAAGCCCATGGCAACCGGGGCGGGGCCAATGTTGACTCGTTTAGTCTGCATGGCCGAGCCACCCACCCTTGCCAGCCATGCGCGCTGCTCCGCTCCATCTCGAAGCTGGCAGCGATGTGCGGCTCACACTCGAGCAGTTCGCCCGTCAGAGCAATGCCACCGGCTTTGTGCTGAGCGTGGTGGGCAACCTTTCCCAGGCAGCCTTTGCCTGTCCCGACCGGCCAGCGGCCACGATCATCTCCGGTGAGCTGGAAATCATCACCCTGCAGGGCACTATCAGCCCCAACGGTGTCCATTTGCACCTCAGCTTCTCTGATACCGACTGCCAGGTTTGGGGCGGCCATTTGGAACCCGGCACCCTGGTATTGAGGGGGGCTGACCTTCTGGTGGGCCTGCTCGAAGAGGCGGCAAGACCGGCGACCGGCCCCAGGGTGAAGATTGCAGTTCTTCCTGGCTGCCCCTATTCGATTCGGGCCCTGCGGATGCTTCGAACCCTGGCCATCCCCTACCTGGAAATTCCACCTGATGGGGCAGGCCCGGTTCCCCAGTTGTTCATTGATGGGGTGGCAATCGGTGGCTACGACGCCCTTGCCGAGCTCCATGGCCGTGGCGAGCTAGAAGCGCTTCGCCCCTAATCATTGCCGCTAGGGCGTTTACCTATGACATTGCGGCGCTGGATCGATCGGGCTGGGCTGAATATCTTTATTCCACTTTTGATCCTGCTGATCCCCTGGGCTCAGGAGCTTATCGACCAGCTGTTCTATGGCGGTCAGTGGAATTTGCCGATGGCTCCTGGAGGTTCATTCCTGGGGGTCTTGACAGCCCCACTTAGCCATGGCGGCTTCGGCCATCTGCTGGCCAATTCACTCACCTTCCTACCCCTTTCCTGGTTGGTATTGCTGCGCGGACGCGGCGATTATCTGGCCGTCTGGCTGGGGGTCTATGCAGCGGCAATACCAGTGTGGTTGCTCTGGCCAGTTGGCAGCCATGGCCTCTCCGGAGTTGTATATGGATTACTCGGTTATTTGCTTTTAATCGGCTGGCTGGAGCGTCGCATCCTTTCACTAGTTCTTTCCCTTGCAGTGCTGCTGACCTACGAGGGGATTTTACCCAGCCTGCTACCGATCTTTTCGCCACCTGGGGTTAGTTGGATCGGCCACCTCAGCGGCTTTGTGGGCGGGATGCTGGCGGCCTGGGCCATGGCTCGCCAGAAGTTGCCCGATCCCAGGGTTTGACGATTGGTAGATCTGCTGCAGAAGTGCAGCAGATCTACCTACTGAAGCGCGAATGGTGTGCTTCGCCACAGACTTCGAGCCCACCATGGCCCAAGGTCATATCGACACAGTTGCGCCCATGGATGGAAAACTGTCATTACTCCAACCTTTGTCATTACCTAAATAAAAGTAAGTATTTGGTGATATTAAAACTCATTTACGCAGATAAAGTTTTGCTTGAGAAGGTGCTCTTTCCCTTTGAGGAATGGTTTTTTGATGCCCCTGTTGAATCCCATGTGGAGCTTTGGAGCAATGGCCTTTCTGGCGCAGAGCTGCTAGATCGTTTTGAGGCTGGCTCCCTTGCCAACGCCATGTAGGGGGCCTATCCAGTCAGGGCAGTGCCGGCCTGATCGGCCTGGGAAAGCCGCTCGAGTACCAGTTGCAGATCGAGGTCGGTCAGTTCACCATTGGCTTGCCACTTCAGGCAGGTGCGGCCAAGGCAATTGAGCTGGGTCGGTACCAGGCTTTCTGGCCAGGGCTTTTGTTGGATTGGGCGGTGAGATGGGTTGCCCATGGAGCTGGTGATATCTGCTTTATCTATTATCAGCGTTTAGTCACTGCCCCGGATGCCCCCATCCGGGGGGGATTGGCACCATTTCTGCATCCCTTTCCTGTTACGGCAGCTGCCTTTGCTGGCCAGTCTGGGCAGAATGGCCCGATCCATCTCCAGTCAAAAGCCCATGGCCAGTGCCCATGATCGTCAGCTCGACCTGCTCAGGATCGTCTGCTGTGTGGCCTGGGCTGACGGGGAGGTCTCTGGGGAGGAAAGGCGGCTACTCGAAAAACTTGAAGCCCGCTATTTCAGGGCTGGGCAGGAAACTGGCGGCAGTTCTGTTACCAGCCAACTGGCCTCCTGGAGCCAGAACGGATTGAAGCTTGAAGAGCTGATCGATCGACTTGATTCTGTGGAAGACCGGCTGCTGGCGGTGAAACTGGCAAACATGGTTGCCCGGGTGAGCAAGCGTGCCGAAGACACTGACTTGATCAACCCACAGGAAAAGGCCCTCTATCGAGGGCTTGTGGAGGGTCTGGGCCTCAGTGAGAGCCAGATCCAGGAGGCCGAATGGGCCGCCGAACAGGAATTGGCAAGCGGCCGCAATGTTTGGAGCCTGATAGGTGATGCCCTCTCTGGGCTGGGGGCCTGGCCCAGTCCTGAGATGCTGGAGAAACCCGGCATCCAATGGCTCTGAACGCCTCCAGGCCGATCAGGTAGCCCCTGGGGGATGGGGGGTCTGCCATTTGCCTAGGGCTTCGAGTAGGGAAAGGCCGTAGCGATCCAGTTTGACCTGGCCCACTCCGCCTATCTGGCCAAGCTCCTCCAGGCACCCTGGCCGCCGTTGTGCCACCTCCACCAGGGTGCGGTCATGGAAGACCACATAGGGGGGGACCCCCTGGTTGCTGGCCTGCTGCTTGCGCCAGGCCTTGAGTTGGTTCAGCAGCTCGCTATCTCCAGGCTCGAGGAAGGCCGGTGCGATCCCCCTTGTGCTGTCGACTTGGCGCCCCCGGCTGCGCTCCCGGCTGGTTGGCGGCGGTAGCCGCAACTCCAGCCTCTCGTCACCCCGCAACAGGCGCTTGACCCGCTCTCCCTCTGCGAAGGCCAGGGCGCCGTAACGTTCCGGGTCAGCGCGGAGTAGCTTCACGGCCACCAGCTGTCGAAACAGGCTGCGCCACTGGCCGCGATCCAGCTCCTTGCCAACGCCATACACGCTCAGATCGGCATGGCCCAGCTCCCTGATCCGTGCCGTATCAGCGCCGAGCAGTACATCGGTGAGATGGGCAGCCCCGAAGCGACTGTCGCAGCGATAGACGGCGGAGAGCGCCTTGCGGGCGGCTTCGGTGACATCCACTGCCGTTGACGGTTCAAGGCAGATGTCGCAGTTGCCGCAGGGTTCTGCCAGCACCTCACCCAGGTGCTCTAGGAGCAGCTGGCGCCTGCAGGTACCAGCCTCCGTGAAGCCAATTAGGGCATCCAGCTTGCCGTGTTCAACACGCTTCTGGGCTGGCTCGGCATCGGATTCGTCAATGAACCGTCTCAACTGGGGCACATCCCCGCTGCCATGAACCATCCAGGCGAGCGCCGGCAGGCCATCCCGGCCAGCCCGCCCCGTCTCCTGGTAATAGGCCTCCAGACTTTTGGGCAGGTCCAGATGGGCGACGAAGCGTACGTCCGGCTTGTCTATGCCCATGCCGAAGGCGATGGTGGCCACCACCACCACGCCACTCTCGCGGCGAAAGCGATCGAGGGCTGAGTGCCTCACCTCGGCATCCAGGCCGGCGTGATAGGCAACTGCGTCATAACCAGCCGAGCGGAGCTCGAGGGCGAAGCGGTCAACCCGGTTGCGCGACCTGGCGTACACAATTCCCGCCTCGCCCCGATGGTCGGCCAGGAGCGTTAGCAGCTGACGCCGGGGATTGTCCTTGTCGCGCAATATGTAGCGAATGTTGGGCCGATCGAAGCTGGCCAGAAATACGGCTCCCTGCTCCAGCTGGAGTCGTTTGCGGATCTCCTCCCTGGTGCGCGGATCGGCTGTGGCGGTGAGGGCCAGCCTGGGCACCGCCGGAAACTGCTCGGCCAACACGGCCAGTTGCAGGTATTCCGGTCGAAAATCATGGCCCCACTGGGAGACACAATGGGCCTCATCAATTGCAAATAGGGCCAGGGAAAGCTTGGCCAGGCGCCCCAGGGTGTTGCCTGAGAGCAGGCGCTCAGGGGATAGGTAGAGGAGGTCGAGTTGGCCAGCTTCGATGGCACTCCAGCTGGCCCGGGTTTCGGCGGCGGCACATCCCGAGTGGATTGCCGCCGCTCGCACACCCGCCTGGAGCAGGGCCTCCACCTGGTCTTGCATCAGGGCGATCAGGGGTGAGACCACCACCGCAAGGCCAGCTCGACACAGGGCCGGGATCTGGTAGCAAAGGGACTTCCCGCCGCCAGTTGGCATCAACACCAGGGCAGACCCACCGGCCACCACGTGTTCGACGATCGCCTGCTGGGGCCCGCGAAAAGCGCCGTATCCAAAGACCTGACGCAACACCTGTTGCGGAGACGGCAGGGCCTCCGGGTTCGGCATCGACATCGGGGCGGCCCTACTCAGGCCCTGCCGAAGCTCATCGCCGCCGGTTGGGACCAATCGCCGCTGGCCTGGTAACCCCTCGGATTGGCGCAGAGATGGCGCAGGATCCAGAACAGGGGCTCGGGACTACTGGTGCCGAGGGCCTGCTGCAGCTCCTGCAGGCTGCGGGTTTTGCCATCACCCAGCAGGGCTTCTAACCGCTCCTGAAGGCCAAGAATCTCAGCGGCTGCCATTTTGCCTGCTTCCACCCCAGGCTGGTCGTAGGCGTTGACATTGACCAGCTCGGCATAGAGGCCCACGGCTCGCTCGAACAGGGCGATCAGGGCACCCAACGCCCTTGCATCGAAGCGGCGCAGGGTGATCGACATGCTCTGGCGCCCCCCTTCCATCAGGGCTGAGCGGGTGCCCTGGAGGAATCCGTCGAGGAAGTCTCCTGGAATTTCATCGCCGATCGGGGCTATGTCGCTGGGTTCCTCGAGGGCTTCAATGAAGGTCACAAAGAAGTTGTCAATGCCATCCCGCAGCTGTTGCACATAGGCGTGCTGGTCGGTGGAACCCTTGTTGCCGTAGACGGCGATGCCCTGGTGGACAACGTTGCCACTGCGGTCGAGTTTCTTGCCCAGGCTCTCCATCACCAGTTGCTGGAGGTAGCGACTGAACACTTCGAGCCGGTCCCGGTAGGGCAGGACCACCATGTCCCGTTTGCCCTCGCCATGGCCTGCCACATACCAGGAGGCGGCCATCAGGGCTGCCGGATTGCGGCGCAGGTCGGCGACCCGGGTGACGCAATCCATCTGGGCCGCTCCTGCCAGGAAGCCGCGGATGTCTGCCCCAATCAGGGCGCCGGGCAGTAGGCCAACCGCACTGGTGATGCTCGTGCGCCCTCCCACCCAATCGAACATGTCGAAGCGGCGCAACCACTCTCCGGAGACGGCCAGTTTGTCGAGCTTGCTATCCAACATGGTCACGGCCACGGCCTGAGCCGCCCATTGGCCACCGCGGGCCTCAAGCCTTGCCTGGGCCTGCTCCATGCTGATGTGGGGCTCGGGAGTGCCACCCGACTTACTAACCACCACTACCAAGGTGGTACTTAGGTGGCTGTCGAGGGAAGCCAGGGTGCGGCTCATCCCCGCCGGATCGACGTTGTCAAAGAAGTGAAAGGGCAGTCCGACGCCTGCGTCCTGCAGGGCCCTGACCATCAGCAGGGGTCCCAGCCCCGAGCCGCCGATACCGATCCAGAGCACGTCGGTGAATGGCTGGCCGTTGGGGGCCAGGAGGCTGCCCTCCAAAATGGCCTTGCCGAAGGCTTCGATCCGCTCCAGCTCAGCCTGAATGTGCTGGCTGATTGCTGCTTCCGGAGCCAGCTCAGGCTTGCGCAGCCAGTAGTGGCCGACCTGCCTCTGTTCATCAGCATTGGCTATGGCCCCTGCCTCCAGGGCAACCATGGCTGCAAAGGCCTGGTCGAAGCGGGGGGAAAGGCTGTCGAGGTCCGCCTGGCCGATAGCCATGCGACTGACGTCCAGCCAGATACCTAGGTCGACTTCGTACCAGAGCAGCTCGCAGAACCGCTGCCACTGGGTTTCGGCGCTGGAGCCATTGAAATTGGCGAGCATGGCGTTGCGGCTCAAGCCGCTCACGATGCCAAAACTTAGGGCTGACCCTCCCCCAACACCAAATCGTGGGCCGGAGTGGGGACCGTTGCGTTGCAACTTAGGGGGTTGGGGGAAATTGCATATGATCGGTTTACTTCAATTGGTTACGGGTGCGATTCGGCAGGCCCCCCCATCGGCGTCGTTTCGGCCTGGTCGCCCTTCTGGTTGGCCTGGCTGCCATCCCCTTTGCGGTCACCCCCAACCGCCAGCTGCTGCTGCTCGACCCAGGCCTCAGCGGCAGCATTAGCACCCCTGTAGGGGAGGGCGAAGCCTACGATCCACTGCGGTTTTCAGCAGCCGAGCTGCTCGAGTTGAAGCGTCGCTTTGGCGTGCATGGCCCCCAGCCCCGCCTGGCCCAGCTCTTCACCAGCGGCATTGACCAACTGGAGCCCTTGCGCACCCACACCCTCGGGCGGATTGCCGATCTGCGGCCACTGATCATCGCCGAGTGCCGCCGCCAGCGGGTCAACCCGATGTTGGTTGCTGCCGTGCTGTTCGACGAGATGCGCCATGCCAAGCCCGGCGAGGACATTCCGCTGGCGGCCCATTCCGGCCTGTTCAGCACCCACGGCCCGGCCCAGCTAGGGCTTGGCGAGTTGGTCCACCAGGGGCTGCTCAAAGAGAATGCAACTGAGGCAGAAATCAGCCAGGCCCGCACTGAGCTGCTGGATCCGCAGCGGAACGTTATTTTGCTAGTGGGAAAATTCGCGCGCCTCAGCCGCGAACTCAACCTGCCCCAGCGGACCCTTGAGGCCAGCAGCAGCCAGCGGGACGCCAAGGCCCTCGCCACCCTTGCCTACCTGCACAACGGCAAGCTGGACTATCCAAGACGCATCCTGCGCACGATGCAGGACCCCGAGTTGCACGCCCTGCTCTACGCCAGCCGCAAGCAACCCCCTGCCCCATTGATCTGAACCAATACTTCACCGTTTCCAGATTCAACGCGCCGATCTTCAACGCCTACAGAGTAGGCCGAGGTTCTGAAGCCGCTGCTGCAGGGCCTGCCAGTTGAAACTACGGGGGTCCGCCCGCTCGCCCCCGAGATCCACGGCCCGATGGGTGGTGATGTTTTCAGCGGGGATCCCATAGCGCCGCATCCAACTGGCCAGCTGGGCGGCGAGGGCGTCGTACTGGGCGGCGGAATAGCCACTGTGGGATGGGTCGCTGTCCTCCCCGTCGAGGGGCGTTTCCAGGCTGATGTGGAGGGCGAAATTGTTGACCGAACCGCCCACCTTGGCATTGGTCTTTACCCAGCGACCATTGAAGGCTGAATTGCCCGCACCAAAGGCCCGCTTGGCTGGATCGAGCACCTGCACGACCGCCCCATCCTCTCCAATCAGGCTGTGGTAGCTCACCTGGTCCTCATCGCGGGGATGGGGGGTAGTGAAGGTGTTAATGGCCGATCCGATCCCGTAGACCGTCTCGTGCAAAACGACCAACTGAGGTGTGGGGTCAACCGGGTTGCCGTAGGCATCAAGGCTGAACCGTTCGCCGTAATTGGTCGGGTGAATTCGCACCTGTACTGGCGAGGTCTCCACCTGGCTCACCAGCTGTTGCAGCTTCTTGGCCTGTCCGGGATCCGTGATCGCGCAGCTGGAGCGCAGGGGGGACTGCCAGCTGGGATGGGGCGGGGGCCCTGGGGCCCTCCTGCGCCCTGGCTCAGGGGAGGCGGGGGGTTGGCGCATCTCCTCCAGCAGTTCAAGCAGGCTGGGATTGCCGCTGCGCTCCCCCGTCTGGGGAGTCATGTCACGGGCCAGCCAGCCCAGGCCGCCTAGTAACACCAAGCCAGCTGCTGAAACGCAAACCAACAGGGGCCTGGGCACGGATCTCACGGCGCTTCCAGGGTCAACCAACGACGACGTTGCTGCGCCATGGTCTCAGTCCCATCAGGGTCTAGCAAGAGGCTCCAAGCCACCGGGGCGGCTGGATCCGGGGTAAGGGTGGTCGTGCGTACCAGTCCATCGCGACTGAACAGCAGTTGACGGGCCCGCGGGGGTTCCCCAGCCCTCACCATCGCCAGGGCATCCTCTGGGGTTTGCAGCCTGATCCCATCGAGGGCCAACCATTCATCCCCAACAGTCAGGCCAGCCCGGGCGGCCGCCCCATCCCGTTGCACCCCCCCGGCGCAGGGAGCACCCGTGCCTGAATCCAGCCGGCAGCCGAGCTCCTGGCTGGAGCCCAGCGTGACCTTCAGAGCCAGGCCCACATCGACCAGGTAGGTGGCCAGGGGCGGGTCCCCATCGCTGGCCAACCAGGTGGGCAGCAGTTCGGCTAGATCGGGAGCATGGCGGGCAAATGCTGCGATCAGGTCGGCCTCCCGGTAGCCCCGTCCCACTGCACCGTGGCTGCTCCAGAGCTCCCGCAACACCAGGGGCAGGCAGCTGCCGGCGCGGCGCAGGTGCAGATCTAGAACCAGTGCCAGTACTGCCCCCTTGAGGTAGTAACTGATCTGACTGTTGGCGGAATAGGCATCGGGTCGATAGAGCTTCACCCAGGCCTCCTCACTGCTGGCGCGCAGGCTCTGGATGCGGCGGCCCGTGCTCAGCAGATAGCGGCTCAGGTCTGCGCCCAGATCCTCGATGACCTCGGCTTCGGTACAGCATCCGGCACTGAGCGGCAGCAGCTGGTCGACATAGCTGGTGATGCCTTCGGCAAACCAGAGACTGGGCACCACCACGGCCTGGTCGTAGCGGTAGGGAGTGAGTTCGGCGGGCCTCAGCCGGCGCACGTTCCACTGGTGCAGGTATTCATGGGCGGCCAACTGCAACAACTTGCGGCGCCCCTCAGGCCGGGCTAGGGCGCGGCGACCGAACTGCAGCACCGTGCTCAGGTCATGTTCCAGGCCGCCATAGCCAGCGTCGCTGAGATGGAGCACAAACAGGTAGTGGGCGGCGGCAGGGCGCTCCACGCCCATCAGACGGCAGCAGGCCAGGCAGACCGATTCGAGTTGTTTGAGCCAGTGGGAATCGCTCTCAACCAGTTCGCAGCCCTCCAGCACCGGGCCCCAGCTCACCCAGCGGTGGGCCACACCGGCAACACTGAAGTAGTGGCAGCGGTGCGGCCCCACCTCGATCGGCGTATCAACCAGCTGGTCGAAGTTCTGGGCTAGCCAGCCGCCACCAGGGTCCTCGGCCAGGGGCACGAAGGCCTGCCAACTCGGCGGCAGGTTGAGCTGGAGCCGATGGCAGGACCAGCGCTCCCCCTCCAGCTCCAGGGCCACGGCCGCTAGCGCCAGGAAGCCGTGCTCCCCGTTGAGGTGGCAGGTACGCACCGTCAACTCTGCCGCCAGGAGCGTATAGCTGATCTCGATGGGCTCGAGGCTGGACAATTCCAGCTGCCAGCTACTGGGCGTGAGCCTCCTGATCGGCAGTACGGCTCCTTCTTCCCCGCCCTGCCTAACTTCAAGCCCCTCCAGCTGGCGTACGTAGTCGCGGATCAGGTAGGAGCCTGGCGTCCAGCTGGGCAGGGAGAAAACCAGCCTGCCCTGTCGTGGCCGATGGCTGATCCGGACCCGCACCAGATGCTGGTGGCAGGCTGTGAGATCGAGATTCAGCTCAGGCACGGCAGGGCTCCAGGCGGGGCGGGGCTCAGGTGCTCACGCTCACTTGAGTCCCGGCGCAGAGGGTGGAGGCATGCCGCAGGGCCATCTCAGCTGCGTAGCGGCGGGTGATGCGGCCAAGCAGCTGCTGCAACTCCTGGGCGCGGCTGAGCCGCTGCAGGTCTGCCACCAGGGCAAGGGAGCCATCGCCCTGGCGCATCCAGCCCAGTCTCTCCCCGCCAGCCAGGCACACCTGCAACAGCACCTGTTTGGCCTCGCCTGCAAAACCCGGAACCTCTCCACCCCACTGGGGCGAGAGCTTCAGGGCCTCCAGGCTGGCGGCAAGTCCCTCGGCATCGCGCAGCACGGTTGGCAGGATGGTGAGGTGGGACAAGGCTCAATGACCGCTTACTTAGAACCTAGCGATCATGGACAGGCAGTCCAGTGGCCGTTGCCACCGGATGGGGTTCTTGCCTCGATGCCCCTGCGGCTGGGGGTAATGGCCTCCGGCGCCGGGAGCAATTTCGAGGCGTTGGTTGATTCTTTCCGTCACGGCAGCCTTTGCGGTGAGGTGGCGCTGCTAGTTGTGAATAATCGCGATTGCGGTGCCCAGAGGCGGGCCGAACGGCTGGGCATTGACTGGGAACTGCACGACCACCGGCTCCAGCCAAACCGTGAACAACTCGATCAGGCTCTGGTGCAGGCCTTCAGGACCGCCTCGGTGGATTTGGTGGTGATGGCTGGCTGGATGCGGGTTGTCACCCCGATCCTGATTGGCGCCTTCCCCAACCGGCTGATCAACATTCACCCCTCCCTGTTGCCGAGTTTTCGCGGCCTCGATGCGGTGGGCCAGGCCCTGGCGGCGGGAGTCACCCTGGCGGGCTGCACGGCCCACCTGGTCAGCGAGGAGGTGGATGCGGGGCGCATCCTCGTGCAGGCGGCCGTGCCCGTCCTCAGTGGCGATGACCACGCCAGCCTCAGCAGGCGCATCCAGGTGCAGGAGCACCGGATCCTGCCCCTGGCGGTAGCCCTCGCCGCTCAGGGGTAAAAGGGCAGCAGCGGTAGCCCGGTGGTGGCTTCCAGGCCTGCCATCAGGTTGAGACACTGCACCCCCTGGCCCGCCTGGCCCTTGATCAGGTTGTCGATGGCGACCATCACGATCAGCTGGTCGGTGCGGGGATCGAGCTGAACCGAGAGCAGGGCCCTGTTGGTCTGACGCACCCACTTGGTGGAGGGATAGGTGCCAACGGGCATCACCTCAACGCAGGGGGCCTGGCGATAGGCCGAGGCCAGCAGGGTGGCGCAGTCTTCGGCGGTCAGCCCCGGGTCGCGCAGGCGGCAATAGATCGTGGCCAGCAGTCCCCGCACCATCGGCATCAGGTGGGGGGTGAACTGCAGCTGGATCTCATGGCCCGCCACCCGGGTAGCCAGCTGCTCGATTTCGCTGGTGTGGCGATGGCCCACCACGCCATAGGGCGAAACCGCTTCGGAGCATTCGGCTAGCAGCAGGTGCTCCTTGGCGGCCCGACCCCCACCGGAGGTACCGGTTTTGGCGTCGATAACGATGCCCCTGGTGTCGATCAGACCCTGCTTGAGAAAGGGCAATAGACCCAGCAGGGAGGCGGTGGGGAAGCAGCCCGGAGCGGCAACCAAACGGGCGCTACGAATCTGCTCCGCCTGCCATTCCGGCAGGCCATAGACGGCCTCAGCACAGAGGTGGGCATCTACGCGGGGGAGCTGGCCCGCCTCCCCTGCATACACCTCCTGCCACTGGGCCAGGGAGCTGTAGCGATAGTCGGCAGAGAGATCCACCACCCGCACCCCCCGCTCCAGCAGGGGAGGCACCAACTGGGCTGCCAGCCCATTCGGCAGGCTGAGCACGGCGAAATCAGCCTGCTCTGAGATGGCCGCTGGATCCGGGGTTTGAACCACCGGGTCCCCTGCCAGGGGCAGAAACGGCACAAGTTCACTCCAGCGTTTACCGCTGCTGCGCTCGCCACCTAAAAAACTGACCTCGAGCCCCGGGTGTTGGTGCAGTAGCCGCAGGGTCTGCAGACCGCCGTAGCCACTGGCACCGATCACCGCTACGCGCTTGTTGGCCATGGGGGGATAGGTGGGCGGATCGTTCCAGGATTTATAAAGGATGATTGCGCCAGGGCCCCGGCCCCACCGGCACGCCCTTGACCCTCCTGCGCGACCAGCCCGTTTCGCCCCAACCCACCGGTTCCCTGGGCGATGGGATCCGCTTCGATTCAATTGCCGATGCCCTGGCGGCGATCCGCAACGGGGATTCGGTTGTGGTGGTGGACGATGAAAATCGCGAAAACGAGGGGGATCTGATCTGCGCAGCCCAGTTCGCTACCCCCGAGCAGATCAACTTCATGGCCACCGAGGCCCGGGGCCTGATCTGCCTGGCCATGGAGGGCGAGCGGCTAGACGCCCTGGATCTGCCCTTGATGGTGGATCGCAACACCGACAGCAACCAGACGGCCTTCACGGTGAGCGTGGATGCGGGTCCGGAGAACGGCGTCAGCACCGGAATTTCCGCCGACGATCGTGCCCGCACCATCCAGGTGGCCATCCACCCCCACACCCGAGCCAGGGACCTGCGCCGCCCGGGCCACATCTTTCCCCTGCGGGCCAAGCAGGGCGGTGTGCTCAAGCGCGCCGGTCACACCGAAGCCGCCATTGATCTGGCGCGCCTGGCGGGCTTATATCCGGCCGGGGTGATCTGTGAGATCCAGAACAGCGATGGCTCCATGGCCCGGCTGCCCCAGCTGGCGGCCTATGCCCAGCGGCATGGATTGCGGCTCATAAGTATTGCCGACCTGATCGGCTACCGGCTCGATACCGAACGCTTCGTGCGCCGCCAGGCGGAGGCCGACCTGCCCAGCGACTTCGGCAGCTTCCGGGCCATCGGCTATCGCAACGAGCTCGATGGCAGCGAGCATGTGGCGATCGTCAAAGGCCATCCAGCCCAGGTCCAGGGCCCGGTGTTGGTGAGGGTCCATTCGGAGTGCCTTACCGGTGACGCCTTCGGCTCCCTGCGCTGTGACTGCCGCCCCCAACTCGAAGCCGCCCTGCGCATGATTGAGGCGGCAGGTGAGGGCGTGGTGGTCTACCTCCGCCAGGAAGGGCGCGGCATTGGTCTGATCAATAAGCTGAAGGCCTATTCGCTTCAGGATGGCGGCCTTGACACGGTGGAGGCAAATGAGCGGTTGGGGTTTGCCGCTGACCTGCGCAACTACGGAGTTGGGGCCCAGATCCTCAGTGATCTGGGTGTGCAACGCCTGCGCCTGATCACCAACAACCCGCGCAAGATCGCCGGCCTTGGCGGCTATGGCCTGCGGGTGGAAGACCGGGTGCCGCTGGTGATCGACCCCGGCAACTACAACGCCGCCTACCTGCAAACCAAGCGGATCAAGTTGGGCCACTTGCTGGAAGAGGAGTACCACGGGCTAACGGCTTTATTTGGCTGGGATGGTAGTGATAGGCGGGACCCCCTATTTCTGAGTGAAGCCTTCGATAAGTTGCGCGGCTGGACCATGGAGCAAGGTCTGCTGCTTGAACGCGAAAGCGACCCTCGCCTGCTGGCCCTGCTCGATCAGCCGCAGCTGGCGGTGCTGCTGGGCTGCCCAGACGGCCGCCTGCTCAGCGCAGCAGATCTGGCCGCCAGCCTGCAGCAGCTGATGCAGCAGGCTGGTAGCCAGCGCCTTTCGCTGTTGCTCGCCCCCGATGCCCAGCGGGTGAGCCACCCCAGCGCAACGCTTGAGCCAGAATTTCGCGACCTGAAGGATCTCAGTCCTGGCGAAAACGAGAGCTGCCCGCGGCTGAGCCTGAAGCCTGGAGCGTTTGTGGTGTGGCGAGCAGCCTGAACCACTTTCTCCTCAGGGAGCCAGCAAATCAGGTGTCATCGGCTGATGGCTGTCTTGCAAATCAGTGTGGAGTGTGGGAAACGCCTTGATTTCCTGCAGCTGAAATTGAAGCAAATAGTGCTCACCACAGAGGCCAATTAAGGCATCTAGGAGGGGAATATCACCGTTGAGGTAGTGGCGCAGCAATTGGCCACGATCGATAACTTCTACCTTGTTGAGCGCCCCAGAAGCAACGGAAAGCAGGGTGGCGACCTCTCGCAGAATCTGATCGAGGGCTAATTGGAACATGAACTCCGTATCGAGCCAACGCAGCGATTGATCTATATGCAGCTGGCGATAAGTCTCAAGCTCAACACTATCGAAACTGAAGTGGCGACTGATCGGCATCTCGCAGCCGGGCACCAAGGCATAGGCGTGGGCCCAATGGCAGGGAGTGCTGTGACCTTGCGCCACAGTGAATAGCAAAACAGGAGCAACGCCACCTGCAACATCAAGCCGGTGGCAGCGATGCAGGTGCGAGACCCGCAATCGATGACGCGAAGAACGATCTATTTGACTCTTATCAACAAGCAACAATAGCAGGATTTAACTGTTGCCAAGGCAGGAGGCGCAGGTGCGCATCAGCGTTTAGGCGCATCAGCGCCGGCACGCATCCATGTACCTGCGCGGCTGATGCGCAGCTCGAGACGGAGAATAAAGAAAATTTAGTTAGCTTCCATTTCGTCGGGTCTGCAAGAATTCGCCGATGCGGCATCCCTAAAAAAGGATGGACGCCGCATTTCACTCGAGGGCGTGCTGACCGGCGCCGCCCTGGGCGTGCTTCTGCTTTATCTAGTGGAAGAGGGACTGGCCGGCACGGGCCAGGCGCTCCGAGGCGGACGCTTTGACGATCCGGGCATAGATGATTCCGGCCGGCTTCGAGCGAAGGCTGGCGGCATCAGCATTCGCCCCCTCGACAGCGTCGACGTCGATGCCGAGACGCGCCGTGCCAAGGCCTTCGGCAGCGAATTTCAAACGCCACCGGCCGCTGGCATATCGGGTGCCATCCAAGAGCCTGCGGCAGAGTTGCCCCAGCTGCCGGGCACGACCGCCGGTCAAGCCTTCGGCGGCAGTCGTAATGGTGGTAGCCCGCTGCCAGCGAGTCGATCGGGGGGCCTTCAACCCGGGGGGGATGACCCTATTCAGCCGGAACCGCCACCAACCCCAGTCAATCCCCTGCCGCAGCTGGTCTTGGTGGTGGTGCGCACCGTCAGCAGCGCCAGCAGCCGCACAGTGGAAGGCAAGGCCGTGTCTGATCAGAACGCCACCCAGGTGGGGATTGAAAACACCTTGCTCGATCTGCGCGCCGCCGCTGCGGGGCAGGGCCTGCGCCTCGATTCCGATCGCACCCTGCAGTCCTTCGCTCTTTCGGAGCTGGATGACGCCGATCTGAGCTTGGTGGCTGAGCACATTGGCTTGCTCAACACGACGGTGCTCAACGGCAATGGCAGCGATGCCCTGATCGTCAATGCCAGGGATCTTCTCCAGCTGGGCCTGTTCACCCCCACCAGGGCCACAGCAACGGTGAACTCGGAATTGACGGGCATGCAAGACAGCAGCATCCAGGGAGTGCCGGGTGCGGATTATGTGGCTCTAGAAGGACTTACCAATCTCACCTTCACCGGCCTGGGTGGCAGTGATCAGGCCTATTTGAGCTTCGATCTATTAACCACGGCACTCAAAAATTCCGGCATTCTGCTGGGGGAAGGCAATGACACCATCACCATCAACAGCGGCTACCTCGTCGCCAATCAAACCGGTCTCTCAGCCCAACAAGCCAGCGGCCTGAGCTTTGATCTCGGCGATACCCCTACCAGTGCTGGCGATGGCAGCAATTGGATGTTCAGCCTCAATGCCCGGGCTGTTGGCCTGGAGAACAGCCTGCTGGATGTCGGTGGTGGGAATGACAGGGTGTCAATCCTGACCATGATTGACACCGATCTCGAAAACAATCTGGGGGTTCTGTATAACGATCCCTTCACCCGCATCAAGCTGGAGCGGGTGGGGCTGCTCGATTCCGAGGTGCGGCTGGGTAGTGGCGACGATGAACTGCGCGTCAACGGCGCCGTGATCGGTTCAACTATTGATCTTGGCAGCGGTTCGAACACCCTGTGGCTGGACGGTGAGGTGAGCGGCAGCAGCCGGATCCTGATGGGTGACGGCAACAACACGATCATCGTCAATGCAGGACTGGGCGGGACGGTGCAAGGCGGCGCTGGTGATGATCGCTTCAGCCTCAGCACCCTTGAGCTCGCCGGGCAGCTGGACGGGGGGGCGGGCTTCGACACCCTGGAGGCGGCGGCGGCTGATCGGCGCGAGGTGCTGCTGATTAGTGGCCCAAACAGGGGCAATCTCTATGGTCTGCGCTTTGAGAACATCGAATCGGTGGATCTTGGATCCGGTAACGACGTGGCGCTGCTGGACATCGATGGCAGCCTCACTGGCCAATTGCTTGGCGGGGCGGGTCTGGATCGGCTGGAGTACAGCAACTGGAAGCTGCCGGTGAACGTGGATTTAGATCGGGGCAGCGCCACAGGCATTGGAGGTGGCAGCAGCGGATCACTGCTGGGCTTCGAGCAGGTGGTGGGAGGATTGGGCCGCGACACCCTGATCAGCTCGGGAGCCTTTGATGGCATCGACGGCTCGGAAGGGGACGATCTGCTGTTTCTTCGCTGGAGCCCTTGGCTGAGCGGGGCTGGCCAGGGGCTCCAGGTGAGCGGCGGTGGCGGTCGTGACCTGATGGTCTTCAGTGGCCTTGAGCAGCAGGCACCATCTTTCTGGGATGGTCTGAGCGGTCTGCCGGATCTGGTTGATCTAGACCTCAGTCCCAACCTCGATGGCAACGGCGGCTTCACTGACTCGATCGGCTGGCTGCGCAATGAAGCCATCGCCGGCGGCGGCAGCCAGGAGAGCTTCCTGCGGCTAACTCCATCGGGTCTGGAGGGGCTTGGCGATGCCCGGCTGCTGCCGATCGCTCCCCTGGAGCAGTTGCTGGCCGGTATGGCCACCGATACTCGCCAGCTGGCGATCGCCTCGGATGGCCAATTCGGCAGCCAGCTGCATCTGCTCGGCAGCCAGGGGATCGGCACCAGTCAGGTGATCGCCAACCTGCCCAGCGCCCTAAGCAGTGCAGGCGCCAACAGCCTTAACGGATAGAGCGGGTCGACTCCATGAAGCCGCCAAATCGATCGCTGATCAGGGAGATGACAGGTCTCGAGCCCAGCTGAATCAAGGCCGTAACGGCCATGCCAGCTCGCAACTGATAGGTGCGGCCATTGCGAGAGAGTTCATTGATGTTGATTTTGACCTTCACCGGGAAGGTCTCCTGCGGATTCTGGGTATCAGCGGGTAGAGCATCGTCACCGATGCGGGTAATCGTTCCCTTGAGCGAGCCGTAGTCGGTGAAGGGGAAGGAGGTGACGCGAATATCCACCGGCATACCAGGCAGTAGGAAGCCGATGTCTCGGTTAGAAACCGAGAGTTCGACATCGAGGTTGTTTTGGGGAACGAGCTGCAAGGCTGGACGAGCAGGGCTGAGAATCTCACCCGGCTTGACACTTAGGTTGAAGATCCTGCCGTCAACAGGTGCGATCAGCCGGCCCAGTTGCAAGCGGTCATTGAGATCATCAATGCTGGCCTGCGCGGAGGAAAGCTGCAGCCTGGCGTTGTCATATTGGGCGTAGAGCTGTTTAAATTCAGCGGCTGGGATCTGACGCTGCTTGAGCTGGCTCTCGCTGATGCGATAACGCGCCGATTCCTGTTCCTTTTCGGTACGTCTGATCGTTCCTTCGAGTTCAGCGATGCGTTGGTCCTGGCGATCCAATTCAAGACGAGCCATCGCCCCCTCTTTGACCAGCTGCCTCATCCGGATGGTGATGTTGTTTTCAATGGACTGCCGCCGCCGCAGCGCCAGCAGATCCGAGGCCTGCTGCTCCAGATTTATCTGGCTGCGTTTGAGTTCCTGACTAGCAGCCTGCACGCGCAGCTGCACATCCTGTTTTTCTATCCTGAGCTGACGGCTGGCCGCCGGCGTGCTGGGCGGCACTCCCGGTAACCCCAGCCTCAGGGCCAGCAGATTGGCCTGGGTTTGCCAGATCGAGAGCTGGTTGCCGAGGTGGATGCGCTGCTTTCGCACCGCCTGCTCGCGCAGCGCGATCAAGGGCTGACCCTTCTTGACATCTTGGCCCTCCTTGACAAGCACCTGCAGCACGGGGGCATTGAACGGTGCGGTGATGGTGGTGACACCCCCAATTGGCCGCAGCTTGCCGTTGGCGTTTACGGAGGTCTCAATCCGGGCAAGCAGGCCGTAAATGACGGAAAAACTGGTCAAACCGATCAGGCTCCAGACGATGCCCCGGCTCCAGCCACGGGTGCTGCGGGGCAGGGTGGTGCGGCGCTGACGAAAGCCGCGCGGGCGTTGTTCCGCGGCAGCCTCGGCATCAGGGGGTGCGGGCGGGGCGGGCGCCAGCAGGGCATCTGGAGTGGGAGGTGGCGGTGGTGATGGCACGGGCGAAGCGTCTCAGGTGCCGACGGCGTAATTGATTGGCAGGCCCACCTTGGCGATTGGGGGTGTGCCGCTGGAAGAGGAGGAAGAGGAGGAGCGGCCCTGCTGACGAAAGAGGACGTAGTAAGGGCCCCGCGAAGCCATCAGCTGCTGATGGGAACCGACCTCAAGCACGGCGCCATTGCCCATGCAGACGATCAGATCAGCATTAACAATCGAGGAGAGGCGATGGGTGATGAACAGCACGGTGCAACCGCGCAGGGCTTGCATCAGGTTGTCGCTGACCACGCGCTCGGTTTGGTAATCGAGGGCGGAGGTGGCCTCATCCATGATCAGCATCCGCGGCTTCTGCAGGATGGTGCGTGCGATGGCAATGCGCTGCCGCTGGCCACCGGAGAGGCCGCTGCCCCGCTCGCCCACCTGGGTGGAATAGCCGGCCGGCAAGCCCATGATGAAATCGTGGGCGGCAGCGATCGTGGCTGCCTCGATGATCTCGTCGCTGGTGGCTTCCGGGTTGGTGAGGGTGATGTTTTCCTCCACCGAGCCATCAAAAAGCACCGTGTCTTGGGGAACGATGCCGATCTGGCGCCTGAGGGAATAGAGCTCCACCTTGGCGATATCGATACCATCCACCAGCACGGTGCCACCCTCTGGGTTGTAAAGACGAGCCACCAGTTTGGTGAGGGTGCTTTTACCCGAACCGCTCGTACCCACCACAGCCACAAACTTGCCCTGGGGAATGGTTAGCGAGACATCCTTCAGCAGCAACGGAGAGGAAGGCTTGTAGCGAAATTGAATATTCTGGAAGCTGATCTCTCCATTGATAGGCGGCATGATGATGCGGCTGGAGTTGTCTTCAGGCGCCTCCTGCGGGTGGTCGATCACATCACTGAGACGCTCTAAAGAAAGGGCCGTTTCCTGCACGGTTTGCCAGATGGAGGTCATTCGTAGCAAGGGGCCAGTGACGTAACCGGCGATGATCCGGAAGGCGATCAATTCACCGAGGCTGAGTTCTCCATTGAGCACCAGGGCTGCACCACCCCAGATCACCAGCAGACTCGATAATTTATTAAGGAAGGCACTAAAGGTGTTTGCAGTGGTGCTCAGCAGGGTGTTGTCGAAACCCTCGGCCACAAAATCCGTATAAAGGTCTTGCCACTTCCAGCGACTGCGCAATTCAATGTTCTGGGCCTTAACCGTCATCATGCTGCTCAGCACCTCCACCAGGTGGCTCTGGGTGCGGGCATTGGCGACGGCACGGCTTTGCAGCTGATTGCGCACCAGCGGCGATACCGTAAGGGTGAGTGCAACCAGCACTGGAATTACTGCCAGCGTCAGCAGAGTGAGCTGCCAGCTGTAGATCACCATCACAATTATATACAGCAGTGCGAATACAGCATCAAGGATGGTGGTGAGGGCCGTGCCGGTAAGGAAGGAGCGGATCTTCTCGAGTTCGCTGATCCGGTTGCTGACCTCCCCAACCGGACGGCGGTCGAAATAGGTGAGCGGTAAGCGCAGTAGATGGTCAATGATCTGCGTACCGAGGGCAAGATCAATGCGATTAGTTGTGTCCGCGAACAAAAAGGTGCGCAGGCAGAGCAGCAGACCCTCAAAGACGGCAAACACCACCAGCAGGGTGCCGAGCACGCCTAGGGCGCTAGGGCTGTTGTTGATGATCACCTTGTCGATCACCTGCTGAATCAGCAGGGGGTTAACCAGGCCGAACAGCTGCACGAAAAAGCTGGCTAGCAAGACTTCCAGCAATACGGTGCGGTGCTGCTGCAAAGCCGGCAGGAACCAGCGGAAACCAAACTTGCGCTGCGGCGTGAGGGCGTTAACACGCAGGGTGAGAACCTCACCCTCCTCGCCCCATTGCTCCTTGAACTGATCCAGGCTGAGTTCTTGATTAGCAACGGCGGGAATGCCGAGCAAAATACTGGTTGCTGAAGTGCGATAAACCACCGCCATGCCGTTACCCCAACGCACCAGCAAGGGAGGATCGAGCCTAGAGATTGTGTCGGCGCGGATCTCTAGCAACTGGGTCTGCAGACCGATGGATTCGGCCACGGCCCCGGCCAGTGCCAGGGAGGCCTCGCTGCGTCGTGTCTTCACCTGATCGGTGAAGACACGACGCAGCAGCTCACGTCGAAAGGGCAACCCGAGGTGATCGCTGAGCATGCGGAAAGCTGAAATCGGCGACTCCAACGGACCGACACCGCGATGCCAGGGATAGGAGGAAGGATCGCGCCGGTTGTCGTCGAGGGGTTCCTCAGACTCGCTTAAAAGCAGGTCGGGAGCGGCGGCAATAGCACCCTCCTCAAGCTTTTGGCGCTGCTCCTCCCAGCGTTCCAGCAGCAGGCTTTCCCAGCCCGGGGGCGGCGACACCGATACGGTGGCCGCCTCGTCGGGGGGCGGCGGATCGAGCAGGCGCTCTAGCTCCTGTCGATTGATGCCGAGCACCCGCAATAATGGCTCCCTCTCAGCTGCAACCTTGCTGGGCAGGGCCGTGCCCAGCGGCAGGCCGCCTGCCGCCACCAGCCAGAGACGCTCGGCCGGAAAAGACGTCTGCTCCAGCTGCTCCGGCGTCAGGCTGACGGCCCTTGTGCTGTCGGCGAGCTTGACTGCCGCCTCGACTACCTCATCGGAGAGGGCCCGCGGGTACTCCTGCAGGTAGGCATCGAGCACCGCGAATAGCTCGGCTGGATTGACACTGACCGCGATGCGCTGCGCCAGGGCTGGGTACTGGGCCATCTCCTGGCGCAGGGCGGCATGGGGCAAGGCCAACACAACCAGCTCGGTGGAAGCCAGCAGGGTCTCCCAATTGCGCCCGGCACTAAGGGCGGTCCAGCCCATCACCGCACCGGCATCGAAGCGCTGCAGGGTCGCCACCCCTTTGCTCAGCCGCGAGGCCATCACCACCGACCGCGCACTTCCCTGCAGCAGGAAAAACATCTGCTGGGGCGCCTGGGCGAGGCGAATGATCGGCTGACCGAGCGAAAAGCGCAGCAACTGGCCCTGGGAGGCGAGTCGTTCGAGTTGTTCGGGCGGCTGATCCGCCAGAAAGGGGAAGGAACTCAGCAGTTCGAGGAGCTGTCCTGTATCCGCCATGGCTCAGCTTCCCTGGACTGGCGTCACGGTCAGCAGGGCCGGATAAAGGCTCTGCAGGCCCTGGTCGAGGGTGGCATCAACATCCTTTTGAAAGAGCTCGTTGTAGAGCTGCAGGCGGGTGGCATCGCTGAGGTTGGCTGGCTGCCTGTGCTCCATCTGTACCAACAACACCCAGTTGTCAACGCGAAAGGGAGGATGCACCTCCCCCACCGTGAGCTTATCGAGAACGGCCCGGATGGTGGGGTGGGGTTGACTAATCAACATCGGGCCCACTAAGCCGCGAGTGAAGCGCTCCTCGCCGAGGGAGTGGCTGCGTGCCAGGGTGCCGAAATCGGCGCCATCATCAATCAGACGCAGGTAAAGCTCCTCGGCCGCACCCTGATTGCGCAATCTGATCATTGCGTAGACCACCTGCTCCAGATCAGCACGGCGCTCGAGGAAATAGGGCTCCAGGCGATCGAGGTAGTGAGTCTCGATCCATTTCTGCAGCCGGATCTGATCCCAGCGATCGCGCAGCGGCCCTTGCATCAACTCGGGTTGAGTGGCAATCCAATCACCCTGCAGGCTGGCGGCGGCAGGGCCTGGCATCCCCTCCCAAAGCCGCGACAGCACCACCTGCTCCTCTTCGGCAGTGAAGCTGACGGAGTCGCGCAAGCGCTGCACCAGAAGCTCTTTAGCCCGTTGGCGCAAAATTCCATTGGAAAGAAGCAGTTCGGCGAGCGGTTGACGTGCCAGAAGCTCGATGGCCTCGCTGAGATCAGCGGCGAGGTAGGGGTGAGGAAGCATTAGGCCCTGGCGTCACCGGCAACGGACTGGGAGCGGCTTTCCAGCTGGGAAAGGGCGCGGGCATCCAAACTGCCATCACCGGCAATTGTGATCGTGGCATTACCAATGCCGAGGCTGGTGTTGTTGAGGGAGGTAGTGGCGTTGCCGTTGACCGTAACGCTCTGAGCAAAGCTGCTCTGCTGGGCGATGGCAGCGATCCGGCCGTCTTCAGCAAAGGAAATCGGCAGGGCGGCGACTGTGGAACTGAATACACCTGTGCTGGCGGTGCTGCCCTGGCTGGTGGCGTCGAGCTCCACGCTGCGGGCCGACAAATTAGCCCTACCAACGGCTGTGGCATCGACACTGCTGAGGCCGGCGCCGGCAGTGAGGGCCATGTTCTCGATACCGGTGATCGAAGCACGGCCACTGCCAGGCACATCGGCAAGGGTGACCGAGGCGGCGCCATTGGTGGCGATGGCGCTCAGTTGGAGATCGGCGCTGGCCGTGCCGCTGATGTCGCCCTGGCTGGTGCCGGCCTGGAGGGAGGAGAAACCAGCGGGGGCGGTGGCGTCGTAGCTGCCCAAGATGCCGACGGCAGCGGCAGCGGCCTGGGCCGTGGCGTCGCCCTCGGCGCTGCTGAGGGCACTGATGATCAGGGGTGCGGCCAGCGAACCGATGCTGGCGGTAGCGCTGATGTCGCCCTGCTGGCCGATCGAAGCGGTGAAGCCATTGCTGAGGGCCTCCAAGCCGGTGGCCTTGAGCGCGGCCAGGGCATCGCTGTCGCCGAGCACGGTGCTGGCGGTGCTGCGGCCGCTCAGGCTGGCAGTGCTCTGCACGTCGCCGGTGCCAGCGATGGCGATGGTGTTGGCTGGATCGCTGGCCGTGAGGCCACGTGCGGTGATAGTGAGATCGGCGAGCGCGTTGTCCACCAGGGCGTTGTCGCCGGTGGTGGCGGCATCAGCCACGGCGGTGATGGTGGCATCGGCTTTGACCGTGCCCGCTGATCCAGCGCTGATCGCCGTATCACTGAGGCCTTCGGCCACCAGGCCGGCGCTGGCGGTGGCGTCACCGTCGGTGTTGCGGGCCACGGCGTTGAGCACGCCGGTGGCCATGGCGGTGATGGCGTTCTGAGCCCCGGCGAACAGGCCGCGCAGGCCGGCATTGCCGCTGATGCCGCTCACCTGGGCGAGGTTGAGGTTGTCGCTGTTGTTGAGGGTGCGATCGGCCTCTCGGCTACCAGCGAAGGCATTGGCCACCGCTGGCAGGGTGAGGCCGACACCCGAGGCGCTGGCAGTGACAGGGGCGACGGCGTAGGTGCCGCCCGCTGCCGAGGGCAGGGTGAGCAGCTGGAAGCGATCCGCATCCACCAGTTGGTCGGCGGCGCCGAGGCTGTCGGGGGTGAGATCAATGACAGAGCCGCCAGGTGAGGCGGATAACTGGAAGGAGGTAGCCGTTGGATTAACGACGTAATAGGTGTTGCCAAGTGCCAGGCCGTAACGGCTGTCGCCGCTGTTTGGGGCGGCGGTGCTGTTAAGCCGGAAGCGAACGGCATCGTTGACGGCATAGGTGATGCCGGTGGGCATCGTGATCGAGTTTGGGGTGCTGCCGGTATTGGAGGCATCCACCGCCCCAAATCCCAGTAGCTTCACCGCGTAATCGGTGTCGGCGGCGAGGCCCGTGGCGGCCGCTGAGGCAGTATCGAGTTGCACCAGCTGGCCAGCGGCAAGGTACTGGGGGCCGACAAAACTCGGTGTGCTGGTGGTGGTGTTGAGGTTGAGGTCGAAGGTGGCGAGGATGTTGCCCGTCGCCGAAGTCCAGAGCGAACTGAGCGACTCGGCACCGGACACCGTGCTGGCCGTGGCGTTGAGCGTTGTGGCTCCCTTGGCCTGCACTGCCAGGTCAGCGCCGGCCGTCTGGGTGCCATCGGCCAGGCCAGTGACCACCGAGTAGCTGCTGGCGGTGGGCACCACGTTGGTGACACCGGCCGTGCTGACACCGGCGCCGGCACCGGCGCCACTGCGGGCCTCGGCGCTGCCGGCGGTGCTGCTGGCGCTGCCGGAGAGATTGAGCTCGGCGTTGGCGCTGAGGCTGAGATCGTCGCCGGCGGTGCTGGCACTGCTCTTGGAACCAAAGACCTGGATGTTGGCTTCGGTGAGAGCCGCACCATCGGTGCTGGCGGCGCTTAGCGTGGCCGTATCGGTGGCGTTGAGGCTAAGGGTGGCGCCACTGCCGGCCAGGGAGGCGGTGTCAACGAGAGCCTGAACAGTGCTCACCTCAGAAGCCAGATTGAGGCTATCCATGCCGCCGAGGCGGAACACACCGGCGGTGGCATCACCGGCCACGCTGGAGGCAGTGGCGGTAATGGCATCCGCTGCGCTGGCGCGCAGGCTCAGGCTTTCACCGGCTTGAACGCCGGAGCCATTAGCGACAGTGCGGTTGAGATCAACACCGGTAACGGTGCTGATCGCATCGGCGGTGGCTACGGCAGGGCGGTAGGCCTGGAGGTTGCTTCCGTTGTCGGCAGCAACGACGTCAATCGGATCACCGTTTGGTTCGGAACTGAGCTGGAACTCACCGGTGACCGGGATGACGTTGGCGACGTAATAGTCGCGGTCGGCCTGCACACTGCCGTTTGAGGTGGTGAAGCGAACCCGATCGCCATTGATCAGTGGGAAGGCAGCGCCGATCTGGGTGGTGGTGAAGCGGTCAGTGGCGGCAATGCCGTTGTTGAAAAGCGTGAGGCTGCCGAGGGATTCGGTGCCCACGGTTTGGGCGGTGACGCGATTGCTGCTGCTGGCCGTTGCCTGGAGGCTGAGATCGGAACCGGCCTGAACGCTGTCGGCGGCGCTGTCGGTGAGGTTGGCATCGTCAATGCCGTAGGTGCGGCTGGCAAGGGCAGCCAGGGCCAGGCCAGCGACGTTGCTGGCCGCCACCGTTTGGGCTGCGGTGCCACTGATGCTGAGGCTGAGGGCATCGCCGGCCGTGAGGCTGGAGTCGCGGCTGCCGGCGGCTTCCACGGTGCCGCTGGAATTGACGACAAAACCAAGCGATTCCGCCGTAGTGTCGGCCTTGACGTTGCCCGAGAGGCTAAGGGTGATGGCATCGCCAGCAGTGATGCTGCTGCGATCAGTGCCCAAGGCATAGGCGGAGAGCACCGAATCGGCCCGGTCGTCGACGGTGCGGGCGACGGCGCTGGCGTCCTGGGAGGCAGTGGTGGAGCCCGTGGTGCTGCCGCCGCTGCTGAGGGTGATGGCATCACTGCCTTTAACGCCACTGGCCTGAACGAAGGCCGAGACAATGTCTGGAACAGACAAGGCCGTGGCGGTGGATGTGGTTAGTGCCGAGGCCGTCAGGTTGATGTCGTCACCGCTCGTGATCGTGCTGGTGAGCAAGCCGTAGGCGGAGTTGAAGGTGATGGCTAGCGGATCACCTTGTAGAGCGTTGTAAACGGCAGGGGAAATAACAGCCACGCCGCCGGTCTCAAAGTTGGTGGCGGTGAAGTCAGCCTGGCTGCTGCTGAAGGTATTGCCGCTGGTATTATCGAGAAAGTTTTGTACATCGGCCACATAAAGGCCACTGGCATTGAGCTTGGCAAACTGGGCAAAGGTGAGATTAAGGGTGACGCTATCGGTGCCAGAACCGCCGTCGTAGTTGACCTTAACGCCCTTGGTGGTTGCGGCGGTGCCCAGGCTGTCATCGCCAGCACCGAGGTCAACATTGCCGATGTTCTTGAAGGCGACGCCGCCAAACTGGTAGGTATCAGCACTAGCGGTGCCGTTGATGGTGTCATAAACAGTGACACCACCTGAATTGACTACTGGATCACCACCATCGAGAAGATCAATGCCCTGGGAGCCAGGATTCCAATTGCCGCTGGGGGCGTCGATCGACGAAGAGTTGCTGCTAGATCCATTGCCCTGAAGGGCAAAGATGTTGATTCCGTTGGGATCCACAGCAAAGGTGTCTTCTGCCAAATCACTGCTGGTGATGGCGATCGTATTGATGCCAGCTCCAGCGTTCACATAATCGGCACCAGCACCTGGAATGATGTAATCATCGCCCGTGCCGCCATAGATGGTGTCGTTGCCGGCCCCTCCATCGATGCGGTCAGCACCGGCATTGCCAACGAGCAGGTTGTCGGAGGCATTGCCAACGATGGCGTCATCACCGGCACCGCCGATGACTACTTCAAAGTTCAAGACACCGTTGGCACCGCCCTGACTAGAGGCTTCGCCAACCATCACATTGGTGGCTGAGTTGGCATTGGCGATTGTGATCTCACCGACCGTTGTATCTATAACGCCGTTGGCATCAAAGTCAAAGGAATAGGTGGAGCCGCTGAGGTTAACCAGCACCGGACTCGCGGCATCAAAGCTGGAGTAATCGAGGGTATCGAGGCTACCACCATTGGCGTCGATGCTGCCTGTGTTGACGTCGGTGGGGTCGAGGCGAACGATGTCGTTTTGATTGGTTAGTACAAGATTCTGAATATCTCCGTACATATCGGTCCAGTCGGTACCTGTGACCTGATTACTTGGCGCCGTGATCAGCTGTTGACTGATCGCTGAACTATAAGTATTTGTAAAAGTGCTGACAGTAAGGCTGGAGCCTGCATCGGCTTGGACCGATCCCTCATCTTTGCCTGTGAGCGAAAGATCAAGCCCCTCATTTCTGCCTATGTAGCTGAGGGTATCGATTGATTCATCACCGGATGAATAGTAAGTACCGGATTCCTCGCTATATCCACCACCACTGATGAAGTCGTTGCCGGCAGACCCCAAGATCAGGTCGGCGCCATCGCCACCGGCTATCAGATCGTTACCATCTGGCCCATTAGTGCCATCACCACCATCGATGGTGTCGTCACCAGCCAGGCCGAGAATGGTGTCATTTCCACCAAAGCCACGCAGAACGTTACCTTGCGTATCTTGATCGTCGCCAATGATTAAGTCGTCAAAACGTGAACCATCAACATTTTCGAAACTGCTGTCGAAAGTTTCATTGACAATTGAACCATCGCCACTGATCAGGCCACCGGCAAGGCCGCCATAGACACCGGTGGCCTTGTTCTGGCTGAGATCAATGCTGGCTCCGGATGATGCATCGTAAGACGTGTAATCGAGGAGATCAATTGCATCATCTGTTTTTGTGCCGCCAGAGTAAACACCATTCGTATAGCTGGCACCTTCAATGCCACCGGCATCGGCACGGCCCGCAATGGAGCCGGGCGAGACACTGGTGCCCTGGAAGCTGAGGGTGTCGGCGCCCGAGCGGAGCTGCAGGTTCTCGATCGAAGAGAAATCGAGATTATCGATTGTGCCGGCGTTGGAACCAGTTAATATAACAAGGCTGTCACCCGTGTTGTCATAGATGGTGTCACCGATGACGCTATCTGTCGTGGGACCGGTGTAGTCACTGCCAATAATTGCCTCGAAACCGGTGACATTGCCGGTGATATAACTGGCCTTGGCATCTGTAGCTGTGCCCACGGCATCTGCACTGATTTCATCCAGAGCAACGGTGATCGGGCCGGTGTTGCCGCTATAGCTGAGCATGTCAGCGTTGCCGACACCAAAGCCCACATCACCGGTGACGGTGGTGGCACTGCTGATACCAGTCGACAGGGTCAGGGTGTCGCTGGCAGCACCGAGATCAACATTTCCGACAATATTGGAGCCAGAGGACAGTGTTAGGGAATCATTGCCGTCATAAGCATCTGCATTGCTACCAAGGTTGACAGTTCCGGTAATGGTGGAAGTGTTGTTAAGTGTCACCACGTCTGCACCGCTGCCGGTGCTCACATTGCCGCTGATGCTTGAGGCATTCAGAGTCAGCGTGTCGGCGTTACTGGCAGTGCTGGTATCGCCATCAATACCAAGCGTGATGTTGCCGCTGACGGAAGAAGCTGCACTCAGGATCAGCTCATCGGCACCGGAGCCGGTGCTGATCGCCGCGGTGATCGCAGTACCAGTAGCCGTCAGCTTGTCGTTGCCATCGAGGCTGCTGCTGTCGCTGCCCAGGGAAATCGTTTGACCAGCGCCGCCGATCGTGGCGTTGGTCAGGGTGAGAGTGTCGACACCGGCGCCGGTGGTGATGCTGCCGGTGATCACCGATTTGGAGCTGCTATCCGTGCCCGTCACCGTCAGGGTGTCACCGCCATCGTGGATGTCGCTGTTGGTGCCAAGCGTGACGTTGCCGGTGATCGTCGAGCCGGTGAGCACATTCACCGCATCAGCGCCGCTGCCGGTTCTCACTTCGCCGGTGATGCTGGAGGCATTCAGCGTCAGTGTGTCGCTGCCATCGCTTGAGTCACTGTCGGCACCAAGGGTGACCGCGCCGGTGATTTTGGCGCCAAGGCTGAGAGTTACCGAATCCGCAGCCGCGCCAGTGCTGAGCGCGCCAAGGACGTCACCACCCTTGGAGTCGATGGTGTCAACGCCACTACCGCCGGTATAGGAGCCGATCGTTGACGCGGTGTTGTTGATCGTCAGGGCGTTAGCACCATCACCCAGGTTCACCGCACCGGTAACCGTGCCGCCGTTGATTGTGATCGTGTCATTGCCACCGGCAGCAGAAACCGAGCCAATCGCGCCGGCACCGCTGTCCATCAACAAGGTGTTACTGCTGCCACCACCCAGGCTGAGGTTGCCGCTCAGGGCACCACCTGTGGACACGGTGACGCCATCAATGCCGGTGGAGAGACTGAGGTTCTCGATGGCGCTGAAGGCCATGCCATCGATCGTGCCGCTGTTGGCACCACTGATCACAATCGTGCTGTCGCCCGTGCTATCGGTGATCGTGTCGCCGCTGTTGCTGCCGCCGATCAGGTTTTCGAAACCTGCGCTCGTGCCACTGATCGCTGTTGCACCACCAGCTGCCGTGCTGCCAGCACTGCTTGCAATACCAGTGAGCGTTACGGAAACGACGTCGCTGTAGCCGGCATAGCTGAGGGTGTCGCCGCTGCCCGCCCCGAAGTCGACATTGCCGCTGAGGCTGCCGCTGCCACCAACCGTGAGGTTGTCGTTATTGCTGCTGAGGGTGATGTTCTCCACTCCGCTCACACCGCCAGTGATGGCAGTAACGGAGCTAAGGGTGTTACTGCCGCTGAGGGTGGCACTCACGGCACTGCCGTAACCGGCATAGCTAAGGCTGTCGGACGTGCCACTGCCAAAGCTGAGGCTGCCGCTCAGGGAACCGCCCGTATTGATGGTGCCGGTGTCATTGCCATCAGCAAGATCCACCGACTCAACACCACTGAAGGAGAAGCCATCGATCGTGCCGGCATTGGCTCCGGTGACGATCAGGGCTTCGCCAGCGCTGGTGGAGGTGATGCTGTCGGCGGTGCCTGAGCCGCCCACAATCGCTTCCAGGCCGGTGAAGCTGTCGGTACCGCCGTTGGATACCGTGCCGCTGGCGGTTCCGGAGCTGACGGAGCTCAGCGTGATCGACTGGGTAGCGCTGTCGGCGCTATAGCTAAGGGTGTCGGAGCCCGTGCCGGCAGTGAAGGTGAGCCCCGTGGTGCCGTAGAGGAGGTTGAGCGTGTCGTCACCAGTACTGCCGGTAACGGTGGTTGTTCCAGCCTGCTCAGCTTCAGAACCCAGGCTGACGGAGTTGGTGCCGTTGGCCAGTTGCAGAATCTCAACGCTGGTGACGTTGGTGAAGGCCACATCCACCACCCCGGAAGCAGCGGCCGAGAAGATCAGGGTGTCGGTGTCTGCTCCACCGTCGATGACATCGACACCGCCAAGCGCCGAGGGGGCGATGGTGACGCTGTCAGCACCAGCCAGGCTGGTGAAATTAGTGGTGGCGGTGATGCCAGAAGCATCAAAGTTATCGGCATTTTCGGTGCCGGCCGCAGCCACAGTGCCGGTACCACTGATCGTGTAGCCACTGACCTGGTTCTGGCGAACGGTGAGCGTGGCACCGTCAACAACAGTTGTGTTATTGCCACCGAATTGCAGGGTCAGGCTTGAACCAAGATCACTCAGATTGGTATCTGCGGTGATGGGCTCGGTGGTGATATTGAGTGTCGCCGTGCCACCCAGCCGAGAGCCGAGGGTGTCGGCGTCAGCGGCGGTAGCGGTGTTGGTGCCAACCAGGGTGATGGAATCGGCCGTGGCGAGCTTGGCGCTGTCGAGTACCGCGCCTGTGACGGTGGTGACGTTGAGGATGCCGGCGGTGGTGATGCCGCTGAGGTTCTCTGTTGTATAACCGCTAACAGAGAGCGTTTGGTTGTTGAGGTTGATATTGCCGCCGTTGGTACCGATGCCATCGATGGCAGAGGCTGCTCCTGTAGCTGCCGCACCGAGGACGACACTGGTGGCATCAGCTAAATAGGTTTCATTCAGTACTGCACTGGTGGTGGTGTTCACCACGATCGAGCCAGTGCCCTGGTTGCTGAGGCCGCTGAGGTCAGTGTTCACATAGTTATTGATCGTCAGCGTCGTGCTGTTATTAACCGTTATTTTGGCGGCCAGTGCTGCTTCATCGGTGGCGCTGGCGTCGATGGTGGCGGTGCCTGCACCGATGGTGATCGTGTTGGCATCGGCCAGGTTGGCGGAATCAAGGACCGCGCCATTGGCGGTTGTCACATTGACAGTGCCGCTATTGGTCATCCCACCGAGGGTTTCAATGGTGTAACCGCTGATGTTCAAGGTGGCGCCAGAGGCCACAGTCACCTTGGCATCGCCAAGTGTATCGAT
>JAHLYQ010000037.1 GCA_025127975.1 Synechococcus sp. CS-1331 | reverse complement strand
GAAAAAGGCAGCCGCAATCACCCGCTAAGCGACGCAGCCAAAGAGCGTAACCGTATTAAATCAGCAATAAGAGCTTGTGTGGAACATGTTTTTGGCTGCATGACCATGTCTATGGGTGGCAAGATGACTAGAAAGATTGGACTTGAGAGAAACAAAGCATGGTGGGGTCTCAAAAACCTGACATTCAACTTCCTGCGATATCTTCTAAGGGCGGATCGCGGGCTTGCACTCGCATGAGCAATAATTAGTACGAAGCTGCTTGAGTCAATTCAGTCATTTTGATGTACAATTTATTAGACCCTTTGGCGCCGCAAGGCGTTTTTTTGTAAGCTTCTGTAGGCGTGAAATTCTTGATTTTTCGAGGTTCCCTTCAGAAGGGCGTTGATCCTGATCTCTGCGTAGCTCGCATTGTCCGGCCGCACCATGCTGGAGCCAGTGCGGGATCAGCTGCAGAAGCCACAGGCTTGCCCGCCAGCGCGGGTGGTGGCTCAAAGCTCAGCGTTGCTGCCGCTCCCCTGTCTATCGAGGACTGGTCCGAACTGATCGAGGCCTTTCGCGACTACAAGTTGCTCAGCGGCGAGATCAAGGACTCGACCTGGGAACGGGTCTACCGGCACCACATGAAGCATGCGCTGGGAGCCATAGCGATGCCTGCCCCACCTCAGAACGCCAAGCAGTTGCTCGAGGGCCTGGCAAAGATCTGGGCAGATAAACCGGGGGGACGCACCCGCCAGATCCAGATGCAATGCACCACTGCACTCCTGCGCTAGGCACGTGAGGAGCAACGTCTGGGCGAGGAATGGGAGCCGCCGCAGAATCTTGCGACTTATGTAGGGCGCTCCAGGACCCCACAAGCCATCACCACACCCCTGGAGGTGGAGGACATCCTGGCTCTGGTGGATGCACTCCCTGATCAGCGCTGGCGCTTTGGCTTCCAGTTGATGGCGGCCTACGAATTGCGCCCTGAGGAACTGCACCACCTTCAGTTCCGCGACGGCCGCCTCTGGTGCACCTATAAAAAGGTGGCCTCACGCGGCAAGACCAAGCCCCGCACCCTGAGGTTGCTGCCCTGTGATGACTGGGCCACCCAGTGGCAGCTTGACGAGCAGTACGCCCCCGACCGGCTCCCACCCATGCGAGTGGGTTTCGCAGGAAACGACATCAGGCAGTACCTGCACCGACGCTCTCTCTGGAACAAGCTCCGGCAGGACTACGAAGCCAAGGGCGAGAAGCTCGTGCCCTACTCCTGCCGTCACGGCTATGCCCACCGGGCCCACGTGATCTGCGACCTGCCGCCCAAGGTCGTGGCCGCGGCCATGGGCCACAGCGTGCAGACACACCTGGCGGCCTACAGCCGCTGGTGCGGGGATGACGTGGTGGATGACGCCTTTGCCAAGGCCGAGCAGCGTTTTCTTGTGGCATAAGGCACACCTCCTCCGCCTTGGCGAAAGCCCGGGCCGCATCCGGCTTAGCCCTGAGGGTTGCTCAGGTTCCTTTGCCGAGATTCAGACTGGACCGAAGAGCTGGGCTGGGTTGTTCATGGCGAATCGCGTGTTGACCGAGATCGCTGTGAGCATCTCGGAGCACAAGAAGAACCCCATGGCCACCGTGGCGGCGGGAGATGGGATGGCCGTCGCGGTGCTCAACCGCAACGAGCCAGCGTTCTATTGCGTGCCGGCTAAGGCCTACGAGGAACTGATGGACCTGGTGGAAGACCTGGAGCTGAACCTTCTCACTGACTCGCGCCTGGCGGACGGGCAGGAGCCGGTGCGTGTCAGCCTTGATGCCCTCTGAGTCCGGCTTTCCTCTGCAGGCCCTGCAATGGGTTGGCGACTTATTGCAGTGCTGGCCTCATCCCGAGGGCAACCGCGGCTTGCTGCATCCGGCTATCGAAGCTGGCCAGCCGGGTGCAACGGCTGTGCAGCGCCACCGCCAGATGCAAGGCGTCACCCGCGCGCAGACCGAGGGCCGGATCCTGGAGCAGCTCGGCGGCCTGGCGAAAGCGGTCGCGATCGAGGGAACGAAGTTCCACTCCGCCCTGCAGCAGGCGCTCGAACTGCTCCCCAGCGGCCTGGCGCGCCTCAGAACTGAGGCCGTGGTGGCGCTGCTTGATTCCCAGGGCGCTGTGGGTTTCGGTGATCAGCCAGTCGCTGCTGATCAGGGGTTCGCGAGATTGCTCAAACCAGTCGAGGGCTTGGGCACTGCGCTCTTCCGGGGTGAGCAGAGCCACCACAACGCTGGTGTCGAGATAGATCATCGATGGGTGAGCGTCACCAGCGTTCACCGCCGCGGCATTCCTCGATCACCGAAGGGGTGAGAGGCATGGTGGCCTGAAGCTTGCGCAGATCCGTGGCCAGGGCGGAGCGATCCAGCTTGCGCAGAGGCTCCAGGCTTAGGCGGCCATCAGGACCAACGACGATGTCGATCTGATCGCCCTCCTGCAGTCCGGCCTGACGCAGGCAATCGGCCGGGAGTCTGACCGCAAGGCTGTTTCCCCATCGGCGGATCGCTTGAGGGAAATGCTGGCTGGCGTCAGCTGAGCGATCTTGAGGCCTGGACTGTGTCAAGGAACGCCTTAAGCCGTTCACGGCCACCCGTAGAGACATGACTCTACGTCCGCTTTGTGGATTTCAGTGCTGCAGATGCCGCCTGCTCCAGCCGGTGATGGTGGCCTCCACGTTCTCGAGATGCCACTGCAGTGGGCCCCGGCCCTGGGTGCAGCCCCAGCGGCGGTAGTGCTTGCCCGGGGTGAGCACCCCTCGCAGCAGCAGCTGGCGGAGGGTTTCGCGGCTCATCCCCTGAGCAGCGCAGGCTTCTGCCGTCGTGACCCCTTGATTTCCAGGGCAACGAACTAGGCAAATCCGCTGACTGGCGGCCGCAGGTCAGGCGGATGGGCTGTTGGCTCTCGTGTTCGCTGGCCCTAGAGTTGGTCATCTAGGTGGTCAACGGCCATGGTGCAGGTGACGGTGGCAGAAGCCAAGACCCAGCTCTCCAGCCTTCTAGATGCGGTTGAGGCCGGGCAGGCGGTGGTGATCACCCGCCGCGGCAAGCCCATCGCCGAGCTGGTGCCGCGCTGCAGCGTGCGTGATCTACTGCCCCAGCTCGCAGCCCTGCGCGGTTCGTTGCCCGAGCAACCGACCACTGGCGTGGAGACCATGCGGGCGTTGCGGGATCAGCCCGGCGCCTGATGCTCTACATCGATACCTGCGTGCTGCTGGCGGTGCTGACGCCGGAAGCGCACTCAGCTACGGCGGCGGCGTTTCTCGCTGAGGCCAGTGCACCGCTGGCGATCAGCTCCTGGAGTGTTACCGAGCTCCATTCCGCCCTCGGCCTGAAGGTGCGCACCAAGGCCCTGAACCAGCCGCAAGCCGAGGCGGTGCTGCAGGGATTTGAGCGCAGCCTGGCGCCAGGCCTGCTGCTGCTGGAACTGGAGCCGCAGGACTTCCGCAATGCCAACGCCTGCCTGCGCGGCTGGACCACGACCCTGCGAGCTGCCGATGCCCTGCACCTGGCCATCTCCAGCGGCCGTGGTGCCACCCTCTGCAGCCTGGATGCTCCTTTTGTAGCTGCGGCCCAACAGCTGGGCCTGGAGGCTCAACTGTTGGGCTGGCGGGCAGGGGACACATGCTTAGCCCCGCCGGTTTTGTAGCCCTGCTCTGGCCTTGGCTCGATAACTGAGCCTTCAAGCAGGCAGGCGGTGCCGCAGGCAACGAGCCGAGGAGATTTACGCATCACCTTATGCATGACAAACTGAATCACAGATAGTCAGCACATCACGCATGGCAGCGTTCAGCCTGCGGTTGCCCCACGAGCTAGGCCGCCGACTGGGCGAGGAGGCCCGTCACTGCGGCAAACCGCGCTCGGAACTGATCCGAGAAGCCCTGGAGGAGCTGCTGCGCCGCCGGGAGCAGGAGCGCTTGGTGGCCGGTCTCGTCGCCGCCGCAGAAGCGCTGGCGAACGATGCCTCGGCCCGGGCCGAAAGCCTCCATGTGGCGGCAGATTTCCTGCCGACCGAGGGCGAGGCCCTGGCGTTGGCGGAGCAAGCCGACTCCCAGGAGCGAAGCGAGCAGCCGATGCCCCAGCAGTGGTGGCACTGATGCATCGGGGTGAGATCTGGGTGGCGCGTCTGAATCCCAATCAGGGCGCGGAAGTGGGCAAGCTGCGTCCAGTGGTGATCGTTCAGGCCGATCCGATCACACATGCCGGCCTGGCCACGGTGATCGTGGTGCCCCTGACCACCCAAGACCGCCCGGGCGCTCGGGCGCTGCGGGTTCCAATCCGCAGCCGCGACCGCCTTCTTTGCGACTCCTTTGCGATGGCGGACCAGCCTCGATCCCTCGATCGCTCCCGCCTGGGCGATGGCCCCCTCTCGACCCTCAGCCCCGAGGAACTGGCGGAGCTGGAACGGGCGCTGCTGGGAGTGCTGGGAATCTGCCTCGCCTGATTGGGCTGCTGGAGACGCACGGCATCGCCTGGCCCCCTGCACACCTGGCCCATCTGAGCCTGTGCGGATTTCACACCAGGTCCCAGGCAAGGGTCCCGCTTCAACCAAAGAGAAGCTGGCCCTGTTCCGGCGTCTCTTCCGCGGCCGCGGCGACGTCTTTGCCCCTGCCTGCGCCAATGAGTGGCGGCAGGGCATCTGCGAAAAGCCGCGGGTGGCCTGCCGCGATTGCAAGCACCGGGAGCTGTTGCCCCTCAGCGATGCAGCGATCTACGGCCATCTGGCCGGCGAGCACACCATTGGCCCCTACCCCCTGCTGGAAAACGACCATTGCCACCTGCTGGCTGTCGACATTGACGAGCAGGACTGGCGGGACGACGCCCGGGCCTTTCTGCGCTCCTGCCGGGAGCTGGAGCTGAGCTCCTATGACCGGCTGTGCCCCAACCAGGACATCCTGCCGAAGGGAGGTTTCGGCAATCTGATCGCGCCGCGTGCGCCGACCACCGACGGGGCGTGATCAGCAGCCCTTATCGGCGTCATCGGCCCTGCTGCTGGTCAATAGCCGCCCTGATCTGGCGGGAAAGTGTAAACAGGTGTTAAGCTGACATGAGCGAGCGGTTTCCGCCCCGCACCTACCTAACGCTTTCCTGCAGGGCCTTCCGGCTCATATCAGGTAAGCCCTTCCCAAACCGTTCTCATGACAACCACTATTCAGCAGCGCCAAGGCGCTTCTGCGTGGAACCAGTTTTGCGACTGGGTCACCTCCACCAACAACCGCCTCTATGTGGGCTGGTTCGGTGTGCTGATGATCCCCTGCCTGCTGG
>JAHLYQ010000036.1 GCA_025127975.1 Synechococcus sp. CS-1331 | reverse complement strand
CAGATCCAGCAGCTCCATGTTGCGGCGGGTGTACTTCTTGGCCACGCTCACCACCAGCCGCAGGTTGGCCGCCACCATCCGCTCCTTGGCCCGGCGGCCCGCCTGCAGCCGCTTCTTGAGCAGGGGTGCACTCAGACCGGCAGCCTGGGCCAGCTCGGCCTGGCTGGGCTTGGCGCCCAGGCGGCTTTCCAGCTCCAGCTCCATTTCCTCGAGGGCGACCAACTCCTGCACCTGGCGGCCCAGGGTGATCTCCTGCTCGTGGCTCAGTAGCGGCACCCGGCCGATGTCACGCAGGTAGCTGCGCACCAGATCGCCATCTACCTGGGGCATGGACCGGGCGGGTTTATCCGCGGGGGCGCTGCCCGTAGGGGCAGCGGCAGGGGCGGCGGTAGCGACGACCACGGCGACACGGCTTTGAAGATGTGTAAAGCCTAACCTAAAGAAGTGTGAACGTCTCTCAGAAAACTCGGGTCAGGCTGGAGACGCCACCCGCAGCAGCAGCCAGGAGGCCAGCTGCAGGTAGATGAACACCCCGGCCACATCGGTGATGGTGGCGATGAAGGGGGCCGACATCAGGGCCGGATCCAGGCCCAGGCGATCAAACAGCAGGGGCAGGGCGGCTCCGGCAGTGGCGGCCAGGGTGGTGATCACCACCAGGCTGAGGCCGGCGGCCGTGGCCACGCCCCAGCTGCCGGCCACATAGGCGGCCCAGGGCACCACCGCCAGCACCATCAGCAGGCCCAGCAGCGCCCCGGCCACCGCTTCTCGCCAGATCGCCCGCCAGGCACCCATCGCCTGGAGCCGCTGGGTGCTCAGGCCGCGGATCACCACGGTGGAGCTCTGGGCACCGACGTTGCCGCCGGTGCCGATCAACAGGGGAATGAAGGCCGCCAGCACCACCACCTGCTTGAGCACCAACTCCTGGGAGGCGATCACGGCCGAGGTGCCGCTGTTGGCGACCAGCAGCACCAGCAGCCACACCACCCGGCGGCGGGCCACGGTGAACAGGTTGCTCTGGAAGTAGTCGTCTTCGTCGCCGGCCTGCACGGCGCCGGCGGCGTAGAGGTCGCGGGTGGCCTCCTGCTCGATCACGTCGATGACGTCGTCCACGGTGACGATCCCCACCAGCCGCTGCTCCCGATCGACCACCGGCACGGCCAGAAAGTCGTAGCGCTGGATGGCGCGGGCCACCTCCTCCTGGTTGGTGTCGGTGTCCACGCTCACCACCTCGCGGGTCATCACATCGCCGATGCGGGCCTCCGGATCGGCCGTCACCAGATCCCGCAGCGAAAGGATGCCGGTGAGATGGCGGGAGCCGTCGGTCACATAGAGGCTGTAGATGGTTTCGGTGTCGCGGGCGCGGCGGCGCACGATCGCCAGGGCCTGGGCAGCGCTGTGGAACTCCTTGAGGTCAACGAATTCGGTGGTCATCAGCCGGCCCGCCGTCTCCGCCTCATAGCCCAGTAGTTGGGCTGTAATCCGCCGCTCCGCCGGGCTGAGTTCGGCCAGCAGGCGCCGCACCACCTTGGCGGGCAATTCATCAAAAAGCCGCACCCGGTCATCGGGGGACATCTCCTCCACCAGCTCCAGCACCTCGCCGGAGCGCAACCGCTCCAGCAGGGTCTGCTGCACCGCCGCATCGAGGTATTCGTAGACCTCAATGGCCTCATCCTTGGGCAGCAGCCGAAAGGCCAGGGCCTGCAGGGTGCGCGGCAGGCTGCCGATCGCCTCGGCCGCATCCACCTCCTGCACGGGGCCGAGCAGCAACTTGGCACCGTCGTAGTTGCCAGCCTCCAGCAGGGATTCCAGCTGCTGGGCGACCACCTCAGCCACCTGTATCCCGTTGGCCTCGCCCATGGCCCCGAGACGCCGCAGTGCTGAGTTTATGGGTCCTGCCCGCCGGAGGCTCGCTAGGGTCCGATTACTTCGATACCCCAGCAACGATGGCGATCTCAGTGAGCAAGGTGACCGTGCGCGACGCCAAGGGCGGCGAGCGCAGCCTGGGGGACTGGGCCGGGAAGGTGCTGCTGATCGTCAATGTGGCAAGCCGCTGCGGCTTCACCCGCCAATACGCCGGCCTGCAGAAGCTGGAGGACAGCTATGGACCCCAAGGTTTTGCCGTGCTCGGCTTCCCCTGCAACGACTTCGGCGCCCAGGAGCCGGGCAGCCTGGCCGAGATCGAGCAGTTCTGCTCCACCACCTATGGCGCCAATTTCACCCTGTTTGACAAGGTGACCATGGCCGAAGAGCCCTACACCAGCCTCAGCCAGGCCGAACCTGCCGGAGCGGTGGCCTGGAACTTCGAGAAGTTTCTGATCGGCAAGGACGGCGCCGTGCTGGCTCGCTTCAAGAGCAACGTGGAGCCGGATTCGGCTGAACTGAAGGCCGCCATCGAAGCGGCCCTGGCGGCTGCCTGAGCCCCCTTCAGGATTCGGCCTCAATCAACCAGCCCCGGCGGGAGCCGCCGAGGGCCAAAGCCCCCGCCAGGCCCGGCGCCAACTCCACCTGGAGCCAGCTTTGCCCCCCGGCCTTACACCAGCGCCGCAGCGGGCGCAGGGCCTCGCCGGAGGCGGCGATGGCGATCACGGGCGCCTGGCGCCTCGGTGAGCAGCGCAGGGCAACTGCCGCTGCAGCGGTGAGGGGCTCGCTGGCGCGCTGACGCCGCCGCAGCTCCGGCACCCGCAGTTCGGCACCACCGGCAGGCAAACAGGCAGGGCCTAGCAGGGCAAAGCCCAGCAGCATCAGGGTGCGCAGACTGGCCAGCGAAGGGAGACTTGCCAAAATTTCAAATATCCAGCTGAGCTAAATCGAGGGTGGCGCTATGGGCCTCGATGAATTCCCGCCGCGGGGCCACCTTGTCGCCCATCAGGATCGTGAAGATGCGATCGGCCTCCAGGGCATCTTCAATCTCGACTCGCTTCATCATGCGAGTGGTGGGATCCATGGTGGTTTCCCAGAGCTGCTTGGGCATCATTTCGCCCAAGCCCTTGAAGCGCTGGATCGTGTAGTTGGCCTTCTCGCCAAAGGACGCGATTGTCTTTTTAAGGTCGGTTTCGTTGTAGCAATAGGTGTGGTTCTTGCCCCGCTCCACCTTATAAAGCGGCGGGCAGGCGATGTAGATATAGCCACCCTCCACCAGGGCCCTCTGGTAACGGAAGAAGAAGGTGAGGATCAAGGTGCGGATGTGGGCGCCATCCACATCGGCGTCGGTCATGATCACGATCCGGTGGTAGCGAAGATTCTTCTCGTCAAAGTCTTCGCCCTTGATGCCCAGGCCAAGCCCGGTTATCAGGGCCTGGATCTCGGTGTTCTTATAGATCTTGGCGTCATCGGTTTTCTCAATGTTGAGAATTTTGCCGCGCAGGGGCAGGATGGCCTGGAAGCGCCGGTCCCGGCCCTGCTTGGCAGAGCCGCCAGCGGAATCGCCCTCAACGATGTAGATCTCCGATTCAGCCGGATCGCGGGAACTGCAATCGGCGAGCTTGCCGGGCAGGGTGGAGCTCTCGAGCACGCTCTTGCGGCGCACCAGCTCCCGGGCCCGGCGGGCCGCCTCGGCGGCATTGAAGGCCTGAATCGCCTTTTCGAGGATCAGGTCAATCACCCCTGGGTTGAATTCCAGATATTCGCCCAGGGCTTCCCCCACCAGGGTGTCGACGATGCCGCGCACCTCGGTATTGCCGAGTTTGGTTTTAGTCTGCCCCTCGAATTCCGGATCAGGCACCTTCACCGAAAGCACGGCGGTCAGGCCCTCGCGGATATTTTCCCCCGCCAGATTGCTGTCGGCATCTTTGCGCTTGCCGCGCTTTTTGGCGAAGGTGTTGAGGGTGCGGGTGAGCACCGTTTTGAGGCCCTCGATGTGGGTGCCCCCATCGACGGTGCGGATATTGTTGGCAAACCCCAGGATGCTGTCGGAGTAGGCATCCACACACCACTGCAGGGCGGCTTCCACCTGCACGCCATCCTTCTCGCGGTTGACGTAGATGATTTCGGGATGGAGCGGATCCTTCCCAGAGTTCATATAGGCGACATATTCCTTGATGCCGCCTTCGTAAATATAAATATCCTCGTGGGGCTCGCCGGCGGCATTGCGGGCAGCGGCGCGGTCGTCGCGGAAGACTATCCGCACTCCGCCGTTGAGGTAGGCCAGCTCCCGCAGGCGAGAAGAGAGGGTCTGGTAGTCGAATTCGATGCCGGTGGAGAAAATCTGGATATCCGGCTTGAAGCACAGGGAGGTGCCGGTGCGGCCCTCCTCACCAGGGGCCGATTTGAGGATGCCAATCGGTTCGCCACGCTCGAAGCGCTGGGTGTGCACCTGGTCTTGCCGGTGGACCGTGACCTCCACCCACTCGGAGAGGGCGTTGACCACCGACACGCCCACCCCGTGCAGGCCACCGGACACCTTGTAACCGCCGGAGCCGAACTTGCCGCCGGCGTGCAACACGGTGAGCACCGTCTCCAGGGCACTCTTGCCGGTGCGGGGATGGATGTCGGTGGGGATGCCGCGGCCGTTGTCGGTGACGGCGCAGGAGCCGTCGTCGTTGAGCACCACCAGGATCTGGTCGCAGTGGCCCGCCAGGGCCTCATCGACGGCGTTGTCGACCACCTCGTACACCAGGTGATGCAGGCCCCTGGGGCCGGTGGAGCCGATGTACATACCCGGCCGCTTGCGCACCGGCTCCAGTCCCTCGAGAACCTGGATCTGCTCGGCCCCATAGGCGGCCTGAACTTTGCTGGTGTCGCTCATGCAGGAAGGTCTCCCCAGGGATTCGGCACAGGACGGAGAAATCCCGGGGCAAGTAAGACGCAAACGGGCTCAAAAGCCCTTTACGAGGCTCAATTTACCACCGCCAACCCGGCTGGACACCCCCTGCCAAGGTATGGCCATGGCCCCCAACCAGCCGCTGGTGATTGTGTTGCTCGGCCCCACGGCCAGCGGCAAGACCGACCTGGCGATCGCCCTGGCAAGGGCCCTGGATCTGGCTGTGTTGAACGTGGATTCGCGCCAGCTCTACCGCCAGATGGATGTGGGCACCGCCAAGCCCACCGCCGCCCAGCGGGCCCAGGCCCGCCACGAGCTGCTGGATCTGCGCGATCCAGACCAACCGCTCAACCTGCAGGAATTCCGCGCCATCGCCGAGGCCCAGCTCAACGCCGAACTGGCCCGCAAGCCCCTGGCGCTCTTGGCGGGGGGCAGCGGCCTCTACCTGCAGGCAATTACCCAGGGGATGAATCCCCCCGCCGTGCCGCCCCAGCCCCAGCTGCGTGCCCAGCTGGCAGCCCTCGGCCAGCCCCTCTGCCACCAGCTACTGCGCCAGGGCGACCCGGTGGCCGCCGGACGCATCGCCGCCGCCGATGCGGTGCGCACCCAGCGGGCCCTGGAGGTGCTCTATGCCACGGGCAGGCCCCTCTCCGAGCAGCAGGGGGCCACGCCGCCGCCCTGGCGACTGCTCGAGCTGGGCCTGAACCCAGCCAACCTGGAGGCGCGCATCGCCGAGCGCACCAGGGCCCTATACGGGCAGGGATTGGTGGCTGAAACCGAAGCCCTGATCGGGCGCTACGGGCCGGAGCTACCCCTGCTCGACACAATCGGCTACGCCGAGGCCCGCCAGCTCCTGGCGGGCACCCTCACCGAAGCGGAGGCCGGGGCCCTCACCCAGCAGCGCACCCGCCAGTTCGCCAAAAGACAGCGCACCTGGTTCCGCCGCCGCCACCGGCCCTGCTGGCTGGCGGGCGAAGATGAGGCGGCCCTGCTCGAGCAAGCCCTGCAGGAGGTCGAGCGCGGTCTAGGGTGAAGCGTTAGCGATTTCGCGATCCTTCACACCCCTGAATGCCTCCACGTCCCCGTTTTGACCGCCGTGCTCCCGTGCGGGAGCTGCCCAATATCAACGATCGCATCAGCTACCCCAACCTGAGGGTGGTGGATGCCGATGGCAGTCAACTGGGGGTGATCAGCCGCGAAGCGGCCCTGGAGGTGGCAAAAGACCGGGAGCTGGATCTGGTGCTGGTGAGCGAGAAGGCAGATCCGCCGGTGTGCCGGATCATGGATTACGGCAAATATAAGTTTGAGCAGGAAAAAAAGGCCAAGGAGGCCAAGAAGAAGTCACACCAAACCGAAGTCAAAGAGGTGAAGATGCGCTACAAGATCGACTCCCACGACTACCAGGTGCGAATCGGTCAGGCCCAACGCTTTCTCAAGGACGGCGACAAGGTCAAGTGCACCGTGATTTTCCGCGGCCGCGAAATCCAGCACACCGCCCTGGCCGAGGTATTGCTGATGCGGATGGCCAAAGATCTGGAAAATAACGCCGAGGTGCAGCAGCCCCCCAAACGGGAAGGTCGCAACATGATCATGTTCCTCAGCCCCCGCAAGACCGCCGTCCCTAAGCCTGCGGGCTGACGTTGCCCGCCTAGGGCGCTTGGGCAAACAGCTCCCTCGCCTTGGAGAGCTGCCGTGGATTGGGAACATGGGAGGCCGAGCGACGTGCTGTGGGGAGTGTTAGGGAGTTTGTACAGCTGTACAACTTCCTGGAGCGTCGCGCCACACACCGCGACTGCCACCGCACCCCAGGCACAACCGGCTGGAGGCATTGTCCCCTGGACTGGGGCTCCGTAAGGTGGCCAGTAGCCCAATTGGCTGAACCCCGGCGTGCGATTCCACATCCAGCAGGAAAGCGATATTCCGGCATCAACGCAGCTCTACAACCAGATCTGCTTCGCCATTGCGGCCCGCCACTACCCACCGGGGCATCGATTGCCGAGCACGCGGCAGCTGGCCATGCAGACAGGCCTGCACCGCAACACGATCAGCAAGGTTTACCGCCAGCTGGAAAACGATGGCGTAGTGGAAGCGATGGCAGGCTCGGGCATCTACGTGCGCGACCAGCAGAAACCCCGGGAGATCAAGCCCCTGGTCGGGCCCCGCGGCCGGGCCCTGCCGGATATCGACCGCCAGGTGCGCCAGAGCGTCGACGAGCTGCTCAATGGAGGCTGCACCCTGCAGCAGACCCGCGATCTGCTCACCCGCGAGATTGACTGGCGGCTGCGCTGCGGCGCCCGGGTGCTGGTCAGCACCCCCCAGGAAGACCTGGGCGCCTCCCACCTGATCGCCGAGGAGCTCACTCCCAACCTGGAGGTGCCCGTAGAGGTGGTGCCGATGGAGGAGCTGGCCGCCGTGTTGACCGAATCCAACAACGGCACGGTGGTGACCAGCCGCTACTTCCTCCAGCCGGTGGAGGCGATCGCCAAGCTCCATGGGGTGCGGGCGGTGGCGGTGGATCTCAACGATTTCCGCCAGGAGCTCGACCTGCTCAAGGAGCTGCGCCAGGGCAGCTGCGTGGGCCTGGTGAGCATCAGCCCGGGCATCCTGCGCGCCGCCGAGGTGATCCTGCACAGCATGCGCGGCAATGACCTGCTGGTGATGACCGCCACCCCCGACACGGGCAGTCGCCTGCTGGCCCTGCTGCGGGCCGCCAGCCACGTGCTCTGCGATCGGCCCAGCCTGCCACTGGTGGAGCAGAGCCTGCGCCAAAACCGGGCCCAGCTGATTCGGATGCCCATCGTTCACTGCGCCCAGAGCTACCTGGGCGGCGCCACCATCGATGCCCTGCGCAAGGAAATCGGGCTGCTGGCCTGAATCAAGCGGATGAAGAGATTCGAACTCTCGACCCTCTCCTTGGCAAGGAGATGCTCTACCACTGAGCTACATCCGCGACCGTCGAACGGGTCGACGGGTTGATCATGCCCGAAGGGGTGCCCCACGGTCAAACCCCCACCGGCTCCGGCAGGATGGCGCCATGCTCAAGGCACTGCAGGCCGACCTGGCGATCATCAAACAGCGCGATCCGGCGGCCCGCGGCACGCTGGAAATCCTGCTCTGCTACCCGGGCCTGCACGCCCTGACGCTGCATCGCTTCAGCCATTGGCTGTGGGGCAGCCAACTGCCCCTGCTGCCCCTGATGGCGCGGCTGCTCAGCCAGCTGGGGCGCCTGGTGACCGGCATCGAGATCCACCCGGGGGCCCGGATCGGCCATGGCGTGTTCATCGACCACGGCATGGGCGTGGTGGTGGGTGAAACGGCGGTGATTGGCAACCGCTGCCTCCTGTATCAGGGCGTCACCCTGGGCGGCACCGGCAAGGCCCACGGCAAGCGCCACCCCAGCCTGGAGGAGAACGTGGTGGTGGGGGCCGGCGCCAAGGTGCTGGGGGCGATCACCGTGGGCACCAACACCCGCATCGGCGCCGGCTCGGTGCTGCTGCGCGACGTGGCGGCCGACAGCACGGTGGTGGGCATCCCCGGCCGGGTGATCCACCAGAGCGGCGTGCGCATCGACCCCCTGGCCCACTCGGCCCTGCCGGACACGGAAGCGAATGTGATCCGCAACCTGATGGAGCGCATCGACGTGCTGGAAACCGAGCTGACCCGCACCCAGGCCTGCCTGCGGGAGCTGGCGGCCGGGCGACCCGTGCTGGAAGCCTGCACCGGAGCCGCCCAAAACCTCAAAGACCGCGAAATCCTGGAGTTTCTCGGCGACAACCCTGGCATCACCAGCTGAGTGCCGGTTTCACAGGGCAACTTTTACATCAGTGCGGGCAAAGTCGTCGCCCTTGAACAGCAACGGCAGGTCGAGGGCCATGGCCAGGCCATAACTGAAGCAATCGCCCAGGTTGAGGGCCGCCCGATGGCGACCCTTGCCGTAGTGGCGCCAGCCGTGGAGGGCCCAGTGCACATGCAATGTGTCGAGCGGAAGCGACTTGATCTCCGCTCGGCCCAAGAGCAAGTCCAACTCAGGAGGCCCAGCCTCACCGAGCTGACTGATCACCACGATCTGAGCTTCAACGAGCGTGGCGGTGGAGATCCACTTCGGACATGGCTGACTCAGGCAGCCAAGGAGTTCGGCAGCTTCGGGCTCCGCTTTGAGAATGGCTATCAGAGCAGAGGTATCGATCACCATCAGATCGGCAGACCGTCATCGTCGTAAAGGGCATCCTGCAATTCCTTGCTGGTGCGCTGGTCGGGCCAACGCAGATTGCTGAAGCGCCCCAACAAGGCGAGTAACTGCTGCAATTTGGCATCCTGCAGCTTCAGCGCAGATGGCTCTGGACTTCTCTCCAGTTCGGCCGCAAGCGCACGACGCACGGCATCGGTCACGGTGGTGCCACGCCGCGCCGCCAGCTCACGGGCCATGGCATGCACCTGCGGATCCTTGATGTTCATGCCCATCGCCACTCACGCCCCTACAAGGAGCCGGGTAGAAATCAACCCCCATTCTACCCAGACCCCTATTCCACCCAAAATGGAGGCCACCGCCTTGTCGCCATCCACGACAAGGTCCAGAGCTAACTTGCCGCCATGGACGACAAGCTGCCCGCACCCCTGCGCGATCTGCTGCGCCAGAAGCTGGTGGATAGCTGGCCGTCATCGGCATGCGCCGCAGCGGCAAAACGTCGCTGCTGTGGCAGGAGGTGGCCCGGCGGCTGGAGGCGGGGGCGGAGCGCAGCTGGCTGCCGATGCTGTCGCTGGAAGACGAGCGACTGCTGATCCACAGCCCAGGCGTGGAGCTGGGCCACCTCACCCTGGTGAGTCTGGATTCGGCCCTGCAGGCCTGACGCGCCAGATCGGCTCAGTAAGCTGGCCGGAGCTCCATTCGGCTCGCATCAATGCTCAAGCTCCTGCTGGGTGATCCCAATGCCCGCAAGCTGAAGCGCTACCAGCCGATCGTTTCCGACATCAACCTGCTCGAGGAGGAGATCGCCCCCCTCTCCGACGACGAACTGCGCGGCCTCACCGCTGAATTCCGTCAGAAGCTGGAGCAGGTGGCCGGCCAGGCGGCCAAGGAGCGGGCCCTGCTCGATGAGCTGCTGCCCCAGGCCTTTGCCGTAGTACGCGAGGCGGGCAAGCGGGTGCTGGGCATGCGCCACTTCGATGTGCAGCTGATCGGCGGCATGGTGCTGCACAACGGCCAGATCGCCGAGATGAAAACCGGCGAGGGCAAAACCCTGGTGGCCACCCTGCCGGCCTACCTCAACGCCCTCACCGGCCGGGGCGTGCACGTGGTGACCGTGAACGACTACCTGGCCCGGCGCGACGCCGAATGGATGGGCCAGGTGCACCGCTTCCTGGGCCTCTCGGTGGGCCTGATCCAGCAGGACATGACGCCCGCTACCCGCAGGGCCAACTACGCCTGCGACATCACCTATGCCACCAACAGCGAGCTGGGCTTCGACTACTTGCGCGACAACATGGCCAGCGACATCGCCGAGGTGGTGCAGCGCTCGCCCAACTTCTGCGTGATCGACGAGGTGGACTCGATTCTGATCGATGAGGCCCGCACCCCCCTGATCATCTCCGGCCAGATCGAGCGCCCCCAGGAGAAATATCGGCGCGCCGCCGAGGTGGCCGCCCTGCTCGAGCGCGCCGCCGAAATGGGTAAAGACGGCATCGATCCCGAGGGCGACTACGAAGTCGATGAGAAGCAGCGCAACGTGACCCTCACCGACGAGGGCTATGCCAAGGCCGAGCAGCAGCTGGGGGTGAGCGATCTGTTCAACCCGGAAGATCCCTGGGCCCACTTCATCGGCAATGCGCTCAAAGCCAAGGAGATGTTCGCCAAGGACGTCAACTACATCGTGCGCAATGGCGATGCGGTGATCGTCGATGAGTTCACCGGCCGGGTGATGCCTGGTCGCCGCTGGAGTGATGGCTTGCACCAGGCGATCGAGGCCAAAGAAGAGCTGGAGATCCAGCCTGAAACCCAAACCCTCGCCTCCATCACCTACCAGAACTTCTTCCTGCTCTACCCGCGCCTGGCCGGCATGACCGGCACCGCCAAAACAGAAGAGGTGGAATTCGAGAAAACCTATAAACTCGAAGTCACAATCGTGCCCACCAACCGCAGCCGCTCGCGCTCGGACTGGACCGATCAGGTATACAAAACCGAAACGGCCAAGTGGCGCGCCGTGGCGCTGGAAACCGCCGAGGTTCACAAGGGCGGCCGGCCGGTGCTGGTGGGCACCACCAGCGTGGAGAAATCCGAGCTGCTCAGCGCCCTGCTGGCGGAGCAGGAGATCCCCCACAACCTGCTCAATGCCAAGCCCGAAAACGTGGAGCGGGAAGCCGAAATCGTTGCCCAGGCTGGCCGCGCCGGCGCCGTGACCATCGCCACCAACATGGCCGGTCGCGGCACCGACATCATCCTGGGTGGCAACAGCGACTACATGGCGCGGCTCAAGCTCAGGGAGGTGCTGCTGCCCAAGTTGGTGCGACCTGAGAACGAGCACCGGCCGATCCCCTCGGCGAAGGCCGCCCGCGAGGCCCGCAGCCTGGGCAGCCTCTACCCCTGCAGCCTCTCGCAGGCCACTGAACAGGCCCTCGCCGAGCTCAGCAAGGAGCTGGTGGCGGCCTGGGGCGATCGCCAGCTCACGGTGCTGGAACTGGAAGACCGCATCGCTCAAGCGGCCGAGAAGGCCCCCAGCGAAGATGGCCAAATCCAGGCCTTGCGGGAACTGATCGCCGAGGTCAAGGGCGAATACGACAGCGTGGTCAAGCAGGACGAGCAGCAGGTGCGCGAAGCGGGCGGCCTGCATGTGATCGGCACCGAGCGCCACGAATCCCGCCGGGTGGACAACCAGCTGCGCGGCCGCGCCGGCCGCCAGGGCGACCCGGGCTCCACCCGCTTCTTCCTCTCACTGGAAGACAACCTGCTGCGCATCTTCGGCGGCGATCGCGTCGCCGGGCTGATGAATGCCTTCCGGGTGGAGGAGGACATGCCGATCGAATCGGGCATGCTCACCCGCTCGCTGGAAGGGGCCCAGAAGAAGGTGGAAACCTATTACTACGACATCCGTAAGCAGGTGTTTGAATACGACGAGGTGATGAACAACCAGCGCAAGGCCGTTTACACCGAGCGGCGGCGAGTGCTGGAGGGTCGGGAGCTCAAGGCCCAGGTGATCGGCTATGGCGAGCGCACGGTAGAAGACATTGTGGAGGCCTATGTGAATCCAGAGCTGCCACCGGAGGAGTGGGATCTCAGCCGGCTGGTGGAGAAAACCAAGGAGTTCATCTACCTATTGGAGGATCTCACCCCTGAGCAGCTGCAGGGCCTAGGGGTGGAAGAGCTCAAGGCCTTCCTGCAGGAGCAGCTGCGCAATGCCTACGACATCAAGGAGGGCCAGGTTGAGCAGCAGCGGCCGGGCCTGATGCGCGAAGCGGAGCGCTACTTCATCCTCCAGCAGATCGACACCCTCTGGCGTGAGCACCTGCAGGCAATGGACGCCCTGCGGGAATCGGTGGGTCTGCGTGGCTACGGCCAGAAGGATCCGCTGATCGAATACAAAAACGAGGGCTACGACATGTTCCTCGAGATGATGACCCAGATGCGCCGCAACGTGATCTATTCGATGTTCATGTTCCAGCCGGCGCCGGCGCCCCAGGGAGCTACCGCCTGAAGGTGGCGCTGGCGGATGGGATGCGGCGAGTGGCCTCAGCTGTCTGTCCGCCCTGAAGAGCTCCCTGTTCCCTGGTTCGGCCTAGATTCTTGGTGACCAGAAGGTCATCTGGTCATTTGCCGTCGATTCTGGTCATGAAAACGGTTGGTTTGGCGGAGGCCAAGGCCCAGTTGTCGGCATTGCTCGACGCCGTCGAGGCTGGCGACGAGGTGGTGATCACGCGGCGGGGGCAGGTGGTGGCTCGATTGGTGCGCGATCACGGCTCTGCCCGTGAGCCTGGCGCCAGTGCCTGGGTGCAGCGGCTGCGGCGGTTGCACGCGGAAGCCCCAGCCATGGAAGCCAGTGCCGTGGAGTTGGTGCGTGAATTGCGCGACGAGCCATGACTGCCACGGCAGGTGAGCAGGCTGGCTCCGTTTATCTGGATAGCTGCGTGTTGTTGTCGCTCTTCCTGGGCGACAGCGGCTTTGACGCCTCCGAGACGTGGCTGCTCAGCCGCGATGGCACGGAACTTTGGATCAGCCACTGGGTGTTGCTGGAGTTTGCTGGTGTGGTGGCGACATGTGTGCGTCGTGGCCAGCTCACGGCTGAACGGGCCCGATGCATCGAGAGCGAGTTTGAGTGTTTCCGCCAGGAGCGGCTGCGCTTGCTGGAGCCGCGTGGCAGCGACTTTCTGCAGGCCCGCCAGTGGCTCCAGCAGAGCCAAGATCTGCCGCTTCGCTCCGGCGACGCCCTGCATCTCGCCCTGGCCAAGCGCCACAAACTCACCCTGGCCAGTACCGACCGTAGTTTGGGCCAGTGTGCCCAAGCCCTGGACTTACCTCTGCAACTGATCGGCTGACAGACGCGTCTCCAGCCTGCTTGCCCCGCGCCGATGGGCAAGGGCAGCGTAATCGGCATCGGCATCTGTGACGAACTGGCTGGCGGAGAACGCCTGATTAGCTGCTGTCTCAATTCAGCGCAAGCTGTTGAGGGTATGGCGAATGTCCTTCAGGAGCAGAACGAGGTGCATGGGATCCGTTGGTGAAAGCTCCCACTCAGGAATCAGATGCCCGTAGAAAGCTCGGGCCTGCTCTGATTCGGCATGCACCAGCAAGCCACGGCAACCAATGGCGTCACTCAAGCCCGCGACCCGTGTGATCACATCAGCGAGCAGCGCTGCACCGAGGCCTCGACCTTCATAGCGCTGATCAACCCCAAGGCGAGCAAGCAATGCAACCGGCTGGGGATAGCTAACGGCTCCAAGGCGGAGGCGCTCGGGCAGATCGGCGATAGCCACGCTGGCCATGCACCACGCGTAGAAGGCAACAACAACCGGCTGATCGACCTCCGTTACCACAAAAACGCGCGTGGTTCCCGATCCGTGAGCCTGTCTGGCCATAGCAACCAACCAGTTGGTCTGCTCAGGCGAGCGGCAACGAAAACCATCCAGCTGGTGGTTGGCTGCCAGCTGGACAGGTGGGTTAAACGCGGTCATGCCTGCGGCTGAAACGGCGATGGCCGCTGGAACAGACAAATAAGACCGGTCAGGTTGCGAGCGGGGAGGTTGTTGATGCGCTCCCACTCCTCCAGCCCAAGCTGATCCAGCACAAACTGCTCACGGTTGGCCAGCACGCGCTGGGCGGCGAGTCGTCCCTGGTTCAAGAGGAAAGAGCTCCGGTCGGTGCCGATGACAGCTGCGGCACGATCCAGCAACTCACGGTCGCCATCCGATGCCCGCAGCTCAATACGACTGGTTTTGGTGGGCTGCTTGGTCGTTGCCATCAGACGAGATCAGTGATGTACGTACATTGTACGGTCAAAAGCATTTGATGCCCGGGCCGAGGAGCTCTTCGATAGCAATCGGGCGCCCTGGGCCGCCTTCCGCCTAAGAGGCTCCACAACCACCAGCCCCAGCATGAGCTGCAGCCGTAACCGGAAGGTGGCATCGGGTCCTGCCAATTCAATGTGGTCGTGGAGTTCAATAAGCTGCTTTGAGCATCGCTGAGGCACTGCCGCATCTAAGGAACTTCCCCCTGCTCTCCACGTACTGCAACCCCAGAGCTCCCCAGACCTGAGCCGGCCGCCCTGCCCGCCCGGCCGTCGCCTCTTCCGCTCTGCTGATTACCCGTCAGATCTAGATCAAACCGATGTCCTTGGAAATATCCATATAACTCTGAATGAGCTCGGCGCCGCCTTTGTAACGGAGCAAGAATTTTTCACCAATGCCATCAAGCTTGCTGGGTTCCCTAATGGCGCCGAATGGGTCGTACCCTTTTCCATACTTGGCCTCGCTGATATACGGCGTCATTGTGATCGCTTGCTCGAATAGCGTCCTCACCTCCTGCTCTGTGATGCAACCGCCGATCAAACCAAATCGCGATAGAGCTTTGGCAATAATTACTGGGTCAGCTGCCACTTGGTCGGCGTGGACCACGATGGCATTTGGGGACTCCTGCGCACTTGGCAGGACGACAAGCCAATCGCTATAAATATTGATCAGCTGTGCTACCTTTGCCTCTTCTTTAACGCCGGAAAAGAAAATATTGGCGAATACGGCGCCGGGACTTGGCAGCACAATGAATGTCTTAACCTCAATTTGGACAAGTACCTGTGCAAGCTTCGGGTTGTGATGATGATGGATAAATCTTTCCTCCATCACCTCAAGCAGCGGTTCAGAAAAGAATGTGTCAATTGGCCTTGGGGATTGCACGCCAATTTGCTGCTCTAACTTTCTCTGATTATCGACAATCAGTAGCAACGCTGCCAGGCAGGTTGAATCGGTATAGGTTCGGCTTGGCAGGCCCCCGATGCACATGCATGGATTTGGAAAATCTGGTAGCTTCATATTGTGGAAGAGAATCAGGAGCTACGCGAGAGGCGATTGGTTGAGCAGGATGCGGTGGCGGCAGACTTTGACGTTGCGGCTCGGCTCTGTCTTACTGATGCTCCCCCCTTACGGGCCGGAGATGCCCTGCATATTGCCCTATGCCAGCGCTTGAAAGCTGTCTGGTCAGTTTCGATCAAGCCATTTGCGTCGCCGCCGCCCATCACCGGGTGACGGTCGAGCTGCTGCAGATGAATCAAAGCACTGGCTGACGGAGAAGGCCTGATTCGCTGCTACTGATTCGCTGCTCCTGATTAGCTGCTCCCAATTCGCCAACGCTCAAGATTCTGTACAGACCGTACAGAATTGAAGACTTCCCCCTGAGCCGCCAGCGGGGCTCCAAACCCGCCAAGCCCCGCACGGGCTGCAGCCGCAACCAACGCTCTGAGCCTTGGCCGTAGCCCTAATTGAGAGCAGTAATAGCTCTCAACGGCTGGAGGCGGCGGCTAATCCGGAGGCCATGGCTGTTCCCTAAGCAATCAACCAACTTCTGGCCCTGGATTGCCGAACAACTTGGCCAGCTGGGCAATCACAGCGGCGCGATCACCATCGGCCAGGGCACCCAAGGGGCCGAGCACCAGTCGCTCATCCAGGGTGAACAACTTCAGACGCACCACACAGGGTTGGGGCAGGCCCGCAGCCTGTAGATCCTCAATCGGCCAATCCAGGGGCCAGGAGGATTGGCGCGCCGAAAGGCTGGCTGGGAGAGCACCAGAGCAGGCCGCCGCTTCTGGGCCAGGCGATCGGTGAACGGAAACGGCACCCGAAGCACAGCAAAGCTGTCGAAAGCACTCACAGCTCTGCAAAGGCCTGCTCATCGGCCGGGCTGCTCCACTCGCTCAGCGTGCCCTCCAGCCCCTGCAGATAGGCCACATCCAGGGGTGCCACGGCCCGCACCCGCACCGAGCCATCCTCCAGCTCCCAGCTGAGCAGATCACCCTGCCGCAGACCCAGGGCGTCACGCACAGCCTTGGGCACGGTGATCTGCCCCTTGGCGGTGAGTGTGGCGACCTCCATTGAAAGGCCCACACGAACCCATCCAGCCTACGCCGAAAACCTACTTGCGGTAAGGCATCCTTACCGAGGGCAGGGTGGAACCGCTGCTGGCGGTGGCGCTGATGGGCGCAGCTCCCAGCAACGGCAGCGAAGCAGGATTCGCTTCCCCTGAGCCACCAGCACCCCCAGCCCGAACAAACAGGCTCTCCAAAGGCGACGGCCCCGATGCCAGCATCCCCCGCGAAGCCGCCAAGATGACTCTCCGCTGTCAACTCAACCGCTGCTGCGGCCCCTTGAACGAAGCCACCACCGCCCAGATCCTGGGCCTGCTCGACTTCCAGGGCCCGGCAGAGCTGGCCGCCTGGATGGCGGGAAACGCTTGAGGCAGCCCCTCTGTTTTGCAACTGTGCAGGAGTCTGTACAGCTGTACAGACTCAGTGAGGCGCCCAAATTGCCAAGGCGGTTGGCTTCCCCCTGAGCCGCCAGGCGCCCCAGTCCGAACGCCCCAATGGGTAGTGCAGCCAAGTTTTCCTTGGGCTAAAGTTCGGAAATAAAAGGGGGTTCAGAGCATGATGACGCCTGCCAACAACAATTCACATAGCAGTTCTGAAAGCAAGCCCGCAAGCGAATCGTTTACTTACTGGCGCGAATCAGATGGCCATTTTCTCGGCTACCTAAATGCTTACCCTGCCCATTGGACGCAGGGTGATAATCTTGAGGACTTGAAAGATCAGCTGCTTGACTTGTATCACGAATTCTCTAAAGAAGACTTGCCCGGAATTCGCAAGGTTGGCGAGCTTGTTGTTGCTTGAAGCGGGCCGATCTGATCAGAGAGCTAGAGCAAGTCGGATGTGTTCTCCTGCGCCATGGAGCGCGACACGATATCTTTCACCAACCCCAAACTGGGCGCACCCAGCCTGTGCCCAGGCATCGCGAGATCAACGAAATTCTTGCTAAAAAGATCATCCGAGATCTGACGATCTGACGCTACACAACAAGGCCCCTAATCCCGCCAAGCCCCGCACGAACTGCAGCCCAAAGAACCCTTGCCCAGAATAAGCACGCCCTGAACGATCAAGCGGGTGCTCTCCGACAAGCTCTACTACTGGCTGTTCCAGAGCCGGCCCGAGCTGCCAGCCCTGATCCTGGAAGCCCAGATGGGATTACCCAGCATCCACGCCTGGCAGGTGGTCGTGATCACGCCATCGCGTCAGTTGAACTTCGGCGCCAGCGAGCCGGTAGCCGAATTTCTGGCTTGCCGAGTGCAGTGGATAGAGCTGCTGCCCGAGCTCTGGCGGGCGGGGGCATCCAAATTCCATCGAAGGTGGTGCGTGAGCTGGGCAATGACACTCCTGGAGCCACACCAGCCGAGGCCAGCTCCCAAGCAGGCAGCGCAGAACTGCTCACGCTGATCCCCACCATCCAGTTGAGACGGTTCAGCGATCGCCCCCTGCAGGAGATCTGCAACATGACTGGCCTCACCGTTGAAGACTTCAGCCAGAGCGTCGCCTACCGGGAGATCTTTGGCCAGGGCCGGCAGGAAGGCCGGCGAGATGAAGCTGTAGCCGTGACCCTCCGCCAAATCAACCGCCGCTGCTGACCCCTTGAGCGAGGCCACCACCGCCCAGATCCGGGCGCTTCCTTTAGCCAACCTGCAAGCCGACCGCCATTTCTGGCTAGGCTGGCTAAGTGCCGAGCTGGTGGTCATGCAGGTGAACATGCTGGATGCCAAGAGCCAGCTGTCGCGGCTGGTGAAGGCAGCTCTGGCCGGTGAAGAGGTGATCATTGCCAGCCATGGCAAGGCCCAGGTGAAGTTGGTGCCGTGCGCGTCGGCCGCCGGTTTGAAGCGGCTTGGCGCTCTGGCAGCGGCCTCGCCCGAGCTCCTTGCCAGCCAGGTGGATGCCGCCTTCGGTGAGGCTGTGGATCAGCAGGTGGCCGAGCTGTTCAACAGCTGATGCGTCTGTTGCTCGACACCCAGGTGATGCTCTGGTGGCTCCTCGACGATCCACGGCTGGGCACGAAAACACGAGCGTTATTGGCCGCCAGCCCCTGCCTGGTGTCGGTCGCCAGCATCTGGGAGGTGGCCATCAAGCACCGTCTCGGCAAGTTGGACGTGACACCGGCCGCCTTCCGCGATCAGAGCCTTGGCGCCGGTGCTGCGCTCCTGCCGGTGCTCGATGCGCATGTGATTGAAACCGCCCAGCTGCCCCTGGTGCATCACGACCCCTTTGATCGCCTGTTGATTGCCCAGGCGCGGGTTGAGGGGCTGATGGCCGTGTCATCCGATGGTCACTGGCCTGGCTATGACGTGTCGCTGCATCGCGTCTGAGCAGCTTCCCCCTAAGCCACCAGGAGTCCCAGCCCGTCCACCGCCAAAGCGCTCGCCGCCCTCCCGAAGGGTTGCGCCGCTTACGGGTGGGTCACTACCGCGTGGTGCGCATCGGCCATCGCGCCGGAGGCGCTTTCCCCGCACTGACGTCGCTACCACCGGGATCCGGGGGCCCGGCCGCCAACGCCTGATTCGGCTGTTCAGGATTCTGTACAGCCTGTACGGAATCGTTCACGCCACCCGGGTTTCGTGCCGCATCCGGAGCGGTTGTGACTGAAACGGTGCTGATCACTGGACGAGGAATGAACACGATGCCTGAGGCGGAGACAGCGCACACCAACCCGTCCAGCACCGCCGGGGGGTGTGGATCATAATGACTACGATGATGTGGCTGAAGAGGAGGGCGCTTGTCACCCACCGTCTTTCGTGAAGGTGAATTCCGTTTTTACTTCTTCTCTCGGGAGGAAAGTCGGATGCACGTTCATGTCAGCCACCCCGACGGCGAGGCGAAGTTCTGGCTTGCCCCCTCTATTAAGCTTGCTCGAAACATCGGCCTCTCCGCAACGAAGCTCGGCCAAGCCGAACGCCTTGTTCAGTCTCGACAACAGGAGATTATCAATGCCTGGAACGATCGCTTTGGACGCTGAGGTCACCAACATCTCAGGGCATTGCCTCTGGGTTTTGGTTGACGACGAAGAGCTGGCATTACCCTTTTCTGAATTCCCTTGGTTCAGATCGGCAACGATCGATCAGGTTCTGAATGTGGTTCGGCCATCTGGTTCACATCTTTATTGGCCTGATCTTGACATTGATCTTTCGTTAGATTCAATCCGTCACCCCGGTCGTTACCCTCTTAAGGCGAAGTTCTGACTAGATGTTCTGATTTGGTGCTGCTCACGCTGCCAGTGCGGTGGTGAGTGATTGCCGGCATCCCCCGGGAAGAAATCCGCCATACCAGGGCTGTACAAAACTGGCTTGCCGAGGCGAAGCCAAGGTCACCCTCTGCCAACCCAACCGCCGCTGCGGCCCCTCTGTTTTGCAACTGTGCAGGAGTCTGTACAGCTGTACAAACTCATAGAGGCGCCCAAATTGTCATGGCGGCTGGCTTCCCCCTGAGCCACCAGGCACTCCAGCCCGAACAAACCGCTCTGCCTCCAACCCCCAACGAGGCCCCAATCCCGCCAAGCCCCTCACGAGCTGCAGCCCAAAGAACCCTTGCCCAGAATGAGCACGCCCTGAACGATCGAGCGGGTGCTCTCAGACAAGCTCTTCTACTGGCTGTTCCAGAGCCGCCCCGACCGCATTCTCAACCTGCTGGATGCACAGCTCGCTGATGCCGGTGGCTACCGGTTTTCAGCACCTGCATTAAAAGAGCGCGAATACCGGCTCGATGGCTTGTTT